>JABIPA010000017.1 GCA_018698675.1 bacterium | reverse complement strand
CAAGGACGTGTTACAGGAGTAACGAATACAACGATTACGGATGAGAATACTGAATACACAGCAGGAACGGGACTGGGATTAGCAAGTGGAGCATTTTCACTAGCAAATACAGCGGTAACAGCAGGAACGTATGGGTCAGCGACGCAAGTACCAGCATTGACGGTAGATGCGCAAGGACGTGTTACAGGAGTAACGAATACAACGATTACGGATAGCGACACGACATACTCAGCAGCAACCGATGGTGGATTATCTGAAACGAGTGGGGCGTTCAAACTAAGTGGCGACGTTGATAACACGGCTACACCTCTAAGATTTGTGACTGATTCTCCTTTGAAATTTGGAGATACAACTACATACTCGGGGCTGGGTTTAACTATACCAGATGCGTTTGATGCTCAAATTAAGATGGATAGTAATAGTGGTTCGGTTCCTAGATTTGCAATTTCTTCAGAATATAACATGAGAATTTCTGCTAAAAACGACATTTTTATTGTTTCAGATAATGATTCAGCAACATATACTATGTCTGATGGTCAGATTAACTTGTTTGCTAGTAAAGACGACGGATATGGAATAACGATGAAAAACAATTCAACAGAAGGAAATGTTTTATCTCTTAGTTTAGATTCAGACAATATTGATGACTCAAATGAATTTATCGGATTCAAAGGTAAAGGAGAAGAATCGTTCGGTTCTATTAAAGGCCATGACAGTCAACTTCTTTCTCAATCAGGTGTTAAATTTGAATCATACGGAGCGGATTATGCGGAGTATTTACCAAAAGCAGATAACCGTGAAGAAATGGAGCCGGGAGATATCATTGGTGTGAAAGATGGTCATATCTCTAAAGATTTAGTTGGTGCTCAAAAAGTGATGGTAATTTCTAGTATGCCGTTAGTAGTTGGTAACTGGAAAGGTAAAGACACAGAATTAACGTATGAAACAGTGGCTTTTGTTGGACAAGTTCCAGTAAAAATTAAAGGTTCTGTTAAATCTGGAGACTATATTGTTCCTAGTGGAAGTAATGATGGAATTGCAATTGCAGTTTCTCCTTCTAACTTAACTGTTGAACAGTCATCACAAATAGTTGGTCAGGCTTGGGAGTCGTCATCTAAAACGGGTCTTAAGTATGTGAATGTTGCGATTACTCCTCATTCTCAACCAACATCAATTTTGGATAGACTAGAAAAAGAGAATAAAGAATTGAAAGAAGAAATTAGAAAGATATACGAACTTATTAACGCAAATAAATAAGTTTAGTTTTTCTAAAATTCGAAAATGAAAAAGGCCCTTTAATTAGGGCCTTTTTTTTTGTCTATTTTTATTTAGATATTATCGAATATAAATAGGGTAGATTAGCTGTATTATAGTTTAATGAATTTGAGTTAAATAGTTTTGGTAGTTTTATAGCAATGGGGTTGGGAGAATGGTTATTTAAATAGAGTAACATCTTTTAAGAAAGCTACTCTATTTAAAATGAGTGTTTTTGTAGCTAGTTTAAGATTCTACAGCCGTTTTTAGCTCGCCATTTTCGTACATTTCCATGATGATGTCACAACCGCCTATAAATTCGCCATTTATGTACAATTGAGGAATGGTTGGCCAATCAGAGTACTGTTTGATTCCTTCTCTTAAGTAGTCGTCTTCTAAAACGTTTCGTGTTTCAAATTCGATTCCCATTAGTTTTAATACTTGAACGACTTGAGAAGAGAAACCGCATTGAGGCATATCTCTGTAGCCCTTCATGTAAAGAATGATTTTGTTTTCTTTTACTTCTTTATCGATGTTTTCGATGCTTTTTTTTAGTTCAATTTGGTCTTGATTGTTTTCCATAATGTTTGTTCCTTTTTTTATAATTTTATTTTTAGGGCTTCGGATCTTTTTGCTTATTTTTTTAACAAAATTCAGTTTAATTGAATACAGTTTATCACTATCTGATGTACTGGTCTTTAACAGCGTCCCATTTTTTAGGCGTAAATGTTTTAAGACCAAGAGCGTGAACACTTGTAGCAAATGCTAACTTTAGTGCATTCATAACTAATTTATGTTGTTTTACTAATGACAATGTTTCAAACTGTTTATCGATGACGAGCGCTTCAAAATGTTGTCCATCTTGATTGGGATCGAACACGTAAACAATGGCCTCTGGAAGTTCTGCTTGTATGACCTCTTTTATTTCTTCAACCATTAGTGAGTCTCCTTTTTGAATTGATATATGGGAACTTATTATTTGTTTTGAACAAGCCAATCGATAATATCGTTAGATTCTAACATTGGCTCTCCATTTATTACTAAACAAGGAACTTGGTTTTTTCCTGTTAAGAAAAATAGTTCTTGTCTGAAATCAGGTTCTTCCATGATGTTTTTTAATTCGATATCTTTTATTTCGTTTTGTCTGATGTATGCTAATACCTTTTGGCAGTATGGGCATGAAGGAAAATGGTATAAAGATAATGTTTGTTCGCTCATATTATATGTCCTTTTTTATGTTGTTTTTAACTTTAGATTCAACGAAATCAATGACTTGTTTTTCTAGTTTTTGATCGTATATGGTATTCATTTCTTGTAAACACGTTGGCGAGGTTACATTAATTTCTATTAAATAGTCGCCTATAATGTCGATACCTACGAAGCTTAATTGATTCTCTTTTAAGTATGGTCGAATGGTGTCGATTATTTTTTTATCATTATCTGTAATTTCTGTTTCAATAGCTTTTCCACCAGCGAAAAAATTATTTCTATGGTCTAATTTATTATGAACTCTAAGGACAGCTCCCAATGGTTCTCCATCTAATAGTAAAATTCGTTTATCTCCAACAGATGCTTCAGGGATATATGTTTGGCAAAGGATGGGACTGTTTTCTAATTTAATTAAAGTTTCAAATGTTACATTCATATTCGTATCGCCTTCATTCACGATAAATATTCCCTGTCCGCCATATCCGTTAAGTGGTTTGATTATGATTTTTTTATGTTTGTTTAAAAAGTCTAAGTATTCTTCTTTATCTTGAGTAATTAAGGAAGTTGGAATCATCGAATCGAATTGAAGTGCAAATATTTTTTCGTTTACAGTTCGTATTCCTTTTGGATTATTCATTATATAGGGATGTTTACATAAGTCTAGTAGCCAAGTGTTTCGAAGGTATCGATCGTCAAAAGGTGGGTCAGGACGTATAAAAATTACATCGAATTCTTCTGCAGAGAGAGTTTCTGATTTTATCTCATTAAATTGTTTGTTTTCGTTGTCAGTTGGTTCAATTTTGATAGTGTTTAAGTGAACGGAATTATTTTTAAAGTAAATATCGTCTTGGCCAATAAAGTAACAATCGTGACCTCTTGAGTGGCTTTCTTTAATGAATACATAAGTCGTATCTTTTATAATGTTTATCGTTTTAAGAGGGTCCATTAGAAACGCAAATTTCATGACTTCATTTCCAGTTCTTGGACTTCCTTAACAGATGCCAATATCGAGAGTCTTGCAACGACATGGTAAACAAAGAATTTATCTTGTAAAAGAGGAATTCCACAATAATCATTTGTGTCGGGAAGACAGTCAGGATGTTTCATTGCCGCTGGACATATTTTTCTAAATTCCATTCCCGAAGAATTAAGATTATCTCGTACAGATTTTTTTGTGTTCACTCTATAGAAGGCTCCAACTGATTTACTGCCAATATTATAAATACAAACTTCAGCTGATTTATCCTCAATAGTTAAAGCGGATTCTAATCCTTCTTGCAGTATGAAATTGTTGATTATATTTGCAGATTTTCCTTTAGATAGTTTATTCCTGTTTTTTCGGTTCAAAGTTAAAATATCTTCAGAATCATAAATTGCTTGAACGCCCATTCCATATGTCCCCTGACTTGATTTTAAGAAGAGATATGGTTTTGACTTGATATCGTGTTCGTCATACTTTTTTTGAATGCGCTCGAGAAGTGTTTTTGCTTTAGTTGCTAAAGTAATTCTATCTGATTCTTCGTTAATATTTACAGCTTCAGCAGTTTCATAAAGGCAAGTAAAGAACCAAGGGTCAATCCCAAATTCGCTCGCAAACTCGTCTATGAGGTCGTTTGTACATTTAAAATGATGAGTTTTTGATCGGTTATACCAGCCTGCTTTTAAGGAAGGAATAATAGGTATTTTTATTTTTTCAAGGCATGAGGGGATTCCTGAACTAAGGTCGTGATTTAAGATAACAAGGTCGAATGTTTCTGAATTATTTTTACATATTTGTCTATCTAAATTGTAGACATCAATTTCGGCATCCGATGCAGTTTTTAGAGTGGACATAGATTGTGTATCGTCTTCTAAAACAGTAGAAATTTTACTTGTATAACCAGCACGGTTAATAATAGATTGGAGAACTTTCGCATTTTCTAAATACCAAAGGTTTCTTGTATGTTCTTCGATAACGATTAATATATTTTTAACGGTTGGGAATTTCTTTTTCATGAAATCCTGAAAGGCTGAAACGGCATCTGTTTGACCAACGTAACATAAGTTATTGAACCCGGCTGGGAAAAAGTTGGTATCTACAACTGCCGTTTTATACCCAGAATCTCTAACATCTACAGACGAATAGAAAACGGGAGTAACTTGACTTTCTTTTTCAGATAACCAATTAGATATTTTTTCTTTGTTTGAAAATAAAAATTTTGTAATATTCATAGGATTTTTTTAGGAAAATTGAAGTTTAAATAATTTAGCGTAGTATCCATCTTTAGCCATCAGTTCGTCGTGAGTTCCCATTTCGATACATTGACCATTTTTCATAGCTAGGATTGTATCTGCTTTCTTAATTGTTGACAATCGATGTGCGATTACAATGACCGTCTTTTGAGTAAGGATTTCTTCCAATGCCGATTGAATTTTTGCTTCCGATTGGGAATCTACGGATGCCGTTGCTTCGTCCAAAAGGATTAGTGGGGCAGGGGATGCTAATGCTCTTGCAAAGGTTATTAATTGGGCTTGTCCTGCCGAAAGATTTTGGCCTCCATTTTGGACAAGGGAGTCATAACCGTTTTCATGACCTAATATATCGGCATGAATTTGAACCTTTTTAGCAGCACTTACCATCATTTCATCGGTTACCGAGGGGTTTCCCAAGGTTATGTTGAATTTAATTGACGAGCTAAATAGTTGAACGTCTTGAGAAACAATTGACGAAAGTTGTCGTAGGTCTTTTGTTACGATGTCTTTTATTTCATTATTGTCGACAGTAATAGAACCTGTATAGCCAATATAAAGTTTGGTAAGGATTCTACTAATTGTCGTTTTGCCGGAACCAGTTGGGCCTACGATTGCTAGAGTTTGGCCTTTTTTAATTTTGAAATTGAGGTCATGGAGTATTTTTTTATCTTCATGGCTAGGATAGGCAAATGAAACATTAGAAAAATTAATTTCTTCGTTTAAACTTTTGAGTGGAATTGTTCCTTTTGGTATAGAATCTCTTACTTCAAATGTTCCAAATATTTTTTCTAATGCTGCTAATGTATGTTGTAATATCGCAAATTTGTTTGAAAGCTCTTTTAAAGGATGAAAGAACTTTTGAATATATTCTATAAATGCTACCAATAAACCAATTGTGACTAAACTTTGATTGTATTGACCCCACCCATACCATAAAACTAAAGCAACCGCGACGGAACTTATTGCTTCAACTAAGGAATATAAAAGAGCGTCGTAAACGACCGATTGAACATTAGCTTTTCTATAATCGCTGTTTATTTTTTTGAACATAGAATAGTTTTTTGAATACCGACCAAATAGCTGGATAATTGAAACGCCATGTAATTGTTCTTGTAGCATTCCGGTCATTTTTCCCGTTAACGTTCGTATTTTGTTGAAACAGTATCGAAGTTTTATTCTGAAAAAATTACTAATTATTGCTAAAGGAGGAACAATTAGAATCGCAATCAAGGTTAGTTTTGGACTAAGGTAAAGCATGAATCCAATAATCCCTATTAGCGTAAGTAAATCACTTAAAAGGGTAACGACTCCGCTTGCAAAGCTGTCGTTTAATGCTTCGATGTCTGTTGTTAATCGAGATGTAATTGTTCCCAAAGGTGTTTTATCAAAATAGCTAGAAGAAAATGTAAGCACATGTTTGAACAAGTCTTTTCGAATCTCAGCGATTGTTTGTTGTCCTATATACTGAAAGATAAACGATTGTAGACAACGGGAAATAAATTCTCCAATAACACACATTGCAAATAAAGTTGCTGTTAAAGTGAGTCCACTATAATCATTTTTTAGGATGTTTTCGTCTATCCCATATTTTGTTATGTATGGTTGAAAAAGGTGAAGTAGAGATATAAATGGAATTAATATAAATCCGACTGTCAGTAATTTTGAATGTTTTTTGAGATAGTTCCAATATTGGACGATATACTTTTTATCGTTTTCAAAACTCATTAGTTTTGTTCCTCTACTTGCTGATATAACCACGTATCTTTATAAAGACCTTCTTTTTTGATGAGTTCTTTGTGAGAACCTTGATTAACAATTTTTCCGTTTTCTAAAACTAAAATATTGTCGCAGTCGACGAGGGCACTAATTCGATGTGAGACTACTATTTTTGTCTTAAGCTCTAATTCATAAATTGCTTTATTGATGAAATGCTCGGTTTTGTGGTCAACGGCAGATAAATGGTCATCTAGAATTAGGATTGAATGCTTTTTATATAATGCCCTAGCCAATGAAATTCTTTTTTTCTGTCCGCCCGATAATATGATTCCTTTTTCTCCAATAATCGTTTCGAAATCATCTGGGAAGGCCATGACGTCGTTATATACAGAGGATGCTTTTGATAATTTTTCAATTATATCTTTGTTTGGTGATTCGAATTTTTGATTTGCATATCCAATATTTTCGGTAATTGTATCCGAAAATAGAAATGATAGCTGTGGCACATATGATATTAAGCCCCAATATGTGGCTATGGGAATTGACGTGATGTCTTGGTAATTAAGAAAGACAGAGTTTTTTGGTGGTGTTTCTAATCCTGCTAAAATTTTTGCTAACGTCGTTTTACCACAACCCGTTGGGCCGAAAAAACCAATGGAACTGTGCTTAGGAATATCGAATGATACATCGTTTAGAGCAGGTGTTTTTGAATCTGGGAATGAAAATGTTAAATTTTTAACTGACATAGCGTTGTTATCAATATCTATATTCTGTTTATCTTCAGGACGGTAATATTCTGGTTCATCTAATATTTTGTTGACTCGTTTAAGACTGGTTCGTCCTCGTTGAATAATATTAATAATCCATGCAAGAGAGGCTGTTGGCCAAACAATTTGAGCTAAAAATAAACTCATTGCTGTAAAATCACCAATTGTTAATTGGTCTTTAATAATCCACAAACCACCTACGAAAAATAGAATGCATTGACCAAGGCTTCCAATTATTCCAATGAAAGGGAACATGCTAGATCTATATTTTGCTAAATTGATTCCATTTTCTAAAAATTCTTCGTTTTTTTCCTTGAACATCGATAATGTAGAATCTTCTATTCCATAAGATTTAATAAGATGAATGTTAGAAAGTGCTTCAACGATTTTATCTGTTACTTCTCCCAATAGTTTTTGGTATCGAACCATATATATAAAGAGTTTTTTTACTAAAAACCGAATGCCAAACATAGCGAGAGGGATCGGCGCAATTACGTAAAGAGTAAGTGGTAAGCTAATTTTAATCATTTCTGAGAAGACAAAAATATAACTGATAGTTGTGTTGAAAATATGCAAGGCAGCAAGCGCGACGAAGACGCGTATTCCAGATAAATCATTTACGAGTCGAGACATTAAATCTCCAACTTTGTTTTCTTTGTAGAAACGAGGAGACAGCCTAATAAGGTGTTTGTATAGGTCGTTTCTGATGTCGAATTCTACATTTCTTCCCGGTATAAAAAAGAAGAGCCTCGATAGTGTTCGTGAAATAAAAATAATCGCAGATAAACCTACAATTACGAGAACAAATCGTTTTAAATCAGAATGGTCATTTGTTTTTAATCCATCGATGATTGCTTTTATTTCTAAAGGGATTCTTACCGCGGCTAAATTTGTTGCGGTTAAGGCTACGAATCCAAATGAGTAAATAAGCCAGTATTTTTTTACGTATTGATTAATGAATTTCCACATGTTTTTTGTCTTTTTATGTATTGTAAAATATAAACTCGTTTGTTGTATATAAAATTGGGAGAAATGTTTGTTTTATCCTTCACTATTTGATGAACTATTCGAATTTAAATTTGGGTTTATTTGACGAGATGCATGATGGACTTGATTCTCTATTGAATAACGATTAAATAAATTTCATCAATTTTTTTCTTGGATAAAGAGAGTAAGAAGTTTGCTGTCGTATCTGTCGCCAATATATGAGAAAATTAAGGCTGTGCTTGGCTATGCGGGATATTTAATAGTAGATACAATCCATATCATCAATAAAGAATAAATAGGTAAGATAATGTTTTTAAAAAATGTAATTAAAGTTTTTCGAAAAAGTTTTTGTCTTGTTTTGATGATTAACTGTGTTTTTATTTCTGATTTGTCGGCACAAACGACTACGTTTTCTTCTAATGAATTCGATACATCGTCTTATGATAGTTTAAAAAGAAAGCGCATTATTGAAAAAGGCTTTGATGAACCAGAAAAAAAATATGATATAAGAATTGTCCCTTACTCGTACTCAGGAAACTATAAAGCTGTAGTTTATATTCCAAGAAAATTAAAAAACTTACCTGTTGTTATTTATAGTTACGATCAATTTTTGGATTTGGCAGGTAGGGAACTCGCTTTAAAAAAAGGATACGATTTAGAGGCCTTTTTAAAAGCTTTTGGGGAATGGGATATGATCTGTATAATTCCTTTAGAACGTAATCATAAATTAAATGCCGTTAAGGGAGCAATTGAATACGCAACGTCTTTAGAACAAGCAAATAAAGACGATATACATATGGTGGGCGTTTCTGAAGGTGCTTTTTTATCGTTATTGTCCCTAGACTCTTTTCCCGGTGTAAAAACGGTGACAATAATAAGTCCACATATGATTCATTATACGGGTCGATTGTCGTTGCCCGAATTAGCACGTAAAATAGGTAAAATTAAGGCAGATGTTATGCTGATGATTGGTCAGAGAGAAAATACGTGGAAGATAACGATTTCGGAAATTATATTGAGCCTTTTTCAACAAAAGGGAAAGCATGTTCGTGTAAAAATATTTGATAAACGAAAGAAATGGTTTTGGAATCCCGAGCATGAATTTATGTCGGATATATATGAATTTATTACAAATAAACCGTTCGGGGCACATCAACTAAAAATAGACAGAGAAATGAGAGAAAAAAAATGGCGAGAATAAGAACACATACAAATCCTTTCAATTATTTTGAACGAATGAAGCCAATAGATTTTAGAGAGAAATTCCCTGAATTGAAAAGCATGGATTGTGAAATCGGTTTTGGACGAGGAATTTTTTTACGGGAGTGGGCGAAGTCATACCCAGAACGCTTGATGGTAGGAGTAGAAGTACGAAAGCAAATTGTTGCTGTTCTACAAGAACGCTGCGATAAAGAAGAACTAGATAATGTATCGTTAATTCATGGGCAGGGATTAATTTTTTTAGAAGATTCGTTGCCAAAAAAGGCCTTGGATAATGTGTTTATTTTTCACCCAGATCCTTGGTTTAAGAAGAGACATCATAATAGACGTGTTGTTTCTGATAAATTGTTGTCCGTTATCGCAGATCGATTAACAGATGATGGTTTGTTACACATATCTACCGACGTGTCTGAATTGTGGGACGATATATTATTGAAAATTGAAGATTGTAAATTGTATGAGCCAGTTGAAAATGAAGAGTTTTGGAAAAAGGATTATTCGTCGCATTGGAGTTTGTTTTCCGATAGAGATAATCGAAGTCAGTTTTATCAATCGTTTAAATTAAAAGGGTAAATGAGCAAAGATAAAGGTGAGAAAGTTATGGGAAATACGTCGTTAAAAAAGCAGTCATTACGACGAGGAATTTTAGAACGTCGGATTAGTATGGAGCAAGCAGACGTAGATATTAAAAGTCGTCAAATCTGTGATGTACTCTTAAAAGAGTTGGCTCGAAACAATTATAAAGCCGTTATTTTTTACTATCCTCTTAAAAATGAAGTGAACTTATTACCAATGATTCATGAATTGATTAAAGATGATTCTGTATCTATAGGGTTTCCTTATGCAAAAGACGGTGAATATGATTTTGGAGCGGTTAATCATTGTGACTTTCAGGAAAAATGGGATTTCTATTCAAACTTTTTTTCAGGGAAATTTGGAGTTAAAGAGCCGAAAGAGTATTCGAAATGGTCTACGACTGTTGAAACCCTAATATTGGTTCCTGGTTTAGCTTTTGATAAACAGGGCGTTCGCTTAGGGTTTGGAAAAGGAAATTACGATCGATTGCTCGATAAATATAATGGAAAACGGATAGGTGTCGCTTATGACTGGCAACTGATCGATGAATGTCCTAAAGAATCTCATGATAGACCAATGGATATGGTGGTAACGGAAAAAGGGATTTTGAAGAAGAATGGATAAGTTGAGAGTTTCTTTGGTTCAAATGAATACGACAGACAATTTGGATGAAAATTTGGAGTATTGCTATCAATCTATTCAGAAAGCCGTAGATGATGGATCAAATTTCATATTATTCCCTGAAGTTTTTTATTATCGATCTGTATCGTTATCTAAAAAAGTAGAGCCCTTGGATGGACCGATTGTTCAGGCACTCCGTCAAAAAGCAAAAGAGAATAAAGTAGCGATTTTGGCTGGTTCAATCTATGAACCGATTGAAGGTTCGAAAAAGGTCTATAATACCTCTATTCTGATAGATGAATACGGAGAAATTACGGGTATTTATAGAAAAATCCATTTATTTAATGTGAATCTTAATGGGACACGAATTATTGAATCATTAGTTTTTGAGGCTGGAGAAAAACCTGTAATAGGAACATGTTTTGGTTTAAAAATTGGGATGAGTATTTGTTATGATTTGAGATTTCCTGAACTTTTTCGACATTATTCTAAAGAGGGTGTTGAACTAATGGTTTGTCCTGCCTCTTTTACATTTCCTACAGGCGAAGCTCATTGGGAAGCTCTTTGTAGGGCACGGGCAATTGAGAACCAATGTTTTTTTCTTGCTCCGAATCAAACAGGTATTGGTGCAGGAAAAATTGCCTCGTTTGGAACGAGTCTTATTGTTGATCCTTGGGGAACTGTTTTGTCTAAAGCAAGTACAGATAAATCTGAAACAATAACTTCTGATTTGGATTTGGAAACGCTAAGACGACGTCGAAAAGAAACTCCTTTTTTAAAGCATCGAACGATAGGCCTATAAATAATGACGTTTCAATGTTTTATTTTATCTGAAACTATTATCCTAACAATAGTTCGAATTTTTCTATTACTTTTATTTTCAAAAAAGTATAGTCACAAGCCAACAAACCATACGATTTCGAGGGGGATTTTAAGTTTAGTCTTTGAATCTATTTATATCGTAGTTGTGACATCGTTTGTAATCGATGTCACCTCCGTATTTAATATATGGAGCCTATTTTTTATATTCTTTTTACATATAACGGTTGTTGAAGTTGTGTATTATTGGTTTCATCGATTACTTCATCATCCAAAAATTTATCAAAAAATTCACCGATTTCATCATTTAGAAATTAATCCATCACCTGAATCGTCGTTGTGTTTCCATTTTGCGGAGAGATTTTCATATACATTACTTTTTAGTATTCCTGTTTTTATTACGTCGTTTGTTTTTGGTGTATCATTTCAGAGCATTATGGTTTATTTAATTTGTTTCGATGTATTGAATTTGAAGGGGCATATAAGTGAATCTCGGAATATAAAGAATATTTCAGAACTGGAGGGCGACGACTACTCTCGTCCGAATTTAATTTATACGTCGAGGTATCATCATATTCATCATTTGCTTCCTACCAAAAATTTTTCATTGTTTATGCCATTTATCGACAAAATCTTTAGAACCTATAAAGTATAGATTGTAGTATTTAGAAATGTGTTAGATTGATGTAGACGTTAGAAATTCACTTAATAGGTCGATGTATTCTACCGCTAAGTTTTTGTTTTTTTGATTTCCTGCAGTTTCAATTTTGTCTCCGATATCAGAAAGATCTTGAAATCCAAACGTTCCTCCAGATCCTTTTAATTTGTGCCCAATTTCGGAAATACTTTCATAGTTTAGTAAATTCAATGCCTCTTTTAAAGATTTAAGATCTTCTTTTCGGCAATTAAAATATGCAGGTAAAAGGGGGCGTATAAGGGGATGTTGTTTTGAGTTAAAATTTTGTTCCATAGTATAATGTATTTATCGTTAATGTTTAGTTTTCTCAATAACAGGGTATAAGATTTATCCGTGGGGGGCAAAGTTTTTTCTTCAATTTTGAAGCTTCTTTTCTTATTTTTTGCGTATCTACACGAGAATGCATCTATGCATTCCTTTTTTCAAAAAGGACCTCATACTTTGCACCCCGCCCACAAAACCTGAAAGCATTAGAAAATCTCACTATATGACGAAATTTTATAACTTAACTCCACTAGGAGTCTGCGTTATTAAATTTCGCCATCTACTGGGATTTTTTAATGCTTTCAGTATTTTTTGCTTGATGACGTTTTTTGTTTGAAATTAAATTTATTATTTAATTTCTCATAGAATTTTTTTTTTTTTTCTATAAACGGGCTAGGGCTTTGTGGCCGATATCTTTTCTGTGATAGCTTTTTTCAAATGAAATTTTCTCTACGGCAGAATAAGTTTGATCTATTGCTCTTTTTAGGGACGAGTCTATTCCTACTACGCCTAAAACTCTGCCTCCAGATGTTTCTAGCTTTTTATTGTTTAATCTCGTACCTGCATGTATCACCTGAATAGATGTGTTGTCAGAAAAATCAGCAGTTCCTTTGATTTCTTTTCCCTTTTCGTAAGAATCAGGATATCCGCCAGAAGCTAAAACTACACATACAGCTGATTCTGGTTTCCATTCAAGGGTAATTGTATCAAGTGTTTGGGTTGTCATTGCTTGGAATATGCTTGCTAGGTCGTTTTTTAGTCTTGGAAGGACTACTTGTGTTTCCGGATCACCAAAACGGGCATTAAACTCAATTATTAAGGGTTTTCCTTTAACGACGATGATTCCTGCATAAACGATTCCTCTATAATCTATTTTTTCTTCTTTAAATCCTTTTAACACTTTATCAAAAACGTCTGCTTTGATTGTTTTAAATAGTTCATCAGTTATTAGAGGGGTTGGACTATAAGCGCCCATTCCACCCGTATTTGGACCCTTATCACCATCAAAAATGGCTTTATGATCTTGGGCAGGTGTCATTGGTAAAATTGTTTTTCCGTCGCAAAATGCAAAAATGGAGGCTTCTTCTCCATCGAGAAAGTCTTCAATTATTATTTTTTTTCCGGCTTCTTGGAATTTATCGTTGTCTATAGCATCCTCTATTGCAGAATATGCTTCTGTTTTTGTGGCTGCTATCGTTACGCCTTTTCCAGCAGCTAATCCATCAGCTTTTATAACAATTGGGAATTGATTTGTGTCATCTATATACTTTTTAGCATCGGCAGAATTCGTAAACTCTTTGTAGCTAGCCGTTGGAATATCGTATTTTTCCATGAATGCTTTTGACCAAGCCTTAGACCCTTCAAGTTGAGCACCTATTTCGTCAGGGCCAATGATATTTAGATTGTTATCGTTGAATGTATTTACAATTCCTTTAACGAGAGGCGCTTCCGGACCTACAACTGTTAAATCGATTTCATTTTCTATCGCAAACTTTAAGAGGTTTTCTATATCTGTATCATTAATTTGAACGTTTGTTCCACATTGAGCAGTACCCGCATTTCCTGGGGCAATAAAAAGAGAAGGGTTCTGATTACTTTCTTTTAATTTTAAAGCAAGACTATGTTCTCTTCCACCGGATCCAATAAGTAGTATTTTTAATTGATTATTTTTCATACCAAAAAATCTAGCAGAGGTGCTTTTCTAGGGTCAAGTACAAAATATTAATTTCTTTTTTAATTATCACTATGTTACGATTAAAACGTAACGTTATATTTAATGTTATCATCACTCTAATCATGTAATATGAGCATAGAATAAGTAAATTTTAGGTACTTTAGAAAGGAAGCAATATGAACTGGCCAGAATTAATGCAATTGGTACGTTCCGGGGAATCAGGGGATACACGTTTTTTAAGTCGAGTTAAGTCTGTTGATGATTTAGGTCCAGTTTTAACTGCACTAGCGTCTGGTACAGGCGGTCATGTTGTCGTTGGAATTGATATTAACCAATTACATTTTTTAGGTTCAGATATTACCTTGGAGTGGATTCAAGCTCTTATTCAAGATTATTGTAATCCTTTTTTTGAAATTAAAGTTGATAAAATTCAACGTGATAGTAAAAGTGTTGTTTGTATTCAGGTATTCGAAGGAAAATTAAAACCATTTTTTTACAAAAAGAAATGTTTTTTATTTGAAGATGGATTATTAAAGATGGCTATGCATAAATTTGAGCCTGATCACTCCTTAGAAAATACTGAACAACAAACGCTGACATCAGGAGATACCGTAACTGAACCTAATATAGGTGCTTCAAATGCTTTGTTTAGCGAAGAACAGCTTCCAACTCAAAAAAAAGAACGAGCTATTCTACCTCAGCCTAATCTTCAAAATCATAAACAACCTGTATCTGACTCAAGTTCTGAAAAAACTCATAATAATATTTCCGAAACAGATAGTAATTTAACACCTGTTGAATCAACGTCGGTTGTTACACCAAACCAGTCAGAATATGTTGATGCACGAGAGTTTTCTCGGAAAAAAGCTACTAATGTAGGGGAGTCTGCTTGGAGATCTGCGGATCTTTTAGAGGAAGCTTCTCAGCCTGTTATATCGGATTCGTTTAATAATGAGTTGAAGAATGGGAAAACCGCCGGAGACCATCAAATAAACAGAATAGAAACCGACCCTGTAGTTTCTGAGAGCCTTATTAAAAAGGATATAGTGACTAATATAGAGGAAATGTCTTCGGATTCAATAAATAACGCGAATGAGATTGTAAAAAATATACCTTCTAATACTAGTGACATTGTTAATGAAAATGTTGAAGAAGATACAGATAATTCTCCTCAGGAAAAAATGTCTTCAATATCTAATTCTGAACCGACTCCTAGTTCAATCAAAGAGAAGGTACAAGATAGTTTTGTTAAGATTAATTATAAAATGGCGGCGCCTGCTAAGAAAAAAGAACCTGATTCTGTATCTCAATCGTCGTTAGAAAATAAGAGTGGGTTAGAGTCTTTGTTTAATAAACAGACCATTAATGAGACAAAAAATAGTCCTCTTTCACAACATGTTATTCCAGCACAAGAAAAACCGGATAACTCAGTTGATTCACCTAAATCAGGAGTTTCAGGGTTTGGAGTGAACCAAGAAAATACAGGGTTTGAAGATAGTTTAGGATTGGTAACAACCGAAGAACTGTCTAATTCTGAGGATATTTCTGAAGAAGGTCAGTTTTTGGAATTTGAAAATGCATTGAACAATCGACAATCTAAAGCGATATCTTTTGTTTTGGAAAATGGTTCTATTCGTAACAAAGAGTACAGACACTTGTTGAGTGTTTCCCATAAAACGGCTCATATTGAACTTGTTGATCTCGTATCTAAATCTTTATTGCAATCTAAAGGATCAGGACGAAGTACGTGTTATGTATTACAAGAGAAGAGTAGGACGATAGTGGAAAAATTTGCTATGACTCTTGCTTAAAAGCCAGTGTTTCTTTTAAAGAAGTATTAAATCAGTTTTTGGATTTAGAGTTAAGTCATACAAAGATCCCAATCTTTAAAAACTGGGTCGTAACCTTTGCTTTTAATAGACTGGATAACAGCAGATATTGAGCTTTCGTCGGATATTGAGAATTGTTCTAATTCGGATTCTCCAGAATATCCTCCTGGAGATGTTTTAGATTCGGCAGACATTTGAGTGATTCCAAGAGGAATTAGATTTGTTCTTAATGAAGCGGGTTCCCTTGTGGACATAGATATTCCAACATCTGGAAATACAAGTCTGAAACTTGTGATTAATTGAACCAGTTCCATATCTGAAAGAGGGTAGTCCGGTTTGAAACCAGATGAAATATCTTTAATTCTGTTAAAAGAAATTCCAAATTTAGTTTTCCAATACTTTTTTTTCATGAAGCTTAAATGTTGAGCGAGGCTAAACGCTTCATAATGCCAATCATATAAACCTAGTAACGCACCAATTTGCATTTTGTGAAACCCTACGGATGCAGAAATTTCGGCAGCTTCTAATCGTTTTGCATAATGCTTTTTTTTACCGCTTACGTGAAACTTTTTGTAGGCTTCTTCATGATAGGTTTCTTGATAAAGCGTAATGCTATCACATCCGGCCTCAAATACTTGCTGATAGCCTTCTTTTGTTAGCGGTTGAACTTCTATTCCAACGGATGAAAAGTACGGGGACATAAGTTTTATTGCGTTAGAGATGTAAGCAGGACCAACCGTTGGTTCTGCTTCACCAGTTAATAGAAGAATATGTTTAAATCCTTTTTTAGATAATAATTTTGCTTCTTCAACGATTTTTTCGTCAGATAAAACAATCCGTTTTACTTTATTATCTATACTAAAGTCACAATATGTACATTTATTGTAACAAAGGTTTGATAGGTACATAGGAACAAAAAGTTGGATGGTATTTCCAAATCTTTTTTTAGATAGAGTATTGGCAAGAGCTGCTATTGTTTCAATATGCTCAGCAGCAGCGGGAGATAGCAGTATAGGAAGATCCTGCAAAGAGAAAGATTCTTTTGATAGGATTTGTTTTACTTGGTCACTAGTGATTGATTTTGATTTTAAAGCGGTTGATACGATGTCATCGTTATTTATACTGAAAGGCGTGTTCATTTTGTTAATAAATTAGTTTAAAAAGCTAGTAAAAGGTGAGGAGGCACTTGCTTGTTTAATTTCAGATGGGAGTCCAGATAAGTAAGCATCACGTCCCGCTTTAACGGCCATGTTGAATGCAGAAGCATTTAATATAGGGTCGTTTGCAGTTGCGATTGCTGTATTTACGATTACAGCATCAGCACCCAATTCTAAGGCTTCAGCAGCATGAGACGGACGACCAAGTCCTGCGTCTACAATTACTGGAACGCTAGATTGTTCGATTATTATTTGAATGAGCTCTTTAACTCGGATACCTTGATTGCTTCCGATAGGAGATGCAAGTGGCATTACGGCAGCACATCCTACTTCTTCTAAATGTTTGGCTAAAATTGGGTCTGCATTGATATAAGGAAGAACTGTAAACCCATCCTTAACTAATTGTTGTGCCGCTTTTAATGTTTCTATAGGGTCCGGTAATAGATAATTGGGCTCAGGTGTTATTTCTAGTTTAATCCATGACGAAAGCCCTGAAATTTTTGCTATTTTAGCTAGCTTGATTGCTTCTTCGGCAGTTCTTGCACCCGAAGTATTTGGAAGAAAGCTGATTTTACTTCTATCAATTGATTCGATGAAATCGTCTTGGCTATCAGTTACGTCAACTCTACGCATAGCAACTGTAACCATTTCGGTCCCGGATGATTCAATTGCATTTTTCATTACTTGAGCAGATGAAAATTTACCTGTTCCAAGTATTAATCGTGAATTAAATGTTTTGTCGCTAATTTTTAGGAGATCTTGCTTCATAATGTGATTGAAATCATAACAGATTAGGTGTCCATTCACCAATAAACGGTTTAACGTAGTAGTCGTGACCATCTGTTAAGACTTCTACTGCGCCATTTACTTTAGTGGATATAATAAGTGAATTAAATGTTTTTAGTGTGTCGAGAACGGATTTTGATGGATGTCCATATCTGTTTTTTTGTCCGGCGCTTATTATTGAAAGTCGAGGACGTACTGCATTTAATAGATTTGAGCTAGAACTCGTTTTACTTCCATGATGCCCGCATTTATATATGTCCGATTGTAAGTTGCTTTTAAATTGTTTTACTAGTTTTTTTTCTCCAGTTTCTTCGAGATCTCCTGTAAATAGAGCAGTAAACGATTTGAATTTCAGCTTAAATATTACTGAAGCATTGTTTTCGGACATTGAGTTCGTTTCTTTTTTACTGAATATGGAAAAAAAATCTAAGAATATGTCTTTTTCTATATCCATCGTTCCTGTTTTACTTTGTTTTATACTTATATTTTTCGATTTGAGCTTTTTTTCGAATTTGTCTGGAAACTTGTATTTATTTATATGGAACCTTCCATTGTCGATTAATGTTGAAACTGAAAAATTGTCGATAATAAATGGCAGACCTCCTACATGGTCGTTATCGTAATGAGTAATGATGACCATATCTAATTTATTGATTCCTTTGGATATTAGTGATGGGCCGATTATTTTTTTACCCATATTTAATGCTGGATTCTTTCTATCAGATTTTCCAGCATCAATTAATATTGTTTTTCCTTTTGGCGTTTCAATAAGGCATGAATCTCCCTGATTAACGTCAAAATAAGTAATTTTTAAATATTTGTTAGGCAGTGTTTTATTAAAGTAAAAAATAAATAGAAGACAAGGTACCGTTAATAAGGTGTATTTTATGATTTGTCTTTTCGTTTCTTTATTTTTCTCAAATTTAGAGCAAACTACTCCAATGCCTAAAGCGAAAAAAAGCCCTAATAATTGAGGAAGTTTTATAAGATAAAGCATGGAAATTGGTATTTTTAATAATAGATCGATTAGTTTTAAAAAAAGAACAAGTATGAAATAACACGCTTTTATACCCAAATAACCTAGGGGCGAATAGATGACCCCTAAAAGGGTTGATATGAATCCGATAATGACTAGCCACTCAATCATTCCGACAAGTAGTAAATTGCTGAATATAGATACGAATGAAAGGGTTTGGGTATTTGCCCACAATATGGGGCTTGTATAAATGAAGGGAGCTAGTGCAAGGGCTAGTGGTTTTTTTAAGAAAGGAGTTACTTTTTTTAAAAGTGATTTTTCTACAAAAGGAACTCCGTATATTAAAGAAGATGTGGCCGCAAAACTTAATTGGCAACTCACGCTTGTTAGATTTTGCGGGTCAATTAATAACATAATTAGTGCAACGAAACTTAGAGAATGGAGGGCCGTTGTTTTTTTTCCGTATTCTTTCATGAAGATCATCATTATATTCATAAGAACAGCTCTAAATATGGATGGTCCGCCGCCTGTTAAGATGTAAAAGCAAATATTTGAAATTGTGATTATAATTCCTTTTTTCACTTTTTTTATTCTTAGGTAGTCTAAAAAAAGGGCGAGTATTCCAGAAATTAATGCGACTTGAGATCCTGAAACTACCATTAAATGGGTCAATCCTAGCGTTTTTATGTCGTCTTTCAACTTTTGTGGTAAAACGGTTCCCTGATCTCCAAATATGAGACCAGAAAAAAGATCGTCTAGAGGGTTTGGTAGATATTTTGAATGAAAAGAAAGTATTTTTTGTTTTAACTTAAATATTTGAGATTTTATTTTGTAAATAATATTGTTTTTGTAGGGAGATTGATAAAGTTTTTTTATTGATTTGATACGTGTTATTTGAAGTTGTCCAGATAAGCCTTTTCTTTTTAAATATGTACCATAATTGAACCCACCTGGGTTTCTAATTTGAAGGGAGGGTCTTTCCTTAACTTTTCCGTTAATTAGATCAGAATAGTGTAAAGGAACGGAAACAAGATAAATGTTTATGCTTGTTTGATAGTTTAATTTACAAGATGTGCATTCTGATTCGAAAATCCATCTTTTATTTTTTATGTAAGGATAGTTATTTATTCTTAACGTTTTATGAACAGAGCATGGGCATGGAGTTTTATAGAGTTTGATTTGCTTATATAAAGGTGAGTACATATAACAAAATGTGAAAAATAAAATTATCAATAGTTCGTTAACTTTTATCTTTTTTAAATAAAAAGATAAGGCTGCAATAGCGATAACTGTGAGTAATATAGGTAATAGTAAATGAGACCTTTGGAAAAATATCCCAAAGGCTAAGAAAAATAGTGAAATAGGTGTAAAATATAGTTTAATAAGATTCCAAATCATATAGGTAAGGTTTTTGTATATCACTTATATTTCATTACGTAAACAACTGAGGTGTAGAATGTCAAAAAAAATGTTTATAAGCGGGGCCGTTATTATGGCATTGACGGTTGCGATAGTTTTTTTTCTTTTTAAGATGAATAGTGATAGGCGAGTAGAAGGTCTTTACCTTAAAGTTACTGGTTTGGACTGTAAAGATTGTCCAAAAAAAATTCTGGATAAAGTTGACTCAATAGATGGTGTTCTTCAATCATCGTTTAATGATGATATCTTATTTGTTTTGCATTCCGACGATTTCGTAATGCCTTCTAAAATTATATATAACGTTTGTAAACTTGGTTTTGGGGCAGAGGATGTGTCTCATGAACAAAGAAAAAATAAGGCTGGGTTGAGGTTGTTGGACTTTAACATGCGTTATAAATAGAGGGGCTTTGCTTTGGCGATGTCACGAAATACCTAATCTATAAAATTTTCTCTTCAGTTACCTATAAATATATGTGCCTTTCGTGAGAAATTTCATACCTTAAGCATTTGGCAACATCTTGATGAATGTGTGACAAGTATATAAGTTTTCAAATGGTCGAATAGATTACAAAAATATTATTTGTGGTTATAGTCCAAAAAGAGTTTTTCGCTTAATTGTTTGTTTTTTCTGTTTAGGGACAGGACTTGTATTTACGTCTATGAATTGAACAGGATCTAGTATTTTTCGTAATTTTTTTACGGAATCCACTTTATTGTCTACTCTAAGCCTATATACATTCATTAATTTTTTTCCTAAGTTACTAATTTCTATGTAGTCTACTGTTTCTTTATAAAGTTCTTCATCCAATAGTTGTCTTAATGTTCTTAGTCGGACACCACTTGTTTCTTGTCTTTTTTTATAAGTGTTTATAATGAGATTGATTTCTTCTTGATCTTTTTCGGGAAGTGTTTTTAGTTTGTTTTCGTCTATCCTATGAAGACTAAAAACTAGAGAAGGTATTAATAAAAGTCCAAAAAAAAGTTTCCACATAGTATTTCCTTTATTATTTCTAAAAAATATTATAACGAATGATACAATATAATGCGACTACTCCATCTTTCCAGGTTATTTTTTTTCCATCTTCGTAAGTGCGTCCGTTGTAACTTATTCCCACTTCATAGATAGACAATTTCTTTTTTGATATTTTTGCAGTTATTTCGGGTTCGAAACCGAATCTATTTTGGTTCAGTTTTATATTTTTTATTATTGGAGCTTTAAATACCTTATAACATGTTTCCATGTCCGATAGATTAATATTGGTTAGCATATTTGATAAATAGGTTAATGATTTATTTGCTACATAGTGCCAAAAATATAAAACTCTATGTGGTTCGCTAGTTAAAAACCTTGAGCCGTAAACGACATCAGCGCCTTTGTTTAAAATCGGGTCTAATAACTTATGGTAATCTTTGGGACTATATTCGAGGTCTGCATCTTGAATAATTATAATATCACCTGTGGCGGCTTGAAACCCGGTTCTTAATGCAAAGCCTTTACCTTTATTTTGTTTTAAATCGATGTACGTGATTTCTTTTTGATTTTCTAGAATTTCTTTTGTTCCATCTGTGGAACCATCGTCAATAACAATTATTTCTTTTTCAAGGGATAAGGGTTCGTCTTTAATTTGTTTTAAAATTAATTTGATTGTGGAGGCTTCATTATAACAGGGAACAATAATTGAAAGTTTCATTAAATATTTGGCTCCTCGGGTCGGGATCGAACCAACAACCTAACGGTTAACAGCCGTTTGCTCTGCCATTGAGCTACCGAGGAATGGTTTATTATTTTCAGAAATTATAGGTGCTTGAAAATGACTTTGCAAGGGCTAATTTATTAAGCACTGGTTAAGTTTCTTATTATAATGTCTCATAAATAATTATTTCCCTAAATTTACCGAATGGAAACCTGTTAAATGTTGGGTTTAAATAGATTGTTTGATTCAAAATATATTGATGCACTTTAGCGTCTAAGTTAAACTAATTATTGTGAATTTTGATATTAAAAAATTGCCTAAAGCGTCCATTTATAATCTAATGACTCAAGTTATCATTCCAAGACCTATAGCTTGGGTTCTTTCGGAAAATGAAAATGGAACGCATAATTTGGCCCCTTTTTCCTTTTTTAATGGTGTATCGAGCGAACCTCCAGTTATTTCGATATCGATTGGTTCAAAAAGAGATGGTACTCCTAAAGATACCTTTGAAAATATTTTGAATCGGACACATTTTACAATTCATATCCCAGGCAAGAATGATTTGCTGCCAATGGTTGGATCTTCAAAACCTTTTGATAGGAACGTTTCGGAGGTCTCAGAATTAAATTTGAATTTAGATAAGGCTAAAAATGGATTAACGTTTGATGGACATGAAAACTATGTTGTTTTGGAGAATCAACCTATTAGTTTATTTGCTCGGTATTATAAACATATAGAAATCGGGGCTCAAAATTTTCTTTTTGGGGAAATTGAGTATGTTCATATAGACGATTCAATTCTTGAAGGAGAAAGAATTTCTTGGTCAAAATTCAATCCTTTATGCAGATTGGGTTATTCGGACTATTCGGTAGTAGATTCATCCTTTGAACAAGGCCGATTATAGATCCGTTGAAATTAGTTATCCAAATACCTGCTTATAATGAAGAACAAGATATTGTATCCGTACTTACAAAAATATCTAAAACATATTCAAAAATTGACGATGTAAAAATTATTCTTATAGATGACGGTAGTACCGATAATACCTGTAAATATGCAGAACCTTACGTTGATAAAATCATTAAGCATGAAAAACGTTTGGGATTGGCAAAAACATTTTTCTCTGGTGTGTCATGGGCCTTAAAAGAGGGTGCTGATATTATTATTAACTTAGATGGAGATGGTCAGTATAAACCCGAAGAAATTCCCTTGATTTTAGACCCTCTTATAACCGGTTCGGCTGATGTTTCAATTGGTAGTCGACCGATTACGAATATGCCTTGGTTTTCTTCTAAAAAAAAGTTCTTACAAATTTTTGGTACTTTTTTTTTGAATAGGGTAGTGGGCTCTACCATAAAAGATTATCCTTGCGGGTTCAGGGCTATGTCTAGGAAAGTAGCTTCACAATTGGTTTTTTATACAACTTATACATATACGATTGAGATGAATATTTTAGGAACATATTTGAATTTTAAATTTGATAATATCGATATCACCGTTAATGAGCCAACTCGCCCTTCGCGTTTAATAAAAAGTAACACTCAATATATTTTAAGGGCAATGGAGTCTACATGGGTAAGTATGATTCGTTACAAAAAGGGACGTCTTTTTTTTCAGGTAGGTTCAGTTATTGGGATATTTTTGGTTTGTGTTAAGTTGGGACTGAGCTAGAACCAATCATTTGAATGTTTATTAAAATAAACCAGAGAGAAAAACTTATAAGAAATAAAATGAATGATATAATTAATCCCTTAGTTATGACTTTTAGGGCCGTATTTTTAATAGAGGATTTTTTTAATCGTTTAATTAAAAAAGATACGGAAGCAACAAGCCCGACTAAGTAGAAGAAAAAGCCAAAGAATTGGCTATTAAGAATCCATAAATATGATGACGAAAGGGTGTCCATATGTACTTAAATTTTAATTATTTGATGTTTTATCGTCAATACTAAGTTTTGAGGGCTTTAGTTTAATTACTTTTTCAAATTTATATGTAGCAAGAACATCAACCCTTTTATCCAATATTTTTATTTGATAAGAAGATGGTTTTGCTTTTACCGAGATATCTTCTCCATTTGGTATTGGTATACTGATGACTTGGTCCAACTTAGATGGTCCGGGTAGATAAAACTCGGGTTGATATACAGATGTTAAATCAACGGTGGTTAAAAGCACGTCATTATTGAAAACATCGGCATAGATTTCGAAAGAAATTTTTTCTACGTTAAATTTTATTTGATTCTTATCTTTATCATAAGATATTTTGAGTTTTCCAAAGGCAGTTGTTTTTGATGTTTTGTCTCCAACTTTTAGGTCAATATCTACTTTAACTACTGTCATTCCTTTTTTTATGTGAACGGTGGTAGATGTGACTGCCCATTTATATTTATCTTTTACGAAGGCTCCATGAATTTCACCTTTTCCATTGATGGGGTTTATTGTTTGAAAGAGTTCATTTAATAAGTTTTCGTGAACAGAAACTTTAACATGGTAATTCGAAAAAGATCGTTGGCTTAGCGCTGTTTGAGTTAGTGACATTAAGAAAACGACAATACAAATTAATTTTTTCATAAAAGCTCCTTCAACTTAAATTTAGTTTATCCTTAAAATTGAATTTTTGATAAGTATAATTCTTTGTGCGGTTCTTTTTAATCTAATTATTTCCTTCTTGAGGACGATCTCCATGACAGGATTGGCTAATAATTGTGTATGTAAAGGTGTCCTTTTTGTTAACTTAATTCTAACTTTTTAATTGTAATAGATTCTATTTTTTCTTCATCTACCTCGACTCCTAAACCTGATTTATTAGGGACCGTCATTAACCCATCATCTGACATGGTCCATTCAGGCGTCACTATATCTTTTTTCCAATATCTTGCACTTGGCGATAAATCTCCTGGGATTGAAAAGTTAGGTAAACTTGCTAATGCAATATTATACGCTCTTCCTATACCTGTTTCTAACATTCCTCCACACCAAACAGGGATATTATTTTCTTGGCATATATTATGAATATCAATTGACGGAGTAAACCCGCCTACTCGACCTGGCTTAATATTAATTATTTGTCCTGATTTAAGAGCTATCATTTCTTTTGCTTTTGCTAAAGAAGTTATGGACTCGTCGAGACAAACGGGAGTTTTTAATTTTTTTTGTAGTTGGGCATGTTGATAGACATCGTCCCAGGCTAGAGGTTGTTCTAACATAATTAAATTGTAACCATCAAACTTTGAAAAGTCGTCAGAAAGGTTGTATGCGTTATTCGCGTCTACCATAAGTTTTATCTTTGGGTATTTTTTTCTTACTATGTCGATGAATGGAAAATCATTTCCTGGTTGGATTTTAATTTTTATTTTGCCATATCCAAGTTTTACAGATTCATCTACTTTTTTAAGAAGGGTTTCTGGATCTTTTTGGATTCCAATCGAAACGCCTGTTTCCACTTGTTTCCTAGTCCCTTTTATTAAGCTACTAAGGGATTGGTTTGTCATATTTGCGTAAAGACCCCAAGTACCCATTTCGACGGCCGCTTTGGCCATTAAATTGCCCCTGATATTTTTTTCTAAACGATTAAATACGTCTTTTGGGTGGTCTATTGAGTTGTTTAAAAGTTTTGGAGCTAAAAATTTTTCTATCATTAGCCAACATGTATCTATTGTTTCTGGAGAGTAGTCTGGAATTTGTTGGGCTACACATTCTGACCATGCAGAGTAAGTATTTGTTTTCATTTCTACGAGTAATATGCGTTTGTTATCAACACTTCCTGATGATGTTTCGAATGGTTCTACCAATTTCATGTTTATTTCTCTTAAAATTATTTTTTTGATATTTATCATGATTTTTCTCCAGAATTATATTTGTTTTAATATTTAATGCTTTATTTATAGTTTTATTCTCTTTTACCAAAAGAGAGTTAACTTAATTTAATATATAGGCCGCTATATTTTTTTATATATTCTTATAAAATGAAATAATTGTTAATTGTCGTTAAAAGGAATGTTGGAATTTTGTGCAGAGAAGGTTTTTTGAAATGTTTTTAATGATTGTCCTATTTTCATATTTTGATACCTGCCTTTAATACTGAATATGGAATTGATACGGTTTTTTTTCCCAGACAACTTCTTGAATATGTATGGCTTGTTCAAAACCTGAATTTGAGGACAATAATTTTATTGTTGAATTTTGACTCATTCTTTCATTTTAGCATCGCATGTCAATCAAATTTGAGGAGAATAAAGAATTCGGTTTTTTTAGAATCGGGGTATTTTTACGTTTTAGTTTGTTTTTATTGGACGTCTACTAATGTATTGCGTGTATCAAGCTGAACCTCAATGCCTCCAGCCTCACTATTTTCTCCAAGAATTGTTGATATTCCGCTGTCTATAAGAGGTGATTGGCTTTCTGATAATTTGAAATCTGTAACCTCTATACCATGGGTAGTTGCTGCGTCGTGAATCATATCACTGGCTTCTGAAAATGCTTCTTTTATTAATCCATATGTTTCTGATTCATAAGAGGTTTGAGAAATGGCATTTTCGATTGAATCCATATTTTCAGAGACGGATTTCAATGTTAACTCAAAATTTTCTTCGCTTATGTCACCATTTTTAAATTCATTTTCTAATGACTTTATTTGGTCTCCAAATTTTGTTGCTCTCATTAGGGTTTTCATACTTGAATCTTCTTTTTTTATTCCGTCCTGGTGTTTTCCCTCTTGCGTGTGTGAGATCACACCTCCTCCGGTAAAAGCCGCCGCCGCTAACATTATAACGGGAACAGCTAATCCTCCGGTAGCCGCAGATGCCGCAGCTGCCGCTGTCATTGTAATTACGCCTGCTGTAACGGCAAGGGCAGATGCTGTCGCAAATGCAGCGAGTTTTCTACTTTGCTTGAAAGCGAGTTCTTTTTTCATGGTAGTTATTTTTTTATTGAGGGTCGTTTTTTTTAATTTGATTTTTGTTTTGGCCGTAACAATTTTTTTTGTTGATAGTTTCAATTCACTTGCGCTAATTTTTTTCTCTAATGCCATCGTTTTTAAACTTAATTCTTTGTCTTTAAGTTTACCCCCTTGTGCATTTAATTGGTCCAATTCGGCTTTAAGTTCTGAAATATTATTTGTAAGATCTTTTATTTCTACGTCTAATTGCTTTATTTCATCGCCGATAGCAGTCATTTGTTTGTCAAGCGCCTTTACTTGGGCTTTTAAAACATACCCGGCTTTACAATTTTTGACAGCTCCATAAGTAGCGCAAGCACCACCCACAGTTGCGGCACCCATTGCAACAAAAGGTCCTGCAGCTAATGTCCCTGCTCCGACTAATGCGGTCCCTGTAAATGTTCCGATTGTAGTAAGTGCACTAATAACACTTGCACTAGAAAATAAAGCTCCTGCTCCTAACGTTCCTGCTCCATTTGCAATCGCTACTTTGTTTGCCGTACTCGCTTTATTTTTTTTCATTGTTAATGATTTTTTATTTGGTAAAACGTTTGTTGTTATCTCAGTTTTAAATTTTTCAAAGGGCGTTTTATTTAGAGTTACCGTTACATCAGTGAGTATATCTTTCATCATGTCTTCTTTTTCAGAGGGGGAAGCTGAGGGATTGTTTAAGCTAATAAACATGTCACAAAGCTCTTCTTCGGAAGGGACTTTCATTAGAGTTCCTTCTTGAGAAACAATTCCTTTTTGTTTTAATTTGTCGTCAAGTTTTGAAGGTGATACGCCGTCTAAGTTTTTGGCAGCGCCTGCTAATGCTGAAGAATCCATAAATCCCATCCTGTGGAGAAGTACATGTGATGCATCGTCTGCGTTTCCTTCTGGAATTCCTAAAGAATCAAGTTTATCTGACAGTGTTCCATCGCTTTCACATTCTTTTAAAACTTTCGTTATCGCTGTTTTGACGTTATCTGCGCTGTTTGAATTAATTCTACCTGTACTTTTAGAAAGAAGGTTTGCTGATTTCATTACGTCAATCAGGACTTGTCCTCCTAGATCGTCTTTAGGTGCTTCAACCCAACCCAGATCTAACATTGTATCTACTGCTATTTGTTCTGACATATGTTCAATCATGTCGGCATGGACCTCTGCGTTATCTCCAATTGCTGTATTTAATGTATCTGTCATACATTCTGTAATTAGTGCTTTTATTTCTGATTGAGATTTCCCTTTCACCGAAGCACCATCTTTGTTTAGAACACCACCTTCGCCAAGAATTCCTTTTTCTTTTAAATTTGACATAAAATTGTCAGATATAGCGCTGTTTTCCTCCATCGAAAATAAAGGAATTGACTTTCCGTCACCGGTAGATATATTGAAATTGTTCTCCATGATTTGGTTCATGGTATCTTTTTTTACGGTATTAATATCTTTATTAATATCGGCGGTAGCAGCTTTTATTGCGTTTAATCCACCTTTTACCATGATTCCACCTAATACTCCAATACATGCCGCAGCAACTAGTGGGGCAGCAGCCACAGAGACTCCTGCTTGAGCTAAGACGCCTATAGCTCCTTTAATGGTAAAAGCTCCGGTATGAGACGTTTTTGCAATCGTAGTACCAACCGGCCCTGACGTGAACTTATCGATTCCTTTAGATACTTTACTCATTCCACTTTTAACGACGCCACCGGCTTGTTTAAGTACGCTTTTTGGAGCCGCAGCCTCAGTACTTTCAGGTTTTGATTTGTTTGATAAATTTGTAATCGCATTTGATAGCCCTTTATGAAAACTTTTTCCTTCGGCACTTTTAAAGTCGACGGGGCGATATTCAACTCCTGTTTCGGGTTTACCGATTCCGCCTAATTCGGATGTTAATTTTGCTTCGGAAGATACTGAACTTGCTTGTTTTTGTTCTATTCCTTTTGGTGGTGATTTTATTGCGGTGGACGAACGAACACCTTGTTGGGGGAGGTTAGTTACACTCATTCTCTATCTCCTGCAAACATAGTTACGTTTGGGTATGAAAGGCATTTGTTTAATTTTTTAATAAAAAGTGGAATTTTATCGTCTGAAATTGGTCGGCCCATTTTTTCCAAACTATGATTGTCCAAATAGTAGGTAATTTTATCCGGGAGATTGTTTTTTTTACCACCAATTATGATTCTATTTTTACTTATTTGAATATAAAATAATGAGGAGGCAGCAGGGTTTTTTGGATGACCGATGATATACATGATTTTCATTGGATGTTTTAAGAGCCTACCTATAGCTTCCTTAAATTCGGTTTGATATTCTTTTTTTTTGTTTAATGGAGTATTAGGTGCATATGCGGCAGAAAGCTCCGGGCGGTCCCTCGTTACCTTTTGTAAATTTCTTATATCTAATGATTTCGTTTTAAGTTGTGTTGTCATAATAGTTTTTATTATTTTAATTTTTATCTTATTTTTTAATATATCTATTCCCTTTTTATGAGGAATTTAAACATAATTTGACATATATTTTGGTGTGGTTTGATTATAAAAATGCGATGTTTTATATTTTTTACGAGGGTGTCACTTTTATTTGTGAATTTATTTTAATAAGTGTGATGTAAGACTGTAGGTAATCTGGTAGAATATGAGCCTTATGAAAAATTTAGCTAAGGTTCTAGTTTTAGGCCGACCTAATGTTGGGAAATCAACATTAATTAATAAAATTATTGGAAAAAAAGAGCTAATCACTCTTGATATGCCTGGTGTTACTAGGGATTGTTTAGAATATTTAACTGACTGGAATGGGAAGCCGTTTTTTTTAGTAGATAGTGGAGGGATACTTTTAGAGGATTCTGAGAATATTTATTTGCAGTCGAAAATTGAATCTTTAATTGGTTCATATGTTGAACAAGCGACTAAAATTATATTTCTTACCGACTTTAAAGTTGGGTTTCATGTTATCGATAAGACGATTGCTAAACTTTTATGGGTTCATAAAGATAAAGTGAAAGTTGTTGTTAATAAGGTAGACAATCCAGATATGTTACATAATTTAAGTGAGTTTTATGCACTTGGATTAGGGGAGCCTTTAGGAGTTTCTTCGTTACATGGAATCGGTATTGGTGATTTATTGGATTGGTGTACAGAAGATTTTGATAGAGATGTTCATTACAGAGAACCTGATAATTTTAAGGTATCGTTTGTTGGACGTCCTAATGTAGGAAAATCGTCCTTGTTAAATGCTGTTATTGAAGATGAGCGCGTTATTGTTGATGACGTGGCCGGAACTACACGAGATTCTGTTGAAGTTGAATTTAAGCATCATGGAAAAACATATAAAATTATTGATACAGCTGGAATAAGAAAAAAAGCTAAAAATGCACAAGGTGTAGAGTTTTATTCCGTAGTGCGAACTAAAAAGAGTATTGGTCGTTCGGATATTGTTATTGTCATGATGGATGCAAATTTAATGATGGCGGAACAAGATAAACGAATCATTCAAATGGTATTAGATGCTAAGAAAAATTTAATTTTATTTATTAACAAAATAGATTTATTTGATGATGAAATTGCTGAGTTTAATCGACTTGAAGTTGAAAAAGCTGAAGATTTAAAATTGATGGCAGAACGTTCTGGTGTAGATGTTGAGTCATTACTTACGCAAAAAAATAAAACGCCTAAAAAAATGTCTAAACGAGATTCTCGGCACAAAAAAGGGAATAATAAGGAATCGATAAAAGGTTCTAAAACTGAAGGTGCAGAATTAGTTGTTGAAGAAGACTATGAAGAGGTTTTTGAAAACAAAGAGTATGATGCCTTAGGTTTTAAACCATTTGTTTTTGAACCTGACCATTTTATTCAAAAAATGGAAGAATTAATGCCTCAGTTGAAAGACTATCCAAAGATTTTTGGAGCAGTGAAAACAGATAGAAATATTAAAAAAATGTTTGGTTTAATTCCAAAAATTGTTCAAAATAGTTTAATTCGTATTTCTACTCCTGAACTTAATGACTTTATTGAACATGTTATTAAACGGAATCCTCCTCCAACAAAACGGGGTAAAAAAGTGAAAGTTAAGTATGCGACTCAAGTAAGTGTTGCACCACCGACATTTGTCTTTTTTATGAATCAAGGTGACGACATTCCTCCAAATTATGAACGGTTTATCGAAAAGCAGTTTCGAACGTTTTATAAACATTTTGAAGGTATTCCTATTCAAATCATTTTTAGAGCGTCTGCTCAAAAACCACGATAGATTATGAAGGAACTGTTTTCTGGACAGTTTGATGTTATAGTCATCGGTCAAGGATTAGCTGGATCGATGCTTGCCTTTCATTTAAAAAAGATGGGAGCAAAAGTACTCATATTTGATTCTTCTCATGAAAAATCAAGTTCCATTGTTTCTGCTGGTCTAATAGACCCTTTGTTCGGATCTAGACTTCGCTCCGTTTTTGATTTTGATAATGCTTTTTCTTATGCCTCTCAACTTTATCGCGAATTAGAGCTTTTACTCGACTGTTCATTTTTCAATCCTATTTTTTCTAAACGATATATTTTTACTCCATTAAATAATAAACAGGTTAAAAAGGTCTCTCCATTTTTAGTTAATAAGGAACGTAGTATTGATGATTTTAAATTAAGGGACACATTTGAATCGTCTTATTTAAGTTTGGAAACGGGGTCTAGTTCCTTATTGAATGTATCATTACTCTTAAAAAAGTTGAGAATATACTTTGAAGAGTCTGATCAAATTGAGTCTAAAAAAGTGTCCGAGAAGGAATTATCGGGGCTTTTGAATGACTTGGGAAGGGATGGATATTCTAGTATCGGGAAATCTAAATTGGTTTTTTGCGACGGATGGCAGTCTGTATCAAACCCTTTTTTTTCTTGGCTTCCTTGGTTTTGTACATTTGGTGAGTTAATGAAATTTAGGTTTAAAAATGATCCTGGACTATCTCGAGAGCACATTCATTTTTTTAATCAATGGCTAGTTCCGAGTGGCGAAAATGAATGGATCTTTGGATCAAATTACATTCCGATTTCTTCTCTTGGTGATTTAAAAAAAGATGGCCCGAATATATGCACCGAAGGCGTAGATTTTATTTATAAGAAATGGGCCAATGATGTAATTGAGAAAGGGATAAGAGGGGAATCTATTAAAACAGAATATTTGTTAGATATAGATGTCGATTCTATTAAATCTGGTGTAAGACCGACATTGAAAGACGCAAAACCTGTTATGGGGCCTCACCCTAAATTCTCGAACATTTGGACGTTTAACGGGTTGGCTTCAAAAGGCTCCTTATACGCACCTCTATTGGCGAAACAATGTTCGGACAGTATATTAAATGGGTCTTCAATTTGTGAGAAATTTGATATAGCACGTTTTAAATAGATGCTTTGGATTAGTATTTATATTTTCATGGTTTGTATTCACAAATAGACGTGATTGTCATATTGGTGTGAAAGTTTATGCTTTTTATCTGGAAAAATATATACTTTTCCATAGTTGGTTTGGTTGTTAGGTAGGTTTTATTTTTTTATGGGATTTTTCTATTGAGTTATCTTATTTCTATGTTTGAATTATTTAAGTCATTTCTATTGTTTTGCCTCAATTTTATTAAAAAGGATCCCTTTTTATTTTTTCTTTACGTCGGCGCATCTTTTTCGTTAGTTTGGTTGTTTTATTCTCAGCTTCTTGAAGTGAATATGGTATCTGATAACCTTGATTTGGGAAGGCATTTGGAGAACGGAAGGCAGCTTGTTCAGGGAAACATTTCTGTTTTGTACAGAAATGTGTATTCAATGTTTCATTTCGATTTTCCTTTTGTAAATCACCATTGGTTTTTTGGAGTAATTTTATTTTCGGTCTATTCTATTTTTGATATTCCTGGGTTAGTTGTTTTTAAAGCAATTGTAATCACATTATCGTGTTATCTATCGATAAAAACGGCGATTTATAGATCGGGTTCAAAAAAGATTGTTTTTTCATTGGTGCCTGTTTCTGCCATTTTATTGACCTCTAGAGCCGGGATTCGTCCTGAAATGATATCGTTACTTTTTGTTTCATGGTTTATGTGGGTTTTGTTTGGTCAGGAAACAAAGGGAATTATTCAAAAATTAGGGCCCAAAGAAGGTACGGTAGATATTGAGCATGGAAAGAACTATAAATATGGACAATTTTTAAGGAATTGGAATCAAGCGTGTCAGGACTGGTATAACGGTTTTGTTGGCCTACGATTCCCTCGGTACTTTTGGACATTGCCCTTTATTCAACTTATTTGGACGAATACTCATATATATTTTTTCTTAGGTCCACTAATTTTTTATACATGGGTATTTATTGAAATGGGCTATATCGGTGACGTGCGCTCGAAAAATAAGACGGGTTCTGTTCGATTTGGTTCATTATTTTCACGATTTAGAATCGTTTTTTTTTCATTGGCAGTAATTTTTTTCATTTGTTTAATTAATCCAAACGGAATTAAGGGTGCTTTTTATCCTTTATTAATATTTTTAAATCATTCAATGCCAGGCGCAGATAATATGTCTCCATTATTTAAGTCTTTTATGGGAAATCCAAGGCATTATTCATTTTTATGCGTCTTTTTCTTGTCGACTATTTTGTTTGTTTTGAATTTAAAACGTAGGAATTTATCGATTAATATCTGGTTAATTTTCTCGATTGGATTTGTTTTGTTGGGCATAAGAAATACGAGTTTATACATTGTTATGATTTTTCCCTTTTTTTGTGAATCAATGACTTATGTTGGATGTTCTTTTTTAGGGCATAGGGTAAAGATTAAACATTTACTGCATTTAGAATCGTTTAAAGTAGAAAAAGGGTTGTGGGTTTCTTTTTTGTTTTCGACTATCGTCTTGATTATATACTGTTCGAACTTAGATTTTCCTACTAGGAGAAAGTATGGTGTTGGGTTATCATCTGAATCCGCTCAATTTGTTAACTATATTAAGGATCTGAATCCTAGTCATGTATACAATGCTCCACACTTAGCACCATTTTTAATATTTTCTAATTACCCGAACACTAAGCCTATCATTGATAATCGTTCGGAAGCTTATCCTTCTTCATATATTTTGAATGAGTATATGCCCTCATATACTAAGCCCTCTACCTGGCCTCAGATTGCTTCCTTAGCAAAGGTTGCAGTATTTGATTACTCCAATCCGTTTTTGATTAACTGGGCCTTAAGTAAAGGAGGGTGGGGGATTGGCTATCTTAATAAGGATGTAATAGTTTTATTAAATAAGTCCGTATACGGGCACCGATTAATTTCTGTACCTAAACCGAATATACTTTTTAGTTGGGCAGAAGATTCGAATCCTAGATCTATAATGAATTTAGAGAACATCTTTATGTCTTTTGGAGATAGAGAAAATGCGACTGCTGTTTTGACTCGATTAAATAATTTTTACCCTGACATTTACGAAACGTATTATTTGAATTAGTGGATGTTTTCTTTGTCTATAAATCGCTATATTGTCGTATCCATATTTGATTAGAAAATGGTGTCCAATTTGTTCTATCTAAATTTAAAAACGAATTTGTTATAGGACGATGGTTTCGCCCGTTTAGAGATACGTTTGCTTTTGCATAGCCGAGAGGATTATCTATTCCACTACTTTCAGCTTGTTTAGTTTTTACTTTGAGAAGCTGAAGTGTCGAGTAAGGTATTCCTCCAATATGATGTTGAAATTTAGTAAGATCATTTGAAATATTAACTTTTTTAGGAGGTACGTTTAATTTTCCTATTTCTATATCCAATGTGCTTCTTTTGTATGTAGTGAAGTCCATCCAAGAAAAGGTTCGTCCAATTTCTGTCCATCTTGGATTTGAGTTACCATCAATTAATAGATATCGAAAAGGAATGCTAAATTGGATGATGAAAAATAATGAAAAACAAATTGGGATAACTATAGATTGTTTTTCCACTTCAATATTTTTTGATTTATTAAACAAAAATGAATTTAGAATTTTACTTATATATTTTTCAATAGTCGAATCGTCAAAAAATAAGATGGCAATTAGAACCCCTAAAACGGAAAAAGACCCAATAACGTTATTATTTAATGGAGAAAAGAGTACAAAATAATTAATTGAATGAAACCCAATCATTAAAAGTATTCCTATATGTCTAGTTTTTTTGAATAGAATTAAAAATGGTAATGATAAATCAACGAGTAATCCAGCATAGCTAAACATATAAGCAGAAAATTCGTTAGAAAAAAGAGTGTTAAATAGATGGTCCTTTGGAAAGTTTTTAACCCATAATTTTAAAGGTTCTGCGTTTAACCAGTTTATACTTGTTAATTTTGCAAGTCCTGCATAAAAATACATAATGCACACTTGAAATTGGAAAAGAAATAAATGCCAGTGTTTAGGAGACTCTATATTTTTTTTACGGCTATCTATTGAAAATTTGTGATGAGCATTGGATAGAAAGAGAAAAAGGCCAAATAAACAAATTAAGTAATAGTGGTTATTATAAAAGTTATAATCTAATAGAAAAAAATAAGTATATGTTACAAAAAATACTAAGCTTGATATTTTGAAATGATACCCTAGCGCTATAAATAAACATGAAAGGATTAATATAAAATATAGGATATAGGCAGTATAAATTGATGACGGTAATGTAATAGCGCTTAAACTAGGGTAGGGCGCATGGAAAAGAGTGGAAATGTATCCTGTGTAAAATTTATCGTATAAAAGACTTCCTAGTCCTTCTTGTATTCCTAAAATGAGTCCAAATCCGATTCTAAAAATTGCTAATGAAAGTCCATTTATGTCTGTATTTAATTTGGATTTAATTGTAGTAACGTAATCGTTTAATTTAATCATAAGGAAGAATCCAATCGTTTTTAGAAAAATAGTTATACTTAACTTTAGTTAAATCAATAGTTGAATTAATAAGTGGTTTATAGACTGTGTCATTATTTAATCGGGCTAGAATAAATCCATAAATTTCTACATTTGGATACCCTGCTTCATTGTATTTTTTTTCTAAAAATTGGGAAAATTTTAGTATAGAGTATGGAGAACCCATTCGAAATGAACCTGATGGCAAATGATAGTCATAAATACTAATATTTTCGACAAGACCTGTGGCTGGATTTTTTACAGATAAATGGCCATAGAAATAAAACTGTTTTAATTTCATTCGCCAAGAAAAAATATTCTGAGCATTTGTCCATTCTCTTTCGCGATGACCGACAATGTAACCTCTTAGCGGTAAAAGTATTTGGATAGACATAAATAGAAGAAGGCATATTAATCCAATCGTTGTTAGTTTTTTTGTTTTGAAACCTTGTTGAGACTTTTCTAGTTTTATTTCTTTTTTATTTGGTGTAGTTGTTCTTTTAAGGCAATTTAGAATCTTAGTCTTAAAAGAAAGCGCCCACTCTTCTTCAATAAATGAGATGCTTCCTATTATCATTAGTATTGGAAAGTTGGATCGAGAAACTTGTAATTCGAATTTGTAAAAAAGTATATATAGACTAATTTGAAGAATAAACCATAAAAATAGTCCTGTTTTTTTTAATTTTTTCGTTAATAGAAATATTAAGCAAATGCTATATAAAATAATAATGAAATAAACACCAAACTTTGCAAACGACACGTTAGATAATTGACTTAAAAATGAATGGAATTTAAATATTTCAACTCGGGATACCCATACATATGTTTCTAAAAAGTCATTACCCATTAATTGAATTAGAGATATAAATGAGACGGTCCAAAATAGAGCCCTTATTAACAGAAGCTTCCATATAGGAACCGAGTTTCCTGAATGAGTAGCCCAATTGATGATCAATATACAAAAAAGAAATAATAAACTTAGGTATGCAAAATCAGAATAATAAAGCCTATCAGATACAAAGTAAAAAATAGAAATACTTAAAGCGACGATAGTACAAAATTTTTCTCGATAATTGAATGCGATGCCAAGTCCGCAGCTGATAAGTACTGTATAAAGAAGTATATGTAGAAACAAAGGTAACGATAGGTGAAATGGAAAAAAAGGATATGTAGAGTGGAAATTTGGTTTTGTATATAGATCTGGTAACCAGTTAAGGTATAAATGTTTAAAATTATAGATTGAAAAATATAGTCCAAAAATAAATTGAAACCATGTTATAGGAAGTTTAGATGTTGAATTATAGAACTGTAACATGCCTATTAAACGTAAAGACTATAAACCCAATTCTTCGTTAACGGCATCATCGTCATAAGGACCAGCGAAAATAAACATTGTAAGCCCAAAAGACTGTAGTTTCGGGTCATCGCCTCCAGAAATAGAGTCTGTTGAAATAATCGTCGTGCTGGATGGAAAGTCAGTAAGGTTATGTGAATGCACTGATGTATCAGTTCCTTCTACTTCTGAGGATATGGTTTGCCCTCCAGATGTCGTCGTTGGATAGACTGTAATTGGCCAGTTTTGATTTTCGTTACTTCCTGCTTGTCCAGAACCAGTACTTGCAACGAAAACTTCAGAGGCTGTTGAATGAGTATGTGTAGCCGTGTTTACATCCGTAGATATGGTCGTTCCAGTCATGGAATGTTTATGTGTTTGAAGTTGATAATTTTGGTAAGATCCCACTCCTGATTTTGTAGAACCATCAAAGGTTACAGAACTATTTCTTGTATCATAGTTTATGTCTCGTGCGGGATCTGGATTTGGCAACGTGCCTCCAGATAATTCGTCTCCTCTTAAGTAAAAATTGTCGAGAACTGGGACAACGAAACGATTAGAATCTAAAGGGGTTCCCCAGTTTGTACCCACGATTTCTTTTAAACCAGGAAACCAATTTGCAGTGACTTCTCTTCCATCACATGGTATGACGCTCATGTATATAGCATTTGAAAAGTTGGCAATATCTAACCCGGAAATTGTAGATGTTGTCGTATTTGCGTACATAACTATCGCTCCTAAAAAAGGAGCTAAGGTGGCAAGCGATTCACTAACTTTGGTAGTTCCGTCAGATAGAACAATATCTGTGCTGGCGTTAATATAATAAGATCCGGACTGTTCAATTTCTGTAAAAGATGATCCATTAACGAATTCTAGTTTTTCATTAGAAAAGGTTCCTGCACCGCTAGTCTCAGCATTTAATGAAGTACCTATAACGATTAGCTTAAAGATGATAGTAATTAAAAGAGTTTTATTTATTATTTTCATAGTTTAATACTTTATATAGAAATAAACTGACGCGTTCTTAGGACGGGTTTCTAGTTCGACATTGTTCGTTACTGACAAATCCGGCGTAATTGTATGTGTATGTGTTGTTGATACTCCCAATGTGGATGTGCCGCCAGATATATATGTTAGTGGGGTGTTAAGGGTAGTAATATTTCCTCTGTTATAAACATAGTTATCGTCTTCCCATACATTTGACCAGCTTCCAACGGGACCAGTTTTGTTGGAGTTTGTGAGATTATATGTATGATTATGTATAGCGTCTGAGTTTCCCAAAGGCATAGTGGGTATTTCAAGTTCATGCTCACTATGACTTCCATATGTATATCCTTGATAAGTACCTACTGGGAAGCTGTTACTATTTAGAATAACATCTCCTGTCGCAAGATTTGTTGTTTTTTGTTTTTCTCCAAGACTATCGTTTGCACTGAAATCTGGAGATAGATGACGTTGTGTATATGATGAATCTCTACCGACAGCTGTGTTACTTACCAATGAGGTCGCATCGCTTCCTCTTAAAAAGTATCCTCTTAAGTCAGGTACTTTTAAAGTACCTTCATAGTCGGCATAACTACTTCCAGTTGTACCTGAAGTTCCCCAAAGAGGAGTTCCACCTCCTGCATCGAAATCAGCACCATTTGCTAACTTAGAAAATAATGTTCTATATTTACAGTTTGTATTTGGGCCTACAGGGTACTCACTTCCGTCACATATGAGCCATCCAGGACCAACTGGGCCGGCAAAAGGCATAATAGCGCCAGTCCAAACTTCTGTAAGGTATGTAGCTGAGCTTCCTGAAATATCTGCTAGATCAGTCCCATCAACTAATTTTAGGTTTTGTATTGCTTTAAGCATCCACGTTTTTGTTGCAGAGTCAGCGCATCCTGTTTCTTGTATTTCTGTTTCTATGAAACCAGAACCATTATCAAATACAAATGATTCATTATTAAAATAAGCATCAACTCCATAAATCTTCCAGGTTTTTTCCATAACAGAAAGACATAAAGGTAAGAACATCATTAATAATGCTAATTGAAATAGTGGTTTGTTTAATATTTGTTTAATCATAGTAATTTTTTCTTTCATTATTCATTGATTTTTATGGATCAACATCAGCGCCAACTCCCGAATAAATGCAAAAGTAAACGGCAGCGTTTAAAGGACGAGTTTCTGAAGAATATGCAGGTGTAGATCCTAGAGACCCTGCAGGTATCGCTATTTCGTCTTGAGGAATAAAATGCGTGTGACTTAAGTTATTTAGGTTAGACCCTGTAGAATCTGTTCGAGTTGTTGCCGTTGTAGCAACTCCGAACCCATAGGTGTGAGATGAGTCCGCATTTAAATTTGATCCGCTTGAACGATATTGAGAAGAAGCCTCATCTTTTCTAAATAAAGTTCCAAATGAGGTCATATTAACCATTCCCGTCGCATTGTGAATATGTGATCCAGACCCGGAACCGGCGTCAATTCTATCAGAACTTGTATTTATACCTCCCGAAGACGTTGATGTTACATTGTGCTCATGTGCACCAACGTCATTTACACTTGTGTGACCATCATTTATTCTCCAGCTGTCAGTACCACTCACCCCTACGGCTGTACCAAATACATAGCGACCTCTTAAGTCTGGGAGTTGCCCAGTTGCTCCCCATGCAGTTCCCAGTTTGGCGATTAATGAGCTGTAGTCAGTAGGACTTGTTGTTAAAACGGAGCCATCGCAGAGTAACCAACCAGTTGACGGGTCCGGTGCATATGAAAATGCTACTACTGATCCTGTAAAAATACCGTTGTAGTGAGTTTTAATTGCAGATTCTCCATCGCCAATTCCTGTTGATAATGCTTTTAAAGAAGTATCAATTACAGCCCCTTCAATCATTAATCGTGTTGTAGCTTGAATATATTCTTTTGTAGAAATATCTCCTGAAGACGAGTCTATTATTTCTAATGTTGTAGCTGTAAAACCAGACCCATTTGTGAATGTCATAACTTTGTTATTTAACATGGCTTTGTTTGTACCTTCAGCTGCCCCAAAAATAAAAATGGATCCTAACAAAACTATAGAAATTATAATTATTGCTGGGTCTAATTTGTTTTTAATTGGCATGTGTTATACGTATCCTAAGTTAATGATTTTATGACTTATTAAATAGATAATAAAATTTATTATAATTTAATATGAAAATGAGGTAAATACTATTTATTTCTTTATTTCTAACTATCAGAACAAAAATATATACCTATCCAACTGAGCAATTTATCTTCTATTATAGAGTATCGAGTAAAAATAAAATAATTATGTATTATAAAAAATCGATAGATAAACTAATCATTGCATTCACAGGAGGAGGCTCCTCGGGACATGTGACTCCTAATTTGGGCGTAATCGAGCATTTTTCAGATAAACTTGGATCTAAGGATTATGAATTTTTTTATATAGGATCTAAAAATGGCGTCGAACGTGACCTCGTTCAGGAGTTTTTAGACAATGGAATACTCTCATCTTATTTTTCTATTCGCTCAGGCAAGTTAAGACGATACTTTAGTTTTCAAAATTTTTTCGATGTTTTTAATGTTTGCGTAGGTATTCTTCAATCATTTTACTTTTTAATTAAATTGCGGCCGCAGGTCTTGTTTTCTAAAGGTGGTTTTGTAAGCTTTCCTGTTGTTTTTTCGGCATGGATTTTAAATATTCCTGTGGTTGCTCATGAATCCGATATGACGATGGGCTTAACTTCAAAGTTATCGCAACCTTTTGTTAAACGTTTTTGCTTTACTTTTGAAGAGGCTTTAAATCAATGCCGATTAGTCAGTGAAAAAAAAGTATTGTCTGGAACGCCATTACGAAAAAAGGTTAAAACGTCTGACGTTTCTCTTATACATTCATATTTTTCCAATCGAGAGACCACTTTATATAAATCGAAACAGAACCTTTTGATTGTAGGAGGCGGGTTAGGCTCTGTTTTGTTGAACCTATTTTTTGAATGTTTTTCCGATGAATTGAGTAGCAACTATAATATTTTACATGTTTGTGGGACCGGGAAAACGACTGAATTGGTTAAAAAATCGGATGATTACGTCCAAAAAGAATATATTGATGATTTTGGAAGCGCGTTGGCGTGGGCTGACATCGTAGTGTCGAGATCTGGGTCTAATTCCGTATATGAGTTACTCGCGGCACGGAAAGTTCATATTTTGGTTCCTTTATCATTAAATGCGAGTCGAGGGGAGCAACTTTCGAATGCTGCTTTTTTTGTCAAAAAAGGAATGAGCATGATGATCGAAGAGAAGGATTTAACAAAAGAAGCGGTTCGAGTTTTGTTGAATGAAGGACTTATTAAAAAGAATGATTTCATAAATCGGATGAAATCTTTTAAACTTCTGGATAGCGCATCAATTATCGAAGATACGTTACGTTCAGTTATAAAGAGGTAAAAGACAGTGGAAAACTTAAAAAAAACACAAAAGAATACAAATGAAACAATAGAGAAGGCTCAAGTTGATGAGTTGTTTGCATTACCATTTTTAGAGTTAGTTTATAAAGCAGCTACGGTTCATAGAGAAAATCATGATCCTACAGAAGTACAATTGTGTACGTTGCTTTCTGTAAAAACAGGCGGATGTTCTGAAGACTGTGGATATTGTCCACAAGCAGCTAGATATAATACTGATGTTGAAAAACAGAAGATGATGGGGACAGAAGAAATTGTAGAATCTGCACAACAAGCAAAAGATAATGGGTCTACTCGTTTTTGTATGGGCGCCGCATGGAGAGAAGTTAAGGACAATTCGGATTTCGATACGATTTTGGAGTCGGTTCATCGAGTTAACTCAATGGGTTTAGAGGTGTGTTGTACACTAGGTATGTTAAATGAAGACCAAGCGAAGAAGTTAAAAAAAGCTGGATTAACAGCGTATAATCATAATATAGATTCGTCTGAAGGCTTTTACAAACAAGTTATTGGAACCAGAACTTATAACGATCGATTGAAGACGTTAGACTATATATCTGGAGCAGGAATTTCAGTTTGCAGTGGAGGAATCATTGGGATGGGTGAATCTATAGAGGATAGAAAGCAGTTTATTTTAACGCTTGCGAACTTATCACCTCAACCTGAAAGTGTTCCTATTAATGCGCTTGTTCCAGTAAAAGGAACACCATTGGAAAACCAAGAGGTTATTGATCCTACGGAATGGGTTCGAATGATTGCAATTGCTAGAATTCTTTTACCAAAATCTAAAGTTCGATTGAGTGCAGGACGATTAGGTTTGTCTAAAGAAGTACAGGCGTTAGCTTTTTTAGCAGGAGCGAATTCTTTGTTTACTGGTGAGAAATTATTAACGACTGGGAATCCAGAATGGAAGCATGATATTGATATGCTAACGACTTTGGGATTAAAAGCGAAAGAATCTGAACCTCAGCCTGTAAACTCTTAGACTTCAGTCTTGTAAACGTATAAAAAGGCTATTTTTTGGATAATTTAATTGTTCTCGGAACAGATACTGAAATAGGGAAAACTCGGATATCAGGTCTGATTTTAGCCTGTTTTTTAGAAATATTTGGATCATCTTCGGGTAAATCTTTAAATAATCGGTCACGACTTCGGAAAATAGTTACTCAAAAATGGATACAAACAGGACTTTCTCAAAATGATTTGGACTTACGTGTTCATGAGTCGATTGTTCAAGCGTCTATTCTAGATAAGAATAAAGAATCTAAGTTGTTTGTGAAGCAGGTGCTTGATGAGTGGAGACTCTTTTCTAATGATAGGTCTCCATTCGAATTTGAGTTTCCGGGTGCTCCAAATTTATGTGCTTCGTTAGAATCCTCTCTTGTTTCCCTTGAAGAGATAAAACAATCTTATTTTTCACTTTCCGAATCGTTTGAGACTGTTATTGTTGAAGGTTTGGGAGGCGCGTTCGTACCTCTTGATTCTGAACATTTACTTATAGATGTGGTACAAGAATTGAAGATTCCAGTTATTTTAGTTATTGGTAATAAGTTGGGGTGTTTGAACCACGGATTAATGACTATAGATTCTATATTGAGAAGAAATATTCCGTTATTGGGATATATTCTTAACGATTGCCAAGAATTAGATAGCGACGATTTGAAACTTATTGCTGATAGT
>JABIPA010000016.1 GCA_018698675.1 bacterium | reverse complement strand
CTTTTGGTAAATCAATGATAACTGGTCCTGGGCGCCCTGTAGTTGCAATATGAATGGCTTCATTTACGATACGAGGAATGTCGTTTGCGTCTTTAACTAAATAACTATGTTTGACTAATGGTGTTGTAATTCCAAAAACATCCGCTTCTTGAAATGCATCTTTACCTAAATTGGGAAGTATTGTTTGCCCACAAAGAACAATGATAGGAACAGAGTCCATAAGCGATGTTAAAAGCCCCGTAACTGTATTTGTAGCACCGGGCCCACTTGTTACTAAGGCTACGCCAACTTTTCCTGTGGCTCTAGCAAATCCATCAGCCATATGAGTAGCACCTTGTTCGTGGCGCGTAAGAATAAAATTAATGTCGGAATCAACTAAGGCATCAAAAATTGGAATCGCAGCTCCGCCGGGATGTCCAAACATATGTGTGACTCCGTTATTTTCTAAACATTTGATTAAGGCATTTGCGCCATTTTTGATTTTTTTAGCCATTTTTTATCTCCAACATTTTATAATTTCATTTATTTAATAAAAAATACCAGGTTTTCGAGTCTTCTTCAATGACGAATGGCGGAAGTTCTGTTAAAAACGTTATTTTTCTTAGTGGCGATACGTCGTAATTCCTTAACATAGATAAATATTGGATTGTTTTTGCGATAGATAAGGAGTCTTATTTACGATGTTGGTCGTTTTTGTAAGATTATTTTTGCTGATTCCATATATGGGTTTTGTTTTGAAAATATTTTTTCTTTTAGTTGGGGGTAACAATCGAGATACTTATTTGGTGAATACAATATATCTTTTATTTTTTCTGAAATTTTCCTTGGGACTAGGTTAGATTGAATAAATTCAGGGACGACCATTTTATTCATAATAATATTTGGTAACCCTGCTAAAGGAAGGTCTATTTTTAAAATGTATTTAGCAACAAAATAAGTGAGGCGAGAGAGAGCCCCTACAATTAGAAGCGGCGTATTAGACGCAACTGCCTCAAGAGTAGCTGTGCCTGTACATGAAATCATGAGATGAGAGTTATTGATAAGGACCGTCGATGCGTCTTCTTTAAGCTCTATAGGGAAAGATTTGTACTTGTCTAAAATGGAAGTGATTAACGGTAAGTGAGCGGGGGATGAAACGGACAATTGAACAGAGTATCCGGATAGTTGAGAACGAATGAGAATTAGACTTTGAATAATAATTGGAAGTAAGTATTTAATTTCTTGAGTTCGAGAACCAGGGAAAATAGATACAAGCTTGGGGCGCTCTGAAAGAGGGAGGGTAGATTGAATTGAAAGTGGATGCCCGAAATAATGTACATTTGGGTGAAGGCAATCGTATCGTTCTTGTTCTTTTTTAAATATTGTAAAAATATTGGTGGAATAAGACGCTAGTTTTTTCATTTGTTTTAAGTCGTTCCACATCCAAAAGTTAGGGGTAATAAATGTATCAATAGGTATGTTTTCTTCTTGAATTCGTTTTGCTAATTTAAAATTATGATGCTGGAAGTCGATTAATATGACGTTTGTAATTTTTTTTGTTTTAAGACAGTTGTCTAACGAGGTATACATTTCTTTAAATTTGGATAAGCGTAATTTTTCTAGAATTCCAATTGCATTAAGGTCAACGATATCGCATAAAAACGTATCTGAATACGCTTTGAGATGTTTTCCACCGATTCCAATTATTTTAGTTGTTGGAGATTGGGTTTTAATAGAAGCCGCGAGTTTTGAAGCATGAAAATCACCAGAATGCTCGCCACAAATTATTAAAATAGACATGAAATAAACATTGGCTAACTAGGTGCGTTTTATGAACCCGCGATCGGATGTTTGTTGTAAGAAAGAAAGGACCTTTTTTGGACGGTCAAATTTTAAGTCTAAAGCTTCAATAGATTCTATCGCTTGGCTCGTGTTTTGTTCAGATTGAAAAATAATTTTGAAAAGAGATTTAAGTTCTTTAACTTCTGCAAGGCTAGCACCACTTCTCTTAACACCAATAATATTGATGGCTCTGATGCGTGCAGGATTTCCTTCGCAGAGCATAAATGGAAGGATGTCTTGAGGTAATCGAGTATAAGCACCTACCATGGATCCTTCACCAATTCTTGTAAATTGGTGAACGCCAGTCATGCCTCCTATCGTTACATTATTTTCTACATGAACGTGTCCTGCTAGGTTTGTTGTATTTGCGATTGTGACATTATTGCCAATTAAACAATTATGACCGACATGTACGTGTGTCAGGAAATGGCAGTCAGACCCAATTTCAGTAGTCGTATTTTTTCCGGTTGAGCGATTAATAGTAACGTATTCTCTCAGAATATTTCGGTCTCCAATAACAACCCATGTTTTTTCTCCAGAGTATTTTAAGTCTTGGGCTTCTGACCCGATAATCGTTCCAAACGAAATTTTATTGCCTTCTCCAATTTTGGACCATTTTTCAATAAAGCAATTTGCGTCAATTGATGTGTTGTCACCGATGATGACATGTTCTCCAATAATCGTGTTTGGACCAATGCTTACGTCTTTACCTATAACAGCTGAGGCGTGAACGGATGCTGTCGTATGTATTTGAGGACGACTAAGTGGTTTGATGAGTGAAAATGTAAAAGACCCTTCACAAATAGTTTTTCCGTCTACCGTACATAGTCCATTCATTTCAATAGATTGATCTTTAATATTAAGAATATCCATTTCAATTCTTAAGGCATCGCCAGGATAGACGGCACGATGGAAGACGGTGTTTTTAATACCTTGAAATGCCATTGTTTTACCAAGATTTTCGTTGCTTTTCAAAATTAAATAACTACCTGTTTGTGACATGCTTTCTAAGATTAACGAAGGGGGCATATATGGAAGTTGTGAATTGTTTGCTATTACGTTTGGATCGTTAATACTAACAAGCTTTAGAGCAACGGCTCGCTTTAACGGCTCTAAATCAATAATTTTATCAATGTATAAAAACGGAGGTTTTTGAGTAAGTTTGTTTAAAAAGTCTTGGTTAATCATAATTTTTATTCCCATTTAAGTCGAATATGTGCACCCTATGTCCCTTAGAATAAGACCTGGCATATAGTCTAGTCCAGGCCTTCCAAATTTTACTTGAGACTGAATAGTTACAACGATTCCAGAATCGATAGCATTTTTTAGGCAGAGGAGAATGGGATCCCCACAGACAAGAATATTTCGAACTAAAGAAAGTGCCTCAGACTCATGTTGATTTTGTGAAGGCGTATACGTGGTAGATCCGTTTTTTGGTAGGGTTTTAGGAGATTTACCATTAATAATGGATTCTGGTGGGGTAGGGTGTAGACTGTGTTCTCCAGTCAATTTAGATACAACTGCTTTGGTTTTATATATAGAAAGGCATAGATTTTTTAGCCAAAAATATTGGGTATTGTCTGGAGAGGCGGAAATTTTCCGAAGATTTTGTCCCGTCAGTTCAGATTCCATCAATTTGATATCAGACGGGATTAGTCTTTTTTGGGGATTGTTTTGTTTGAGTAGATAAAATTTAAGTCTATCCACAATCGAAGTTGATGAAATGGGGAGGTGCCCGTTTCCAAGTCCGTGAATAGTTAGTTTAAGGGTTTGATCTTCGTGTGAATCTCTAGAGGATGCATTCTTTTTAAGTCGTAACATGGAGTCTATGAGAATCTGAAGAGGTTTCTCAGTATTATCGCTGTAGGCAATGAGATGTCGTTCAAATTTAGATCTGGGGAGAGGAATTGGTTTACTGTCATTTATTGAAAAAGATTCTCCAAAATCAATGCTTAAAAAAGATCGTAACCCCGAGATGTCAGAAGGAAATAGGAAGAGTCCTAGTCTAAATTTTGTGGACATTTTTTGAAAATTTGTATGAT
>JABIPA010000015.1 GCA_018698675.1 bacterium | reverse complement strand
TTGTTGATATCGATGGCAACAAACTAGGGGAACACAATGGCTTATACAATTACACAGTAGGTCAAAGAAAAGGATTAGGAATAACAAGTAATATCCCTAAATACGTTTTAAAAATTGATTTCAAAAACAACCATTTAGTTGTAGGCGATGCGGACGAATTAAATACTCAAATAATAAACATAAAAACATTTACAAAAATTGACACGGACGAAGAACTCGTTGGAAAAACATTCAGTATGAAACTTAGATACCAAATGTCTGATATAAAAATAACTGTATCTAAAGAAGGAAATGACGAAGCGACAATAACAACAGAAATTCCACAAGCATTTGTTGCCTCAGGCCAATCAGCGGTTCTTTATGATAAAGACAGAGTTGTTGGTGGTGGAGTTATCCGAACAGGCGATTAACCGTCTGTATAACTAACTTAAAGACGAACCCTTACCGATTTTGACTGACAATGATTTTTTATATCTCCTACAGTAGTCAATCTGTAGTGAAGTAAAGAAGCAAGCAATGCTGCATCGCAACAATCCAGTACATCAGAAATATGTTCAAGTGTCCCAGCTCCACCTGAAGCAATAACAGGAATAGTAACCGAATCACTAACTTTCTTAGTTAAAGAAATATCGTAACCATCTTTTGTTCCATCACAGTCCATAGACGTTAATAATATCTCCCCAGCACCACATTCATTCATAAATTTTGCCCATTTTACAGCATCTATCCCCGTTGGCTTTCGGCCACCATGAGTATAAACTTCCCACACTGACTCGTTATCTATTGATACTGGTGAAACATCGTAATCAAATGAATATTCAGACACAGAGTTTTCACGAATGCGTCTCGCATCAACAGCTACAACAATACATTGGCTTCCAAACTGAACACTTGCTTCACGAATGAGAGCTGGATTTCTAACGGCAGCGGTATTTATTGAAACTTTATCTGCTCCAGCCAACAATAAATCTCTTATGGTCTCAGAATCGTTAATTCCACCACCTACGGTAAATGGAATAAATAGTACTTCAGCAGTTTTCTTAACAAATTCTATAAGAATCGCACGTTTATCAGAGCTTGCAGTAATGTCTAGAAATACAAGTTCGTCAGCGCCTTCTTTATCGTATCTAAGCGCCAATTCAACAGGATCTCCAGCATCGACCAAATTAACAAAATTAGTACCTTTTACTACGCGTCCATCTGCGACATCTAAACAAGGAATAATTCGTTTCGTTAACATGGAAGCTCTTCTCCTTTATGACCTAAACAAAAATCATGATATGTCATTAATTTTTTTCCTTCTGGTTTAACTAAAAGTGGTTTAATTTTTCCATCGATCACTTCAGCCTTAATTATTTTAACTCGTTTTTCTTTCCAAAAAACGTACGCTCCGGGAACAGGAGAAAAGGCCTTAATCTTACCTAATTTTTCATCTAAAGAATCTGTAGACTTCAATTCAAAGGTTGCCTTATCCAATTTTCTACAATAAGAAACACCCTCTGATTTTTGGATATTCCCTATTAAATAGGATTCCATATTTTTAGAAGAATCATCGGATTCAAAAAGTTTACTTAAAAAGGTTTTCAAAACTGTCGCAGACAATACTGCCAATCTGTCATGTAACGTCCCAAAGTCATCACTGGGTTTAACAGAAATTTTAACTTTATTTATTTCATTTCCTTCATCCATTAATTCATTCATACGAATCAATGTGACACCAGATTCTTTATCATTTGCTAATAAAGCAGCATGAATTGGTGAGGCTCCTCTATATTTTGGCAATAATGACGCATGCAAATTGACGCATAAAATAGAGTCCGTTAAACATTTAGGCAAAATCACGCCATAGGCTATGACAACAATTAATGTAGGATTCAATTCTTTAACTTGATCCACTAATTCATCTTTAGACCTTGGCTGAAAAACAGGGATTTCAAGTTCAATAGCACTGGATTTCACGGGAGAAAAAGAAACCTTTCTACCACGTCCTTTAGCTGAATCTAATCGAGTAAACACACCAACGACATTAACATCAGAAGACTCAAATAAGGCTTCCAAAGAGGGCACCGAAAAATCTGGCGTTCCCATAAATATGACTCTTTTTTTCATTTAGTATAGTATTATACAGATCCTATATAATAGATAACATAGCAAAATACAAAACTTAGAAAAATAACATGAAAAATAATTTAAAAATTCAATTAATATGTACTGGAAATGAACTATTAGATGGTCGTGTTACAAACACAAATCTACCAGACATAGCTTCCCACCTTTCATCAATTGGACTTCACTTAAGTAATTGTCATATCGTATCTGATGTTTTTCAAGATCTCGTATCAAGCATTAAGACGGCATCAAATATTTACGACATAATCATTCTTACAGGAGGATTAGGTCCAACAGATGATGACAGAACAACTGAAGCTGTATGTACAGCCCTAAATATTTCTAACTTGAAAAACAAAGCAGCTAATAATCATCTCATTAAGTTCTTTTCAGAACGAAATAAACAAATGACGGCGTCTAATCTCAAACAGGCTTTTCTTCCAGAAACTAGTGAAATAATACACAATCCTATAGGGACTGCTCCCGGATACATATTAAATGTACACAGCTCCAAAAATAATAAAATTGAAAAAGACACATCGCTAATATCACTGCCAGGTGTTCCCATCGAAATGAACATGATGATGAAAGAAACAGTTTTAGATTTTTTAAAAAATTCTTTCAAAACACGCCTAACTATTCCGACAAAAAAAACATTTTCTTGTTACGGAATAGGGGAGTCCGTCATTGCAGACGAGTTAGAGGAAATTTATCCTCTTCCAGACGACATAGACATTCTCTATAGAGCAACACACCCAAATGTACATGTATCCATTACATCAAAAAAAGACACATCAAATTTCCAATCAATCAGTTCTCACGTAAACGAAAAACTAAAAAACTATATATACAGTGAAAATGGAAAATCTTTAGAAGAAACGGTTGTTACAAAATTTATTAACGATAAGATAACACTTTCAATAGCCGAGTCATGTACAGGAGGATTACTATCATCGTCTATAACATCTATACCAGGGTCTTCGAGTGTATTAATGCAAAGTATTGTTTGTTATTCAAATATGTCTAAGGTTAAAACGCTGAATGTATATAAAAGTGACATCGATATACATGGCGCAGTAAGTGAAGCAGTCGCTATTCAATTAGCAAATAATGTAAAAGCACTGTCCAAAACAAATATTGGTGTAGGTATTACAGGAATTTCAGGTCCAAGTGGTGGAAGTAAAGATAAACCTGTTGGAACAGTATTTATTGCTATATCAAACAAAGAAAAAACAAGTATAAAGAGAGTTTTATTTCACGGAAGCAGAAATATTATTCAGAAAAAAGTTGTTGCTGAAACGCTATTCCTTTTGCTTAAACAAACCGTAAACGGTTAGACATAAGCCAAAAATTCGACATCTTCATCTTCATGTTCTGGCAAAGGTTCTTTTATATCATTATAAGCTGTAGCGTTCGTCATCTTTAAAAATTCAATTTTATCAGAAAAGGATAGATCTTCAGATGTGGATTTAACCTCGAAAGGCTTTCCTTTTTCAAATTTATTAAAATAGTTATGCTTATCAAAATAAGCTTGGGTCAAAAAAAAATCGCTTTTTAAATCAGGTTCTCCACACACTTCCCCAATTACTTCTCCTAATTCTTCTTTAATCTTAGTGTCAGACAAGTCAATTTCAACTGGTTTTCCCGCTTTATTTTTAATAATAAACGTTTTCGGAATTTCTTTCTTTTCTAAAACTGGAGCCTCAGACTCTGTAGAAATATAGTCTATTAAGTTTTGTTCAGTATCACATAACAACTCTTGAGAAATATCATATAAAGGATTCAACTGAAAAATATCTTCATCGCGGTTATGCTGAATCCAGTCTTGCCCAAAAACAAATATAAAAGATAAATCGGGTTTAGATTTTATCTCATTAAAAAATTCTTGTTGTCCCAAACTATCACTTGTTAAAAAAGACTCAATATCAACAACAAACAAATTGGATTTAGACAATTTAAGTGACTGCCACGAATCAACAGAATATATATATTCAAAATTCGTTTGAGAATCATTTAATAAAAAAGAGGAGTAATTAATAAGAAACTTTTCAATACTTTTATTATCTTTAAAAACGACAAACCATTTTTTCTTTGATTCAAAACCTTTAAAGCTTGTAATTGAAAATGAAGGATAATAGAGAGATTGATTATCTGATGACATGCTATCAATATTTATAATTGCCATAATATTAAGTGTACCTTGATTGGTTTGCAATTTAAAGAAGTCTATTTTAATTTCCAATTAATTTGATAAAAAACCAGTTCAAACTGGATCTATTTAGAAATAGTATTATTTAGACCCGCTCTGTTAAGATTTTAGTGGTTTTTTGGCATAGGATACTAACTAGAAGTAGAAAGTTACGCAGAAGCCAATATAAGGCTATAATTGGTAAAAGAACCCTCATTTATCTTTTTTTTCCCTCTCAACTTTACATAATGTATATTATGCGACATTGAGTATTCTATAATAACAGGCTAAATAGCCCTAAGTGTCTTATTATAACTCAGATAGTTATTTAAAAACGGTAAATTCAATAAGAGTCGGTTCATAAAAGTTTTAAGTATTAAAGTCTACTGACCTATGAAATCAATTGCCTATTAAAAGATTGTATGACAGAGAGAAGGTCATCAAAAAAACTTTCAATTAATCCTTCTTAAAAAAGAAAATACTCATCTTTATTTCACTCAATCTTAACTTCTTTCATGATTAATCATCAATTTTTTAAAGTAATGCCATTGCCCAAAGAAAGATTTATTTTAAACATAAAATAATACGTCAAATCGATTTAACAGTTTTAAAAGTAAGTATTCAAAGATATTATTATATATATGATAAGAATTATAAGAAATAACCTTAATTGTATTTCAATTCTAGGCTTAGGATGGCTTGGACTACCACTCGCTAAATCGTTGTCTAATCAGAATTTCATTGTAAAAGGATCTCAAACTAAGGCTTTCAAGAACGAACAAAAAAGTATACTAACTTATAATTTCAATATCCCAACCGAAAAAGATACATCCTGGCTTACAAAAGAAAACGAAGATTTCTTCAAATCAGACATATTAATCATCACATTGCCCTTTAAACGGTATTTCGATCCACCTTCTCAATATCTCGAACAAATAAAAAATTGTATCGTTGCAAGCAAAAAGTATAGTCAAATAAAACACATCATTTTCACAAGCTCTACAGCCATTTATCCCGACAAAGATACTCCATGGAAAGAAAACGATGAGATATGCAATTCTAACAATAGATCGAGAACACTATTAGGTATAGAAACCGCCCTTTTGAATATAAAAGGAATCTCCTCGACAATATTAAGGTTAGGAGGTCTTTATGGTCCAAATAGAGTACCTGGGAGGTTTATAAAAAAAAGTACAAAAAATATAAATGGAAGCGAATTCGTTAATTTAACGCATTTAAATGACTGTATAAATGCTATTCAAACTGTAATCAAAGAAAATATATGGAACGAAATTTTTAATATTGTATCTGGTGAACACCCAAGTAAAGTAGAATTCTATAATAGACAAGCGAAAAACTTAAACATCTCCCCTCCCCAATTTCTAAATTCAATATCTACTGGGAAAATAATTTCAAATACTAAGTCAATAAAAATACTAAATCAAAACTACGAAAAACTTCCTTAAACAGAGCCCCTCATTTTTTCACCTTTTTTGATCATTGTTAAACCTATCCAAAGATTCACAAAGCATAGATAATCCTTGTTTAGACAAATTACCGTTGTCATTTAACTCTATAAAATTAACATTCCCTGATTTTGAACAACTATAAACGTTAATCCTATGTAAACTAAATTTACTTTGAGTCCAATTAGGTCTTATCGAAAGAATCTCTGAACTTGAATTATCTACTTCAATAAACGCTATTTGAGTATATGAGGTGGAATATTGTTTTAGATGAATTGTTTTTTCAAAAAGTGTGTTTGGGTAGGCATTTTCTTTTAGCTTTTTGATATTTTTTTGTATTATTACCTGTTCATCAAGGGTAAATGGCTTAGAACAATGAACCTTTTTAAGGTTATCTACTTTATCAGATTTAAAAACTCTCTCTCCAAAAATATTATTATATGAAGAAGTATCAAAGATTTTATCCATTTAACCTCCGATTATACTAGATAGTCTGTTTCGACTTTATTCGATAAATCAAAATATTTTAACATCTAAACCTAAGTATACTCTTTATATAAAGAACAAAATATAGAGATATATCTACATCTTAAATTATCAGTTTAAAGAATAAAAATGAAATTAACTAAATTTGAAACCGATAACTTATAAAATCAACGCTTTGTGGAGAAAAAAATGGATAGCCTATCAGGAAATAAGAGTGCAGGTATGTATGGTTCAGAAAAAATAGAATCGAGCTCTAATCCAACAAATTTTTCACCCAGAAAAAGAAGAGCATTACCAGAGGAGGACAGCACACCTACTAAAAGGAGCTGTTCAGATAGCACCAAACACGAACTTAGAGTTGAAGCAAAGTCTTTTCTTCCTCTGCTATTAAGCGTCGATCGATTAACTTCCAGCAGCTCAATCTTAGAAGAAACACCTGCAATTGATTCCTTGATTCTCTCAGAAAAAAATAAAGCGGCTCAAGTCGTCGCACAAATTAAAATATCTAAAAACAAAAAAATGTTTATATTCAATTACATATACGATGAAAATAAAAAAACAATAAATGTTGATCGGATTCAAAAACTTATATCTGAATTAAAAAAAATAAATAATACAGAAGAAAAACAAAACTTATTTAAAATCTTTGATGAAATACTAACTGACAATAAAAGCATAGTAAGCATATCTATTTTAGGCAGTAAAAAAAAGCCACAGCTATTATTGGAATTAGCTAGCGTTTTTCCAAACTATGCAAAAGATTTGTTCTCCATATACTTATTTCCAAATAATCGTCTAGAAATAGGTAGATTTATGAAACTTCATGCCCAAACTTCACTATGGTCGTCAAACGAAGAAAATATACAAATCAAAAATTTTTTAAGTAATGTAATAGGAACCAATCTAATAGCAAATGACATCGACGACCTAAATGCTATGTCTGTTCCAAATAGGCCTCCAAAGTTAACGCAAATTGTTCAAGCCTACCCAACAATACAGTTGGAACTGATGAGTCATATTTCCACATACTTAAACAATTCAAAAGATGAATCCCATTCCTTCTTAAAAACAAAAGGAACAGAACTTAGAGAAGTATACGCCGAGTTAAACTGCGTTAATCGGTTAAACCAAGAATTTTTACCAGGAACAGAAAAAACAATAACTGCCTTTTTGAGTAAACCTATTGTAAAGCAACTTTTGATACTTTCTGACGGACAAATTAATCCCTTTATGTTTAAAGAAGATGAAAAGTCGAATGAACACCCGGACTTGTCGACAGATATCTTAGAAGAAATAAGAGAAATAAATAAACTTATTCTATTAAAAAAAACAGCTATTACAGAAAAAAGCATTAGAGCCATTAATGAAAAAGCAGTTCACTTGTCCGAGCAAATAAATTCAAATGCAATAGCGGCGACACATACACCAGAAGAAGCTCTAACTACATTTATAGCAATAGACCTCGAAAATAATAACGCATACGATCTCATTAATAGAAAAATTCACGAAACAGCATTCCTACTAACAGAACTACTAAATATCATCAAAAATCAAATGAAAATATCTGAAACCAGAACGAATACAAAGAATGGCGATGAACTAACATTTAGAAACCAAATTCCACATGACCTCAAAGAGTCAATTTCAGAAAACCCAGAAGTATTCGAAATCTATTCGTCTTTGTCCACAAACATAGATAACGATTTAGAAAAGCTATTCAATTCTGTCCAAAATGAACGACTAAACTTATCAATTGATCAAATTAATAAACACACCCCATATACTGACATTGAAAACTTGCTCACGAGTAGGTCTTTGAAAATAAAAACAGATGCAAGCAAATGTTCAAGAAATGCGAGGTTTCAATTACAAACGAGAAAGGGAAAAGCTCAATATGATGCGTACCTTTTGATTAAAGAGATGGAACAATTTCAAGAAAGTCAACTTAGCGAACAAATGGAGCACGCTAAAATTGGTCCGACTAAAGATTCGTCGAGAATAGATAGAGAAACCTCGACCCTAAAAACGATACTTGCGTCAAAAATTAGCAGAGAAGACTCCAGTCAAATGGGGACCTGTCCTCAAACGTTTAGAAACACTTTTTTAACTTATACACTTAAAAACTTGATCAAACAGTAAAAAATAAAATAGGGATTAAAGCCTACGTTTTAAATATGCCAACATACCTTCTAACATAGCAACATCAGACGCGTGGTTCAAATTTCCTTCAAAATGAATCCCTTTACCCTTTATATGGACATACACATCATCCCCAACTGATTCTTTTTTAACTAATTTAGCAGACCAAAAAGCACTCTTTTTAGGAGTCTCTTGTTGGGTAGCTGAATTCGAAAAAGAATTTAATTTCGCCCCATTCACTATAGACTCATCTTTGTTAGCTTCTAACGCATCCCTAAGCATCGGCTGCTTAGTTTCAAATCTATCATTGATAGGTGAACGAATAGCGTCATCTAATCCACGAATGTGTTCAAGCTCTTTTCCTAAGCTTTCACTTTGTAAATCAGCTACGGTTTCATCACGCTTAGACGGACCGTTAACTACATCCGACGATTCCATCAAATGTAAAAACTTTATATCATCCATAATATTTGAAGAAACCATTTCTATCTTTGACACATGTATAAGTTCATTTTCAGACAAATATGAATTAATTCCATCTTTTGACATGAACCGCTGCTTTTTCAATTCGAATATTACATTTTTGTACAACTCAATAGAGAAAAATGCCTGAGAAAGATAATCGTTTCTAACTTCCTGTGTTTTTGAAAACTTTATTTTAGAGTACAGAGGAGTTATCGAAAGTTGCCCTTTCTTATGAGTCAACAAACCAAACTTAACACAGGCACTAACCTTTGTGTTAAACCCTCCACTAAGCGTTACATTCAATTTTTGTGCGCAGGACAGCGATGTACAAGAAGATCCCAAAGAATGTACAACATCGGCTAAATCAAGACTCTTTCTCAAAGATACTTTTGGGAAACCTTCTAACTTAGGCACAATCTATTACCATTTCAAATATCAGAAACCAAACAGTATGTTTATTTCCATTACTATTACCTTTATACATCTATGTATTGTAATAACTATTTTATTTCTAAATCAAGAGTTGACTTTTACCTAGCGGTAACAATAAACGCAAGGTGCGGATCTATTTCTGAAATTGATTGGAAATAAAATAGAAATAAGTGGGAAATAAACAAGAAATAAGCATTTAAGAGCAGAAATAGGCCGTGTGGATAACTTGGGGAAAACGGAATCATGCTAACAGTCAATAACAAACCGATCTTAGACCCTCGATATACTTTTGTTCTTATTTCTAATAAAAATGAGTAATAAAAAAAGAAATACCGTACAAAAATATAATTGTGGATAACTCGAGGTCATATGTGGAAAACACACACAATAAAGTACGATTAACAAAAATAAAAAGTTTAAATCAAAAATCAAACGGGAATACAGAAGGTAGAAACAAAATAATTCGAACAAACCAAACACAATATAAAAGGCGCAAACAAGATCAAAAAGAAAACAATTAATAATTTATATCAAAATAGAATTCCAAAATACGCCCTAGCCTTCCTATTAATACCGCTATTAACAACACAAATTCATTCGTTATCGAATCTAAAATACACCGTACATAGAGGTATAACAGAATTGAAATCGGAATGGGGGAACCTAATTTCAACAACGGAAATAGGAACAACAGAAAAGTGGACATTTGACGCACCCGATCAAACAACAATAGTTTACCTTAAATTAGAACGCACCAAAGACGGCCAATTCCACACTAAATATGACTTAAAACTACTCGAAGTCATAGAACTACTTAAACGACATAAAAAAAGCCAATCCTACTCAGAAAAAAAGAACGTCAATGAAAAAATCATTATTAATGATTTCAATACAATCCGAAAGGAAACACAACTTAAAGAGCCTCTAGGCACGTATATAGACACAACTCCTATAGATCCATCATATTAGAGAATATTATTCAATTAGTCTAAACCATCATACCTATCAACGCATCAATTACTATAAATAGTTAACAATAATGTAATGCTTTTACCAAAAAACCCAGATTTTATACAAAAATGTAAAAATCAGACACACCCCCACTACCTTTTAAGGTAAAAAGTATAAAAGTGTAAAAAATATATTCCAACTCATAAATTAGAAGCGAAAATATTTATTAATTTTATTGACAATTTTATATATATATTTTACTAATTAATTAATTTAACTAAGTAATTTAACGAAAAAATAAAATAAACGAGACGCACCATATGTTTTAGGTCTGGATTGGCACAAAATTTGCATAAATAACTGCATGAAACATTTAAAACAGGCTCTAATAATCACTTTACTATCACTTGTCTTTATATCACCTATATACGGAGCTTGGGATAACCCCTCTTACACTAAAGCAAAATTAGAATATGATCGATTTTTAAAATACAGACGTTCAAATCCAAATAAATATTCTATGAATGAATGGAAAAAATTAGGCCACCCTTATGTAGAAGTTCTTCAACAAACGTATTACCTATCTAAAAATGTTCAATACACAGGAAATAAACGCTTATCTGCACAACCACTTCAGTCTGCTAAAACAGGAGGAAACAGAACTACGGCTGTTGCAGAAAAAAGAATTGCACAGAGCCGAAAAAATGAAACAACAAGAACAACCTTTAGAAAACTGAAAGCTAAGCGAAGAAACTCTTTTCAAGATATCGTTAAAAGAGTAGGAACCAAATCAGACCGACAATTAGCATCAGCCTCATTACAAAAGACATTTCAACAAATAGTTGTTTCTTCACCTAACTAAACATCACTAATAAGGAATCGATTACTTTAAATGGTCGATTTCAAAAATTTTCTTAAAATATGAATAAAAAAAATATAGTTCTCGCTATGCGCCCAATGCCCCGCATTTTCAATAACTTCGAAAAAAGAATTCTTGAAAATTTTACGAATAAGAACATAATCATCATTGAGTATATATGAAGACCTATCCCCTTTCATAAATAAAACTGGAATCGACGACTTAAATAAATCATCACCTAAATCTTCTTGTTCGAAATGGGTATCATAACCTTTACCACAAAAATCATCACCCTCTTCCAAACAAAAATCTAATATACTTTCGTAATTTAAAATAATTGAATCTAAATTAATTTTAAACTCAAAACAGCCATTTTTTCGTGTAATTGTCTTTAAAAGAAATTGTCTCAAGATAAAGGAATCAATATTTTTCGATAATTGGGAATCCAAAGAGGATCTATCTGAAACCATCAAGTCTAAGGACTGTAGCGAGGACAATATAACAGCATGCTCGCCTTTATACGCTTTAGGTGCAATATCTACAACTACGGAAGATTTAAAGGGTATGTTTTTTCGCTTCAAACACTCCATTGTTACTTTTCCACCCATCGAATGTCCTATTAAAGTTACATCTTTTAAATCCAGCTCATTAATTAAATTTTCTACGTCTTCTGCCATTTCAGAATAAAGCATTGATTTATGATGGAACGACTGCCCATGATTCCTTAAATCAACAATTAGTACGAAATAATCAGAAGAAAGATTTTTAGCAACGGTCATCCAATTGTCCGAACAACCTAACAAGCCATGTAATATTAAAATACAAGGGTTTTCCTTCTCTCCAAATGTCCGATGAAACAATAAAGGGTTTTTGTTCATACTTTTACCCGAAACCGAACATCAAACTGAGTCCATTCATTTTCGACACTATCAATAATTAATTCACCTTCATATAAGTTGACTATTTTTTTAACCATACCTAAGCCCAGACCGGTACCTGTTTCTGGTTTCGTCGAGAAAAAGGCATCGTATACTCTAGAAATATTCTTTTTTGGTATACCTACCCCATTATCTCTAATTTTTATTGAAACAATATCTTTTTCCAACAACTCCGTCCAAATTTTTATTTTTTTTTCTAATTGCTTATCTAATGAGATGTCGAGCAAAGCATCTTTCGCATTTAAAATTATATTCTTAAATACCGATTCAAACTGCGATTCATCGCCATTTATTTTAGGAAGATCATCGAAAAATTTTGTTTCAACGACTATTCCATTTGAGCTTATTTGATGATCAGTCATTTTCAGAATATCTTGTAAAAGCAAATTAAAATCAATAGGTTCTTGACCAGCTTTTTGCTTTCCTACTTCAGAATAGTCCATAATTTGCTTGGTGATATCCAAACCTCTCAACGTTGCTTTTTGAACTAGCCTAAGTATTTCATCAAGCTTTTCTTCGTTTTCAAAAATTTCTTGGATTAAAGACAATATCGAATCCATTGGAAGAAACTCTTTTTGAGGCTGTAAAAGAGTAAACAATTGTTTGAGATTTTCACTATTTTGAAGCATTTTACTCTTATTATGATATTCTGGATCCTCCAAAACAGGCGCTAACATTAGTTTTGCCCCAGCAAGCGCATTTCTCATTTCATGGGCAAAGCCACCTGCCATTTGACGTTCTGTTGACTCTTTTTCCAACTGCAATATCTTTGCCTGAGATTCTTTTAATTCATCTTCAGCCTTTTTTAACGTTGTAATATCTCGAACAACATAAACTTTTTTATTTCTAAGACCTTTTTTATCTAATATAAACGATTCAGAAATCGAAACAGGAAACAAAGTCTCACCCTTGGTTTTATGAAAAATATGCTCGTGCCAATCATCCCCTTCTACATCAACTATAAGCTCGTTTTCCCATAAAATCCGACTATTTTTTCCCTTAATATCTTCTTCTAGATAATCATAAGTTTCTAAAAATGCCTTATTCACAAACTGGATGTCACCATCAAGGTCAGTAATATAAACACTATCCTTAGTACTCATTATTGAGTGTGACAACATATCTAACAAATCAGATTCCGACTTTAATCGTATCGCATTTTTTACCGTCATAGGTAAAACTTTTAAATAGTTTAAATCAGGATCCTTTAACAGGTAATCGAAGGCCCCATTTCTCATAGCACGAATGGCAATCTCTTCATCCCCTCCTCCAGTAACAAAGACAATGGGTTCTTCACGATTCAATTCAAGAACATCAAATCCAGTTCCATCTCCCAAGTTATGATCTGTTACAATAACATCAAAAACCTCTCGTTCTAAAATCTCTTTAGCTTCCTCAAAAGACCCCGCAATTTTATAATCTAAATCAAGACCCTGTGTTTTAGCCATACGTTTAAATGCCATTTGATCAATAAGGTTATCCTCAATTAGTAAGATCGAATCTTGTTTCATATATCTCTACTTTCTTTACAAACCTGGAAAATCACACAAAGTCCAATAATCAAAAATTGTTTTCATTGTGATAACAAAATCCTTAAAATGTATATCCTTTATCATATATCCAGATACACCAAGATCAAAACACTCAGTTTTGTCTTTTTCTTCTCGAGAAGTCGTCAAAACCACTACCGGAATATAAGATACAAGATTCTTTTCTAAAGCTATTTTTAAAAACTCTGGCCCAGTCATTCTTGGCATATTTATATCCATAAATATAATTCCAGGCCTGGAATTTTCTATGTTAGACAAATACGCCAATCCCTCTTCACCATTCTCAACATGTCGAACTTTATTCTTAATTCCTAATTCAGAAAGAGCCCGCTTAAATGACATGGAATCAATAGAATCGTCTTCAATTAACAATATATCTTTATTTTTTAACATTACATTTTTCCTTTAGTAATAGAAATTTAAACGTAGTTCCACTACCTTCACTAGATTCAATCCAAATTCGCCCATTATTTGTTTCAATGATTTTTTTAATAATACTCAACCCAACTCCCGTGCTCTCGTAAGTATCTTTAGATTGTAATGTTTGAAAAAGTTGAAATACTTTATCGTGATATTTTTCATCAATCCCAGGTCCATTATCTGAAACATAAAACTCCCAAAATTCGCCGTGACTTTTGCAGCCCAAATGAATTATCCCTTCAGGTTTATCAATATATTTAATCGCATTACTAATTATGTTTTGAAATATCTGTTGAATGCGAGTAGGTTCAAAATCAATAATCGGAAAATCTGAATCTAGAATAATTTTAATATTTTCAGGAGGGTTCAAAATATCAATTACTTCTTGAATCATGAAATTTATATCAACTTTAGATGTTACTTCATCTACACGTCCTACCCTTGAATATTGCAAGATCCCTCCGATTAGCGCATGCATTCGATTTACACGGCCTACCAAAAGTTCCAACTGTTCTTTCCCAGCATCATCTAATATATTTTCATAATCCGTTTTCAACCAACTAGCTAACGACCCAATAGATCGTAAAGGCGCTTTCAAGTCATGAGACACAATATATGCAAAATTCTTAAGCTCTTGATTCACTGACTCTAATTCATTCGTTCGTTCTTTTACCTTTTCTTCTAAATTTTGACTATACCCTTCTAATTTATCATTTGCATGCTTAATGTTGGCGGCCATTATACCAAAGGAAGAAGCTAAACGACCGACCTCATCCTTCCCTATCAATTCTTCGTCAGGTTTAAAACTATAATTCCCTTGAGCAAGTTCTGCCGAATATGCCGTCAAAACAGAAATTGGATGAGATATTTTTCTAGAAAGTATAAAGGCAACAAATGTGCCTAATATCATAAAAATACCAGCCAAGACTAAGGAGCGAAGTACAATATGACGTGTTTGCTTTTTAATTTCGTTTTCAGAATGCTCAATCTTTCTTTCCAAGGCAATTAATGAAAAACCAAGCCTCAAATGCCCCCAAGTAGACGTGCTTACCTGAATTGGAAAAATATACTCTAAATACTTCGTTTTATCAGATTCGTACGATTCATATTCCTGAAAAATAGGTCTCTCTTGCTGAGAAGCGAATATATCATAGTTTTGGTCCAATACCTCCTGTTCTAAATCAGGACGGTCTGTGTGAAGCAAAGCCTTTCGGTCTTTATTGACTAAAATTGCATAAGACAAATTTGGCTCTAAATCAACAGACTCGCGAATAACTTCAAATAAACCAAAAAAATCGTAGGACGCAATTGCATTTTCAGTTATTCGACCAAGACCGCTTGAAACTGAACGACCTTCTCTTTTTAAGTTCAACTTCATTTCACTAATACTTTCGTGAACTTTAGAAATCAAAATATACTTTTCTGATTGAATTTGAATTGATGTGAAAATAACAATAATTAACAATAACAACATAGACATTGTTATCAATATTTTACCGAAAATTCCTTGAGTTAGCTTAATTGGGTCAATATTATTATGTTTATTCATCTATTATCTCATTCACCATATGTAATCCATCTTCATTAAAATTAAGAGCAAAGTCAGAAACTACTTTTAAATTTACACTTAAATGAGAACCTGCCGGAATTTGAACAGACTCATCAGTAGCTTTAGAACCCAAAACTAACGATTCCACATATTGAGCACCTTGTCTCCCAATTGTCGGTAAATCAGGAGAAATAACTAAAGCTGCTCCCAATCCCGCAAACGCTTTATTATAGACAAACGATGGAATTTTCCGTTCGTTTAAAAAAGAAAACAAATCTACTACAGTTGCCTTATTAGCCAAGACTAATGGATCATGAATCACCCAAAAAGCATCAATAGAGTCCGATATTCTTTTTAAAGAATCCAAAGGTTGAGTTACTTCATCTATGGATACCACTTCCAAATTAATATCCATACTTTTCGCAGAATTAACGGCCAAATCAACCCATTCTCTATTAAACTTTTCACTATAAATCATTCCAATAGTTTTAATGTCCGGAAACAAATACTTAAAAACAAACAATTCCAATTGAGGGTTCAACTCCATAGAAATACCTTTTGAATTTTTACCCAAATCAAAACGCTTCCAATTTATTGCCATAGAAAAAATAATATTTCCTTCAGGATCAATTTCATTAGCCATTAAATAAGCCTGCGACCCTATACAAAAAATAACATCTGGACTTTCATCCAATATTTTATTTTGAAGACGAGTCTTAGTCATCCATTCAGTAGATATATCTACGTCTATAACCGGAAACCCCAATGCATCTTTAAATTCATTGTGAACCGTTCTATATTTTTCAATACTAGGGTTAGAATTTAACACCATTACTATAGGATGCCGTTCTAAAGAAAAAGGCGTACCAAATAAAACAATAAGTACACCTAAAATTGCAAAAAACAGATTACAACCTAAAAATTTAGGTCTATTTATAAACTTCACGTATTTAACTCCGCCAACACATTCTCATCCACTGATTCCCATGAATCAAACCCTAAGCGTTTTAACAACACCTTTCCCTGCTGTTTCATTTGCATTTCTCTTATAACAGACATAAAGGAAAACTTCTCTAATCGAGATAGTTTAGGGATAGCCACAACTGGTAAAAATTCTTCGGAAGACTCCGAGAGTGTTGTTAACTTACTATATTGTTTAGGTGCGACAGACTTTAGTTTATAAAGAGACTTTTCGTTCGTTAACGCAGCCTTCGCCATCCCAAATTCAACGGCCATTAGCGCATCAATATCCTTAGGAACTATTAATATTTTTAAGGTTTGAGACAAGCCCTCTTCCAAGAGCATTTCGTTTAACAATTTTTTAACAATTTCTTTATTTCCAGACGACGCAATTGTCGTACTTTTTAATTGATCTAAGTATCTAATATTTCGTTTCGACACCAATTTTTTCTTGTATTTTATTTTATTATTAGACTTTGCTATTAAAACGGGCTTAAGCTGCAGATCAGAACTAAAATTTTTATAGTACCAACTAGGGATTAAAACGATACATTCATTATTCAAACGAACTTGTTCCTCAAATAAATGAACCTTTTTAAAGGGTTGAAATTCATATGCTCCAAAATCGGAAAGATATAAGTCAAAAGCTTTTTTTAGAGAAGCAAATTTCGTTACGTTGGTTTCTGGATTATAAAAATAGAAAGATGTTTTATTATTGGCAGTGAGAGCACCAAATGAAACAATCCCTATGAAAAAAATAATAAATCCTTTTACCAAAAATGTTCTGTTAATAATGACTGTCCCTCTTCCATTTTTTAACCAACTTTTAGACTATTGCTGACTTGAATAGAAGTTGGAATTCCAATTTTGTTTAGATGTAGAATAGAAACCTATTTTGACCGTATACAATATAATTTAGAATAACTTACAGCACGCTCAAGTAAATCCAATATTTCAGAATTATCAACACCTTTTTTAATATATCCAAATGGATGGTAGTCATTCATAATCTCAAAAGGATCTTTCAAGTCTTGATAAGCTGAGAAAAAAATAATTGGCATTTGAGGAAATTTCTTACTAATTTGTTTACATGTCTGGAAGCCATCTTGGCCTGGCATTTTAATATCTAAAATAACAGCATCCACTTCTTTTTTTATATCTTGA
>JABIPA010000014.1 GCA_018698675.1 bacterium | reverse complement strand
GCAAGATATATTGCTAAAAAATCGTCATATTTTTTCAACGTTAAACAGGAAGTTCGAGATAAGTTAGCATTAATTGTTACAGTTGCGGCTCAGGTTAATTTGTTTTTATTGTTTTGTGAAATATTTAAAGAATTTTATTCGGATAGACATCATAGTCTAAGTGCTAAATATTTGTTTTTCGGCTTGGAAGGATATTATGCTCTCGTTCCTTGGATTTGGTCGAGTATTGTTCTTAACGTTATTGCAACTACGGTATTAACGTTTCATAAGTTCCGACGTAGTAATAAAATTTTATACGCATGTTCGTTCACGTTATTTATTGCGATTTGGATTGAGAAAGGACTTGGGTTAATTATTCCTGGATTTATTCCTAGTCCTATGGGAATGATAGTCGAATACTCCCCTACTTTTATTGAGGTTGGCGTAAGTATTGGAATTTTAGCGATTGGATTAATGGTTTTTACATTTTTGGTTCGATTAGCTGTTCCGATTCTTGTTGGTGAATTTACTTATAAAAATCGTTTGGAAAAAGATAAAAACTAGGTATTTAAATAGTTTTTATCTTTAACCGGATTATTCGAAGGTTACTTTTTCTTTACAACTATTTTTAATCCGCTAGTAGGATTCCGTTTACCGCCCTCAAATTGCTTGTTTTTTCTAGTTTCGGGGCCATATAGGCGAAATGTAGTTGCATCTCCATTTTACTTAAGATGGTTAACTATCGATATTTAAATGAAAATATTTCATTTGTTATTTTTATCGTAATATTTTTGTTCTTTTTTGTGAAACCTATTTATCTGTAACACTAAAACTTTTATATAGGTCCAATAACTTATCTATAATAGGCGCAATCGGCATGAAAGCTAGGTTTGATACTCCGTCTTCAATTTTAAAGTAATTCCATAAAAGGTGTGCGATAGCTATTTGTTCTTTTCTTTCTTTGGTAGGCTCTTCAATTTTTAGGAGTCTAAATAACTCGTTCATTTTAGGAATATTTGCGCAATATAGCCATAAATAATCAGACTTATCTAGTGAAATGGATCCTAAATAGTCGGACGGAATTGTTAATACAAAGTCAGACGGAATTTTTAGTTTTTTTTCTAATAAGATATTGATATCTGCATATCCTTTAATGGATTTTGCGCTAGTGCAAGATCCACTTTTAAAATTATAAAAATTAGTGACTAGTGACAGCCATTGTAATGGGCGGTAGGGTGTTTGGAGTTGAGAGGGATTAATATAGTCTTTGAATTTTTCGAAAAACGCTTTGGTATAATCGAATTTTCCCAATTTACATAGTTGTTAATAGTTGTTCTACCATTTGAATATTGTAATCGCTTTTTATTAAAAGGGTGTCAATGTAGGATTTCGTATCGCCTAAATTAAAGAATTCAATTAGTTTTAAGTTGCCGTCTTTTACACTTAGCATTATTTTTTGGGTGAGTCCTAATCTATTAGGGTTGGATTCAATTCTCGAATAGTCAAATTCAAAGAGTTCCTTTTCTTCATAATCTGGTGACTTTGTATTGATACAATGCGTATTTTTTCTACAATAGACAATACTATTGATTGTCTCTGTAATAAGTAGTTTGTTGTTAAGATTATTTGGGTTATTGTCTAAAGGGTTTTTATGTAGATGGTTTATGTATAAAACTAAAGCAAGAACTTTTTTAATATCTGAAAGTTTATTTTCATCCGTGTTAATAGTGCCTGAGGTTTTTGATATTACTGATTCTAGGTATTCTTTTTGATCATGAGAAAGATATTTTTCGTGTTCGATTTGACCAAACGAGTAGGTATCATTAGGTGTAGATTTGGGCCGTAATGATAATGGAATGTCACTAATTGATATTATTTTTTTCACTTCAATTAATTATCGGTTATAAAAAATAAAAAATTCAATTATTTCTATAATTTAAGAAAAAGGTAGGCAATTTTTTTCGAAGGCTTAATTAATTTCTACTGATTCTGTGATATTGAGTGCTGTTTAAAGCGTTACAAAAAATTCCATAGGTTCAAATGTGTCAAAACTTTGGTACATTCGTATATGGTGTGGCCATCGAAATTCCATTGCAAGTAATTGAGGGTTATAAACGGCCGTGTATAGTGTCCCGAACCCCTTATCGTAGTTAGATGCGAATAAAGGAGCGTATTCGAATGAATTGATAAAAGATTCGACTGTGTAGAGAGGATCATAAAGTTTTTCAACTAGTGCTTGTTTTCGTGCATGGGATTGAGAAAACATTGCATAGTTCGTTAGTTCAAAATCACCTTGATGGTTTACAGCCAATGGTGTTTGGCTAATTTGCGCAGGTGAATTTGGTGAAACTTCTATTGTTGTAACAAAGAAATTTCTATCTAGCAGCGTTATATTGTATGCCATGTGGGTTGGAATTCTCGATATAACTTCAGTTGCTTCTTGAGTCGTTTTACAAAACTCGAGTACATATCTAAGAATTAATGGAATTCCAAAACCCTCTCCAATATCTTCTTTTCCACCAAATGATAACGAAACAGATAGTCCATGCTCATTCATACCATCTAAGACACCCCAAAGGCAGTCCGACATAGCAATAACTTCTGTGTCATGCCACTTTGTCTTTATAAGACGCCCTTCACAAAGTTTTGGGTCATAGTCATAGTTTCTTACTAAGACGGGGTTATATCGTAACCAAACAGCCTGAGAGCATCCCGATAAGTATGGAGTCGGACAATAGAGGCTGAGTAATCTTGCTTCGAGATCCCCGCCTCCAGCTAGCTTTGTTAGGTTTTCCCACATAGGAACAAGTTCTGGCATATGTGTTTGCATTGCTGCTTTGCATTTTAAGTAATTAGGTCTGTTAAACTCGCCTTGTTTTAGAAACCACTTTTTATAACCCTCTTTGGATTCGTTGTAGAAGGATAACCATTGTTTGCCTGGAGTAGGTTCATCGATTGCTTGAAAACGTTTTTGAAAGTAACTCATTATTCTATGACGTTTCCTCTTTGTCTTTGTTAAAACCTTTTAAAAATCCGGTTGAATTTTTATATCGGTCCATCAGCTGCTTTTCTTCGTCTGTTAGGTCTCTCAATTTATAAGCGTTACTAATAGCCCTTATCCATTCATTTGCGAATGAATTCAATTTTGTCTCTGATTCTTTGAGCGGTTTATTTAGGAATAGGATAGCCAAGTCCGCACCTTTATAGGTGTATTCCCCTACTCCCATGATTCGTTTAATAAATATTTCGTTTGGCTTTAAGGCATCTCGCCGTTTGTATGATTCTTTTACTAGATTGAGCTGACCGTCTTTTAAAGTATAAATTCCAGAAACGGGAGCTGTTTCGATAATTTTCGGTTCTGCTTTTGTTGTTTTATAGATGATCTGGCTAGCCGATCCGGTGGCTCCATCTGTAATGCTTTTTAAATTATAGTCTTTTGGAGATAAGGTTAATTTAACGTCTGAGTATTCTAATAGATGAAATAGAAATAAAGGGATTGTGTCGTTACAAAAATTTGACATGTTGGTCATTGCGCTTATTCCTGTAATTCGAGCATTTAGTTCGCCTAAATAAACGTCATTTGTATCTAAGTCAATGAGGTAATCGACTTCGAAATAACCTCTATAGTTTGCCTTATATAAGGCATCACCAAGTCGCTCAGTCATTTCTGCAGCCTGTTTTTTAACATCGTCTGAAAATGCTTCTGGAAATAGTTCATTTCCACACCAACCACCTTTGTAAGGCGTTAATTCAGGATAACCAATAAGTTCGGTTAGAAGTGGGCCTACAAACGTACCAGCGTTTGTCGCACATCCTTCAATTGCAGTTCCTGCGCAACGGATTTGTTTCATTATTTTTACGATATTTTCTTTTTCAATTTGTTCAGAAACTTTATTGTATTCTTCTTCATTGGAGATGAAAAAGGTTGTTTTTCCGGAATCACCGTAGGGGTTTTGAACGACTAATTTGGAACCCAAATTATTTTTTTTTGCAACGGTTAGTAATGTTTCGTATGAATCAATATGTTCAAGAGCGTTTGGAACGCTTGATACGCCTGCAGAATTTCCGAGTCTGGTTGTTTCGATTTTACTATCTATTTTTTGTACTAACTCATTTGATGGTAGGCATATGTCTATTTTTAAACGTTTGCACATTTCTTCCAATTCGTTATCAAAAAATAGAAATACGGCTTGGCTGTGTGGAGCATTTTCTGATTTATCGTTTTGCTCTGATTCAATAAGGTCTACGACGGACTTATGACCTAAAAGATAGGCATTTATATCCTCTATACAGCTTGGTAGTGTGTGGGGTAAATATGGTGGAACTACGACGTTTGGATGTTTTCCATCATAGCAATCAATATAATTGATGAATTTAAGATTATTTACCCAATCGTCTATGTGCATTAAATTGAAATGGGATGCACTTATAAAGTAATAGGGACGGGTATTTGTTTTAAAATAGTGTTTAATTTCTTCTAATGACGATAGTGTTATTTGTTCTTTAGTTGTCGATGTCATAGTCGTATCCTTTTATTTTTCGATTTTGATTAATTTGGACTGATTAGACGAGTTTGTCCAAGTAATCTTGCTTAAATATTTTTAACCCTAGTTCTGGCTGATATCCATGAACTTCTTTTATTTTCATTCGTTGAAGATAAAGTAAAATATCGTAGGTAATTATCTGACCAGGAACGAGTACAGGAAACCCTGGTGGATAAGGTGTTACAAAACTCGCCGATATTATTTTTTTATCATTTAGAACATCTTTAATCGTTTCGTTCGTTAACGGAACATAGTCGATTATTTGTTTATCGTATGCTGCAAAAAATGCTTTTCGAAGGTCAGGTATGTCACATGTATCTGTTTTAATAGGAACGAACCCTTTAAAGAATAAGCGTTTTTGAGGGAGATCAACGAATTGATCGTCCTCTGTAATCAATTTATTTTGTTTTTTAGGGGCAGATGTTAGCCTTTCTGAAATTTCTTCAAGGATTCGTGCAAGATAATTGATTGATTTTTCCGTCGCTCCAATATTTACGATGAACAATACTGTTTTTCTTGATGTTTTGTTCACTTGGATATCGTATTTGTTGATAAGAAGTTGTCTAAAGCTACTTCCGTCCATACCTGTTTTTGAGATATCTACCGTAACTCGGGTTGGATCGACAACAAATTGAGAGGTACCCCAATTTGAAATAAAATTGGTATAAGCGATTGATGTACTTTTTTGAGTGATTGAACGATATTTTTTTGGAATTAGTTCTTCATCTGCTAATACTTTGAAATACGCCGAAATCCGTTTTGACGACGTAATTTTGTTTTTTAAAGAGTGTGCGAGCTGAATCGCTTTTTTAACGCGTTCATACCCTTCTAAGGAAGCTTGTCGTCTACTAATGTCTAATGACGCAATTATTTGGTAATTAGGAGATGTAGACGTATGTGTTCTAAATGCTTCTAGAAAAAGGTCTTCATCGAAGGCGTTATCATAGATGTGGATCATAGATCCTTGTCTGAACGATGTAAGTGTTTTGTGGGTCGACTGTGTTGCGAAAACCCGAAGTATAACGTGTTCTGGGTCTGGTAATGTTCCTGGTTTACTTTTTGAAAATTCGTGCTTGTAATCATCACTTTTAAACCGTTTTTCTAGTAATTTTGCAACGGTCATTGCTGTTCGGTGATGATAGACGGGATTAAAATGTGAGAAGGCGAACCAGGCTTCATCCCAATGAAAAATGATATCTGGTTTGATTGCCAAAATCTCCATCATGTAAGTTTCTACATTGTAGATAAGACCATCAAATGTAGAATTAGTTAACGTGATTTGTTTGAGTTTGTGTAAGGACCCATTTTTCTTTAGATCGAACATGATTTCTTTAATTCTTTCTAATGTGACAGCTCCGTAAAGATCGTACTCTGGAAGTGGGTATGTTTCTAAAAAGACAGGAAGCGCGCCAGAGAGCATAACGGAATATGGAATAGATTTGTGACAATCTGCTGATATAAGAACGATATCCCCTGGAACCAATGTACTTTGCATGACTATTTTATTTGATGTAGAGGTTCCATTTGTAACAAAAAAGCTACGCTGAGACCCGAATGTTTTAGCAACTTTTTCGTGGCTTTGTTTAATCGTGCCTTTGGGTGACAATAGAGAATCGAGTCCTCCTTGAGTGGACGATGTTTCTGCTAGAAAAATGCTTGGTCCATAAAATTCGAGCATATCTTTTATCCAATGGGAATCTATAATAGATTTTCCTCTAGATAATGGAAGCGCGTGAAAGACGCCCTTCGGTTTTCGGCTATAAGCTTGAAGTGCGTTAAAAAATGGAGTTGAGTAACGCTCTCTTATTCCGTTTAGGATACTGTGATGAAGGTCTTGAAAAGGATTAATATGAAATAGGATTCTATCGAACTGAGTTCTCATCTCTGTGGACACCTCATGGGGCGCTAGTTCGCTTATTAGTAAATGGTCTAACTCTGGTCTTAAATCTTTCATGGTGGTACTTAACCCAGTTAGAGGCGACTCTTTTATTGTATTAAGATATGTATCGTCTTGTATAAGCTTTTGGTAATCATTTACCCAGTCTGTATTTAATGTAGATTCGATTCCAAATCCATTTATGAAGACACACGTCTGAATGCTCGGATTAGCCAATATAGCTGTTATTGCGTCCTTCGCATTGTCTACAAACGTTATATCGTAAACAAACTCATCTCTATCTGTTTTGAAGGTAGCCAAGGACTGATAATAGAGTCCTCTGTATTCGACAGGAGACGGATGAATAACTAGAACTTCGAAATAAGGTTTGTCTTTGGGTTTATCCGTCTCAGATTCTAAAATGTTGTCTTCATTTAAACGTTGTTGCTCAAGAATCATTAAGTTTGTTTTGAAGGGATAAAAAGGACGGTATCTATAATTATTAGTTTTAATCGATGTGTATGTATTTTCAGCAATATCTCTAAATAATGCCCATGAACCAGACATATAATACGTCGTTAGTTTAGATAGTACCTCTGGACCAGGGTAAGCCCACAATGTTTCGATTGGAGCCAATGTATCGAGAGCGTTTTTAATCTTTTTTGCGGAAGGTTCTTCCTGATTGGATTCGTTATTTAAGACTTTCCAGAGATTTAATCGTTTAGATTCTAAATCAAACACTAGTTAGATTTCTTTTTAGATTCTGGTAACGTGTCGTTTATTTTTAATAGTAGGTCATTTGCAGTCACGTTTTCTGGGTCCAAAATTAAAATATCTGAAAATGTCGAATAGGCGCGTTTAAAGTCTTCTGCGTTCATTTTTAATATTCCATATTCAAGTAGAAAGTATATATCAATTGGGTATAATGAAAGCATTTTTAAAACTACTTTTTCAGCAAGTTCTGCCTTATTTTGCATTCTCAAAACATAGGCAAGACGAAGGTTTGCATAATAATTGTAGTAGTCGGTATTTAAGATTTGATGACCGAGTTCTTCAGCTGCATCGTAATCGCCTTTTGTCATTTGAACTAACATAAGTCCCAACTTTGGCTCGATAGAGTACATTGATGCACTAATAGCCGACTTGAAGTGGGAAATTGCGTTTGCATATTTTTGGTTTACATTATATAGATACCCTAGTCGGTAATTTACTGTGTATCCTTCGGGAAAACTTTTATAAATGAGTTTTAATGCTTTTATCGCATCATCATAATTCCCCATTTTTTCGTAATTGTATGATTTGTAATACGCCGTTTTAATTTGTTCCGACGACATTTTTGAAAACGTAAAAGATGTAGTAGAAATAAGAGCAACGAAAACTATTAGAAGATTAGATAATTTTTTCATTGGTTATTCCTAGAACGCATACCCTGCCATAATCATCAATTTTCCGAAATTTGTATCGGACGATTCATCAGCACCTCTTACTATTTGGTATTGGTATCCAATTGTTGATGAGAGTTGCTTAGAGAAGTAGTAGGTAAGAGAACTTGCAATTCCAGTTTTTAAAATGTCTGTTGAATTGTAGATAACGTGACCACCATCAAAAACACCATAAACGGACTCTCCCGTCCAAACTCTAGATGTCAGTACAAACGAATTTAAATAATAGTTCACAGCGATTTCTATATTATGAAAAGATGATTTCTCAAAATCTGTTGAGTCGGATAAGAATATTGAATTGTATCGTGTTGTAATGTCTGCATACCCTGGTACAAGAATCGGATAGAAATATGATGTGAAATGTGGAGAGAACTGGATAACGTTTTGGTCGCCTGCAGTGAGGTTATAACTAGAACCAAAGATAGATACTCCAGCTGTCCATAAACGTGTTGTTAAGTAATAGTCATACGAATCATGCTCAAGTCCAAGGATTATTACGTTTCCATTGTTGTCTGTTTCTTCCGTCGTAATATTTTGGTATCCGACTTTGTATCGGTAACCTGGTTGCCCGTAATATGTATAAATTCCTAGCGCATTGTTTTGTAGAGAGACATCATCAGTATCAGATATCATGTCATATTCTAAACTTAGTGAATGAGAACCATACCCTATGTATCCGTAAGCACCCTTAATAGTAGTATCGGTCATAGATGTTCCTGTATTTTCAACGGAAAGTGAGTATACTTTTGCCGCTAAAGACACGGCTATTTCTTCTGAATATAAAGGGGAAAGAAAAACAAAATTTAGGGTTAAGACTATTTTTAGAATTGATGCTTTTAAATTAGATTTATTTCTCACGGTTGTTTTCTCCTGATTTCAATATCGTTCCATTTCACTACTTCGATTCTTGCTAATGGATCAAGCTTAACGTAGCTTGTATTTTTTTCGTTAAATAATTTATTTATGACCGTTCCGATAATTTCGGTTTCACTCGAAAATTTATAGCTACCAGAAGATGCTGATAACTTGGGATAGAATGCATTTATAAGTGAAACTAGGGCCTTTTTCCAGCCGGTAAAAAGTGTAGCACTGGGTATTGAGTCCGTCCATTCAAGGTGAGGGCGATAGTGAAGTGGAAAACTAGGCATAGCGAGAAGGATATATCTAAGAATTGGGTCTCTTCCTTCTATATGATACGAATAAAAGGTTCCGTTTTTTTTGCCTACGTATAGTTTCCCTAAATTTGATTCTAAATAAATAGTTGAGTCTGGAGCCATTTTTACCTTAAGTTTTAATTCTCCTATTTCAGTACCTTTTTTTGTAACTGTATAAGTGAACGATTCATCTAACACAAATGTGCTTAGTTGGTCGTAAAAAGGGATGGTTGATAGATTGTGTACGACGGAACCTTCTTTCGGTGTTCCATGAGCTTGGTAGCTGTTTCCAGATGCAAAATGAACAAACGTATAAGGAAAGGTTGCAGAGCCCATAGGTTCGTAGAGTTGTACTTGCATATGGATATGGGGTTGAGGAGAATATCCAGAGTTACCACATAAACCAATATGCGTTCCTGGTTCAAGCCAATCACCCTCTTTCACTGTAATGCTATTTTGAGAAAAGTGAGACAGCTCCACATAGACGCCTCTACTATCATAGATTAAAATCATGTTTCCCCAATTATTTACTGTGTCTACAGTACCTATTGGGTTGTCCGGGAGATAGTTTACAACTTTCACTACCCTGCCCTGAACAGGTGACAAGACGTCTTTTTTGAAACACAAATATTGCTCGAGTCGAGTACCATCCCCAGTGAAAGTTAAGTTAGTTTCATTTGAAATTACAAAATCATAGCCATATTTCCAAATGCCTTGATGTGTCCATTTACCGTCGAACCCTTGCCAAACTGTCCAGTTACCAAAAAATGGTAAGTTAACTGTAATCGTTTCTTTTGGGAATCTGTTTTGGGAGGTTAAAAAATGGTCTAGGGTTTCTTCTGGTGTTGATTTGAATATTAAGGGTATTTTTTGATAGTTAACTAGGCCTAAAACGTAAACAAAGGATAACGTAACCATTGTAAACGGAAGGGTAAATACAGGGATTCCATATTGGGCCCAGAATACGTTAACCGAACTTATTAAGATTGTAGAAATTGCGACCCCAAACATAGCAATTATATAACTTTGAAAAGATGGTATCAAAAAGATACCCCCTAATCCCATCGCTATTAATATATAGTTAAAACTGTTTAGGTCGGTCATTGCTTGTGGAATTGAGCCAATAAATATTCCATTAATTAAACCACCTACTGCGAATCCCATGAATGCGAGTAAGAATAATATTCGTGATGAGAATAGAATCATCACCATAATCAGAATACCCGAAATTGTGTTCGGCATAAAAACGATGGCTCCAACAGATTGAAAAAATCCATTTGCCCAGTCGGGTAAGAAGGCTAACGATTGTTGAACTGGGGTAGCGTGCATACTTGTAACGTATAGGTTAGAAAATCTTCCTGCAGCTAGGTATACAAAAGAACTTACGATAACGAATGGAAGGCTTAGTATTTGCAATCTGAAATATAAATTAAATATGTGTGATAAAACGATAGTGACTATAAATGTAAGTAAACTAGCTGTAATTAGGAATATTAAGCTGACGGGATTAAGTTGAAATAATTGACCAATGGAAAATCCGACTAGTAGAGCGTTGTATGTGAAAAATCCAGAACTTAAAAACTCGTCTTTGTAACCTATAAAGATGGCGAAGAAATAAGCGGATAAAACAGCAATTAAGCCGGCAATTGCACAATTGTAGTTAATGAAACTTATTACTAATAGGATTAGGCCAGGAATACTTCCTCTTATAAAAAAGATTTCAGAATAGCTGTTAAGGATTGCGCGGAATTTGTCTTTCACATTTATATTTTAACATGATTATTTCTCTATATCGGGAAATGTATTATATGAAATTGAAAGAACTTAATAGAGAAAAGTTCGATACAGGTAGATACTATATTCTAGATTTTAAAATTATAATTTGGAATTCGATGAAATTTATATAATATTTTGTCGATACTTGTATAAGTAGATATAGTTTACATCACTTAGTAGTAAAATTTTCTAAGATGGAGTTTAGTGTGGAAATGATATCGTCATTATTTAGAATAAATTCATATCAACCGATAAAGAGACAAGCTGAAACTCTGTCCTTGAATGATACGATGACTGAATATGAAAATAAGCTCAAGCAGCTAAAGTTTTCATATGTGGTGAGTGAAAGTAGAGTTTCTCAGTTGTTAAGCTGTGTAGAACTTTTATCTTTCGTTAGTACTTGTTTGGGAAGTTCCACGTTTTCATCGGACGAACTTAAAAACATCCATCGATTAATAAATGATACATATTCGAGTGTTCGAGGATATTTTTTCTTGGGCTCAGACTTGAAATCGTTCAATAGATTGAACGATAAGTTTTTAGAAATTGTTGAACGACATCATTTGGATGAGGAATTTGGTTCAATTGAGGATGTTTACCGGTCTGATGTTTTAGATACTTATGAAAGCAGGCGAAATAAAACCGTTGTGGGTTCCTTATTATTGTCTTCCTTTATGATTCCTTGGCTAGGCATTCAAAAACAAGATTCTTGTTTTATTGCATCCGAAGCAGACGACCTATGCCCTTCTCTCAATGACTTAGACGTCGTCAAAGACTATGGCATCCAATTTGATTTAAATTCTTCTGATATTCGGTTTAAGAGCCCATTTTACGAAATGGGTTTTGGTTTGGACTGTGTGATGGAAAAAACGATTGTAGATAAGTTGTGGTTAACTAATGAAGAATGTTTGGCGACTAGTCCATTTCCTGAGTATGAAACGAACGGACTACATGTATTGGGCTTGTGTCCTTGGGCTGACAAAGCGTTAGCAAATTTCGTAGGAAGTTATCCTCAAGTAAGCGCAATTATGAAAAATAAAAAAGCAAAATTATTTAAATTTGGAAATCTCGATACCTCGGCAGAGGTATATTTGAAGACTATAAAAGCCTTATATGCTGCGTCAAATGGTCAAACTCATGACAAGTTGGATGCTTCCGTTTCTACAAGATGGATGAGATTTGTAAATGGACCATTGGAAGTTAATGGAGATACTATTACATTCCCATTTTTTAGTTTTGTTTCAGAAAATGGGGTGACAGGAAGCCCTAGGAATCTTTTGGTTTTTGATAATCAAAATGTGGAGTCTCCGTCAGTGTTTCGTACTTGGGATACAACGTCTCCATATTATCGTGTACAAGAAGGCCTTACTGTTCCTGGAACGTGGCGATTGACCGATTCAATCATGACAGAACCAAATACGATGATTCCATGCAATGAAACAGAATTTTCATTTTATGATCCTGTTCTACGGGAATATGTTGACGTTGAAGACATTCCTACTTCCTTAAACTCGACTTTCGTCATGAAATCTGAAATTTGTTATACAACTAATGATAAATTTCCGTCGTTTAAAAGTTTTGTGTGGAGTGGCTTTGATATAAATAATATTGGGGGCAAGGAGAAAAAAATGCCGGAAACATTGGGCGCTCTTAGAGAGAAAAATATTAAACGTGTTAGAGAAATAGATTTTCTTAGAACTAACTTTGTAAATACTCCTTATCAAGTAGCTATGCCAGAAACAATACAATTTTTTGATAAAAGTAGCTTAACTTGAACTAAATAATTTTTTTGTTTTCGGTATAAATTGTTTTTTTATTTTCTTTGATTTATTATTTATAAATAGTCCTAAGCGAGATGGATGTTTTTTCATCTTTACACTTAACAATGGGAGTGAGAATGATAAAAAAGTTTGGAATTTTTTCGGTCTTGGTTGTCATGTCTGTTTATCTATTAGGTTTATTATCCGTTAAAGAAATTTATACTGAAATTGTTATTGAAGCCCCTGCTTCTGTCGTTTGGAATCATTTGGTTGATTTTAAAAGCTACCCTAGTTGGAATCCGTTTGTTAGAAGAATTGACGGCATTGCTACGGAAGGCGAATCTTTGAAAATTGTTGTTCAACCTTTAAATGAAAATCCGATGATATTTGAACCTGTTCTTTTAACTGTTGATAAGGACGCCGAAATGAAATGGCTTGGACGCCTATTGATGCCTGGAATATTTGATGGGGAACATAGTTTTGAATTGATGAGGCTTTCAGCAACTCGAGTAAAATTTGTTCAGAAGGAATCGTTTAGAGGGTTTTTGGCATTTTTACTTTGGGATACTGTTGAACCCGGTACAAAAAAAGGATTTCGGGCAATGAATCGTTCTTTAAAACATATTTCCGAATCTTCGGTTTCAAATAGGGACGTATAGGTTAACTTTTCCTATTTACCCAATTTGAACACTGGGCAAATAGGTGTTTTCTAAATGCATAGTTGAATTTATAAAAGAACTATTTATTTAGATTCTTTTTTTTCTCTTTTTTTAGCTTTTTTTTCTTTTGCTGTTAAGGCAGGTACTTTTTTTGCTGCTTTCTTCGTGTCTTTTCCTTTTGACATATAAAACTCCTAATATTTTATTTTTTGTTAATTCTGCTTGATTAGTATATTCGTTACTTCGATGTTTTTCAAAATAATTTATAAATTGGAATTTTAAACTTAACAGTTTATCTAATATAGTATCTATGTTTCTATTTTAATATTTAGATTTTTTTGGAAAAGGGAGGTTCGTTTATGTCAAAATTTAGTACTAGGGATTCGGTTGATATTGAGGATGTTAGACGAGCGTTTTCTAGGATTAAAACCTATGTAAAAGAAACACCTCTTTATAAAGCTGATTGGTTAAAAACTTATTTGGGTTTGGAAGACGATGTTTTTTTAAAGTTAGAAAACTTACAAATTACAGGGAGTTTTAAACCACGTGGTGCAGTTAACTCATTATTAAACTTGAGTGATGAATCATTAAATCAAGGGGTTGTCGCTCGATCTAGCGGTAACTTTGCGCAAGCTGTTGCTTATGCTGCAACGGAATTGGGAATAAATGCTACTCTCGTTATGCCGACATCTGCTCCTTCAATTAAAGTTGAAAAGACAAAATCATTTGGGGCCGATATTGTTTTGTATGGAACAACTCATAAAGAAAGTAGTGATAAAGTTGAAATGTTGGTCAAGGAGCATGGGTATACTCCATTACATTCTTTTGACTCACTAGATGTGATTGCGGGACAAGGGACTGTTGCATTAGAAATAGTCGAAAAAATGCCTTTAATTGGTACTTTAATTTGTCCGGTTGGTGGTGGTGGTTTGTTAGCTGGTTGTTCATTAGTTGCGAAAAATCATTCTCGCGATATTGATGTGATTGCAGCAGAACCGTCACGGGCTAATGATTTTTATTTGTCATTTCACTCGGAGTCTAAACAACAAATTACTTCGCCTAAATCGATAGCCGATGGGCTCTTGGCCAATTCGGTTGGTCATAAAAATTGGGACGTATTAAGTGAAAATGTGGATAGCGTCGGTCTTGTGTCCGAAAATGAAATACTAGAGGCTATGACATTATTTTATGACCATATGAACGGAATGTTGATTGAACCATCAGGGGCCGTGAGTATTGCTTTATTAATTTCAAGAAAGTCTCTTTTAAGAAAAAAAGGGCCTATCGTTTGTGTTGTTAGTGGGGGAAATGTTGACATTGATGCATTTCCTCAAGTTTTTGGAGGAAAAAATGGAAGTACCTTATAAACAATTATCAAAGGAAGCGCTTCGGAACCTAATAACGGATTTTGTTTCAGGATTGGATGACTATGGATACAGTAGTTTGGATTCAAAAATTGAACAGGTTATGAAACAGTTGGCAGAGGGAAACGTTTTGATCAGTTTTGACGAAGAAAGTGAAACTTGCTTTGTTTGTACTCGTGACGAATATAAAAGAAAAATGAGGTCAAATCCAGCATGATAAATTCAAAATTGTTTTCGTTTCTTTGTGAAAAATGTTCATATCCAACGACTTCCATTAAATCAGCACTATTGTTGTTTGACGAAGGAGCAACAATTCCCTTTATTGCTCGGTATAGGAAAGAAAAAACCAACGGTTTAGATGAAACACAGTTACGTGAGATACAAAAGTTTAACACGTATTTTGAGAGTCTTTTTGATCGATTAGAAACAATTAAAAATAGCATCGACGAACAAGGTAAATTAACAGATGGCTTGAAAGAGTCTCTTGAAAACTGCCGAGACAAACAAACGTTAGAAGACCTTTATTTACCGTTTAAAAAACGGCGAAAAACAAAAGCAGATATAGCTATTGAAAATGGATTGGAACCGTTAGCCACATTATTATTGCTTCAGAGTTCTAGAGAGTCCAAATCTGTTATTTTATCTAAATTTTATAGTTCGACGGGAAAGGTCAAGTCAGCGGAAGACGCAATTGAAGGTGCTAAGTCGATAATTGCTCAAATTGTGTCTACAAATACGACGTATCGCCAGTGGATCCGGTCGTTAATGATGAAAGATGGGGTTCTTATAACTTCAGTTACCTCAAAATTTAAAGATATAAAAACAAAATTCGATATGTATTATAGTTTTTCTGAACCTTTCAAAAGAGCAGCTAGTCACCGACTGCTCGCCATTCGACGTGGAGAAAAAGAAAAAGTATTAGGATGGAAAATAAAAGTCGATGAGGATTCTGTTTTATCTTATATAGAGTCAAGAATAATTACTGATTCATCGTTTTCACTTGTTTCAGAATTGAAAGTTGCTATTAGAGATGGGTATGTAAAATCGATAATGCCTTCCTTACAAACGGAATGTTTTAATGCAGCCTGCGAAGAAGCTGAAGAACAATCAATTACTGTTTTTTCAAAAAACTTGTCTAATTTGTTGATGGCGTCTCCTACCGGAGCTAAAGTTGTTTTAGGTATAGATCCTGGCTTTAGAACGGGTTGCAAATGCGCCGTTGTAGATGCTCAAGGTACCTATAAAGAAACCGCTACAATTTTTCCAGTTCCTCCCCTCTCCAAAATGGCTGAAGCAGGTAACATTGTTTTAAAATTTATAAAAAAATATAAGGTTGAGTTGATTGCCATTGGCAATGGAACGGGTTCTAAGGAAACGTTTCGATTTATCAAAGATTTAATTAAAACGAATAGTTTGGATGTCATTCCCGTAGTAGTAAATGAGGCGGGGGCGTCTGTTTATTCGGCGTCTGAGCTTGCAATTGAAGAATATCCGTCTCTAGATGTAACCGTTCGTGGTGCGATAAGTATTGCGCATCGATTGCAGGACCCACTTTCGGAACTTGTGAAAATTGATCCTAAGGCTATCGGAGTTGGACAGTATCAACATGATGTTAATCAGGTTCAATTGAGGGAATCACTTACGTTTACTACTGAATTGGCGGTTAATACCATTGGCGTGGATGTTAACACGGCTTCCTCTGCGTTATTAAGCTATGTTTCAGGGATAGGTTCTGTTGTAGCAAAAAATATTGTTGATTATCGACAAACGAATGGACCATTTAAGAATCGAAAGGTTCTTTTAAAAGTTGCTAAATTGGGGCCAAAAGCCTATGAACAATGTGTTGGGTTTTTGAGGATAAAAGGCGGGAAAAATGCTTTAGATAATTCTTCGATTCATCCAGAACGATATGTGTTGGTGTCAAAAATCGCGAAAGATATGAATGTTCAGGTTGAATCTATAATCGGAAATAATGAGATTATTAACGCTATTGATTTGAATGCCTATGTTTCAGAATCTGTCGGTCTTCTAACATTAAAAGATATTGTTAAAGAATTACGAAAGCCAGGCGTCGATCCTCGAGCAGAATTTGCATATGCTTCGTTTGATGATGCTGTGGACAATATAGATGATTTGACAGAGGGTATGGAACTGGAAGGCGTCGTAACTAATGTTGCTAATTTTGGAGCTTTTGTTGATATAGGTGTTCATCAGGATGGGTTGATACACATTTCAAAGTTGAGCAATACATTTGTTAAGAACCCTCATGATGTGATTTCGGTAGGAGATCAGGTATCCGTTCGGGTGTTGGCCGTAGATAAGGATCTTAAGAGGATTCAACTTGGGAAAGTGTTTTAGACCTAACTAGTTGTTTGTTTTATCTTAACACCTAATAAATGAATTTTTTTTTAGTAAGTTCCGAAAACTAAGTAGACTACCTTTCGGTAGCCTATATTATTATTCAGAAACGGAGAAAAAATGTTTCCTGTTAGTTTTCATTTACCTTATATATGGCCAAATTCAACTAAAAATTTCACCGACATCGATTCTTCGCATGATCATTCGAAAACGGATGTTTCATCTGAACGTTCAGCTATTGATGACATTGTTAAACACTCAACTAAACGTAATGACGGACAACTCTCAGTCTATACACCGGATCAAGTGGTACAGAGTACGAACACCTCGGGGGCAATGACATATAGCTTAGAGGATATTGGCACAAAAGATATGTGCATAACAGATGTGCAAGCAGCTGATGTTGAAAAGGGCCTGTTTGTTAGCTCTCGGCATAGGACCCCTGCTAAACCAAAATTATCTATACGAGCTTGGGCACGTGAAAATAGTTTAACATTAAGAACTCTTACAAAAAGACGCGCTGATTACTTTTTTGCAGTAAAGGCCCCTAGTAGTGATACCCTTATTTGGGTATCTTCCAGAACGATAAATTCTTATTATTATAAACCCATTATTGAGAGCACATTAAGAAATAAGCCTATTGGTAAAGTACTTGTTTTGTATGGAACGCATGGCGATAGGACAGGTGGTACTATACAAAATAGGAAACGCTTGGATGCTTCGGATATTAATGGAGATACGTTAACAATGATTAAATCCTTTTCTGAGGAGGACCAGACTCGTATAGACGTTAAAAATATTGCTGCACCAGAGAACAATGAAAAATGGATGCAGGATATTATTTCATCTGGTGACTATACCGCTGTTATATTGGGATGGTGTTGGTCTGATTCGAATTATGTATTTAATAACCTTTTTAGGATTCCTATATCGAAACCTAAAATGGAGTTTCAGGACTATTTGAAATGGTTAAATTGGTGTTGCTGCAGCAATAGCGTGGTTCCTTTTTAGATTTCTTTTTAATTCTTTCGATTTTCAGTTATTTTATATTATTTTTTATAAAATAACTGGGATTAAATTTAATTATTTTCGATAAATAAGTCTGAAGCGCTTTAATATCAAGTTATTTTTTTAGTGATGGATTCATTTGAAGTTCCCCTGACTTAGTTTGTTATTATGTAGTAATATGTGTTTTTTTTATGCTTAAGATTGGATGTTTGGATATTAATTAAAAATAGTCATTTGAAATAATAAAAGTAAACTCGAGGATAAAAAAATTGAAAAAAATAATAGGATTTCAAAAATTAGATAGTTCAAAAAAAAGAACCCTAGCTAATGACTCTTTTAATCGAATCATCAAACGTTTTGGTACACAATTTGACAATCAACCGGATGTTTATACTGCAGAACTCCAACTTTTGGATCCTAAAACAGCGAAACTAATTAATTTATCGGGGCGGGCAGCAACCTTTGGCCTTGTCGATAAGTTGATAGAAGAAGACGATGAGGGAAACTACATGCAGTTAAAAATCGACTTTTTTAAGTACATTTTGAGTGATAAGGTTCGCAAGGTATTTCAAGATTATCTTAGAACTGAGCATATGCCAGTAAATGAATTCCCTTTGTTTTCGTTTATAGAGCTGTATGAATTTGCAAAGACCATTGAATATATTGATGGTGAAACCGATGATTCAAAAGCTTTATTCGTACAATATGGATTTGATGACAGTCAGTCTGTTTTAAGATCCTATGATCATTATGTACTCTTGAAAGATGGAGTTTCCTTAAGTGATTTCGATTTAACTGCTTTTAAAAAATACGTTTTTCCTAATTTAAACGGGTACCGTGCAATGGAGTTTGCATTGCAAAACAACCTTGAAGGAAAAAGGGACGATCTATTGATTAAGTGTATACAAGAAGAAAACTATATTTCTACATTGTATATATTATCTAAACAATTGAGACCGTTTTTACTTCAAGATTTGAAAAATAAACTGGTTAATTTTGTTGGTAAATTTAGTGAAAGATTAAATAGTGTTAATCCTTCGGAGAAAGAGGTGTCGGAAAATTCATCAGGTGTAATGAATTTTTTTAGTTGTCTTTTTATAGATATGCCGAAAGATAATATTCAAAACTTCTTGGAAGATGTTTCTGCAGTAATTGTCTCGTTAGATGGAGTTGGTTCTTTCCATAGATCCCTATTATTACGAGCATTATATGAGTTAGACTGTGTGAGCTTTACAAAAGAATCTATGCCTAGACAAATTGACTTTGTCATAGATAAGTTGGATGGTGATTCTTTGAAAAATGCGTTGATATGTTTATATACTAAACGAAATTTTGAGGTATCTACCGAGTTTTTAAGCAAGCAAAGGAAATTAATCTTTGAAAAATTTGATTGTCCAGGTGTTCAACCTGAATTGCTAGCACCTCTTTATTCTGAAG
>JABIPA010000013.1 GCA_018698675.1 bacterium | reverse complement strand
GAATCAATTAAATCTAAATGCAATCTTTCAGGGAACAATCGATATGATGATTAAAACGGGAGAGGCAAAAGTCCTGGCAAGTCCTTCCATACAAACGATGAATAACCAAAAATCGTCCATCAGTTTTGGAAACGATATCCCATACACGACATCCACCCTCGTAAATAATGCAGTCGTTAGCAATTTAAAATATATGAATACCGGTGTCCAACTAGATATGACTCCGCTCTTAACATCAAAAAATATTATTACGCTTACAATAGACTTAAAAGTCACAACAGCGAAAGGGTGGAGAGAATTCGGAAACCAAAAGTTCCCTCTAATATCGAATCGAGCTGCGTCATCTAAAGTATATTTAAAAAATAAAGAACCTCTTATTTTAGCAGGGCTATTTGATGAAGAAACAAAAATAAATATTCAAAAAACACCAATACTTGGAGATATTCCGTTTATAGGCGAATTGTTTAAGCAAACGTCTAAAGAAACAAGTCAATCAGAAATTTTGTTTATTATTACACCAGAAATAATATAAATCAGGACTAAATTAATGTAGTATTTTGAATTTAATAGGAAGTTTAAAAGTGAAGAATTGGCTCTCGAATAGGGGGGGCAATCTTCGAGAGCCTAGTTCTTCCCCATAAGGGGTTTCTAAATATAATTATAAATTCGGGGTCTTGTCCTGTCAATTAAAAAAATAAACAAGTTTAGTTCTTTCGAAACCACTTTTCCCGCCATTGAATGACAGGATTAACCATGTCTTCTAATGACGTGATTTTTGGGCTCCAATTAAGAATATCTTTTGCTAATTTTGAGCTTGCAACCAATGTCCCAGGATCGCCATCCCGTCTAGAACCAGATGTTACCGGAATCTCTTTTCCAGACACCTTTTTTACAACATCGATTACTTCGGAGACAGAAAACCCATTTCCATTTCCTAAATTCATAATGCAACTATCTTTACCCGCCAAAAGATGCTCTACTCCAAGAACATGAGCTTCTGCTAAATCCAGAACATGGATGTAATCACGAACACACGTTCCATCTGCGGTGTCATAATCGTCGCCAAAAACTGTTATCGATTCTCTACGCCCCTGAAGTGCATCGACCACTAAAGGAATCAAGTGCGTCTCGGGGTAATGAGATTCTCCTATTTCCAATTCAGGGTCAGAACCAGTTGCATTAAAGTAACGAAAAATAACGTACTTAGAATTATATGCAGTAGAAAAATCTTTTAATATTTGTTCCATCATTAGCTTAGTTTGACCATATGGGTTAACAGGTAAATATGGGTGAGATTCATCAATTTTATCTTGAATTGGGTTACCATAAACTGCTGCGGTAGATGAAAAAACAACGTTCTTTACGTTATTTTCAACTAGAGTTTCAAAAAAAATTGTAGAGTTAGCAACGTTGTTTACATAATATTTACTTGGGTTTTGAACGGACTCACCAACATTTATATAGGATGCGAAGTTCATAGCGGCGATTGGCTCGTATTTTTGTATTAGGTCTTTTACGGCCTTTTTATCTTGAATATCAGCTTTTATTAAGGGCCCCCATTTTACAAATTCTTTGTATCCCGTGGATAGGTTGTCTATAACGATAGGAGTGTAGCCTTTTTGGTTAAGGAGTTTACATACGTGAGAGCCGATAAATCCGGCGCCTCCGGAAACTAGGATGTTTTTATTCATATGTTGAATATTAAATTAAAGTTATATCTCATTCAAGGTGATATAATTGATTGAATAATCTATAAGAGTCTTATAAAATTTTTACCGTCCTATAATTTGCCTTTGAAAGGGTCATAAAACAATGAAAAACACATTAAAACTAATCACATTTTTACTACTATTCCCTCTTTCTATTTTTGCTCAAGTAGATATATCAGCATATGCCTCAAGTTTATCTGATTCTCAAAAACAAGAGTTAATCCAAAAATATGGAGACCAAATACCAAAAACTGAAACTACGACAACATCCAATCCTCAATTAATAAGACCAAACAACTCCCAATCTTTATTGGAAAAAGAGTTAAATAAAATAGAAAACGAAATGCCAGAAAAAGATCAAATCGAAGCAGATGCTAAAATAGTTCCATGGATGTCAAAAAAAGAACGTTCACATGAAAAAAGTAAGAATGAACTAAAACAATTCGGCTACAATATATTTGAACAAAATCTAAACAAACCATTTAACATTACAAATATTCCCGTTGGGGAAGACTACATACTTGGCCCCGACGATAATTTAATAATACGAATTTGGGGAAAACTAGAAGAAAAACTTGAAGTCACAATAGACAACAATGGATTTATATATATTCCAAAAGTAGGAAACGTAACCATTTCGGGAGAAACATTCGGAAACGCAAAAAAAATAATAAAAAAAGAGCTCGAGCAATTTTATGTCAATTTTGATCTAAGCGTTACTATGGGGCGACTAAGAACAATGAAAGTATTTATATTGGGAGAAGTGCAACAACCTGGCGCTTACGATGTGTCTTCACTTTCTACTTTAGTAATGTCCTTATACGTTGCAGGAGGTCCAAACAAAACAGGTTCGCTAAGAAACATCATCTTAAAACGAAACAACAAAATAGTTAAAAAGGTCGATTTGTACGAATACCTTTTAAACGGTGATAGATTTCAAGACCCTAAACTTCACGCATTCGATACAATTTTTGTACCAACAATTGGTGACATTATCAAAATCGAAGGTAAAGCAAAGCGTCCCGGAATATTTGAAATGAAATCAAAAACAAATGCCTATGATGCGATAGAAACATTTGGGGGAGGATTTTCTCCTTTTTCATATACAAAAAACATTCAAATTGAACGAATCATAAATAACGAAAAAGTATCTTTAATAGATAAAGAAAATAACAACATTGCAAATCTCAACAAATCTCTTAAAAAATTGATTTTAAAAAATGGCGATACAATTAAAATATTTCCAATACTAAAAACAAAACATAATTTTGTTTCCATTGAAGGCCACATTTCTAGAGCTGGTTCATATGCCTTGAAAAAAAACATGACAGTAGAAGCTTTAATTAAAAAGGCAGAAAATTTACAAAAAGGTGCTTACAAAGAAAAAATAGACTTATATCGGTATATATCTCCAGAAAACAAAAAAATAATATCGTTAAATTTAACAAAAGAAAGTGACTTAAACTTCAAACTACAAGAATGGGACATCGTTAAAATTCATTCAAAATCCGAAGTATTTGGTACTGAAACAATAACAATAGAAGGCTTCACGAATAAAGCTGGTGAATATCAACTTATTGAAGGAGCATCTCTTAAAGATGCCCTATTTTGGGCGGGATTGAAAAACAACGCGTCACTCGTCAATATAGAAGTATATAGATCTAACGATGGCTCTGAATCTATATTTTCATTTACAAAAGAAGATATATTTGAAAACAAAAAAACATTTCAGCTTAAAAATAATGACCTCATCATTATTAATGCCGACATAGACAGTTCTAAAAAAAGTATGATTCAACTAACAGGAGAAATAAAGTATCCGGGAAAATATATTGCTAAAAAGGGTGAGTCTTTAAACTCGATAATTCAAAGAGCGGGAGGCTTCACCGAAAAAGCATTTCTTAAGGGAGTTGTCTTTAAACGAACGTCTATTAAAAAACATATTGATACGGGTCAAAAAATAATTCTTGAAGAAGAACAAAAACGACTTGTATATGATCAGAGCAAAATAAAAAATGGAACCAAAGTTAATAGAGACTCTATCGAATTCCTTCAATCCTCGATTGAGAATAATAGAGGTCGATTAATTTTAGATTTTGACAAAACACCATCTTCTTTTGGCAATTCAATTTTAGTTGAAAACGATGACACGCTCGATATCCCACAGATTCCATCATCGGTACAAATTATTGGAGGCGTAATAAACCCCGGAGCCATTTTATATGCGCCTAACCTAAATATCGTTCATTACATAGAAAAGTCAGGGGGATACTCAGAATTCGCAGTACACAACAGAATTTATTCAATAAATGCGAATGGGTCTATAACGTTAAACCCTAAAAAAATTAATCGTGGAGATACACTGTATATTCCAGAAGAGATTAAATATCAATGGGATTGGTTAAAAATAGTTACTGATACGTCTAAAATTCTATTCAATTTTGCTTATGTGTTTTCTATTCTAAATTAAAAATTTATAAATACGTATTCGTTGGATAGTAAAGTTAACAGGTCTATTTTTTATAAAAGATAAACCTGTTAATTTATATTCAAAATATTTTCAAGAATAAAGTATTTTTCTACTTATTCAAAATTGATTCAGCACAAGCTAACCGCCAACTTAAATGCCTCTTCCATAGAAGACCTAGATACCTTCCCATGATACGCAATATCATAGGCCGTTCCATGGTCAGGAGATGTTCGAATAAACGGTAATCCCAATGTAACATTTACAGCTTCGTGAAAACTCAATAGTTTCACCGGAATTAGCCCCTGGTCATGATACAACGACAAGACACAATCGAAATCTCCCATATATGCACGATGATACAATGTATCTGCTGGGTATGGCCCTGTTAACTCAAATTCGCCAAGTAATTCTTTGTCGTCACTATCCGAATTTATCCTGTCCACAAAGGGAATCAAAAGTTCATTTTCTTCTGTTCCAAACAATCCGTCTTCGCTAGCATGAGGATTTAGACCAGCAAGGGCAATCTTAGGACACTTTACTCCAAGTTTATGCATAAACTCCAAACATGACTGTAACGTTTGTTTCAAACATGAATGTGTTAATAAATCAGGAACCTCTTTAAAAGGAACATGAACCGTAGCCAAAACGGTCTTTAATCTCTCTGTGTAAAACCCCATAGACACAAAGTCTACATTAGTTTTTGTCTGCAGCATTGTAGTATGTCCGCTAAAAGGAACATTCGCGAGGTTCCATGACATTTTATTAATAGGCGCTGTAACAATCGCGTCTAAAGATCCATTATTGGCCCAGTCTATCGCTCTCTCAAAAAACGCATGCGAATGAATCCCATTTTCTTTTGATTCCTTATTTAAGGTCCATCCTACAGGCTGAGTCCCATCACAATCTACAAATCCAACGTTACCTGCCGACTTATCAGAAATAAAGTCGTTCACGTGGTCATTGTCCAAAAAAGTAAGGTTTATCCGTTCAAAATCCAATTTTAAAGGACCCTTTAACATAAACTGCTTACTTCCGAACAAAATAATTTTAATCTTCTCGCAATCATATTTTTCGGGATATTTTTGAAAATCTTCTAAAAGAGACACGCATAGTTCAGGACCAACGCCACCTAAATCACCACTGGTCATACCAATAATTTTGTAACGACTCTTATTATTCTTCCCAATTTTTTCCATTTTACTATTTTCCATATATAAAAATTCAATACGTATTATACCATCGTATAAAAATAAACAGCTATGTTATTAATAGGTAAGGTTTCCAATAAAATTGGAAATATAAATCAGATTTTGAAATAGTAGATACACATTTTCTAAAAATTAGTTTTTGAACCTATTTTAACTTCTAAATCAATTAGAGTTTTTCTCCCAATATTTTACTACCTTTGTTTAATAAAACCGTATCAACATAAAGATCAAAATCCGATGAACTATTTGACGAAGATTCAGACGACGAACTTTTCGACCCACTAATCGAAGAATCTACTTCTTCAATTAAATATCATCATCAGATTCATCATCTTCCTCTTCATCACGCCTATCCCCAGATTCATTTTCCTCCTCCAATGAATCAAATCCTTCATTAGAACTCTGATTCTTCTCAGAGCCCTCGTTATCACGAGATTCACTAGCTCCTTTATTCAAGCCCATAATTTTATTCATATCTCTAACAAGAGAGTCATTATCTGAAGATGAGGATTCCCATTCAAACAAACCTGGAAATCTATCCAAAACAGCTTGATGCTGTTCCCTTAACACATCATGCTCCGCTAAATCATCGCTTTCTTGTTCATTTCTTAAAGCTACTCTAGTATCATCTTCTTTTTCACTTTCTACTGGCGTAAATAGAATTAAGGAATCTCTAACTTTTTCCGTGTTAACAGTTGGAATACCGAATTTTTTTGCTACATCTATTGCTTCTGTTAGCTTGACGGCAGCATTTCTAATCAGTTCAACATCCTTTAATGCCAACGCGTCATTCGCCTCATTTCTACACTTAGACAAATTGATTTTCGTAATCTGAATTTCTTTTAAGCGCCGATAATTATCTACGTGCTTTAAAATTAGAGATTCAATTTCTTCTAGTTCATAAACTTTTCGCAAAGATTCCGGTGACGCTAAAACAAATGTAGTCAACTCATTTAATGAATCCAAAACTAACGCTTCTCCAACCAATTCGGAATTTTGAACACGGGCCTTATCACTTGGCTGTATTCTAACCTTATCGAAATTTCTGACTTCAAGGTCCTTTAAAACCAATCTTGCTTTAATTACGGCACATTCAATTCCACCCACTAGCTGTTTGTATTCAGATAGATATTTATCTAATAGTTTTTTAGCCTCTTTCACTTCAAAAAGCCCTTCGATAAACGTAGGTGTCTCAAGAATAACTTTAGATATATCATCGATTATTTCCTCGACTAAAAGTTCTCCAGTCTTTTCAAGACCGTCTATTTTAATTCCATGTAAATGCCTCTTTTTAAGCCCCGTTAAAAGAATTCGAGCTTTAAACGATACTTCTATTACTTTCACCTTAAACATATTGTTGTCATCCAAATATTTTTGTAATTTATCTTTCGTATCTTTTAACTCAGATATCCCTACAGTTGATATTTCAGATTCGGATATTATCGTAGACATTGTCTTTACCATATCAACTACTAAACTCTCACCAATTTTTTCTATTCCATTTATTTTTATATCTTGCATTTCTTTTTCTTTTAATTCGTATAGAATATATGTTGCAATTTTATTACATTGAGTTACTCTTTCGTCATGAATAACCTCTTCAGGAGGAGTTATAGGCTTCGTCGCGCCTATATCAGTTAAAATAGAATTATCGGAATTAGATTTAGCGCTAGTACTCCCGTTACCAACGAGTGGTCCTACTGATTCTTTTCGTTCTCTCTCTTCTTCCACAGCAAGTTCAGGTCGTCTCCTTCGTTCATTCTCGATTTCTTTACTTCTTTTGAATCGAAGCTTAACATTTGGAGCATATTCATCAATAGCTAGCCATTGCCCTATATTTAATTCAGATTTTTTGACTTTTATATCGTCAACTAGTGTTTTTCTAGTCTCGAACACATATTTAGGCGCTCGCCTTTTTTCCTTTGAACTAAATTTTTTAATGGCTATATTCAACGTTTCTAATGACTTTTCTGCCTTCTCTACTTTTCTTAGGAGTGTTAAAAAATCATTACGTTCAGCCCCTATTCTCATTAAGGATTTGTCTCTTTTTACAATTTGGCACAAGCTATCTATAAGTCCTGGATGTTTTGCATCCAATTCCTTCAAAGATATTTTTGCTTCTTCAATCCATTTGTTTAATTCTTCCAAATTTTCTGAATCCGGGAATACCTCATTATTTTTAACTCTATTATTCCAGGTACAGTAACCAATAGTTAACATAACAAGTGCCGCCATACCAATAACTACGCCCAAAACAATATTCCCATCTATATTGCCCTTAAATTCATGAGTCGGTTGGCTCGTTGGTTTTCCAGTTGGGTCACCTGTAGGTGAAGAAAATGTTGGCAAAGAAGAAGGATCTTTTGTTGGCACTCTAGATGGTGAGGAAATTGGGTTTCCAGTAGGGTGACCTGTTGGTTTACCACTCGGTTCTCCAGAAGGGTGTCCCGTTGGTTGGCCACTTGGTTTGCTAGAAGGTTCTCCTGTTGGTTGTCCGCTTGGTTTGTTAGTAGGGTGACCTGTTGGTTTACCACTTGGTTCGCCACTCGGCTCTCCAGAAGGATGTCCCGT
>JABIPA010000012.1 GCA_018698675.1 bacterium | reverse complement strand
GTTATGTGTTTTTACCAATAATAGAGATCAAAGATATCCAATAAAATAAAAGTTATAAAATTGCTTAAGAAAGGAGAATTATTATGAAGCGATTTACATGTATCGGTCTTATTTTATTGGGCATTATCTTACTGGGTCAATCATCAATTTATGCAGAGGGGGTCATTAATGTATCTAGATTAAAAATAGGAGACGGGTTGGACAATTATTCATTTAAGACCCCTAGTGGTGACACGATTAAGTCAAGTGAATTTAGCTATCCATTACTAATATCTGTGTTCACGACATGGTGTAAATTATGTAAGAAAGAATTAAAATATTTGGAAGTTGATTATCAATCTGGTAAAAACGAAAAAAATCCCATTTCTATAGTGGCTATTAATGCAGGAGAACGAGAACGTTCGGTTAGAAAATATATCAAAAAGAGAAAACTAAGCCTACCTGTCTTAATTGACTCAGATCTAAAGTTCACCAAAGATTTAAATATTATAGGGACTCCAACAGTACTGTTGTTTAATAAAGAGAAGACACTTATTTATCAGGGTAATGACTTACCTAAAGACTGGAACGAACTTCGCTATGATAGTTGAACATCATTTTCACGAAGATTATTGTGCGACCGGAATATTAATGACAACCCATGTAGAAATCGTTGCATCTCATATCCCCAAGGTTGCTAAGAAAGCATTTGAAAAGATGAGATCCATAGTAAATAGATTAAATAGGTTTGATTCAAATAGTGAGCTGTTTTTATTAAATAATGGCATAAAAAATGAATGGGTAAAAATTTCTTCGGTCATGTACAGAGTGCTCGACTTGTCTTTAAAAATGAATAAAGAAACGAGTGGAGTATTTACTGTTGATTTTGAAGGAAGAGAGAAAAAGCCGGATGGGATTCACGGGTATAAGCTCAAATCAAGCAAGAATGGTTATTTTGTTCATCTAAAAAAGGATACATTGATAAATCTAGGCGGAATCGGAAAGGGATTTATTGTTGATGAGGTGTTTGAGTTCATTAAAGCCTCTGGGTCTAAAAATATTTTGGTAAATGCGGGCGGAGATCTAAGAGCTACAAGCCAAGATCTACCATGGAAAATAGGTCTCAAAAATCCATACATAAATGGAGATACATTTGCCTGCTTGAACATCAAAGAGGCTGCCGTCGTTAGTTCAGGAATCTATGCACGTCCCCAAAAGAGTGGAAACTCTACCCACACACATTTTTATAACATAAAGACAAAGTCTTATATGAAACAAACGCCATATTCACAAGTAACAATCCAAGGATATAGCGCGGCCGTTTCTGAAGTTTACGCAAAGTGCATTGTTATGGGGACATCGTTGGTACTTGGAAACAATCTAAAAGGAATCGGTGTGGACGACCAAACAAAAAGAGTAGAACGAATTTATTAAAAGGAGAAACCATATGAAAACTATTTATATCTCACTATTTATATCTGGTTTATTTTGTGTCACGGCTATCGCGGACGGATTAACAAATCTAAAAAATCATACAGGAAAATCACATATAAGTTTTTATGATAAGGGATTTTTAAATGATCCTATAATGCAATTTGAAAGCAATAGGCTTAGAACTAAAATGGATCAACATATTTTTTCGGTCAGAGAAGGGACAAAGGGCGGTTACGATAGTTCTGGAGGGGCATGTGGATGCAATTAATTCTATTACTTTTTACTCTAGCCTTTATTTTTGATTATGCTGAGGTTTTGGGAGAACAATCTCTTTCCGTACATTCGATGGGGTATTCTGACTCTGACGATATTTCGATTTGGGAAGGGTTTGTGCTATATAAAAAGGACCTTTCAGATAGTACGAATTTGTCAATACAATACGGAATTGACTCTGTAACATCTGCAAGTTTCAATGCCATTTCAGAAACGACTCCGTCTGTACAAAGTGCTTCATTAAGGTCTAGCACGATACAAGAAGCTACATTACAAATAAGAGATGACGATGAGGACGAGAATGAAGAACACGATGACGATCATGACGAAAATAATGAAAATACATCACAGGCATTAGCAAAACTTAGGCATTCTGCAAGTATTTCTATGGAACATAACTATACAAATGAAATATCTGGAGTGACATCCATACAAGGAAGCTCTAAATCAGATTATGTGTCTTATACTTTAGGACAAACGATTTCAATGCCAATTCTGGATAATTTAACAACATTTGGACTAGGTGCTTATTACACTCAAAATACGAATACCCCTCATATACCTACAACAAATTTAGATCTACTCCCTCCTCAAGGGGAGAGTCTAAATAGCAATCAAATGACGTCCATTTTGAGTATAGAAAGAATCATATCAAACAAAAGCAGAATAAAAGTATTGGCCGAAGCCTACAATCAAACAGGGTACCTAAGTACGGGTTATCAACGAGTTCCTATTGAAAACGGAACACTTTCTGGAGACGCTTTAGAGGTGTTACCAAATGAAAGAACGGGGGTTGCTTTAACAGCTATATATAGCCAATGGTTGTTAAAAAACTCAGCTGGCCACATTAGAGCAAGGTATGCAAAAGATAGTTATGGAATGATTGGGCTAAGTGGAGACCTAACCCTATTAACGTATCTTAGTGATGCCATTATTGGTGAGATTAGGTATCGCTATTATCATCAAACTAGTGCCGATTTTTATGGTCAATCATTTAATTCTTTACCTTCAGGCTTTTTTTCAAATCATCGTAGTCTATCTGAATTTACTGCTTATATGATAGGTGGAGCTCTGACATTTGATATAGGTAGTTGGGGAAGCGCCAACGTATCGGCAGATTTGTATCAAACAGATAAGGGGCTTAGTTTTGGAACAGTGTCACTTGGTTTTACACATTTATTTTAGGAGGAAATTATGATCGAACAATTACAGATAGGTTTGACTTCAGGTAGTTCTATAAATATTTTATTAAGTTTAAGCCTCATATTTTTAGGAGGGGTCGTTACATCATTCACACCTTGTATTTTTCCAATGATTCCGGTTGTGTTTTCGATTATCTCTACTACTGGAGGTAAGTCCCAAACCCAAAAAGAAGTGATGACCAAAGTTTTACTATACGGCCTAGGGCTCTCTTTTTCATATGTGTTATTAGGAATGATAGCGGTACTTACAAAAGGAATATTTGGATCGTTTTTACATAATATTTGGATTAAAATTGCGATAGCAAACCTATTTTTTGTAATAGCGTTTAATACCATGGGTTGGATTAGGATCCCTCAAGTATATCTAAATAATATGAAACTTCAGTCAAAATCGTCTCTTGTTTTGTTTGGGTTTCTTACCGGATTTACCTTATCTCCTTGCACAATGCCTGTATTAGCGATCGTGTTAGCGTTTTCCTCTCAATCTAGTTTGCTAATCGGTTCGCTAATGTTGTGGGTTTATTCGTGGGGATTCTTTTCTATACTTTTATTAGTCGCATTGTTTGGTGCAGAATTCAAGAAAAAAATTCCAAAATCTGGTCCATGGCTAAGAAAAATTGAATGGGCTTTGTTCATTTTATGTTTAGGAATAGGTGAGTGGTTTTTATTAACTTCTGGTGGGTTTTAAAAGTGACAATCGTAATGAATAAAATAATAAGCGTCTTAGAAAAATAAATTCCAATTCTGAAAAAAACATGACAAAAGAAGCCGTTCTACGTTGGGTATATAATAGTCACGTTCTCGAAAGAGAAGAATAACAAGAATTGTTTAATAGTCATATCGACAATCTAGAAGACGATTTGTTCTTAGTAGAATGACTCTATATTACGTTTCCCAGAGACATTTTCTCCATCTTGCCCGGTTACAACGTTTGAGCTTTCTCTCTAGTCCCCGTATTTGAATTACTCCTCGGTAAACAATTTTGGGAAAATTATGTAAAATGAATGAAAAAATAGATAGCATGAAAAAACAAACAACTATTAGTTTCTATACTCAAGGCTGCAGATTAAACCAATCTGAGACTGCTGTGCTTGAAAATCAGTTTAAAACACCAATCTTAGACGCCAAGTTTTCATCCAATAAGAACTTGTCCGAAGACAACAAAAATGAGGATCCCACGTTTTTAAGAGTTCCAGTTACAGTCCCATCAGATATTACTGTGGTAAACACTTGCACGGTAACAGAAAGAGGGGACACTGATACAAAAAAGCTAATCAAAAAGCTAATGAAACTAAATCCATCGGTGAAAATAGCCTTAATCGGTTGCCAAGCGCAGGTCCATAAAGAAAAACTTTTAGAATGGCCAAATGTTCATTGGGTGGTTGGAAACGCCAGCAAAATGAATTTAAAGAAAATTTTAGAGGATCATCATCGTTCTATGCATCAGGAAAACGTTATAGCGGCTTTGAAAGAGACGTCAAATATTCCAAACGAAATGGATAATGCGACGATGAATGAATTTGAATCAGGTAAAAAAGATGAATTAGTTGAAACCGATGAAAAAGATAGCAAACCTCAAGTAATCGTCCCAAAAATTACAAGAGAACCCTTTACCATTCCTAATCCAGGCATCGACTCCTCGCATATAAGAGCCAACATAAAAATCCAAGACGGATGCGATTTCTATTGCGCATTTTGTGTTATCCCCTTCGCAAGAGGGCCAGCAAGAAGTCGAGTCTACGAAGATATTTTCAAAGAAGTAGAGTCGCTAGTTGAGTCCGGCCACAGAGAAATCATTATTACGGGAATTAATTTGGGAACCTATGCCGATTCAAATAAGACGTTTTTGGATGTACTAAATCGACTTGAGTCCTACGAAAAATTAGACCGAGTCCGCATTTCAAGTATCGAACCAACAACAATAGATGACGACGTTGTTCATTTAATGAAAACAAGTAAAAAGCTTTGTAATTATTTTCATATCCCACTTCAAAGCGGATCGGATGTTGTATTAGAAGGAATGAAACGAAAGTACACTCTTGCTGAATTTGAATCCTTTTTATCGTTTGTTCACAAAAGTAATCCGGACGCATGTTTAGGCACCGATGTTATCGTCGGTTTTCCGGGTGAAACAGAAGAGGAATTTGAAAACACTTATAACTATTTGAGAGATTCTGTTTTAAATTATTTTCACGTTTTTAGTTATTCAGAACGAAAGTTTGCGCGTTCAAAGAGAATGGATGGGCAAGTTCATGGTGCGAAAATTAAAGAACGAAGTTTCCGGTTACGTGAACTGAGCCATAGAAAAAAAATGCAATATTTTAGCCGATTCTTAGGTAAAACAGTAGAAGTTTTAGTGGAGCAACAAAAAAAGGACTATTGGGAAGGATTAACTGAAAACTACATTCGAGTCCGATTCAAAACCAATGAAACAGATTTAGACAACGAAGATGGACAGTTAAAAAATAAGATGGTCATGGTAAGATTGCAGAGCATTAATGAACAGATGGAAAAAGTTGAAGGTGAATTAGTATGAAAAAAGTATTTGTTGAAACGTATGGATGTCAGATGAATGTGTATGACACCGAACTTGTACAAACAATTTTGACAAAAAATGGATATGAAACCGTTAAAGACGAAACGTCTGCAGATATTATAATGCTAAATACATGTTCAGTAAGAGATAACGCAAATAGAAAAATATATAACCGGGTTCACGAGATACGTCGTGGTAGAGAAAATCCTGTACTTGTAGGCATTTTGGGTTGTATGGCGACTAACTTTAAAACAGACTTACTAGACAATAAATCTTTGAAAATAGATTTTATTGCCGGCCCAGATAGTTATAAACATTTACCCAGACTAATTGACGAAGCGTCAGGAGGAGAGAAAACCTTCGATGTTACCTTAAGTGAGTTTGAAACATATTCGGACATTGATCCCACGAGACAAACAGGACCAAATGCATGGATCGCAATTATGCGTGGCTGTAATAACTACTGCACATTTTGTGTGGTTCCTTATACAAGAGGTCGAGAGAGAAGCCGATCTCCTGAAAATATTGTAGAAGAAGTAGAACGTTTAGTAGCTGCTGGGTACAAGCAAGTCACGTTGCTTGGTCAAAATGTGAATTCCTATTCTCACGAAGACACATCATTTACAAATTTAATGGATAAGGTAAGCCAAGTTAAGGGAATTGAACGAATTTTCTTTACGTCGCCTCACCCTAAAGATTTCCCAACGGATCTCTTGAAGCTTATGGCTGAGCGAGACAATATTTGTAAACAAATCCATATGCCTCTTCAAGCAGGAAGTTCTCGTATTTTAAAGAAGATGAATAGAACGTATACAAAAGAAGAGTTTTTGGATCTCGTTGATCATATTCGAGATATTATGCCAGATGTTCATTTATCAACGGACATAATTCTTGGATTCCCAACTGAAACAGATGAAGAATATATGGAAACCGAAGAAGTTGTAAAAAAGGTTAAATTTGATACAGCCTTTATTTTTAAATATTCAGAACGGCCAAATACAACTGCCGAACGTTTATTTAAAGATGATGTATCTGAAGAGCAAAAAAAGCATCGCATTATACGATTGAACGCTTTTCAAAGGGATATTCGCTTAGAAAAGAATCGAGAAAAAATTGGCAAAGAACAAAAAATATTAGTTGAAAAAATTGGATCTAGAAGAGACCCAAATGAAATACAAGCAAGAAATGAAGGTAACACTGTTGTGATTTTACCTTCTAATAAAGATATTTCGGTAGGAGATCTAGTTATGGTTAAAATAACAGATGCAACACCAGATGTTTTAAAAGGAGAATTCGTATGACAAGAAATGAACAGGTATTAGAAAAATTATCAGTAATTATTGATCCAGATTTAAGCAAGGATATTGTGAGTTTAGGGTTTATAAAAAAGCTAGAAATTAAAGAAGGAAATGTCTCCTTTAGTATTGAATTAACAACGCCAGCATGCCCAGTTAAAGATATGTTCAAAAAAGAAGCTGAACGTGTGGTTAACGAATTGGATTGGGTTACGTCGGTTGAAGTAGAAATGACAGCTCAAGCAATTAAACAAAAACCAACTCAAATGAAGGGGCTGGAAAAGGTTCGTCATATTATTGCTGTAGGAAGTGGAAAAGGCGGCGTAGGGAAATCTATGGTTGCGACAAATTTAGCATTTAGTCTCTCAAAAACGGGTGCTAAAGTTGGTCTTTTTGACGCAGATATTTACGGACCAAGTTTACCGACAATGGTTGGTTTTGAAAATGTAAGTCTAAAAATGGAAGGTTCATTCATAGAACCTCTGGACTACGAAGGTGTAAAATTGATGTCTTTTGGTTATGCAACGGAAAGTTCTGGAGAATCTGGACCTGCAATAATGAGAGGTCCAATGGTTGCTCAAGTTATTCAACAATTATTAGGAAGTACTGACTGGGGTGAGTTAGATTATTTAATTCTGGATATGCCTCCAGGAACCGGTGATATTCAACTTACGATTGGTCAACAAGTCCCAGTAACTGCAGCTGTAATCGTAACAACGCCTCAACGAATAAGTTTTGTAGATGTTGTAAAAGGTATCCAAATGTTTGATGAGTTAAAAATACCAACAATTGCAGTTGTAGAAAATATGTCTTATTTCAAATGTAATGACTGTAGTAAAAAGCATCAAGTATTTGGAAAAGGCGCCTTGAATAGTCTTTCTGAAGAATTTGGATTCACTCAGTCTTTTCAGTTTCCAATGCAATATGAGGTCGCCTATTATTCCGATAATGGTCAGCCTCTAGTTATAGCTGAGCCAGAAAATGAAGTGACTCAATTGTTTACAGAATTATCTGAAGCAGTTGTTCGTGAAGTTAGCAAATTGGCATATATATCAGAAGATAAATTAGAAGTAACGGCTCCCCAAAAAGGTTCAATCGAAGTTAAAAGAGGAGACGAGACGGTAGTTTTATCGGCTGCGGGTCTTCGGTTTGCATGCCGCTGTGCTTATTGTGTAGACGAACTATCTGGAAAGTCACGCATTGAGAAATCGACAATAAAAGCTGATATTCATCCTACCGATATAAAGCGTGTAGGAAATTATGCCTTTGGTATTAATTGGAATGATGGACATACATCTCTTTATCCAATCAAAGCAATTGAGGCATTAAGCGAAAAGCCAGAGCCTGTTACGACTTAGTTTTATAAGGTATAAGCCTAAAGTGTAATCGAATGATATTTTCTTTTCTAAAGAGACAACTATTATATTAATAGTTGTCTCTTTTTTTTTAGATTTGTGCAACCAAAATAAAGATTAAATGAATCATCTAATTTACCGTTCTCATTTGCAAGTCCTTCTGATAATAAGCTGAGTTTATTATAAAAGAAAAATTTAGGTCAAAATCCCCTCTGTATAGACTTTCTAAGATTTGTTTTTCCATTTCTGTAAAAAAATGAAATTCATTTAGAATGAATTCGATAATTCTGTATATAAAAATAAGTGAGATTGAAAAATGAAAAAGATACTATCGATTACAACATCTATAGATGATAAAGGTAATTTACCCATTAAATGTGATTTTCAGCTGAATACATATTTTGAAAGGTTCCATAAAATTGTTGGTGAAATGCCTCTAAATGACGATTCTCTTCGAAATACACTAGACCTGTTGTTAGAGATTCCAATTTTTCCAGAGTTCGTTGATGTCTTTAAAACTGCGTTAACTTATATCAAAAAATCGGAAGTCTATGAAAGTCGGAAAAAGGAGGCCGTTGCCGAAATATTGAAAATGTTTCGTAATTGTGACGACGTATTCCAATGTTTAGATGACGGGTGTAGTATCTAAAAAATCAAAAAGGGGGCTTAAATGCTTGTCTACGGACGGATCGTTTATTAAGTCAAAAGCTGGTTTTATTTTAGATAGTTGCATAATTGTTCGTGGCCCAATAATTACACCATCTAACTCTGTTCTAAAGTAGGCCCAAAGTAACAGAACAACTTCCGGGACTAATTTAAAAGGAATACAAGCCTCGTTGAAGGAGTCGACCCATTTTTCACAAATTACATTGTTTAGGAGAGGGTGACTTCGTCGAATATCTTTTTTGCCAATTTTTTTGTTTTTAAAACTAGGTAAAAGGAAGCCTTGCTCAAAAAGGCCTGTTCCAATAGTTATACACTTAGTTTCATTTTTGAGTAATTGAACAGTTTGGCGGTCATTAATAAGTGGACTGTAGTGTACCTGGTTTACAAAATTGTAATATATTTCCCTTAAAAAGGGTAATGAGTCTAAAACAATTTCACTATTTAAATTATTTAGACCAAAATGTTCAATTACTTTTTTTTCTTTTATTGAAAGAAAAAATTCGTAAGGAGAAGAAAAAGAAGACTTTAATAAGGGCCAATGTAGTTGATAAAGATCGATAAAATTTGTCTCTAATATCTCTAGAGTTTTGTTCAGATCAGAATGTAAAATTGATGGGTCCATCGATTTGATAACTGTTCCATTTTCCCAAATTAACCCTCCTTTTGATGAAATAAAAATCGAATTTAAGCACGATCCGAATACTTTTTTTAGTAGACGAAGGGATTCTCCATTTCCATAGAAGTTAGCGGAATCAAACTTTCTTATTCCAATATCATAAGCGGCTTCTAATACTTTAATAGACTCTCGTTGATCACTAAATCCATACTTGAATCCGGAAAGACTCCAAGTGCCCATCCAAAAGAAATGTTGAATTTTTTCCTTATGAGGTAAGGAGGAAATAGTTTGTTTATTTAATAGTTGTTTATAGTTTGGCATGAATTTTGCATATATCTTACATAAGTTAGTGCTATGTTCCAGAATAAATTTGGACAGAGCATTTTAAACAAGTCTAACAGAGAATAGATAGGATTAAAAAATTATGAGAACGGTTAAGATGGTTTTGATAGTTGGAATACTTATTGCGAGCTCTACACAAGCTGCTTATAAGAATCCTCAATATATTGCAGCAAGCGAACAGCTTAGAGCTTTAGCAAGAGAAGAAACGAATAATCCCGGTAAATATTCAATGAAAGAAATTAAACAAAGACGACATCCTTATCTAGAAATAGTTCAACAAACATATATGTTATCCAGTGATCAACGGTATTCAGCTCGTCGTGAAGCGCCTAACCAAAGTGCTCAATTTGTGGAGAGGGTGGTTGTTTCCAAAAAAACGGATAAGTCATCTTCAAAAGTTAAACATCAATATCTTTCGAAGAAACGCAATCATTCTTCTTTTCAGAATGTGGTAAAAAGTACCCGTCCCGATTCTGGTGGATTTAAGGTCAAAAGAAGCATGTTTTCTAGTCTATTTTCTAAGACAAAGGTAGAAGACACAAAGGATTTATAGGTACATATGTCCTTTGAAGCACGTTTTGTATAATTAGAAAATTTTTTTATTAACGTTATATACCCAGAAATAGATTTAGAAAACGAATAGTGTGTTACAAAAATGTAAATACTAAGTAATTAGTGTTACATTTTTGTAATATAGTTCTCCTTGTAAATTTATACTCTTATTGTAAAACTAACTTCATGAAACAAGAAAATAACAGACGTACTGAACATATATGGTATCCCTATACTCAAATGGGTGATGATTTCGCTCCTAAACTCGTAGAAGAAGCAAAAGGGGTTAACTTAAAGCTAGATGGACAATGGGTAATCGACGGGATCTCCTCATGGTGGTCCGTATTACATGGATATAATCATCACTCTCTTAATGACGCCTTAAAATTTCAGATAGATAAATTTTCCCATGTGATGATTGGGGGTCTTATACACGAACCTGCAATTGAGTTAGCAAAAAGTCTTTCGACTATATGTGGACGGTCTTTAAATAGAGTGTTTTTTTCGGATAGCGGGTCTGTAGGAATTGAAGTTGCAATTAAGTTAAGCATTCAATATTGGATGAATAAAAAACAGGCAACAAAAAGTAAACTAATATGTTTTAAAAAATCGTATCATGGTGATACCACCGGCGCTATGTCGATAAGTGATCCCGAAGATAGCATGCATCATATATTTTCTCCTATTTTAATGAAGCATCATTTTTTTGATGCTCCGTCTTCAGATCCTGATATAAAAAGAGACCAGTTAAAAAAAATAGATGTGTTTTTGAGTAAAAAACACGATGAAATAGCCGCTATTGTACTAGAACCATTGGTACAATGTGCTGGAGGATTTAATTTTTTCACACCCGACTATTTGGATGAGCTACGTAATTTGGCAGACAAACATGACGTTTTATTGATTTACGACGAGGTAGCAACTGGTTTTTGTAGAACTGGAACTTTTTTTGCATATCATCAATCTAAAACGGAGCCTGATATTTTAGTATGCGGAAAGGGCTTAACTGGGGGTTATTTGGGGCTTGCGGCCACAATTACATCAGATAAAGTCTTTCGGGCCTTTTATGCAAAAGGAGAGCCAGAGAAGGCTTTTATGCATGGTCCTACGTTTATGGGGAATCCACTAGCATGTAGTTTGGCGATTAAAAGCATCGATTTGGCCACAAAGAACAATTATTCGCAAAAGTTTTTAGAAATTCAGAAAATTTTGGAAGAAGGGTTACTTGGTTTCACTCATCCCTTGATTAAGAGGATTCGGGTTAAGGGAGGGATAGGTGTTATTGAGGTCTATAACAAATCTGATATAGATGGGTTTGGCGAGTATGCGTTTAATAAAGGTGCGTGGCTTCGAGGATTTGAATCGTTTATTTATACAATGCCTCCAGCTCTGATTAAAGAAAGCGAATTGAGAAAGATCATTGGAATTATGAAAGACTATTTTCTGGATAAGAATTAATAGAGAAAATAATCGATTATAGAAAATATGATGTTATCGGATTAGGTTATTTTTTAATAAAATTGAACTCAAAATAGAACGGATAGAGAAAATGTATTCAATGAATAATTAATCTATTTTAAAATTTAATCTTTCATTATATAATCCAAAAAATATGGATGTATTCAAAATAATTTATACTGCTTTTGGCGGGCTTAGTTTGTTTTTTTACGGCATGAGAAACATGACCGATGGATTACAAGCTTTGGGCGGAGATGTAATAAAACGAATCATAGGGTCTCTTACCTCTAATCGATTTTTAGCCGTTCTTGTCGGTTTAGGGGTCACGACCATAGTTCAAAGTTCTTCGATTACCACAGTTATGACTGTAGGCTTCGTGAATTCTGGGCTAATGTCTCTTACCCAAGCGATTGGCGTTATATTTGGAGCCAATATTGGAACAACGATTACAGGGTGGATAATTTCGATAAAAGTTGGAAAGTATGGCCTTTTATTAATAGGTCTTTCTTTATATCCGTCTCTTTATGCCAAATCTGGTAAATGGCGACAAATAGGACGCATTATTTTTGGAATTGGATTAATATTTTTTGGGCTACAGTTAATGAGTGGCGCATTTAAACCTCTACGTACGTATCCCGCATTTATAGAAAGCCTTCATTATTTTTCTGGGCATGATTACATGTCGTATGTGTATTGCATTATTATGGGTTGTATTTTGACTATGATCATTCAATCGTCGTCAGCAATGTTAGGAATAACGATAGCCTTAGCAGTATCTGGCGTAATCGAATTTCATACTGCAGCGGCGTTGGTATTAGGTGAAAATATAGGAACGACAATTACCGCATTATTGGCTGCGGTTGGTGGAAATGTTAATGCAAAAAGAGCTGCTAAAGCTCACGCGATTTTTAATTTATTTGGTGTAGGTATAATGGTCGCTATATTTCCTTATTATGTTCAATTTATTGAATGGTTGATTCCAAATGCTGCTAATTTTGTAAATGAATCAGGAGATCGTCCATATATTGCGTTTCATATTGCGTCAGGACACACAATTTTTAATGTGGCTGCAACGTTAATATTTTTACCTTTTTTAAGACAATTCTCAAATTTAATTGTTAAGTTAACACCTGAAAAAATTAGGCATGAAGACCCTACGTTTACGTTGCTAGGAAATAAAAATTCGTTTTTACCGGCTACGGCAATTATTCAGGCACAACAAGAACTTTTGAAATTTAAAGATGTTGTGAAAAGTATGTTTGAGGTAACTCGAGGTATATTCGAAAAACCAAATAATGATGATGAATCTATAGAAGAGATTAAAAGATATGAACAGATAACAGATAATATTGAAAAAGAAGTGACCGTGTATATGTGCCAGGTGATGGAAAAGAGATTATCTCACGAACAATCTGCTGAAGCTCAGTCAATTGTAAGGGTAGCGGATGAATTAGAGAGTTTAGGGGATTATTTAGAGAAGCTTGTAATGTCTACGGTTCGATTGAAAAAAGAGGGCGCCTTAAAAGGGGCTTTGAAAAGTGAATTTTCGTTATTGTTAAAAGAGGTCGAAACTTATTTTGAAGCTGTTTCCTCATGTATTAACGCTCCTTCCAATTTAGAAGAGCTTTCAATATATAAAACATCTGATGAGATTAAGGCTAAAATAGATGAGATAAGAGAGGGGCATGTCGAGCGAATAAGTAAGAAAGAGTACTCGCCGTTAACTGCTTTGACTTATTCAGATATGGTTGTTTCCTTAAGAAAAATTAGAAGTCACACTCTTAACATCGCTCAGTCATATTCAAATAAAACTTCTTAAATTTTCATTTAACTTTTTAAAGAATTAGTTGATTTTACGAATCTTGATGAGCTTCGTACATCTCGAGAGAACCCATTGTTTCTACCATTTCAGGGTATTTTATTCTCATTTTATCGGCAAATATGTAGTCTAAATGCCCAATCGAACGTGGTGAGTATCCAAGAATTTTTTCCCAAACATCAAACCGTTCCATACAAAAATATAGCACTGTTTGAGGGTCCAGATATGAATTCAATTTTTTCATAAATGATTTATACATGTTTAAGCGAAGTGGTTTGACGTACCTTATTTTTCCGTCGGGGCCTAATATCATTTCTTGAGAATGAATATAAGACTTTGGGAAGTTGAGTGCCATTTTTTGCTTCATTTCAGGGTTAAATCGAAGAGAGCCAACCGATACCCACGCAAGACTTTTTGGAGAAATGGTATCGAATATCTGATCAATAAGTTCATGATAATCAGCTTCCCATTCTGGGTAGTAAATCATTGGATCAAAATGAAGACCTATTGGATAACCGGCATCTTCTACTTTTTTCATTGCAGCTAACCGTTTTTGAAGGGTAGCTGTTTTATGCTCTTGTTCGTTAATTATTTTTGCAGGATTTATAGACCAGGAAACAACGGTTTTATTCCCATGATCTAGGTCCAAAATAGTATCAACACAATCAGATTTTGTTTTTAGTTCTAAAACTGCATTAGGTAAGTTTTTGAATGCCATAATTAATTCGCTGGCTTGATTGATGTCTTTTTCCAATGCAAGTGAATCGCCCAGTTCCCAGGTCCCTATCCTAAAGAAGCGCCAAGGTTGTTCTTCTAGTCGTTGCTTAACTTCTTCAATCAATGACTCTGTATCTCCAACAGCGCTCATTGTACCGTTCGTAAGATAGTTTTGAAGGAAGCAATACGAACAATCGAAGGGGCAGTTTGTAACTGATTTGAGAACTTTAACATTGCAGCACACGTATTCGTTGCCAATTGTCGCACAGGTATCAAAACTTGTTCCCTTTTTTTCTTCGATGTATAAAGATTTTTTTCCTTTTCTATAGTCTTTTTCAATTGGTTTTTTTGTTGTTATTGTAGCTTTTTCTTTACCTAGTTTTTTCGCTAAAGAAGGCGTCTCTGCAGAGATAGGGATAGATGGTTGTTTTGTCATGTTATATAGATTCCAATATTGAATATATTTTTTTTTGGCTGACCGGATCATTTAATGTCTTAAGGCAGTCATTAAAGTCTTGCTTAGATTTTGCAGTGATTGTTAAAGAAAAACCTGGTGTTTCACATCGTTCGTCCCATTTAATACTTATGTCTTTTGATGAAGTAAAGTCCTTAACTTTGTCTTCGATAACTTTATTATAGTCATAGAGAGTTTTATATCTTAGTTTTTTTAGTTCGTCTTTGAAAATAGAAGTATCAATAGGGGGCGTGAATTCTTTTTTTGTTTCTGAAATAGTTGTTAATTTATTTGTGTTGAAACCTTCTGTTTCCATGTAGTCTACAAATGTTTCCATTGACCATGAATATTGAACGAGACAATCATTAATGGTTTGAACCCATTGAATAAAAATACTAGCAGATACTGGAACGAGTTTATTTATTGATAGTACGTAATTTAATATGTCTTCATCTAGTTGAGAAATGAGTTGAATTTGCTTTAAAGAGAACTTTTTTGAATGGCAATAAGACAATATGGTTTTTGATAGGCGTGTTAATTTTTTAAGCTTTTCTGGACGATGATTAAATGCTTGAAGGTTGAGGATATGGTACAGTTCTTTAAAAAGCCCCTCTTTAGATATCTTTTCTTTATTCACAAAGTTTTCGAAGATCCAAGAAATGTAGTAGATTTTTTCTACAGCTGTTAGTTCATGATCGTAGGTTTGAAGTTGAAACTTTAGGCAGTCTAAAAAAGAGTATCCCAATAATTCAATGCATGAAAAATTTTCTTCATTAGATCGGATATTATCATTGAGGCAAAACGGGTTTACAATTCTTTGATATCCATTTACATCTTTATAAACCCATAGAATGTCTATTTTTGATGATTCAAGTTTACCAGTTTGTAAGGGGCTTGAATTTAAGGTAGTTAGCTCGCGTAAAGATTCACAACTAAACAACGAATTGTCACTATTTAAGTCTTCTATTTTTAGTTTGACGATTTTAAATTCCATAATTAAGAAAGAATAATAGCTTTAAAAGCTAAAAGATTGAAGGTTGATTAGCTTTTTCACAATCGTTATACAAAATTTCAATGACTCCAGAGATAGGCATTAAGCAATATTTTGAAAAAGTTAACTTAGTGTTTAGACAATATTTTCCTATTTTTACTTTTTTAAATGTAACGAAAATATTTTTGTCTATTTTGGATGTAGCTATTTTTGATACGGAAATTTGGAGAGGGTCTTTTTTATGAACAAATCCTTGTTTTTGTTGTTGATCTGGAATGAGGTCTGTTGCTATGGTTCCTAACTTTATTTTTTCGTTTACGATTTTTTTGGACTGAACCCATATTGGGTCGAGCAATATCTTACTGTTTTTGTAAAGACCTTCTACTTCTTCCAGTTTTTTATTCCTAAGAATATATTTGGCGACGCCCACTTGTTTGTGTTTTTCTATTATTTTAGATTTTAGTTGACCAGCATGGTGAAGGATTTGTCGGTAGGCAACAAATTTTTTGTTTCTTTTTAAATAGAATGGAAAGTTTAGAATTCTTTTTTTTGAATCCTTTGAATTGTAGTTCCATTTAAGAATACAGTTCTCTTTTGGAAACTTGTCATGAATAATATTAAAAAATAGAAGAGCTTCAGGAAGCGTTAGATGTTGCAATGAAAGTATTGGAGTTAGTGATACTTTTTTAGCATTTGTGCTCATAACATCCAACAAGGATTGGTGGGCTTGAAGAGATAGTTTGAGTTCGTTTTTGAAAACAGCTTCTTGCGAAAATTCGATCGTTTCATGATCTTTATTCCATAGCGCCTCTGAGGAATAGGGGTCTTCTTCAAGAAACTTAGGGTCGTCAAAAAGTATGACTCCAGATGTTTCATTTCCAAAACTAGAAATTTCATTATTTCTATCTACTTCTGAGACAACCTTTTTTCTTGATTTATGAGGTTTAGATGTAGTCGATGATTGGGACAGCGACGTTGATTGTAAAGAATGAAGTGAAATGGGAGAAATTCTCATATAGAAAAGTCTACGTGTTAGTTGAATGTATCTCAAGAGAGCTTTTTTTATATTTGTGAGAATAGAATCTGTTTTTGTACCTATCATGCTATATTTAGTTGCTCTTAAAAATGACATTTAGTACACTTGTCTGCGATGAATACTAAATTAATAAAACGAATTTTATTTGGTCTGTTTTTAACGTTGGCCGTCGTTTTAGCCCGATTAATTCCCCATCCACCTAATTTTACGCCTCTACTAGCAATGACAATCTTTTGTGCAGTTAGTGTAGAGGATAAAAAATGGGCATTACTAATGCCTTTAATTGCGATGGGCATAAGTGATATTGCCTTAGGATGGCACCCTTCAATGGTTTTTGTTTATGGAGCGATTATTATAATTGGGGCATTAAGTATCTTCCTTTGTAAGAGTCAGAAAATATCATCGATTAGTATGACGACTCTGATTAGTCCACTGATATTTTATGGAGTGACAAATTTTGGAGTTTGGGCCGTAACCTCTATGTATTCAAAAACAGTTCTGGGTTTATATATGTCATATATTGCGGGACTTCCCTTTTTGAAAGTGTCAATGAATAGCACGATATTTTTTTCATGCCTCCTATTTGTACCATTTTTCATAGTTAAGCATTCTAAAACAAGAGACAAGGCTTCTAAAGGTTTTGTTTTAATTCCCTGAAATTTCTTAAGTAACTAAACGAAATCTAACATGATTTAGTTCTCTAAAGGCGAACTTCTTTTCCTGGGTTTGTATAAACCGTAAATTTTTTGTTTCTAGAAAATCCTATTAAGGAAATATTGTTTGCGATTGCAAATTCGTAGGCCGCTAATGTTGGAGCAACTCGCGAAATAAATCGAGAAATTCCTAGTCGATATCCTTTCATAACCAAATCAATAGAAAGCTTAGCGGATGAGATTAGAATTGGGGTAGAACAAAGGGTTTTGTCTACTTTTAGACCTCTCCAAATACCTAATGCTTTGCATACGGCTTGTTCTCCACTTAAATCTTCTCCAAAGGCAAGAATTGAGTCGGTGTCAGCGATTGCAGCACTTTCCGTGATAGCAGTTTGCTTAAATAACATTGCTTTTTCTTGGAAGAATGCCGTTAATAGAAAAACCTGACTTCTCGTGATAATAAAATCCTTTTTTTCTTCAGGTTTAACAGATGTCTTTTTTTCTAGGCTATCTAGAGTGGCTGAAAGATCATCATTTGATTTTGGAGCATCTATGTTGAGAGTATAGTCTGGAGAGAAGTCACCTATTTTTAACGCAGTATCTTTTTCAATAAGACCTTCATACAATAAGTACCCGACACAAAGTTCTTTTTGCTTAGCTCCCGTCGTATAAAGAGTTCGTATATAATTACCATTAAACGATAATCCTATTTTTGTTTCTGAACAAAGACAATCAGAAAATTTTTTTATTTTGTCGAAATTTTGAACGCGTTGAACGTCAAGTTTAGTTACCCACATGCTTAGTCTATCTCCACTATAATTAATGTTTGGTCGTCAGCAATTTCGTCTGTTGCACCAAAGGATTGAACACTTTTATAAATTGATGTTTCCGCTTCTTTAACGGGAAGTTGTTTCGTTTCGATTGAAATTTGATGGAGACGTTCGATACCATAAAGTTCCTCTGTTTTATTTTTAGTTTCTAAAAGGCCGTCTGTATATAAAAAGAGTCGATCTTTTGGTTCTAGTTGTAGGTTGCTTTGTTCGTATTCCTCATCTTCATACATTCCTAAAAATATGCCACCTGTTTCAAGTTCTATAATTTGTTCGTTTCGAATGATATAGGCGGCTGGGTGTCCAGCTTTTGAGTAAGTTAATAATTTTGTATCAAGGTTGATACTAGCGTAAAAAGATGTCACATATCGGATATGTGAGTTTTTGATGTAGGTAACCAAATTTTGATTTGCCAGTTGTAACACATCGGACGGTTTTGAAGTGGTCTTGCTTACTTCATTTAAAATCCCTGAAGCTAAAGCCATAACTAAAGCAGAAGACATTCCGTGCCCAGCTACATCGCCTATAACAACTCCTAAAATGCGGTCAGATTTTTCTTGGTATTGCATGACACCTGGAATACTTGATTTAGACGTTGATCCTGTCGTTCCCGAAATAAAAAATGAATAAAAGTCCCCACTAACACTACTTGCAGGAAGACACTTTTTGGAAATTGAAACACCCTCTATGTCAGTATTGTAAACGCTTAATAAACCTTGTTGAACACGTTTTGCCATTTCAAGTTCATTATTATGCTCTTCCAATAATGTAGAAAATTGAGCATCGTTTTGAGAGAGGTCGGTTGTATTATTTGTAGCGTCAGTTTTAGTTATGATTAAAGGGCTTTTTTTGTCATTTAAAAATAGGATTCCGAAACATATTAATGCGGTAGTTATACTTGTATAAAAATATATTTGTGAAGAGGCGTTGAAATAGAGTAAAAAACATTGACTCAATATAAGAAGCGCCAAAAGAAGGTGAAGCCATGATATTTGTTTTTTTTTCGACATTGACCGTAAGTTTAACTTAAATTGTGGGGAATAAGAATGATTAATCGGTTTGCTTTAAATTTAATTAGATAAACTGATTAGTTATGATTGGTAATATTGTTCTTCGGCTATTGCATAAACAAGCGATATATCTTAAAATTTTGCCTACCTATTTTACCTTACAAAAGTAGGTTGTATCAGATTAATTTAGGCGGCATGGCCAAGTGGTAAGGCACGGGTTTGCAAAACCCTGATCCCCAGTTCGACTCTGGGTGCCGCCTCCAAATTCGCATCAAAAATCACAAATATTGAAATAATTACTGCGGTCATTTATGCTTCCGCCTAATATAAACTTCCTTCTTAATTTTTCCAATCTTTATGATTTTTGATGCGAATTCCTGTTTCGGTTGTTATTTATTCTGACCGTGTCGTTACACTTACTTTGTTTGTTTGTGAATTTTAATGGGGTTTTTGGGGGTTTTTTTTGAATAATATTCGGGTTGTTTGTTTTTATATCGAATAACGAACTAAATACGCAAAATGTTTTTTTTAAATTGAAATTTTTAAAATAAATTATCGATAATTAACTATATAATAAAAATTAAGGACGTGAATTATGGATGCGGTAGCAATGACATCATTCGAGGGTGCGAACAGGTTTAATCAAGACGTAGACAGAGGTAGATTAGTGAAAATTGGTTCGGAGTTTTGCTTGAACCAAAGAAAATATGATTCTAATTCTCCATATACCCATGAACAAATTTCAATCAATGAAATTAATTTGCATGATACTAATATTTCTCTTTTGAAAAATAATATTTTTGCTGACGAGTTTTATGGAAAATTTTTAACATGGATTGGGAATCTATCAGAAACAGAGGGAACGTCTGGAAAACCTGCAAATAAAATTAATTTATTATATTTTGTATTTGAACCTCTTTTAATTGGAAACGATGGAAGTAATTGTTTTGAGGCACGATTTACAAATAGGCAGGTAGTAGAAATTAAAAGACAAATTGAACTATCTGTATGTGAACTCGAAAAAGATTATAAGAGTTTGTGCACTGAACAAGAAATATCAGATATCAAAAAAACAAAAGCAATGTTAAGGGCATTGAACCTTCTACCAGATAAAGATATTAGAAAAGAGGCCTTTTCTTTTGCTAGACGCGCATCATCAGTAATATCATTTAATAGCGCGTCTTTGGAAATTGAAGAAGGTCCAATTCCGGAAACTTATTATACTCAAAATGAAGTGACTGAAAGTGATTCTTTTGTTCAAGAGATGGTCAGTTCTTTGTCGCCCGATTCTTCAGCGGGACACATAGATGATGTAATAAAAAATGTAACTCAGTGGATGTCAGGACGTTCATCACATATCGTTTCGAATGAGGGCGAAGATAATGATTCTGAATCAACTAAGACACAATCTAGTGCAGAAAATATCAAAATGCTTTGGTATGTTTTTACTCCGCTTATTAGAAATACGGAAAAACTAGAGGCAATATCAAAGGAACAAATGAAAACCTTTAAAAATGCCGTTTCTGTATTTGTAGATGATTTAACTAAAGACTATATGACATTAGGTCTGAGTGAGTCTGTTATAGACTCTATAAAAGAAACAAAAACAATGTTAAGAGGATTGGGTCTTCTAGACGAAAAAGCGTTTCTTAAACAAGCAGTGAGTGCAACGAGGAGGGCGTCGATAGCAATTTTAGGATCAAACGAGAAAGTAGATAATTCTTATGATTCAATGGATATGCCACGATCCGTTCATAACTGTAAATACGAATTTTCTCATTTAAATACTAGTGAAATAAAGTTTGGTCAAGTTGCAGCAACGACCACTGAACGAGCGTTGAATTCCCTTGAGAAATGTCTATCAAGAGACACTCCTAAGGATATTCGTATGGCGTATATTAAGTTCTGACTTTCCCCACTTCTTGAGGATAACGCTTATAGGTTGAAGCAATGCACGGCGACTCAACAACTTAAAATAAAGGATCAAGTTACCAAAATTGTTAGGAAAACGGCTGCAAGTTACAAATCGTATCTTTCTGAAGATGGAATTAGATATGTAAAAGAAACGAAAGACATTTTAAGAGCAGCAAATTTGATAGACGATGCTTCTATTGGAATGAAACTAACGACTCCATTTAGAAATATCTCGTTTGGTTCATAAGAGAGTTATCTAAATTTTATCTGATTTAACGAAATTTTTCCCAAAATATTGATGATTAATTGTCGTGTTTTGGGATTTTCGTTTTTGTAATACGAGTTTAAAAATATAGGCTTTTTATTTAGTTAAAACTTTTTCCTGAATTATTCGAGTATTTTGTAAATTTCTTGCAATTTTTTGTTAATTATTACGATAAGATATTAAGGCATTCATAATATTAATATTGGGTATACGTTTTGAAAAAAATAGTTTCGGTAAAAAAAAATAACGAGTATTCGAAAACGAATGATGTTTCGTTTGTATGTGCAACGAGAATTCAAGCTAATTTTCGTTCCAAGAATGCAATAAAAAATATTGTTCACCATCTAGCCCTAAATTCAAAAAGTTACATATGCCCTCTAGAAGGTACTGATATAGATATTGCAAATTCCTTATTAACTCCATGCGGACATGTGTTTAGTAAAAATGGAATTCAAGAATGGTTAAAACAAAGCTCTCATTGCCCGTCTTGTGAAACCATGAAAATAGAAGAGCCTTCATTAAATTTGGGCCCATTTAGAGATATAATTCGGCCACTTAGAAACGCTCCGCTAGTGGTTAGACTCGTAAATGGTTCTGAATTTAATATGAAAGATAAAAAGCTCTTATTTAAAATGTGGTCCGTTTTTTTAAATGGACCTGAGTTTTTTTCGTATTTAAAAGAGGCGAGATATTCTTCTCGAAAGATAAAAACCGAGCTAATTTCTCATGCAAGTAAAGATATGTTTAATTCCGAAGAAGATATTCTTTTTTGCTTAAACGCTACTTCATTAACAGAAAGGGAAAAAAATCGATTTTTAATTTCCAATTATCAGAGACATACAAATGAAGTTAAAAAAGATGGGATTAAATGGTTGGATAATTCTAGCGCAACTATGTTTATGGATGCGTCAACATTAACGTTTTTAGAAAAGAAATGGGTACGAACGTCTCCAGAATTAATAGAAGATAATTCAATTGAGAAAGTCATAAAAATGGCAACTTGTATCCAATCCTTGTTTCGTTCAAAAAAGGTTTTGAAAAATATAGTTCACCACGCGAGGCTTAGTAAAACAGATGGTGATTGTCCGATTATGGGAGTGCCTATGACCATTTCTAATTCTACACTTACCACTTGTGGGCATGTATTTAGTAGAGACGGATTATCCAAATGGAAAAAAATAAAAGATAGCTGTCCAGAATGCAGATCTCCATTATCTAATCCGTATACCATTCATCTTACAATTGAGCGGTTTTTAGTTAAGTTAAATAAAATTTGCAATGTGAAACGGTTTTTATTTCAGGCGTCAGTGTCTAATCCTGTGAAAGAACATTTACTAATGGCGTGGGCAATTGAAAATATTCCATTTGATGAGTTTTTTCCATTTTTGGATAAGCAATGCTTTTCAAGAGATACTGTTACAAATGGAATCTTTAAGAAAATGGCTCACAGTAGAACAAATCGCAGGGAGTTTCATGTTCTTTCGTCGTCACTAATTTTACTTGAATCGATTAAAGTTCAACGGTGTAAGGAAATGTTTTGGAATGTAGATAACTCTGACAGAGTATTAGACTTTTTTAGCCTGATAACTAATTTGGAGACTTCTGATGGGAATCAAATGCTTTGGAAAAGATCTAAACTTTTTTTATCTCCTTCAGATGTCGTAAAAATTATGATGGAATCTAGTTATGATGACATTTTTTTTAATGCTTATATCAGCAATAGGGCAAATCAATCTGAAACGACGGCTGATTATATTCATTATATTTCGGCATTGAGATATTCAAAAGAATTTAAAAATGAATGTTTTGTAATGAAAATACAAATTGAAACTAGAGCATCTAATATTTTGGCATTATTAGATGCGACTAGTCATTCAAGAGCTGTAAAAAGAGATTGTATTTTTCAGAAAATACTTGGTACAGGAACTATCGCACAACGACTAATCAATAGTGAAGAAACTATTTCTCTATTAAGATCGTCTTTTGTTAATCAAACTGAGAAGCAATTGTTTTTATCGGACGTATTGAACCCCGAAGAGGGGGATTCGCCAAGTTTTGGGTTCAGCGATACTTACGAATTATTAAAAGAAACGGATTTAAATGAAGAGGATCGTTTAAACTATGTCTTGAAAAGAATATTGGATACATCGATAGCTCAAATTGGAATAGTTGAGGCAATTGAGTCGTTTTCATTTGATGAATCATTTAGAAATTTAGTCTTACTTAAGTGTGCAAAACAAGAAAATACCCATTTAAGAGAGGTGGTGACATTCGTGAACGAAACGACGTATTGCGAATTGGAAAAAAGAGCAATTTTTGTTTTGTTTTCTCGAAATTATAATGACCCTGAAGATGTCATGTTTTTGTTAAGAGCTTCGCATTCGGAACCAGATGATTTAAACGAAGAGTTATTAAGACGAGCATCAGAAACGTATTCAAGGTCTAAAATGATGAGTTATATAGTGGGGACTACATTTACCGAGGAAGAACAGGCTGTTAATATAAAACGTTTGAACAAAGAAATTCCAGGTGTTTTTCATCAGTTTTTTCATAAAATGAAGAAATAGTATTTCTCAAATATAGATTGAATACTACTTATTAAAGTAGTATTGGAGGAGGTATTCGACTGAATTTCATAGATATAGTTTAGGACTTGATTATAACGTGACAGTTTTGAAACTACTATCCGGAATTTAACCAAGGGTAATGTTTTTTTTTTCGATTAATTTAGATAATTTTGGTCTGAAATATAAATAATTGAAATTAATTATGTTATTTGTCGATAAATTAGTATGAACGCTATGAGCCATCAGATCGGACGAAATGTTTTTTCTCCATTTATAAATAGAAAAATCCCTTTTCGGTCGGGTCTATCTTCTTTAAACCATATGTCTTCTATACTTTAATAGTTCAGAAAATAAGACCAGCGTTATTTCTGTGACGTGTCCCGATATATTAAAGAAAAAATGTATGAATCTATTAAATATTCAAAATATTAGATCTATTGGTGATAATGATATCGTAAAATTAGGATATCAGTTGAGGTTGATGGCAAAAAAGGATCAAAATGTTAAAGCGTTTGTATCTAAAATTGATCAGTTTATAGGCGATGACGATGTGTCTGTTTTATGTATTAAAAATCAACCATTTAGTCCTTCAGATGAGCGATATTTGGATTGTTTTACACGTGTAATATTAAATTGTTTAAAATTAGAAGATGTAGATGACCAATATTTGACGGGCCAAGATAGCGCAGTAGAGGCCTTTCATTCAGATAGAGGAACCCCTGATGGTCGTCGAATAAAAGACGTTTTTGCAATTGCATGTTCTGAAAACAAACCTAATATACCTTTTGTTGTATTGCCATGGAAAACGATTCGTTTAAATTTATCCTTTGAAATTATAGAAGGATTAAAGGCTAGGAATCAGGTGTTTCCAGATCCAGAAACTATGGCTACTCGTATCCCTATTTTATCGGTCGACGATAGAGGTCGGGAATTGTTCTTTTTTGATAATAGACTATCTACCGGGCTTGAAGAAAGGGACATTTATCTAGAAACTCTTCATTCGACTATTAATAAATTAGAGGATACCCACAGTATTGAATTATATATTCAGCCAGGGGAAACAGCGATAGTCAAGAACTTTGGCTGTTTACATAAACGAGGGTCTAAAAAACAGTCGAAAGTTCATTTAGATTATTTGGCACGGAAAGTGATTCGATATGACACCCTTAATCCAGCATCATCCGGACTAGAGGTTATCTATAGGTGACGACTAGCTAAATTAATAATCATTATTCAAAAACCTATGTACTTGGGATTGTTTGTATTGTAACTATTGACAGTCATCGGGAATAATTTAAATCACCATTACCATTTAATTTAAAGATTCGTTATAAACTCGAAGTTTTTTTTTCTGAATAAAATAAAAGGAAATTAATATACCTAAGTTTGACCTTTTAGCTATATAAAACACATCAAAAATGTGTAAATATAGCTAAAATATCAAATCAGAACGTTTAAATTTTTTTATTTAAAAACCCTATCGAAAATCATATCGACATGGTTTGTATACTTATCAAAATTGAATACTGAATCAAGGTCTTCTTTAGAAAGAAGATCTGTAATTCTACTATCACTTTTAATTTTTTCATCAAACATTACCCGTTCATCAAAAGCAGCATGGGCATTGCGTTGAACGATTCGATAAGCGTCTTCTCTCAAGATGCCATTATTAACAAGTTTTAACAAAAGCTGTTGAGAAAAGAAAACGTTGTATGAACGTCGGATATTTTCGGCCATGGCTTTTTCATTAACTTGCATATCTGTAATGACACGGTTCATTATTTTGAACATATAATCCAATGTAATTGTTGCATCAGGAAAAATAATACGTTCGGCCGATGAATGACTAATGTCTCTTTCGTGCCAAAGATTTTGATTTTCCATAGCTGTTACTGCATATCCACGAATTGTTCGTGACAAACCAGTTACACGTTCACATAAAATAGGGTTCTTTTTATGAGGCATTGCGGAACTACCTTTTTGTTTTGAAGAAAAAGGCTCAAGTATTTCATTGAATTCCGTTTTTTGAAGTCCACGAATTTCAGTAGCAAATTTTTCTAAACTTCCAGCAATAATTGCAAGCGTCGTTATAAATTCTGCATGACGGTCTCTTTGTAAAATTTGGGTGGATGCATCGGAAACAGTTAATCCTAATTTTGTACAAACCTTTTCTTCTAACACGGGTTCAATATTAGAATAATTTCCAACAGCTCCAGAAAGTTTTCCCACATTTATTGAAGCAGCTGCATCTACAAGTCGTTTTCTATTTCGTTTCATTTCCGAGTACCAAACAGAAAGTTTAAGTCCTAATGTCGTAGGTTCTGCATGAACTCCATGTGTTCGACCCATCATTAGCGTTTTTTTATGAGTATAAGCCTGTTTTTTTAAGGCCTCTAAAAAAGAATCAACGGAGTTCAAAAGAACATCGGCGGAGTCTTTCATTAGCAAACTAAATGCGGTGTCTACAATGTCAGATGAAGTTAGTCCCATATGAACGAATCTAGAACTTGGGCCAATATTTTCAGCTAAGTTAGTCAAAAATGCGATGACATCGTGATGAATTTCAGCCTCGATTTCACTTATTCTGTCTACGTCAAACGCAGCTTTTTCTTTTATTATATCGACGTCTTCTTTAGAGATGTTACCAAGTTCTTGATGAGCTTCGCATGCTGCGATTTCTACATCAAGCCACTTTTGGAATTTGTTTTTTGGTTCCCAGATTGGAAGCATTTCTGGTGTGCTATATCGTTTTATCATGCGCTAAATTTTAGAGAGTAAAAGGGGATAATGCAATAGGGATTTAAGGTCAAACTAGTTAGGCTGGTATCTGAGCATATTGTGTCGTTACAGATTCTTTAATCTTGAAAAGAGGGAACGCATTAAATTGAAAACTAATGCCCACTTTTTCGCCGATTTTATACTCAATTGCTGTATAATCAGCGATGAGTAGTCGATGACCTGAATTAGTTTTTGCTGTATACATACTCATACTTCCCATAAACTTGACATCTGTGATTGTAATTTCGAAATCGCTTGCTGGATTCAGAAATAACTGATTTGCACGTATGAATAAATTTAGTTTTTTCTCTCCGACCAAATCAGCATGTAGATTTGTTTCATGAATTTCATTTTCTATTTGAATCGCATTTCTATTTAAGACAGTAACGGGGTATAGACATCCCTCTCCTGTAAATAATGCAACGTCCGACGTTTTTGGCTCATAGTATATGCTTTGTGGGTCTGCAATTTGTTTTATTTTATTGTCGATAATTACGGCAATAGTAGTCGCGTGCGTGTACGCGTCTGGTAATGAGTTTGTAGATAAAACAAAAGAAATTTTATGCTTTTTGGCAGTTTTTTTAAGCAAACTTAATATGGTGTTTCTTGGTTCAAAATTTAAGGAATCGAAAACCGTATCGATCAATACTAATCGAGGACTTTTGATTAATAGGGACGCTAGTTTTAGAATAATTTGTTGTTCAGGTTTTAGCTCACTTATTTTATGACTTCGTTTCTCACATAATCCAGACCACTTTAACCAATACTCTATGGAGACTTTTTTTTCGCTTGAAAAAGAAATTCCAAGTGAAGATGAAAGATATTTTTGAACAGATAGGTACTGTTCTTTAAATTTTTTATCAAACAACATGAGACTATCACTTTTTTTAAGATGGGTTAAAAATGGTTTCGTATTTGATTTGTCTTTATCTACAGTCGACGAATCATTGTTTGTAGAACGATCAAAAAAGAATCGTTTAAACCCTAGTTTATGATTGTCGGAATTACTTGCTTTTTGTTGTACAAAGTTAATCTTGTCTCGAATTTTTAGAAGAAAATCTGTTCTATCGCTCGATTGAGGCCCAATAAGAAAGGTAAACGACCCATCTTTAATATGTTCCTCAATCGAGTCGAAATTAATCATTTATATGGAAAGAGATCCTACCATTGTTTTTGGATCAACCCATTTATCAAATTCTGATTCTGAAAGGTAACCCAGCGATAATGCAGCTTCTTTTAGAGTCATTTCTTCTTTAAATGCCTTTTTTGCAATTTCTGCAGATTTATCGTAGCCGATATGAGGGTTCAATGCAGTTACTAGCATTAGGGAGTTTTTTAAATTTTCTTCTATGTTGACTGTGTTTACTTCGATGCCATTTACACAGTGTTCTAAGAAGCTTTTTGTTCCATCACTAATAAGACGAATTGATTGTAGGATATTATAGATAATAACAGGTTTATAAACGTTTAATTGAAAATTTCCAGAAGCGCCTGCAAATCCCACTGCCGCATCATTTCCCATGACTTGTACTGCAATCATCGTAATTGCTTCACATTGTGTTGGGTTAACTTTTCCAGGCATGATACTTGACCCTGGTTCGTTGGCAGGGATTAATAGTTCTCCAAACCCGCATCGAGGTCCTGATGCTGACCATCTGATGTCATTTCCTATTTTAAACAGTGCCGCAGCGATACATTTTAAAGCACCACTAAGTTCTACCATAGCGTCATGCCCAGATAGAGCTTCAAACTTATTTTCTGCACTCCTGAATTCCATGCCTGTGAGTTCTGAAATTTTTGAAGATACTTCTTCTGAAAATCCGTCAGGAGTGTTTAGTCCCGTCCCTACTGCAGTCCCTCCAATTGCGAGTTCTAAAAGATAAGGAAGGCAATTCTTCAAGCGCTGTATTCCGTGTTCAATTTGAGTTGCATATCCGGAAAATTCTTGACCAACTGTTAGAGGGGTTGCATCCATAAGGTGGGTACGTCCAATTTTCACTACATTTTTAAACTTAGTAGCCTTTTTTTGAAGTCCTTCCTTAAATTCTTCTAGGACTGGAAAAAGTGTTTTATGTAAAGTAATTACTGTAGCGATATGCATAGCCGTTGGAAATGTATCGTTTGATGATTGAGATTTATTAACATCGTCATTTGGATGAACGGGTGATTTTGAACCCATAACTCCGCCGGAAATTTCAATTGCCCTATTAGAGATTACTTCGTTCACGTTCATATTTGTTTGAGTTCCACTACCTGTTTGCCAAACAGAAAGAGGAAAATGGTCTGCTAGCTTCCCGGAAATAACCTCGTCGGCTGCCTTTATAATAAGGTTCAATTTGTCGTCAGAAAGTAGTTTCTTTTCATTGTTAACAATGGCACATGATTTTTTTAAGTATCCGAACGCTTGTATGAATTCTGGTGGAAACGTTTCTATACCTATATCAAAATTTTTCAAACTACGTGTCGATTGAGCTCCGTAATATTTTTCATTTGGAACGTCGATATTCCCCATTGAATCTGATTCTATTCTTACCTTACTCATTTAAATGCTCCTAAATTAGTCTTAAAATTATTCGTTTAATCATGACAAAAATTGAAGAAAAAGTGAATATCTAAAGAAAATTTTTTTGCCTGGTTGATGATTATTTATCTTTTAACTAATATGTATTTATATGTTAAATCCGATGTTAATATTGGCGGAGTTTTCTGACGATTATTCTGTTCCTAAATCCGTTTTAGATAATATTGAAAAGTCTTATGAAGTTTTACGCATAAACGACAAAAACGAATTTTTTTCAACATTTTCAACTATTTCCCATAAAGTAAGAGCCGTTTTAATTAATGAAAATCTTTTTATGGATGAGAATACTCAGACTCAGGAAGACGTGGAAGTTAAAATAATTGAAGTGATTAAAAAATTAAAGGCGATAAATTCGGTTCCTGAAATTATCGTTATATCTGCGGCAAAGGACATAAAATACGCAGTTAACTGTTTTAAAAATGGAGCCTATGATTTTTTCTCTAGTCCCTTGAATCAGGAAAAAGTACAACTGGTTCTAGAGTCTATTTTAATGAGCGCCTCCTATTTAAATAAAATTGATCAAATGAAAGAGTCTTTAATGTTCAAAAAAGATGATTTTCAAAAGCGGCAAGAGTTGCTTCATTCTTTAATTGTCAAACGTAGGGCAGAAGGAGAATTGCTGAAGTCTGATGAAATTATTTCGATCTTTTTTTCAAAAGATAATAAAGGGATGTCAAACACAAAAGAGCTCGAATCCTATTTACATAAAATGAATGAGAAATATTTGAATTCTGATAAGAAGGAAACTATTTTGATTGTCGAAGACGACGACGTATTATTAGATAATTTGAGGCTATTTTTATCTGAAAAATATAACGTTTTATTAGCTGAAGACGGAAGGAAAGCAAAGGAATTAATTAAGAATAATTCGATAGATTTAATTCTTTTAGATATTTATTTACCAGACGTTAACGGCGTTGATTTGATTGATGAAATTCAAGGTAAAATAAAAGATGCTGAAATTATAGCAATGTCTGCTTATCAAGAAATTGAAATGGCCGCTATTATGATGAGGAAAGGTGCTTGTGATTATTTATCAAAGCCCTTTTATGAAACCGACTTAATGAATACTGTGTCCAGGGCACTTCAAAAAAGATATTTAAATTTGGTAGTTCCAGAAATTCAGAAGTGTATGCTTGAGAAAAATTTATCAAAAGATGAAAAAATTTACTTGTTGAATCAACTGATTAAAGAAAAATTAAAGAGATCTGAACCAATGTATATTAAAGATATCTATCATTTTTTTCCTAAATTGAAAGAAATTAATATCCCTGAAACCGTTCCTATTCCTCAATCTGTAATAGATTCTGACATTACAGTTTTTATCGATGATTTAAGTAAAAATTTAAATAAAGTTCCAATTGAAAATTAAATAGTCACATTTATTGAATACGACTATAAAAATTACAAATGAATATTAAGAGTTGATAATTTCTTGGTGTATATATCTAATATATTGATCGAGTGATTATTTGTATTTGCAATGTAAATTTTAGACCCTATTTTTGTGAAAGATAGTGCTCCATTTAAAGATGTATGACTGGAATCGGTCGTTCTATAAAAATCTTCGCTGTACTTGCTTTTCTTTTTTATTCGAGATATTGAAGAAAACTCCGAATCAAGGACATAAAAGTGTTTTTTGTCAGAAAGAATATCCGACGAATTATATGGAGAAATATTTTGTATATTAAGCTTCAAATTTGGTTTTTCTGACGATTGCTTTGACTTTAAAAAATTGGATTTTTTTTCTAATGAAAAAAGACTGTTTTTTTCTGAATCAAGAATGTGTAAATTGTTTTCTGAGACATATATTGCTGTTGGGTAGGACATCCCATGATCTATTTCAAAGGCATCAGTCAACTTTAGTGTTGTCAGATTGATTTTGTATGTTTCTTTGACGGATGGGCATGTGATATAGATATGATTGTCATAAATTTCAATATCATAGGGATAAAAGACGTCGGATTCTCCGAAGGTAATGTTAGCGGAAGTGAAAGACGGTTCTATGCTAGTTACTCTATTGGTATCAAAGTTAGCAATACGAACTAATTTATTGTCAGAGTCAGCGATGTATAAAAGACTATTATTTAAAACTGTTCCTCTAGGCCCGAAAAATTTTGAATCATTAAAATTTCCGTTTAAAAGTCCATTTTTTCCACTTCCAATAATATCTAATATTTCGCCGTCTGTTGACGTTACGATGATTCTGTTATTACCGGTATCAGAAATGAATAGTCTGTTGTTAAGACTATCGGAAGATATATGTGAGGGATAATTTAGAGTTGTTAACGATTTTGAATATTTATCCATTTCATGAGTCGTTGGAATTATCATTCGCTTTTTAATGTAATGAGGTAATTTTTTATCAATTATTGATTTTATTTTCGAAAGGGAAGGAATAGATAGAAGGTGGGTAAGATAGTATCCATTGGGGTCTATTAGTAAAAAATGGGGGCGTTTTTCTGTTAAACCCAATTTAGATAAGGATGTTCCATTTTCAGTATATCCAATTAGAAAGTTTAAGTTATGTTTTTTTATTGATGCCAAAATATTTTGTTTAGCGTTATTTTCTCGTATAGGTTCTGGAAAAATTCCTATAACAGTAACTTCTTCTTGATAAGTTTTTGTTATAGACGAAATGACTTGTTTATACTGGTTATAAAGAAGGTTATCTCTATCAAAAAAAATTACGACTATTAATTGACCGTAAAGAGATTTCACTGTCACATCCGTTTGTGTGTTTACATACGTAATTGAGTCTAAGAAATCATCAGCTTTATTGTTTGGAATCACTTCGGAAAATGAAACTGAAATATCAGATGCAGAGGAAATAGAATATAAAAAAGTTGGAGTATATAAGATTAGTAAAATACAAAGTAATAATGACTTAATTAAAGATGTGTGTTTCATAGTTTTCCAGAGTTTAATTATTTAGATACATACCAACAATTCCTCGACTTTTTATATGGAATTTTCTGTTTCGTATGAACTTAACAAATATAATACCACGTTGATTGCTTTAGTGTATTTTATTATTATATAAAAATAATCTTTGTATATTAAGGATAAGAAATGAAAGTAAATGGATCCGGTAATAGTCAGTCTTTTTCCTCTTCCGAAGGACTGGTACAAAAAAATTTAGAGGGCGTAAACGAAATTTTGGCAGGCACTATTAAAGGGTCCCTAAAACAGGCCTCAGAAGATACAAAAAAGAAAACGAAAAAAATTCTTTTAATTGTTGAAGAAGAGTTTGAGAAATTAGAAGACGAACCTGAAGACGACAAAGATAATGGGCATGACGATGAGCAATAATTATATAGACGTCAACCATATGAACGAAGCCAGTAAGAAATATCAACGCGTTTTCGAAAAACAAAATTTAGTTAAGTCAGATCCTTTTGGGTTAATTAGGGATGTGTTTAGTTCTCTAGATAAAAGTATCGAAAGTGTCGTTATTTCGAATTACTCGTCAAGTTTCCATGTTCAACGATTCTATACGTTAAGAATCACTGCTCACGAAATGGAATTAGTTGAAAAGAATGAAACAGTCAAAAACGTAATAGCCTGTAACTTAGATACAAAAGAAATAACCTTAAATCAACAAAAAATGCCTGTTTTTTTCTATAAGTCCTTTTCGTTACGAATAAAGAAAATTTTTAACGATATTAAGTCCTTAAAAGCATTGGTTTATGAAGAACACAGAGAACACTAACCCCTCTATAAATAGATTAGAAAAAGACGAAAAAACTGAATGTAATATGGAAGTCTTGAGAAAAAATAGTCGTAGTGTGTCTCCTGAAAATGGTTCTAATCAAACTATCTCTAATAAGAGATCCTCAAAGAAAACAATTCGAATCGACGAATTACTGCATCAATTATACCCAGATATAAGTTTAGAAAAATGTAGGAAATTAATTATGGCCGGTCAAATTCGGTCCGATAGTCAACCCGTGGATAAGCCAGGGAGTAATGTGAAGCCGTCGTCCGTAATAGAGATAATTGGAATTAAAAAATATGTGAGTCGGGCTGGATTTAAACTAGAAGGTGCTTGGAAAGCAATAAACTTTCCTATAAAAGGAAAGTTGGCGTTGGATATAGGTGTTTCAACTGGGGGGTTTACAGACTTTTTACTTCAGAAAAATGTTTTTCATGTGATTGGTGTGGATGTTGGCCAAGGGATCACCGATAACAAAATACGAAATAGTGAGCGATGCACGTTGTTAGAGAAAACAAATGCAAGAAATTTGACGATCGAAATGGTGGAGCCTATAACAAAAAAATTAGGTAGGGAAGTAGATCTTGTTTTAATGGATGTCTCCTTCATAAGCGTATTAAAGATTATTCCTGCATTAATTAAGTGTGTTTCTAAAAAGACGGAATTTGTCGTTATGGTAAAGCCACAATTTGAAATAGAAAAACGTAGAGTTCCTCAGGGGGGGGTGTTATCTCCTTCTGATTCAGAAGGTGTATTTAAAACAATGAGACAACGATTTATAGATTTTGGCTTTGATATTAAGGGAGAAGGGGATGCCGGAATAAAAGGAACGAAAGGTAATCAAGAACGATTTTATTGGATGACAATGAAATGAAACTTATTCTTTTAGGTTTCTTTTTTTGGATTCAGGCAATTATTTTCTTTATCAGAAATTTGACTATATTTTTAAAAAAACCTTCTTTGATTCATGTTGAGTTTTGGTTGTTTGTTTACTATTTTTTTAATTTCTCAAGGGCAAAGCATTTAACCGAAATGAAACAGTCATGCGATAAAAAAGGATGGCTTTTTAACGAAGAGACGTCAAATTTCACGTATGGTGAGACCCCTTATTTTACATTAAAAAAGATATTAAATTCTATTTCTCCAAAAACAAATGAGAAGTTTTTGGATTTGGGATCAGGGAAAGGGAGATGTGTTTTTTTTACTGCGTGTTATTTTGGAATGGAGTCCCTTGGCGTAGATATGATTCCATCTTTTAATAATCTATCGTCAAAAGTATCGAATCGCGTATCTTTATCATTAGTAACATTTTTAGAGTCCGACTTTGAATCCATCGATTTTTCAAATTACACAATAATTTATATTTGCGGGACTTGTTTCGGAAAAGAGACATGGGACATAATTCATTCGAAGTTGGAGACCGTGAATCCTGGGACAAGGGTGATTTCGGTGACGTATTCTCTTCAATCTTCTAATTTGAGAATGATTTCTTCCTCTTTGGGACGATTTGAGTGGGGGGTAGACAACGTATACACCTACCAATGCGGGCAATTCCAAAAATCCTAATTTTTAAATTTTTGCTTCAGTTGCATATAGGAATATGCGCCTTATGCAATAAATTCCAAACTTAGGGTTTTTGAAACTGCCCGCTACGCTAGAAGAATTTCTTTGTTCAATGAATTTTTAGTTAGAACATTTTGTTGTTTCACTTCAAAATTGGATGGGTTATTTTTTTAGTTAGAAGATTTTGTTGTTTTTCTTCAAAATTGGATGGTTTATTTTTTTTGTTAGAACATTTTGTCACTTTGTTTCAAAATAGGTAATTGAATTATTTGTATAAAAATGATTTTGGAACTGCCATGAGGTTTTTTAACCATTTTGAATTCATGCTTATGGATGGTTTCTTTTTTTCTTCGCACGTAAATTGAAGGATTGATAGTGAATGTGTCGAGAGTCCCGAAATCATTTCGAATCTGTTTCCTGAAATAAATGGCATTCCAGATTCCTTTATACATCCTAAGCCTGCACCCGTCTCAATGTTCCAAAATTTGAAAGAATTGGCATTTGTTCCGACTACTTTTTCTCCACCGACGCGTTTGATAATTTGTATATCGGTTATGTTATGAAAGTGGCCAAATGTAGTGATCTTACTTGAGGAGCTTTCTTCAATATCAGATAGTTTTCGAATGGTAACGTCAGTTCCGGATGTCGTAACACAATATAGTTGGTCAATTTTGATATGGGTTATAGGTGTATTCGATTTATAACTTTGAATTTGATAAGAATTGGGCTCTCCGAAGCAATAATCATATATGAATATTTTTCCTGAACGTGTCCCAAAAGTAATCATATTTTCAAAGGAACTCACACAACTGATTATGTCGTTTTCCAAAAGAGTCCCCTCATGAACTAATTTCTTGCTGGGAAGGTCATATATAAAAAATTTATTTCCTTTTGTAATAACATACTTTTTATTTGAGATGCTGACTAAATCAATTTCGTTCGAAAGCGTGAGCGGTGTCTCTAAAAGGGATAATCCTTGAGATATTAACGTCGCGCGGTCTAAAGAATTTTGGATTATGTATAATTTATTGTTTTCTGTTCCTATGACTATATGGTCTGGACCGGAGGAAAGTGTGTTTATATTGTCTTTTAAGTCTGCTAGTTTCATTATTATTCCATTAGGCTCAGAAAGAGACTTCTTAAAAACGCTAGATGCAGTTACGTAAATGAAGGAATCAGCAAACAAAAATAGCCCTCTTAAGGGTGTGTCTAATCCAATTTCATTTATATGACGTTTTGAGAATGTTGAAGAACATAAGTTTCTATCTACGCCTTGTTGAAGATGATAGGAAATACGTGACCAAATACCCTTTTCTTTTAAATCCGCCAAATATGATGAGTTTTCGATTAAGTAGTTTGAATAATCGTTTCCAAACATTTCGTGAATGGAGCCTTTAATAATTTTTATTTCGTCAGGTGTATTTTGAATGTTTTTTAGAAGCTGGTGATTTTTGAATGAAGGCGTCTCTGTAGCTGAACTTCTTTTACGATTAGGGATATCTGTCTCGTCCTCTAAACTAATTTCTTGCATATCGTTGGTGGCTATAATTTTCTTCATAATGGTGATTCAGGCTCTCTATTTAATTTTTCATTTGTTATTAGATTGATAATTCAGACACTGTATAGTGGGGTAAAAAAATATACACCTGTTCATTGCCTTATTCTTACCTATATAATCTATTAAAATAAAAAACTCAATATGATTAAACAACTACGAATTTCTAACTTTCTTACCATTAACAATGAAGACATTGATTTTAACCAAGGGTTTTCCGTTTTTACGGGGGAAACAGGTGCCGGAAAATCAATATTAATCGAAGCGTTAAGTGTTGTCCTTGGGGCCCCTGCAAATGAATCTCTAATTAAAATAGGGAATACAGAGTCTTTTGTAGAAGGACAGTTTGAATTGTCTGAAGAAAACTCTAAAAAGTTTGAAGATCTAACATTAGGCGAAACCTCTGTCACCGTATTTAGACGAATTTCTACCAATAAACCTAATATCATTAGAGTTAATCAACAGACCTGTTCCTTAAAAAAGTTGAAAGAATTATCTAGTGCTCTTTGTCAGGTGGTAAATCAACATGAACAACTCGAGTTATTTGATAGGAATTTTCAACTCGACTTGGTAGACGCTTATGCTGCATTAGAGATAAATGAACCTTTATCGAACTATAAATATTCGTTTCAGAAATGGCAGGATGTAAGGAAAAAAATGGCAAGCATAGGCTCAAGTAAAGAAGCCATTGTTAAAAAAATCGATTTCTTGGATTTTCAAATAAATGAAATAGAGTCATATTCGTTTGAAGATAACGAAGAAGGTCTTCTCGATAATCGATTAAAAGAGCTCAATAATCTAGATACTTTAAAAGGGAACTTAAGAGACTCTCAATCAAAAGCCTCATCTGCATACTCGCAATTGGTCGCCGTAGAAAATAGTTTGGATACTTTGGCTCAATCAGGGTTTATTTCTGAAGAGATAAATGACTATGTAAAAACAGCCATGGTTTCATTGGAAGAAACTCAGAATTTATTCTCGAAAAAATCGTATGAACTCATGCAAGTCGACGAATCAGATTTGGAGAGGATCGAAGAGCGGGTTAAGTTGATTTTTGATACGAAGTCAAAATATCACTGTAAAACGTTAATAGATCTCGCGCGATTTAAAGAATCTCTTATAGAAAAAAGACGTTCTTATGATGGGCGTTTAAACGATTATAATTTATTTGAAAGAGAAAAAGCAGAATTAGAATCGGAAATGCTGACTCAGCAACAGGTGCTTTTCGGAATTAGAAGTAAGGCAATCGACTCGTTTCAGAATAAAATTAAAGTGGATTTGTTGAATTTAGAATTTCAATTTGTGGAAACATGTTTTGACGTATCTTTAGATGAAGGAAAATTTGACAAAAACGCAGGAATGTCGTGTAATTTCTTAATCTCAACGTTACCAGGACATCAAGTTAAGGAATTAAGTTCCGTATTATCTGGGGGAGAAATTTCAAGGCTACTTCTCTCTATTCATAAAGTTGTGCAAGGTGTATCTGGAAAAAGTGTATTAGTTTTTGACGAAATTGACACCGGGATTGGTGGGGTTACGGCAAAAAAAATGGGTGAAATGATGCGGAATCTGAGTAAAAACTGTCAAATATTGGCAGTTACACATTTGCCTCAAATTGCGGCTCAATCTGAGCATCATTTTTTGGTTAAGAAAGAGGTTTCTGAAACTGATTTTTCAACATCTATAAAAACATTGAGTAAAACTGAAAAAGAAGACGAGTACTTGAGAATGAACGGGCATATCGATTTTGCCGCAGTTCGACGATAAATTTAGGAGGATATTAGTATGTGCGGAATAGTTGGTTATATTGGTCCAAAAGACATAGAAACAGTTTTATTGGTTGGTTTAGAACGATTAAGTTATAGAGGGTATGATTCTGCGGGAATAGCAACCATATTTAATGGTGAGCTTAGCTCTTGGAAAAAACCAGGTAAATTACACGTTTTAAGTAGTTTTTTAAAGAATTTAACCGTAAAGGGTAATTCGGGAATTGGACACACTCGATGGGCAACTCACGGTGAAGCAAATGAAGTAAATGCGCATCCTCATGTTAGTCAACGGAAAAAAATTGCGATTGTTCATAATGGAATTATAGAAAACTTTTTAGATATTAAGAAAAAGCTTGAACGTGAAGGGCATATTTTTAGGTCTCAAACGGATACTGAAGTTATCGTACATTTGATAGAAAGATATTACCAAAATAATTTGGAAGAAGCCGTTGAGAAAGCTGTTTTAGACTTAAAAGGAACGTATGCGATTGCCGTTGTTACTGAAAAAGAGCCAGAAAAAATGGTAGTGACACGAAAAGGTAGTCCATTAATATTGGGCGTCGGAAAAGACGAAAATTACATTTCATCTGATATTAACGCCATCATTCCTCATACAAAAGACGTTATCTACATGGATGATAATGAGATTGGAATCATAAAAAGAGATAGTTATGAGATTAAGAACATGAATGGCGTTGTTCTAAGTAAAAAGATTGAGCATATTACTTGGGATTCGGAAGCCGTAGAAAAGTCAGGCTATGATCATTTTATGTTAAAAGAAATAACAGAGCAACCATCAGTTATTCGAACCATTATCTCTAAGTACGTGAATGAAAAAGGTCAAATTCAATTTAATGATATTAGAATGCCAAATTCGGATTTGGCAGAGATTAATCGATTAATTATTCAGGCTTGTGGAACAAGTTGGCATGCTGGGCTTATAGGCAAGTTTTTGGTTGAACAGACGTCTCGAGTATTAACTGAAGTAGATATCTCTTCTGAATTTCGTTATAAACAAATGATTTCTCAAGGAAAAGAAATTGTGGCGGCAATATCTCAATCTGGAGAAACGGCAGATACAATTGCTTGTATTCGAGAAGCAAAGGCTAAGTTTTTTAAGATATTATCCTTTGTTAATGTAAAAGGAAGCACAATAGACAGAGAATCAGATGGTGTGATTTACTCTCATTCCGGTCGTGAAATTGGAGTTGCGTCTACTAAAAACTTTTTGGCTCAATTAACGACGATGTACCTTTTTTCAATTTACTTCGCTCAATTGAGATGGATGATTTCCGAAGAGAAAGCTGCTGAAATGGTAGCTGAACTAAAAAAAGTCCCTGAATATATTGAAACAATCCTGACAAAAGATGCTGAAATTGAAAAAATTGCTGAGAAATATCATAAAAGTAGAGAGTTTATTTTTGTTGGAAGAGGGATAAACTTTCCTTCCGCACTTGAAGGCGCTTTGAAATTAAAAGAGATATCTTATATTCATGCTACCGGATATCCTGCTGGGGAACTTAAACATGGTCCTATTGCACTTATTGATGAAAAACTCCCTGTCGTTTGCATTGCAACTCATTCCGCAACTTACGAAAAAATGGTCAGTAATATTCAAGAAATTAAGGCAAGAAAAGGAAAGATAATCGTTATTGCTACAGAAGGCGATGAAGCCATTAAAGAAGTTGCGGACGATGTTATTTATGTTCCTAAGGTTTCTGAAGAGTTATCTCCTTTATTAGTAGCAGTTCCGCTTCAAATGTTGGCATATCATATTGCAGTTAAATTGGAATGTGATGTTGATCAGCCTAGAAATTTAGCTAAAAGTGTTACGGTTGAATAAAAATCGAATTGATTAATATTCAGTAATTTAAATTTTGAAACAAAGAACAAATATTGTTTTGGTTGGCATGATGGGGAGCGGGAAGTCTTCTGTCGCAAAACATTTAACTACGTCTATAAAATGGCCTCTAATCGACATGGATGAAGAGATTGAGCAATATGAAAAACAAACAATAACTTCATTATTTGAAACGAAGGGAGAGGCTTACTTTAGAAAGTTGGAAACAGCTTTTTTAACAAGGCTTTTAGAAAGCAAGGAGATAGATAATAACATTATTTCTACTGGCGGAGGTATTGTTGAGAAACAAGAAAATTATGATTTGCTATCGCAATTGGGTTGCGTGGTTTATTTGAAGGCAAAATCAGAGACTTTATATTTACGCATCAGCGATGATACAACGCGTCCTCTTTTGTCAAAAACCAATGATTCTGAATCGATGCATAGTAAACTCGAAAGCTTACTTGTTCGGCGCGAGAAAAAATATGAAATGGTGTCAAATATAGTGCTTAATACAGATGATAAAACTATTCTTCAAATATCTAATGAAATTGAGCTGTTATTGACCACAACTGACTAGAAAGTTAAACTAATTTTCAAATTAATAGATAAACAATAATAAGGTGTTAGATTAAAAGGCGAAGATAGGAAAGATAATCATGGAAAAAAAAGATATACGACTTGAATTGTTAATGGATGCAGGAAACGGAGCTCAATCAGCTGCGTCGATGCTTATCAATGCATTTGCTAAGGAAGGAAAATATGTCTTTATTGAACCTATGATTCCAGCCGAAATTAGTCCTCCAAAAAGAACCCCTCATTCCATGTCTGGAGCTATCGTAAGGACATCAAACTTTGAAATTTCATGTATTGGTAGTTCTTCAGATTTAATGTTGGTTGAGCATGAAATATTAATCGATCGACGGTTAAACGACAAAGAATTCACAAAAGATACGGTCATTCTATTAGATGCCGGTGACGAGCGTAGAAACAAAGATGGATATCAAGCCGTTTACGACAGAATGGATGAACTCGGATTAAACTACGTTTCTTTTAACCTCCCTGACGCGTGTAAGTCGATAATGCTTCAACTTAAAGGTCGCGGAAAAAACATGATTTACCTTGGTATGTTAACTGCCATTTTTAATTCTAATTACGATGAAATGTATAATTTTGTAAAAAATTCATACAAAAAGCTTTCACCTGAAAAGCAAGATTTAAATTGCGAGCTTTATAAAGAAGGTTATGAATTTGCAAAGTCAGAAATAAAAGTACGATATGAAATTGAATCAAAGACCGACGACTCTCAAAAAGTTTTTATGGATGGAAACATGGCTATTTCTTTTGGCGCCATTGACTCGGGAATAAAATTATTTGCTGGATATCCAATTACGCCTGCATCATCGATTATGCATGAACTATCTAAAATATTTCCTAATTATGGAGGAATAGTTCATCAAGCAGAAGATGAAATTTCGGCAATGGGTACTGTAGTCGGTTCTTATTTTTCTGGAGTTCCCTCTATGACAGCTACGTCTGGACCTGGATTATCTTTGAAACAAGAAATTATTGGACTGGCAATGTCATCGGAGATTCCTGCGATAATTGTTAACGTTCAGCGTGGTGGTCCTTCCACCGGATTACCAACAAAAACAGAGCAGTCAGATCTACAGGCCAGTTTATATGGATGTCATGGTGATAATACAAAAGTGGTTTTGAGTGTGTCTGATGTCGAAGATTGTTTTTATGCGCCTCATATTGCACGATACTTGACCGAAAAACTAAGAGTACCTGTCATTATTTTAAGTGACTATGCGACTTCTGTGAGTTTTAAAGTAATCGGTGAGCCAACTCAAAATAAATTGGAAAATATTGATGATATTAATGATGATATTTTGGAACGATTTTTCTTAAATAGATTCGAAAATGATATTCCTATGGTTAAGAAAAATCAGTCAATTCCGGGTGAACAAGGTAAAGAACGTCGTGTGACAGGACTTAATACAGATGACGATGGACGAGTAGATTTCTCCTCTGATGCAGCTGTTGAAGCTCATAAAATTAGAAATCAAAAAATGCATATTTTAAAAGAATCTCTTCAAAAACCAGAAATTTTTGGTGATGAAGAAGGCGATTTATTAATCGTCGGATGGGGTAGTTCTAGAGGCGTGATTAAAGAAACGATAGACAAATGTAAAGATGATAATTTATCTGTTTCAGGACTTCATTTTAAAATTGTAAATCCTTTACCTTTGGGTTTAAAAGAGATTTTAAGTAAGTTTAAACGCGTAATGACTGTTGAAGTTGCTTATGGAGATAATTACAAGGCGGCTCCTTTTGCAAGAGAATTAAGAAACGAAACTTTGGTAGACGTAGAGTCTGGGGTTTGTGAACCAAGTGGAAGACCATTGAAACCAGATCTAATAATGACGAAGGTTCGGGAGGTATTATCATGAGTAGTGAAAAATCTGTTCCTAAAAAGTTTTCGGTAAAAGATTATAAGGCTGATTCTCCAAGATGGTGTTCAGGGTGTGGAGATTACTCTGTACTTGTTGGAATGAGAAAACACATGATGGATGCTCAGTTAGATCCAGCTAATGTTGTTAATGTATCCGGTATCGGATGTTCTGGTAGATTGCCTCATTATTTCAATACCTATGGGATACATGGCGTTCATGGTCGTGCTATTCCTATTGCATTGGGTGTTGTATTAGCGCGACCTGATGTTAATGTATTTATTGAATCAGGAGATGGAGACGCTCTATCTATCGGTGGAAATCATTTGATTCACGGTATTAATAAAAATTTTAATTGCGTATTTGTTTTATTAGATAATCAAATATACGGTCTAACAAAAAGTCAGTCATCCCCAACGACTCAAGCAGGTTTTAAAACACCTACTCAACCAGACGGAACATTCATGGACCCTATAAATCCTGTTCAAGTGGCATTAGGTTTGGGCTGTTCATTTGTTGCTAGCACTGCTGATTGGCTTAGTGGGCACTTTTTAGAGACAATGAATGCAGCTGCTGCGCATCCAGGATTTTCTTTTGTTCACGTGGCGCAGAGATGTCCTAAATATAATCCAGAGGCCTGGGACTATAAAAGTTCAAGCTGGTATTCATTTATGAATCATGAGAATGGTATTTCACCCGATCAAAAGTTTGGTCCGGATGCGACTATTGTGGATCATGACCCATCAGATCTTTCTAAGGCTTTTGAATTTGCTCAGAGAGTTCCTAGATGTTTTGGTATCTTTTATAAAGATGATAAAAAAGCATGTTATGCAAAGGTTCTGCAAAAAAAGGCGAATACTGGAGAGAGACCAACCGACCTGTTTTCAAAGGTTAGGCTTTAAATAGATACTATTTATATTTTTAATAAAATTTTTAAAGTTCTATTCTCATTTATTTGAATGAGGGTAGAACTTTTTTTGTTTGTAATTGCTTTTGATTCAATCGTTTATCCCGTTACTTTGAGATTGATTTTTAGGTAGTTATCAGGAATTGTAAAATATTGAAATAATATAAAGCTTTCGTATATTCTACGATAAACCTAGTTTTCTTTTTTCTGTTTAAAAGGTAGGTACACATTAACGGTAGTACCTTTTCCTAATTTAGACTGGAAATCTATAATGCCATCGTGTTTATCTATATTCTTTAAAACAATCGACAATCCTAGTCCTGTGTTTTGATATTTTGTTGTAAAGAAAGGGTCAAATATTTTTTCTAGGTTTTCATTAGATATCCCTGGTCCGTCATCTTTTATAGAGATATGAATGCCATCAACAGATACTTTTTTTTTATTAACAAAGGATGCTGCCGATGAAGAAATAGTTAGTATTCCTCCGTTTGATACGGCTTGAATAGCATTCAGGCACAGATTGAGAATTATTTGGTAAATTTGAGTGCTTTCACCGATTAAATTTGGAAACTTTTCTGTTTCAATTGTGAGTTTGATACGTTTCTGCTTACATTTTCCAGAGATGATGTAACTGACTTCATCTATGATTTTGTCTAAATGAATAAATGTTTTATTCGTTTCATATGGAGCCCCATATTTTAGCATTGTGTCCGTGATATTTAGTATTTTATCGATGCTAGATCTTACAATCTCTGCAAAGCGTTTTACTTCTTTTGGGTCATCTAATTTTTTTTCAATATACTCCGCACGACCAAGCATTCCTGCCATTGGATTTCTTATCTCATGTGCAATACCCATCGATAATCTAGTAAACGCTGCTTGCTGTGATAGTTTTTCCATAATTAAGTTTCTTTTTTTTGCTTCTTTATAAGCAGTTCTCAGGTTTTTCTCCTGTTGAAAAAATAAGTTATAAAATAAGCTAATTGGAAGAATAAGCATAACGAACGTCAAAAATAGTATTGATATATATAGTGTGTCTTTGATTTGTTGAATGATTTCAATCGTCCCAAAAATAGAATAGTCAGTGAGAAATAAAAAGAGCATACAAATAAATGGAATGGCAATACATGAAAACATCGTCTTTTTCTCTCGAAACCCAAAGATCGTAAAAGGAACGATTGATATGGTGTAGAAAACGAGTTGGATACCCGTTTCAGGACCAAGTACAGCCGCGTAGTAAAAGACACATGCGTTTGTGGTAACTATAATATTAAGTTTAGAGAGAAGGTGTAGACCAAAATAGTTGTAAAGAAGGCCCATCATAAAACTAGAGGACACTATTAATGTAAGAATGGATAGATATGTGTACCCAAAACTATAAAAAATAAAAATATAAACCGAAGCAAAAAGACTAAATCCAAATGAAAGCCTATTTGTAAGTCCAATTCTAACAGCCTCTTCTTCTAAAGAATTTTTATCTATACCTAAATTCCACAATGTTGAGAATAGTTTTTTCATGTAGATAGTGTATCAAAATCCATATCTAAAGGTTAAGCGTGTGAGTTAGATAAGACGTGTTTAAACGGTTTCGTTATTTAACATTTTTGAAATATAGTACCCAATACCCGTTGCTATAAGTGATGTGAAAAGAGTTGTTAAAAAATAAATTAAAAACATTGTGTATTTTCCCTTAACTAGGAGTTGTAAATTATCGTTACTAAATGTTGAAAATGTAGTGAACCCTCCAAGAAATCCAGTGATAAGTAGTCGCTTGCTTAATGAATCATCCAGACCTAAAGCCAATCCAATTAAAAAAGATCCAACTATATTTACGATTAATGTTGAAAGTGGAAGTTCGGTTCTAGGTGTTAATAATTGGATTAAGTAGCGTAAGGAAGAACCAGCGCCGCCTCCAATAAAAACTAAAATAAAGTTTAGTGGAGTCATGACTAGTTTTTGGTCGATTTATTTACTTCTTTTTCGACATCTATAAGACAATTTTCTGTCGTTTTCATTAAGCTGACGGCTGCTTTTTTTGTTGTTTCTTCGCCTAAAATCGGTTTGATTTGTGGAAGGATTTGAATGAGTACTTTTCCAGGTGCTACTCTAAGTTTGTTTTTATTCATTACTTTAAACATTCCAGAAATATAACACGGAATAATGGCAGTATTATGTTCCACAGAGAGTGAGAACATACCTCTTTTAAATGGTTTGATTAGCCCGTCTGAAGATCGTGTTCCTTCAGGGAATATAATCGCACTTTGTCCTTTATTGATACGTTCACCGACTTTTTTAAGTTCTTTAATACCTTGTTTAGGATTTTTACGGTCTACTGCATAGTGTTGATATTTGACGATTCGACCAATAAATGGTGCTTTTTCTAATTCCTTTTTTGCAAAGAAGGATATTGGATGAGGAATTGCAATGTAATATGCCAATATATCCAACATACTTTGATGGTTTGATGCAATAATAAATGGCTCTGATTTCGGTATGTTTTTTAAACCTTTAACTTTGATTCGAATCCCTGCAAAAAAGAAAGCTGTTTTTAAAATCCAACGAACGATAAAATAGTCGATAGTTCGACCATGGTCAGGTAATTTATATGTGATTATGGTAGTCGAAAGATGGATGATGAATGCTATAATCATCACGGTAGAAGCGTACCCTGTATATAGTAAAGAAATGGCATTTTTTATCATAATTAGATGTGATGCTATAAAATTCATTTTTAAAAATCAAGGAAATATTTTTAGGCGGAGAAAAACATATGACAAAATTAATGATGACAACTTCTGGAACACGTGGCGTAGTAGGGGAAAATTTAGACCCAATTTTGACCTGTAAAATTGCAATGGCTTTTGGAACTTATTCTGTAGCAGATAAACCAATTATTGTTGGCGGAGATACAAGAACCTCTCATGACATGTATAAGAGAAGCGTTATTGCAGGACTTCAATCAGTAGGCAGAGACGTCATTGATATTGGAATGGTTCCAACCCCAACTGTTCAGCAGATGATTCGTAAACATGGTGCTGCTGGTGGAGTCGTCGTAACGGCATCACATAATCCAATTATTTGGAACGGTATTAAGTTAATGAATGAAACAGGAAGCTTTTTAGATGATACGCAACATAACAAGTTTATGGATATTTTGAATAATGAAACATTTGATTTAAAACCTTGGAATTTAATTGGAACGTTAACAGAAGATACTGATGCAATTGAAGATCATATCGATTTAATTCTATCAAAAGTAGATACGAGCTGTTTGAAGGGCTCTGGGTTAAAAGTCTTAGTAGATGTAAATCATGGAGCTGGTGCGATAGCAGATCCTCCCCTTTTTAAAAAAATGGGAATTGATGTCACCTATTTATATGGTGAACCTGATGGAAAGTTTTCCCATACACCGGAGCCAAATAAAGCAAATTTATCAGCCTTAATTGAGGAGATGAAAACGTGTAAATATGATATTGGGTTTTCTCAAGATCCTGATGCAGATAGGTTAGTAATTGTCGGGAATAACGGTGACTTTATTGGTGAAGATGTATCTTTAGCCTTTTGTATTGATTATATATTGGAGAAAGAAAATAAAACGGGTCAAGACGTTGTTGTAAACTTATCTACGTCTAAAATTATCGAATGGGTAGCTAACAAACATGGAGCAACGACACATTATTCAAAAATTGGGGAAACGAATGTAACTCAAAAAATTAAAGAATTAGGCGCGATTGTTGGTGGAGAAGGAAATGGAGGGGTAATGTACCCTAAAATAGGTTGGGGAAGAGACAGTCTAACAGGAATAGTTGTAGCACTTTGTCGATTGGCAGAAACAAAAAAGACAGTTGAACAAATTGTTTCTACATATCCTAAATTTCACATGCTTAGAGAAAAAATACAGGTAAAATCTAGGGAACAAATTCAGTCCGTGCTAGATAAAGTGAAATCAACATATAGCCGCGAAAAAGTCTGCACTCAAGATGGTGTTAAAGTTTATTTAGATAATGGGTGGATTCAGGTTAGGGCATCGAATACGGAGCCTATAGTTAGAATTTTTATCGAGGCGGGTAGCACGCAGCAAGCAAACGCTTGGTTTGAAGACGTGAAATTAGCGATTTCGTAGCTCGATAATTGTCTTTTAAATTATAAAAACATGAATAAGTTAATAGAAGCTATAGATTTGAATTTTGATAAATATTTGTCTGAACTTGTGGAGTTTTTACGCTATAAAAGTATATCTACAAATCCTACTTATTCTAAGGACGTTAAAGCCTGTGCATCTTATTTAGCAAAGCATTTGCGATCAATAGGCTTCAAAAACGCAGAAGTATTGGATACAAAAGGACATCCCATATGTTATGCATCATATGAAGTGAACCCCACGTACCCAACGGTTCTCTTTTACGGTCATTACGATGTACAACCTCCAGAACCTCTCGAACTTTGGGAAAGCCCTCCGTTTGAACCGACGATAAAAGACGGACAAATAGTTGCTAGAGGAGCGTCTGATGATAAGGGGCAAGTATTTTGTCATATAAAAGCATTAGAAACTATTTTAAAAGAAACAGGAACCCTTCCGTTAAACGTAAAAATATTAATTGAGGGAGAAGAGGAAGTTGGCAGTCCATCCCTTGAAACCTTTCTGATTGAAAATGAAGAGCAATTAAAATGCGATGCAGTTGTTATTTCGGATACTCCAATGTATGCAAAAGATGTCCCTTCGATTTGTACGAGTTTGAGAGGTATGTTGTATACGGAATTAACAATAAAGACTGGAAAAACAGACCTTCATTCAGGGCAACATGGAGGGGCCGTTCCAAACGCAATTCATCATTTGATGGGAATTATCTCAAGTTTAAAGAATAACGATGGACGTGTTATGGTTCCCGGATTTTATGACGACGTGAAAGAACGGACACCCAACGAAAAAGAAGAATTAAATAGAATTCCCTTTTACGATAAAAATTACTTACGAGAAACAGGTTGCGATCGAATAGAAGGAGAACTTGGCTATTCCGTATTGGAGAGACGTTGGTATCGTCCAACGTTAGAATGTAATGGGATTTGGGGCGGATATATAGGCGATGGCGCGAAAACCGTTACACCCTGTAAAGCAAGTGTAAAAATCAGTATGCGATTAGTTTCTGAACAAGATCCTAATAAAATATTTCAACAGTTAAAGAAATATTTAGAAGAACTTGTTCCTGAAGGTGTCGAATTTAATTTAGATCAAATTTCGGGGGTAGGGTATCCCGTTAATGTAAATAATAACGAAAAAGCAATTGAAGCTGCAGTTGATGCGATTCACACGGTCCATGGAAAGAAACCTATTTTCCAAGGAGAAGGAGGTAGTATTCCAATTGTTCACGATTTTAAACACCTTTTGAATGTACCGATCGTGTTAATGGGATTTAATTTAATAGAAGATAAAATTCATGCCCCAAATGAACAGTTTGGAGTCGAAAATTATCGAAATGGGATAAAAATTGCGGCTCTTTTTTATAAGAATCTGGGTGATAAATTAAGGAGGCCGAAAAAATGATAATTGATGTAGTTTCTAATTTCATTAAAACCGAATATTTAACTTTATTTCTGATTGTTAGCGTATTTCTTGCGAGTTTTGTTCAGGGTATTTTGGGGTTTGGTTTTGGAATGATAGCGATACCAGCGATGAGTTTAATAATGGGACCTAAAGTAGCGATTCCAATAGCTGTTATTCTCGGATTTTGTATTAATATAGGTCTTTCAATTAAGCTTTGGAAGTCGATTTCAATTCGTCGTTTTTTACCATTAATAATTACGGGATGTTTGACCGTTCCATTGGGATCCTATTTGTTGGTAGTTTTAAATCCTTCTCTTGTTAAGTTAATTTTGGGACTAATTATTTTGTTTACAAGTGTCGCTTATTTTTTTGGATTTAAGTTTACAATTAAGAATGAGAAAAAAGGACTATATGGTGTGGGACTGATGAGTGGATGTTTGGCAGGCGTGATAGGAATTGGAGGTCCACCGATTATTCTATTTTTAGCAAACCAGAACGAAGATAAAGTTTCATTTAAAGCGAATTTGGTTTTTTATTTTTTTATTCTAGGTTTAATCATTATTCCTTCCTATTTGATTTCAGGTCTTATGTCTCCGAATATATATGAAGCAAGTTTTAAATTATGGGTTCCTGTATTTTTTGGAATGATGGCTGGAAACTATATATCCTCGTTTGTTTCTCAGGGCTTGTTTAAAAAAATGGTTTTGATTTGTTTAACGGCCTCCTCGATTGTATTGATCTGCGGACAGTTTTTTTAACTGCGACAGTCAAAATTTAAATAGGGCGTTTTAGAATCCTTTCTCACTATTTTTTATTTAATTCTAATTTAGTATTTTCTCTAAACCTATAACGAGTACATAACAAAAATAGTCTATGGATAATTTATTTTAACTTTTTATTTTCTCTAGTACTCGATGGCGTTGACCAAGAAAACTTATAACTTTAACTTACTAATAATAAGTTACTATAATTAAAACCTTAAGATGTCTAACAAGAAGATAATTTCAATAAATTCCACAAATTGTTACGAATCGGACTTCTTTTTTCGAAATTACCAGGATTTGGAAATACCGTGCTATAGAAGTGTAAAAATATTAGATGTACGTTTTCAAAATAATTTAAAGACATTTAACTCTAATTTTTATTTTAGGCATGCTGAAAGGGTACCTGACAGAGATGAATTGACTGAAGCGGGTAGACTTGAGTCTGTTTCATTAGGAATGGCATTTGCAAACGATAACAAAGAAAAGTTACTTCAACATGGTGTCCATGTCTTGTATGCAGAAAATAATAAGAGAACTCTGGAAACTTCGGATAACTTTATTAAAGGAATGTTGTCCGTCCTAACTCCTTTAACTATTCAGACAAACCCTTCCCGTTCACTAAATGACTTTAATATAGGCAATTGTACGGAAAATAATATTAAACAGGTATTAAAAAAATATCTTGGAAAGTTAGACGAGGTACAAAAAGGAAAATCGATAGAAAATGGTTTGATCGAGTCTCTAAAACAAATAAAAGAAGAAGTAAATAAGGAAGATATGGACATACTTAGGGTGTTACTAGGAGACGTTGACGCAAGGTGTGACGAATTTGGGGTGAATTTAGGTGAGTTTGTGGAAGATGTTTTAAACGGGATTAACGAAAGACTATTAAAGAGTGAAGACTCAATCGTTGTTTCTTTTACGTCTCGAAGTAATTTATCCATCATTATGGGATTGAAGAGTGGTAAGTTTTCTACCCATTCATGGGTTCAGCCAACCCTAAATATACCTCCTTTATTTGAAGTAGATATTTAGGGCTGATTTTATGTTTGGCGAGTAATATTTATACTGTTTGAGTTGTTTTAAGAAGCGTTGATAGCTGTTTATCCAATTCAACGACGATATCTGGATTAGACAATGTCGATGTATCTCCAACTGGTTCTCCTTTAGAAATATTCTTCAAAATTCTTCTCATTATTTTTCCACTCCTGGTTTTTGGAAGTTCTGGAGTAAATATAATTGTTTTCGGTTTAGCAATCGCTCCTATTTGTTTTTTTACAAACTCGATCAATTCACGATTTAATTTGTCTGAGGCCTCTATACCTTCTTT
>JABIPA010000011.1 GCA_018698675.1 bacterium | reverse complement strand
CCTTCTTTTAAAATGACGAATGCGCAAATTGCTTGCCCTTTAATCTCATCGGGAATCCCCACAACAGCTGCCTCAGCAGTCGCTTCATGTTCAACCAATGCGCTTTCGACTTCCATAGTTCCTATACGATGACCAGAAACGTTTAAAACGTCATCAACTCGACCAAGAACCATTACATAGTCGTCTTCATCAATAGTTGCACCGTCTCCACAAAAATATGTATCAAACTCGCTCCAATAGACTTCATGAAAACGTTGTTCATCGCCCCAGATTCCTCTTAACATAGATGGCCAAGGTTCTGTAATGCTAAGAAGTCCGCCTCCATTATCAACAGAAGTACCGTCTGAATTTAAGACACTTACTTCAATTCCAGGAAGAGGAAGACCAGTGACGCCCGGTTTCATATCATTTAGTGCTGGAACATTGCTAATCATGATTCCACCAGTTTCTGTCTGCCACCAGGTATCTACAATAGGACAATTTCCCAGACCTATATGTTTGTGATACCAGGTCCATGCTTCTGGATTTATAGGCTCTCCAACGGTTCCAAGTAAGCGAAGGCTTGAAAGATCCCAATTTGCCGGATGATGATCTCCCCATTTCATAAAGGCGCGAATGGCAGTAGGTGCCGTATATAAAATTGAAACGCCATGTTTTTCTACGATATTCCAAAATCTATCTTTATTTGGCCAATCAGGAGATCCTTCATAAATCAACGTCGTTGCTCCATTTGAAAGAGGTCCGTAGCAAATATACGTATGTCCAGTTATCCATCCTATGTCAGCAGTGCACCAATATATATCTTGAGGCTTTAGGTCGAAAATAAGTTTCGTAGAGTATTTTGCATGGGTCATGTATCCACCTGTAGAATGGACAATCCCTTTTGGTTTTCCCGTCGTACCAGACGTATAAAGAATAAATAGAGGGTCTTCGCTATCCATTTCTTCACATTCCTGAATCCTTTGTTTTCCTGATATTAGGTCGTTGTAATGACTTTCGTTTTTTTGTAGCTCAGGCTTTTTATCAAATCGATTTACGACGATGGTGTGCTTTATACATGTGTCAGCTTTTCCTTCGTCGGCGATTGATTTTAGGTCCAATACGTTTCCACGCCTAAGCCCACCGTCCGCGGTTATTAAAAGTACAGATTGAGAATCTAAAATTCGATCTTTAAGAGATTGAGCACTGAATCCACCAAACACGACACTATGAATAGCGCCGATTCTAGCACAAGCCAGTACTGAAATTACGAGTTCAGGAATCATTGGTAAGTAAAGAGTTACTCTATCTCCTTTTTTAATTCCAAGTTCGTTTTTAAGTTTATATGCGAGTTGGTTTACCTTTTTATAGAGTTGAAAGTAAGTTAGGGTGATGGTTTCTCCATCTTCTCCTTCCCAAATGATAGCGGCTTTGTTTTTATTCTCATTTTTAATATGAACGTCGAGACAGTTGTAACAAGCATTAAGCTTTCCACCAATAAACCAATTCGCGAATGGGCGATTCCATTCTAATGTTTTTGACCATGGCTTAAACCATTCTAGATCCTTTGCACGGTTGTCCCAAAAGTTAAGTCTGTCTTTTTTTGCATCTAAATATAAGGATTTATTTTGTTCATTAGCTCTTTTTTTGAACTCGGAATTTGCTTTGAATATACGGTTTTCATGAAGTAGCGTTTCGATGGCCATAGATGTCTCCTAAAAATATAAATTATTTTGATTGTCTTTAAAGAGTTTAGTTTTTAATGAGAAAAAGATAAAGAGAAGATAAGTAATCGATAAGTCTGGCCACTACCCAAACTAAAAGTTGGATAGTGGCACAAAATAAATCTAGTTATTTACTAGGTTTCATTTTTCCTGACTTAAGAAGCCCATAATACGTTTTTAACCATTTTTTAACTTTTCCAGATAAAAGAACAATTGCAATCATATTAGGAATAACGGCTAGTCCAAGAGATAAATCTGAAAAATTCACAACAGTCGATAGGCTCGTAATAGAACCAACAAATGCCATTGATACAAAAAACCATTTGTAAATGGTAATTGCTGTTTTTCCAAAAATATATCCAGCAGCAGTTTCACCATAATAAGCCCAAGTAATCATTGTAGAAAAAGCAAAGAAAAATACTGAAATGGTAATGAAATGTTTACCAAATCCTTTGAAGAATTTGTCAAAAGAAGCAGTAGTTAAATCTACTCCAGAATTTTCAACAACTGGTTGTACTCTGTCGATAAACCATTCTACATTTCCTTCTTGAGCTACAAATTGAACATGGAAATCACCATTTTCAGAATGAGTAAGAACTTCTTCCTTAAATGAATCATCAAATAAAATAATTCTACTTTCCCATTCATTTACCTTTTGAGTTCCTTCAAGCTTCAATTTCTTTGTAGATGAAGGCATTTTACTTAACTTAATTTCGTCAATTAATTTTCCGTCAGGTTTAAAGAATCGAACACTCATATCACCAGACCCTTGGTAATAAGAAAATCTAAGACCATTTGCAGATTCATCTTTTCCAATACTCATTTTTTCAAGAGTAACAGCTTGTTTAACAGGCTCGTTTCCTGTCGATTTTACTGATAAAACGTCAGATTCTGTGAATGTCTTAAAGCTATTCGTACTTTCAGGAATGTTTGTTTCTGATACTTTCCAAGACTCATGTTTTTGAATGATGTTTTTAGAAGATGAAAATTGAACTGTTTGATCATTAGATGGCGTTTGATACATTTCAGAACCAAAGTTTCCGGCCATAATAATAACGAAAGCAGTAGCACTGCAAACAATAACCGTGTCAACAAATGGGCCAAGCGCAGCAACAAAACCTTCTCTAATTGGATAATTTGTCTTTACTGCTGCGTGAGCAATAGAGGCAGAACCTAATCCAGCTTCATTCGAAAATATTGCGCGTCGAATTCCCATCATTGCTGTGTATAAGAAACCACCACCAACAGCACTACCTGTGAAAGCATCGGTTAGTATGATGGATAGAGCCGCAGGAATTTGAGAAAAATTCATAATACAAATTATGAGCGAACCTAATACATAAATGATACACATTCCTGGTACAATTTTTTCGGTTACTTTACTGATTCTTTGGATTCCACCAAGAATTACGAGAGCACCCAGCGCAAATAATGCAAGTCCTGAAGCCCAAAGAGGAATGTTGTAATTTACAAACATTGCAGAAGCTGCTTGGTTTGTTTGAAACATACAACCCGCTCCAAGAGCAGCAATCATAATAGATACGGCATATATAGCTGCCATAGGTTTCCATTTTGAACCAAGACCTTTTGAAATATAATACATTGGCCCACCACGAATTTCACCGGTTTCTTCGTTTACTTCTCTATAATGAGTTCCAAGTGTACATTCGACGAATTTAGTCGCCATTCCAAATATCCCTATTAACCACATCCAAAATACTGTTCCAGGTCCTCCAAGTGCAATTGCGATGGCTACACCTGCTATATTTCCAAGTCCAATAGTTCCTGAAAGAGCGGCTGTTAATGCCTGAAAGTGTGTGATTTGACCGACTTCGTTCGGCTCATCAAATTTTCCTTTAGCTAAGTCGATAGCGTGAGGGACCGATCTAAACTGAACAAACATAAATCGTAATGTAAAATAAATGCCTCCAATTAATGATGCCCAAAAAACAATTTTACTCCATACAAAACTAGATGAAGCTGCAAAAAAATTATCTAAAATACCTAAGAAACTTACAGCTGTAGTAGGATCTCCCATGTTTACTTTTCTCCTTTTTATATTTGTTTTCCTCGAAAAATTTTTCGAGAATATTTTTACTATCCAATACCAAATATACGGTTAAACAGGGTTTGTTTCGGTATGATTTACCGAAGTTTTTATTTTTCTTAAATGGAAAAAAACTGTTTATTCGAATAATTTAGTGATTGTTCGTCGCTATTATATGAAAAAATTGGCTAAATGTTTAGTGAATTTTATTATTTATTGATTTTCGGGTACAGAACTGAATATTTTTAAAATCGTGACTAAAATATCAAAAGCAAAAGTAAGTTTAACCCAAGTGTCTTTTATTTAAATGCAGAGAATGAATATATGCGGAATGAGTACCTAGTTGAAGGCTTTTATCTAATATAAAGTTTTTTAGTTTAAACGGCTGGTTTGATTTTCCAAATCTTGAATGGAATTTTTCTATATCTTTGAATTTTTGCATCAGATATGTTGAACATTCTCTATAGTAAGTTGAAGATATATAATCGAACTGTGTTTTGACATGTTTTGAAATTAGGTTTTGTAAAATCTGATTACAAACAAAACTATTTGTTAATCCAAGTCCTAAAATAGGGTTAAATAAAGAATAACTACTTCCCAGCATGAAATAATTAGTTGGTAGGTTTTCTCCTTTGAAGGGGATAAATTTATTTTCGATGAAGTCAAATGAGTTAATATTAGGTGACACTGGTATTAAATTTTTCAGAATCTTTTTTAATTTGTCACTTGGAAATTGTTGTAAGTAGTCTTGAAAAGTAAGGTATGAGTCGATTTGCGAATTTTCAGTGAATTCCATTGTGGATAGAAGAATCTGATCGTTTTCTATCGGAGAAAATATGACTCCCTGAACTGAAGGATTCGACTGTTTTATGATAAGACCAGACGTCGTGTTTGGTTTTGTCTTTTTGAATTTAAATGTGCAATTTGTTAAGTGTGTTTTCCAAGGAAAGGTAATTGTCTCCGGAACTATTATCCTGGCATCCGAAAGCCATTTATCTGAATTTGAAAAAGGTCCGCATGCATTAACGATAATATCTCCATTTATTTTTCCGAATATATTCTTTTCTTTGTAAGAAACGGATACGACCTGTCTTAAGTCCCTTGAAAAATTAAGGCCGGTTACTATTTTATTTGTTCGTATGGAAACGTTTTTATTTTTTAGAACGAGTTTTTTCATTGATCGGGTCAATAATGAAAGACTACAGCAAACAGAAATTAGGTTCGATTTTTGTCGTTTCCCGATTCCTTGATCAGTTTCCCATAAAAAATTGTAGTTAAGGTCAGTTATAGGTGCATTTTCTTTTTCTAGTTCTTTTTCAAGAGTAGGAAATGCTTTTGTTAGCAAGCGGTCACCTTTGATTAATCGAACGTGAGGAAAATGAGATAATGGAGATATGTTTATATCTTTTGATTGCTCTACGATAATTACTTCATCGAATAAGGGACTGAGGAGTTGGGCCATGTGCAATCCGGTTGGTCCGCTACCAATGACAATTGCTATTTTATTTTTGATATTTATACTCAAGCTCATATTCTTTCATAGGCATGATCAAATTACAAAAGAATCGATGTTTAAATATTATAGACTATCTGGTATCGAATTACGCGAGAAATACAGATCTATTTAAATAAATTTTTGTTAAAGCACTGGACGCCAGACAACCATCAATAAAAATGTTAAAATATTCACCCTATTATGATATTAAATCCAAAGACAATAGTTATTTCAGGTCCTTCAGGCGTAGGAAAAGGGACTATAATAAAAGAAATATTAAAAGAACGTTCAGACATTAAAGTAGCTATCTCAGCGACAACCCGAGCAAAACGTGATTATGAAGTAGATGGTGAAGACTATTACTTTTTAGCAGAGGACACGTTCAATGCGATGGCCGAAAGTTCTTCTTTTTTGGAATGGTGCGTCGTTCATGGAAATAAATACGGGACAATGGAAAATGAAGTCAAACGACTAATGAATGAAGGCTCCCATGTTATTTTGGAAATTGATGTACAAGGTGCAAAAAAAGTAATGGAAGCAAAGTCTGATTCGTTAAATGTAATATCCATTTTTTTAGAACCTCCTAGTGTATCTATTTTAAGCAGTCGCTTAAAACTAAGAAATACGGAGACTGATGAAGAGAGAGAAAATCGTTTGAAAGTAGCTGTTGCAGAGATAAAAGAAAAGGACCGTTACGATTACATAGTCGTAAATAATGAAAAGAAGGTTGCTGCATCTGAAATAATGAGTATAATAAATGGTTTCGAGTAGATATTTTTAAATATATTTACGTTTTTATGCCTGTTAAAGTTATGTATCGATAAGAGGAGCAAGTTAAGATGGTTAAAACAAATGAAAAAGCTGAATTACAAAAAGCGGAAGAACTAACGTCTGATTCAACTAAAATAGATTTTACTAGCGTTTATCAGAGTGAAGCCAATAGATTTAAATTATCTGTTGCAATTGCTAAGCGTGCTCGTCAAATTCAAGATGGGGCTAAAGCCTTAGTCGGAAACGGTGACGAAGAAGTCGCTCCTGTTTTAATTGCATTGCAAGAATTGTCTAAAGCTAAATTTTCTGTTTCTGTAAAAGAAACAAGAGACGAACATAAAGAGATGTTAGCCGAAATGGAATCTCTAATCGAAAATGATTTAATTGAAGAAGAACCTGTTGTTGAAAAGGAAAAAAAGAAGTCTAAAAAATAGGCTTCTATTTTAACTTGATAGCCATTTGTAAATAATGCGTATTATCTTAGGGGTTTCAGCGAGTATTGCAGCTTATAAATCTTTAGAGTTAATACGCAATTTACGAAAAAAAAATATAGAAATATTTCCTTTGCTTACAGAAAACGCAAAGGATTTTGTTTCTCCCTTATCCGTTGAGACATTATCAGAAAACAGTCTTATTTCCCAAAAACAAACCCATATTGAATTAGATAAACTAGGCGACGTCCTTGTTATAGCTCCTTGTACAGCAAATGTATTGGCTAAATGTGCAAATGGAATTGCGGATGATAAATTAACTACCACTTTTTTGAATTTTAAGGGTCCAAAACTTTTAGTTCCGGCTATGCATGATACGATGTTTTTGAATTCAATTACTCAAAGTAATATCACAAAATTAAAAGAGCACGGTATTTTTATTGTAGGACCTACAGAGGGCGACCTAGCATGTGGTGACAAAGGTAATGGAAGAATGGCGCCACTTCCAATGATCGAAACATGTATCGAATCATTGTGTATAAATAGACATAGTCTCAAACAACTAAAGTCAAAAAAAATTGTTGTGACAGCTGGGGGTACAACAGAAGCTATTGATAATGTGCGACATATCTCAAATGCATCTACAGGAAAGCTTGGAAAATGCATTGCTGACATTTCTTACTTGTATGGTGCTGATGTTCATTTGATTACAACTAAGAATGAGCAAGCGACTGATTATTTGCTTACAGAAGCAAAAAGTAGTGGTGAAATGAAAACATGTGTTTTAAAAGCAGTAGCTAAAAGTGATGCCTTGATTATGGCGGCCGCAGTTTCTGATTATACCGTGGCAAATATACAACAAACAAAAATTAAGCGCTCATCTAACATGTCTCTGGATTTGGTCGGAACAGAGGATATTTTAAAATCCGTTGCAGTTCTTAAAGTTAAGTCTGGGTTTCCTAAAAAAGTTATTGGGTTTTGTTTGGAAGATGAGAATTTGGAACAGTCTGCGATAGGAAAATTAAAGGCTAAAAGCTTGGATATGATAGTTGCAAATCTTTCAGATAATATAGGAAGTCAATCGCGAACAATTAAAGTATTTACCTCTAAAAGTAAAACTTCAGTATTTGAATCTGAAAATAAAACCGTTGTTGAAACTGCTGTCTCAATACTAGAAAATGTCATAAATCTTTATTCGTAAATCTTATTTATAGATAAGATTTACAAAATAATGTTACTAGCACTAATAATTAACCTCTTAAGAAGTGCTAGTATTTTTTTTAAGCCTAGGTAGACTCTTTCGGTTTTTCTTCGTCAATTTTAGATTCTTTAACACCTTTTTCAAATTCTGACTTAGCTTGTCCTAGTGATTTGAAAAATTTAGGAATTGCTGCAGATCCAAATAAAATAAGAATAATTACGGCGATAATAATAAGTTCTGTATGTCCAAACATGTTTCATTCTCCAATTTTATATATTTTTTATCTTTTTCACTATAAAATGACATTAAAAAGTAACGTTAGTTTAGCATGAAAGTATTCTATTTACATCGGTATTTATAAGTGAATTGGGTTGAACGAGTATACCGAATTACGTTTTGGAGAGAGCTTAGGCAAATTAATTTAACAAGAAAAAGTGTGCAATCCTTTGTTTTTCTATATTCAAATCCATAGGGACATTTATTCGATTCGATAAGTAATGTAGGGACGTATCATACGTTGAGTTGAAGAAATCTTTCTATACGTTATGCCTTCAGAAGCATAATGTATAGCGACTAAATTATGCTTCCGAAGACTCTGATTTTGTTTCGGTAGATGAATTTATTTTAAATGGTTTTGTTTCAATTGATTTTTTTTGGAAAGGCGTTGGTCTAAAAGAAGGAAGCTCTTTTTTTGTGTCAGCGTCAAAATCAGTCATGGTAGATATTTCATTTAAAAACCGATGATATAGTCGAATAACGTAGCCGTATGCTCCTCCAATTTTTCTTAACAGTTCAGGGTAGTTGGCTGGTTTGATAAAAATAATTGCAACAAAAACAATAACAAATAATTCGGACATTCCAAAATCAAACATTATCTTCTCCAAATCCAAATATTTTTGCGACTAGTATTGTAAGAAAATAGAGACATATTAAAGGAATAGAGATTCCTACCTGAGAAATAATGTCAGGTGGTGTTACAAAGGCTGATACGACAAATATTCCAACAATTACATATCTACTTGCTTTAATAAGGGATTTTCGTTTAACAAGGTTAAGATATAGTAAACACTCTAAAATTATTGGAAATTGAAAAACTATTAGGGAATAGAATAGAAAGTTAATAATATAAAAAATATTTTTATTATAATTTAAAATTACGCTGACGTTATCTGGTAAATAGGTTTTACTCATCAAAAATTGAATGGAGTAGGGCATGAATACAAAATATCCAAAGTAGAACGCTAATGCTGATAGCAAAACACTAACAAAAACACTGATTATAATAAGCTTTTTTTCTTTACCTAGAAGACCTGGAAATATAAACCGTAGCAATTGGTAAACGATGACAGGGAAAGCCAAAATTGCACCGATAATAAAAGAAAGTTTCAATTTAGTAAAAAAGCCCTCAAAAATTGAGGTAATATAAAATTTATTAAATGATGGAAATGATTGAAAAGGGACAGCTAATGCGTCGATAATATCATTAAAGAAATAAAGAGCCACTATGAACCCAATTAATACGTAAACTGCTGAAACACATGCTCGATACCGAAGTTCCCTTATATGGGATATTAACGTAACCGGGTTTGCCATGTTAATTGAAATTTATGAATTGAGGAGGAAATTTAATAACTTCAGATACTGTTTTAGAAAGTTTGTAGTTAACGACGGGTTGATATGTCGCTTTCTGTAGAGTTGGCCTTAAAACCTTAATGTTCTTTAAGGCAGGCAGTTGCTGTGTGTGTTGAGAACTAAGTTCATTTTCATATCTAATTTTTGGAATGAGATACGTAGTTAATGTTGAGAAAATAAGAGCACTTTCATTTACCTGAGATCCAGATAAATGAGAATTAATAATATGTTCATTATCTTTTGCAATCTTTTCTTTATTTTTAATCACTTTATTTTGTTCATCAATAATTTTGGAACGTTCATTCTTAAGAAGCTGACGCTCTCGAACAATATTTTTTTGTTGTAGGTTAAGAATTAAGACGACGGAACATAAGCTAATTACGAGAGCAAATGCCAACCGACCATAAGTTGGAAGGCTGGCATATAAGTCAAAGAAATAGCTTAAAAAGTGAAATAGACCAAAACAAAAGAGTCCATAAACACCGTAAACAAGCCCGTTTTTTTTTAGTTTGTTACCGAGTTTCATTTTCTCTTGTTAGAGATAGCATGACTTGAGTGGCCTAAGTATAACTCGGCACTCTCCATCAATGTCTCAGATAGGGTTGGATGAGGGTGAACAGTTAATGCTAAGTCATTTACTGTGCATTCTGTATCAACGGCAAGAACACCTTCACTAATAAGGTCTCCGGCGTTTTCTCCAACGATTCCAATTCCAAGTATCCTCTTTGACGTTGGATCAATAATTAGTTTTGTCATTCCGTCCGTTTTATCCATCGACAATGCACGTCCACTAGCCGCCCAAGGGAATTTAGAAACATCAACTTTAATACCTTTTTCTTTAGCATCTGCTTCCGTAAGACCGGTCCAAGCAATTTCAGGATGAGTAAAAACTACTGCTGGAATGTTTAAGTTTTCGTTAGTAGCCGGTTGACCAATAATTGATTCAACAGCAATTTTTGCTTCTTTAGATGCCTTATGTGCAAGAAGTAAACCACCTGCAATGTCTCCAATAGCATAAACATTGGAAACGCTTGTACGTTGGTTTTTATCTACAGTGATAAACCCTTTTTCGTCTAAGTTGATATCTGTGTTATCAATTCCTAGATCAAAGCTATTTGAAGCACGACCAATAGACACTAGCACTTTATCAAATGATTGAGTTGAACTTTCACCTTTATCATCCAATAGAGAAACTTTTATCTTCTTACCTGATGACGCCATTTTTGTGACTTTAGTATTAAGTTTTATTTCTTTGAATTGCTTTTTCGCTGTTTTAATCACTGGACGTACTAAATCAGAGTCAGCAGTAGCTAATAAACTTGGTAGAGCTTCTACCATTGTAACTTCACTACCTAATCCAGCATAAACGCTACCTAATTCCATTCCAATGTATCCACCACCTAAAACGAGTAGATTTTTTGGGATATCATCAATTTGAAGTGCTTCTGTAGATGTCATGATTCGCTTGTTTCCAAGGTCAAATGCTGAAGGTAGGGCAGGTTTTGATCCTACAGCAACAATGGCGCTTCCAAATTTAATGAATTTTTGACCATTTTCAGTTTCAACTCGTAATGTTTCATTATCTTCGAAAAAGGCTTTTCCTTTGATTACTTCAACATTGCGTTGTTTTGCTAAGTGAGCAATTCCTGATTGTAGCTTTTTAATGATTCCATTTTTCCAGTCACGTAACTCATCTAAATTTATTTTTGGTTTTTCAAAATAAATTCCTCTAATCGTTGAGTGAGCGGCTTCTTCCATAACTTTCGTTGCATATAGTAATGACTTAGATGGAATACATCCTCTATTTAGACAAGCTCCACCAAGATCTTCTTTTTCTATTAATATAACTTTTTTACCCTGTTCAGCAGCATAAAAGGCGGCAGCATAACCACCAGGCCCAGCTCCTAAAACAACTACTTCAGTTTCGATAGGTTTCATGTT
>JABIPA010000010.1 GCA_018698675.1 bacterium | reverse complement strand
GTTTCGGCCACTTATTTTCTTGTTCTAATGTCAGTTTTACATAGGTGTATGCAGGGTTTTAACTACATTTATAACATGTGGGGTTTGAGATGAATTGAGACGAATTATTTTCTTAAAAAAGGAGTGTGCTGCTTTAGAATCACGTTTACGGCTTAGATAAAAATCAATGATTTTACCTTCTCTATCAATGGCTCTATATAGATACGTCCATTTACCTTTTACTTTGATATAGGTTTTATCCAGTTTCCAAGAGGTCAGCGTTTTTCTTAAATGAGGACGAACTTTGTGTTTTAGTTCATTGGAAAAACGAAATACCCATCTTAGAATGGTTGTATGAGCAATTTTTAGACCACGTTCATCCATGATATAGACTAGAACTCTATAGCTTAGTCGGCAACTTAAATACCATCTGACACAGAGTAAAATGGTTTCTGGATCAACGTGTCTCAGTTAATTATGGGTATCTGGAAATATTATTCTAAAGTGATAATTTTTGCACAGCTAATCTATTGTTAACGGTTGGTCCGTCTTTTAGTTTTGTTTTTAGGTTTGGTTATTTTTCATCAGAACCAGTTTTTTCACCACTACCACTTTTAGTCCGTTTTTTACGGCTATTTTTAGTTTTGGTACTTTTTGTCTTTATTGTTTTTGCATCAGTGATGAGTTTTGTGCAATAGTCGTCGATTTCCATACTTTCATCTTTAATTGAAGCTGCAAGATTGTAGCGATCTGAAAGGTTTTTTTTAAACAAAATTCCACCAGGCCCACTAAACAAAAAGGATGCCAGTTCTTTATTCATTTCTAGTTCTAAGGCTTCTTCCGTTGTATTAAATAAGGAGCGTTGATCTTCTTGTTTAAATTCTGATAAGAAAGAAAGTGTTTCCATTATTTTTTCAAATTTATGAAGTCTTTGGCTACTTGCAGCCTCTATGTTTTCGTCAAATATCCATGGCTGAGCCAGTCTAGATATCAAAAGAGCATTAGCTTTTTTTTCAGGAAGAGATTTTAGATTTAATTGCATAACTAGCTTACGTGCTACGTGGTTAGTAGTCGCTTCATTTAGAACTATTCTTTTGATCGGATCTATATATTTAAAAATGAGTGAGTCGATTTGGGGATCGATGACTTTGTTGATTTGAATCCGATAGTCGATTAGGTCTTGGGACTCTTTTCTGATTTGATAGAGGGTATTCTCTAAATGAGTTAGTTGTTTAAATGTTGTTTGATTACTTAGATGAGAACACTCATGTCTAACAACACCTGCTTGTAAATCAATTGGCATGTCGAAAAAACGGGCACTGTACGTAATGCTTTTGCCATAAATGTCTGCCCATGCCAAGGCCGGAGGTGAATCCGGAGAATTTTTATAATAAGGTGGAGGTGTCAAGCAGTGGTATCCATTGTTATAGCAATTACTTAAAATGTACAGACTATTAGGATCCGTATATGAGGTTTTTGAATGGGAAAAGGCGTTCTTAATTATTTGAATCTGTTTTTTTTGAACATTTGATGACCTATTTTGAACATTTGATGACCTATATAGAGGTGTCAGAAATATGGCTATTTTCAAAATTGATTTTAGTAATGGAAAAAGAGAAGGTGTATGCGTATCAAATATCGGGGTTAAATCAAAATTGTGTTGGACGGGGTTTTTTAAAGGGGTAATGGCAATAATTTTGTTCATCTATTTTTATTATCGTAAGAATAGATGAACAAATTTCATTTTTTTATTTAAACGGTTCTGGTACAAAAATTGTAAAAATAAAAATCAGGACTAAAAACTCGAGTAAAAATTAAATTAAAAAGCCATTTTTCTATTTGAATACATAGAGAAAATGGATCCAGTAATCTCAAAGAGACGATGTATAAAATCCCGTAAAGATTGTACATTTTTCTTGTTGTAAAATGGTACTTGTCCTTTACGAAGCATATGCATTGTTTCAACACCTGTAATTGTCGTAGCCGCATGCCGTATTGTGTGATGACCCATGGTATGATTCATCTTCCATTTAAGGGTTCTATGATCCTGTTCAATTATAGTGTTCATGTATTTGTTTTGCCTTAATTTGCATTTTTTCGGCCATTTATTTACGTGCTCTAGTTTCTGTTTTTCGTGGGTATATGCGGGTTTTTATCTACATATATTGGTGGTTTTACCTAAAACCCTCTTCACCTTTTTAATTTTTTTCGATAAGGTAGTCCACCATCTTTATGACATATTTAATTATAAAAGAAATGGTATCTAAAACTTACCCTACAGAAAATCGATGACCCTATCGTTTAAAATTATTTCTTTGGGTGATTTTAAAGAAAATTTTGGAGATAAATGTGGTAGTTTAAATTTGTATTGGTTGTTGTTTTCAACTATGCCAAATCTACAAACTATTGGCGATCGTGTACTCGTTCTTATGCTCCATGAATATGGTAATAGGTATATAAAAAATAGCCCAGATAGTCATTGTTTTCTTGACCCTTCTCTCCTCAAAAATTTTCAATACGAAGAACTAAGAACGACTGCAAAGCCTGTCGATTCATTAGATATAATTTTAAACGAGTGTGTATTATTGGTTGATTCTAATGATAATAGAAGTGAAGAGCATTTTTTAATTATTCTAAAAGGAAAAGGAGATGTGCTAAATCATGCCTTTTCGATAGGCGTTGAAAATTCAGATGACCATCGCATTTACACGCTTAATGAAATTTACGAAGAAACTCCCTTTTTTATTCAAAAAAGATTTCACTATCGTTCTGACTTTAAAGATGAACTCGAGCATATATACAGGTATAAACAGAGTGTATTAAACAAACGATACTCCCACATTCAATGCTTGAAATTAGAGGTTCTCTAGATGCTCTCTCATACCTGGAGTAAATAGAGCACTACATAATTTATCCATATTTGGCCGAGACTCTACAGGTTGTAGCGCTGAAACTAAGGCGGATTTAAGAGGTTCTGAGCCCAAAAAATTAGGTCGAGACTCTAGGTCGGGAATGGCGAGGTTAACCCAATCAAATACTTTGTTTTTCTCAGGTCCTTCATTACTTCCTTTTCGTGAATAATCGGGTTCATAAACGGGGAAATTGTTTAATAGTTGTAATTGAACGCATATATAAATCACGTCTAATGCCCACGAAAAGGTATCGTTTTTCTGAAAATCCATAGTTTCTTGGTTTCCAGTTACCCACTCGATTACATCCGGGCTAGGAAAATGACCTAAGGCTGCTTTTTTGTCTAATCTCAAAATAGAAATATCCTCGACATTACGCTTTATTTCACCCAAATCAGATAATCTAAGAATCATATTTGAATCGTCGCTAATATTTAATGTGTTTTGCATACAAAAATCACCGTGGCTATACCCATTATTATGCAGTTGTCCAAGACGTACAGCTGACTGGGAAATATAATCGCTTATACTTTTTAAAGTATTTTGATTTTTTAATCTATCTATAGAAATGGGTTGAGCTTTGTCCATCAACAATCCGATATTGGACCTGCTTCTTTTTTTAGAATCGGTATACGAAAAGGCATGCCATGCTCCCAAGGCAATAGTTGTATTGTTAAATTCTTGACCGGCTTTTAGTTCTCGATATAATTTAAATTGTTCGGTGAGGTGTCGAGGTCTTACTTTTTTAACAACTCCGATATCCGATGGCTCATTAGGTTGTGAAAGGTCTTGCAATACAAATTCTCGAAGTCTGCTAAAAGCCCCTTCGCCGACTTGATCGACATGTCTTTGACTCAAGTCGGTTTTGGTTGAATTATGAAATATTGATCGATAATTTCCAGTATCAATAAAGGGTTTGGTTATGGCTCCATATACATCCGTTTGAAACAAATCATTTAAATTAACTCGGTCTCGTTTTGTATAATGAATAAAAAATTG
>JABIPA010000009.1 GCA_018698675.1 bacterium | reverse complement strand
TTTCTTAAATTTCTTATTTTCCCAACTACATTGCCACATCCAAACAACGTAGTTTTAAAACTTTCGTAGTGCCCCGCTTTTGAAGTTACCTCCGTATCTTCATCGAACGCAGAAGAACGAAATATTAATTGAAAATGTCCACCCCTTACCGAAAAAAGAAAAATAGTTCGATAAATTTTCCATAAAAAAAAGTCATCATAATTAACTGGAACAAAAGGCAACGTATTAATATTAATATCTACAAGCTGACATAAATTATCAACCTTACTCCCAAATCTTCCAAATTTATTAAAATATGACTTTGATTTAACTAAAAATAAACACACTACACCTATAAGAAAAAATAATAAAAATCCAATAATTAAAAAGATAGATGTCCAATCCCAATACCAAGTCTTTCCTTTATATCCTTCAAAAGGATAATTTTGAGGGGACACATATATACCTTCAATAACTCGACCACGTTCCCTCCATTGGCCTGCTTTTCTAATCGCTCGATAAATATCTTCAATTCCATACACAAGAAAAATTATTGGTCTATTTTCAGGCAAAAACCGTTCACTATATGAATTATTAGAAGAAAACAACGAAACTGCAGACGGAATTTGATAGTAATCTTTAGACTTTCCAAACCTAATATCTACCAAAACAGACCTGTTATTTTTAATCGAATTTAGAACATTACTCGTGTTTAATATTTGATAATTTTTTAAACTTGAATAAACAACATCACCCCTATTTAAACTATCCTCGTAAAGAAAGTTTTGCTGCCTCCACCCTCTTAATCCTCCCTCCATAAATTTTATATCTATATGTTCAGGAACATGTTTCCTCAACATTTTTGAAAAAATAGACGACGATTTTCCACCAAAACAATAAATAATATTAGTTTTAGTTGCAGAAAAATACGCATCCGGGTTTTCCAATAGATCATGCACCGTAACATAAAAGGAGCCTTTTATCGGTGTTTTACGAAATATGCGTTTCGTCGCATCGATGTACACTTTAGATTTATTTGGACTCAAATAAACGAATACTTGCTCAGGAGTTTGGATTCCCATCAATTGTATAGAATCACCGTCTTCTTCCATTAATTTATGTACATCGCTTGGTAATATTCTGAACTCTGAATAAAGGGGATCCGTATATGATTCAAGCATCTTATAAAAATCTAATCCCCAGTGTATTAAATTAAAATACTTAAAATAAAGTCTCGACTTATAAAAATCAGAATAACTACGATTTAACTGATGCAGTCCAAATAATAAAAAAAATAAAAGAAGTCCCATCAAACAAAAATTCCGATATGAAAATGTTTGTTTAATTTTGTAAAATAATCCCATTAAAAAACTAAAAAATAAAATAACAAAAGGCCCGCCCCCTGAAACCCCCAAATTAGCCAATTCAGGAACAGGAATTGAATAAATATTTTTCGAATAAAAAATAAAAAAATATATTAAAAAAACACAAAAAATATTGTTACTAGTTATACCCATAATAAAATTTCATTTTTGTATTCTTCCTAATTCTAAAAACTTAGCTTAAAACCTAAAAGATTCCCGCCGAAAAACCACTCATTTTTTAGACATAAAAATCAACGGTAATTCAACTATCCTTATTACAATAAGGATAATTATCGCGTATTCTAAAAATTAGTTAAATCTAAAGACTACAACAATGATAAAATTAAATCATATATTATTCAAAATCATCAGCCTTTCAAGCTCAATAAAGATACCTGAAATTTTGAACCCTACAAAAAAACCAATCACCACTGTGGATTTAATGTTAAGGAATGGTCAAACAGACGTTTTAACTTACAGCCTCTTATTCCTTTCACCTTCAGAAATCTATACTTTTATTCAAGCTTCACCAGCCACGTATACAATTGGAACACAAAGAGGATGTGCTCCTATTTATGGCCTTCATGTTAAAGATATTCCTATAACGTCGTCCCTAAACACCTGGATAAATGAAAATCCAATTGCTTTTGTTGGAAAAAGTAGTTTAAGCAAAATTAGCTTGGCATTACTAAGCTCAAAAAACATTCCTAGTAAGGACATCTACTCCAATTTATGGTTTATCCAAAAATACGATAAACTTCCGAAAACAATTGTCAATCGGAAACTAGCAATTTCTTTATGTACAGATAACTCTGCATCACTGTTTTCAACTGTCCCCGCAAAAATCCCTTTCTTTCAAAATCCAAGTAATATTTCTGAGATTCATTCATCTTGCCCAAATGAAATAAACCAAAAAACACTATTTTGCATCCTATTCAAAGATAACTCCGTTAAATTTTGGGAATATGACAATAACTCATCGTATCAACGACTTAATTCCTCAGAAAATATAATCAAAAAAATAGAGTCCACAAAAAAATCGATTCTTATTAAATGGGAAAATAATGATGAATTTATTTATGAGGCGTCTAAAAAACCAAAACAAATCCAACTATGCCCTGATACAAAAAGCATAGTATCTTTTCATACAACTCGAGATGAGTATGGGATTCTCTTGAACGACGGAACATTAAGTATTATAAGAGAAAAAAATAAAACGTTAATCAATACAAGCCCTCGACTCCAAAATGGTCTAAGAGTTAAACAGATGATATCCAACTTTAACGACTTTTGTATCCAATTAGACGACGACAGTATTCTAAAAGGTAACAATGGCATCTACTCAACTATTACAATGCCAGCTCCGGTCATCACGTTAGCCTCAACAAATTTTTCATTTTGTACACTTTTAGAAAATGGGGAAACACTAACGTTAAACAACATAAGCCCACCTACCCAAATACCTTTTATACCGAACAATCAATGGTTTGTATCTATTCTTTCTACCGATACCATTTATTGCGGACTCTATAGTGACGGGACCTTATTATCATGGGACTCAAATCCCGACTTACCATCAATTTTAAAAACACCTCCCATCCCATCAGGCGAATATATTAGAACCCTACATTCGACAAACAACGCATTTTGTGCCTTTCTTTCAAATGGGGATGCCTTAATTTGGAACGATGAATTTAGCGAAGCCGAGCCATCGGAAAATGAATATAAAACTGAAAATAATTGCAACTACTTCTTGATAGACGCAAAAAAAAACAAGCCTCAAATTATTTCCATCCACGCCCTAGATTTTTATTTTTTAATGAAACTAGATAACAAAACAACCGTATCTTTTTCCACAAAAAATAACACGTCATCAGTCACTCCAGACCCTGAAAAAACGGACCGTTCTTATTGGTAGAAAAAACTACACTAATCCAAAACAACAGCTGATCAATTCGGTAGCGGTGCAAAACTACCCCATTGGAATAACATTTCCAAATATTCATAAATAAAGTAGATGTATTTATCAACAATCGAAATTAGTAATCAATAATAATAAATAATTTTTAGCTTCCAAAACCTTGAATCTCCTTATTTAATAAAATCTAAAGAAGTCGTGCTTAAAAACGAAAAATCATCCCAAAGTAGTATATAAGTTTCATAAGTAATAATGATAAGTTTCCTAAAAAAAACTATGTTTAAAGCCATTAGGTTTTAACAAAAAGAGAGCTTATATTATGACCAAAAATTTTATTATATTTATATATATCTGTTTGTTAGGAACATCAGTCATAGCCGATACCCAAAAAGATGAAGATAATTTAACTGCATATAGATATGTACAACATTTGAAATCCCCCGAACTAGCGGCCCTATCAAGTTTTATTCTCCCCCCTTCCCTTGGACATGCTTTAGCCGGCGATTGGAAACGAGGCGTACCCTTTTTAACCGCAGATATTTTGTTATTAGGAGCATCTTTTTCCTACGTTCTTGCCCAAGGAAACAAAGATATTTTTACTGACACTACCGCATTAAGCATCTTTGCAACCGCTTATGCACTATCAAAAATTTGGGAAGTGGTAGATGCTTTCTCGACAGCAGAAGACTATAATAATCGATTAACAAAACAGTATAAAAACATACTAAATGCCCCCCAAACATTTAATAAGTCCATTATTTCCGATTATAAAAATCCGCTAACACATGCTATTAGCAGCCTGTTTATTCCCTCGTTAGGACAAGCTTTATCAGGCGACTGGCTTCGAGGACTTCCTTTTCTAGGAGGCTCCGTTTTAGGATCACTTCTCGATGATAAAAACTCAAAAGAAAAATATTCAATGGGCCGAACAATTATATTTATATCTGCTTTATGGGGAGCTATAGATGCCTATCAATTAACTGAAAGCAAAAACAATCTATTAATAACTCAATACAATATAATGTTAGGACCCTATACAAACCACAATCTTGATCTAGAAATGTCGATCAATATTAAGACAAAATAAACACACCTGATAGCACTTACGCTAATACCATTCTTATTATCACGAAGATTAAGGATGTCTCAATGCAATCAAGAGTTATGCTTATCCAGTCCGAAATTTACTTTTATTATTTTTCACAAATCCATTTTAGTCTTCTCAATAGATACACCATTCTCATTCAAAAACCCGATAACGCGATTATATTTTGTCTCTATTAAACTATCTTCCAGTGCTCCAAACCAAAGATTTGCGGAAAACGTTTTATCCTCGCCAACAAACCCAGCCTGAGCCATATTTAACGAAAAAAAAATAGTCTCTACCTTCATAATTAATCAAATAGCTTGCTCCAGAAAAGGAGTCGTCTATAGGAGTAGAAACGGGGGTATCGATAAGTCCCGGATATAAAGCCAAGTTAGTCGTATAAATACCAACCTCATCGAGAGTTCTCTTGTTATAATCTGAGTAAACAACGTAATGACGAGCACCACTAGATAATAGCTCACGAGTCGTAATCAAACGCTCCTGAACAGTTGATTCTCTTTTATCTCCTGGAGAAAATGTATAGATATAAGGGTCTACATTTTTACAAAAAGGAGTCGATATAGCGGCTGTATGTGTAATACATGTCACACTAGCAAGACTTTTGATTGTAATATTGCAAACAGGTTTTCAAATAATTTTTGAGTTGTTACCACCAATGGACGAACCTCTTTATCCGTTCCCGACACCTCGACAAGTCCTTCTAAAACCAATTCCTTTATAGATGAAATAAATGGAATCGAACTTTCTTGATTTTCGCAAAATTCATAAGTTGTTTTTCCCAATTGAGAGGTTGCCAAAATCCTAGAAAAATTTTTATCTCGTCCCATGGACACTGTTTTAAACATATTAATTACGCACCTTTCATTTCACGTTATACTTTTTTAAATAATTCAGAATCTGCAATACTCAACGTATCGACATCTACTTAAAATCAAATAAAATTAATTCTGCATCTTCTGCATTATCAAAAACCAATTCCGAGCAATCCTTTACAGAGGCGCCATCTCCTTGATTTAACAACTCTTCATTAAAAGAAACAGATCCCTTTGCCACTTGAACCCAAGCTGACTTTCCTTCAAGTTGATGAGTGCATCTATCACCTGCCGTTAAATAACACACAGAAATATTTACATTTTGATTAATTTTAAAAGACCCATCGTGACCATCGTTAGAAGCAAAACAAATAAACTTTCCTCGTTTTTCTTCCAATGAATACCGTGCATGTTCATACCGTGGTTCAACATTTTTTTTATTAGGAATCACCCATATTTGAAGCAAATGACAGGTCTCTTTAGGCGACGAATTAAATTCACTATGATAAACCCCAGAACCAGCCGCCATATACTGAATATCTCCGGCTTTAATTACGGCACCATTTCCCATTGAATCTTTATGTTTAAGTTCACCAGACATTATAAATGTAAAAATTTCCATATTCTCGTGAGGATGGGTATCAAACCCGCCGCCAGCTGATATTCTATCTTCATTGATAACTCTTAAATGTTCGAAGTGAATATGTTTTGGGTCATAGTAATTGCCAAACGAAAAGGTATGCCGCGCGTCCAACCAATCAATTTTTAGACGTCCTCTTTCTTCTGATTTTCTTATTTGCATCATTTATTTCCCATCTCTTTCATTACCTTCATTTGAAATGATTTCACATCAAACACTACCGTTTGAGTTATTTTTAGCTCTTCCAATGACCGTTTTGAAACGGGAACATTTAATCCTATATTTTGTCGATGACTCTGCAAAATCTTATTCACTCGTTTATTATTAGAAACGGATGCAGCATATCTTGCATGATTTGCAACCTTATCCTCATCATTTGTCGTTAATCGTTCATTCAAGCGAAACAATAGATAAGATTTAATAGCATTTAACCTGAGACCTGATCTTTTCTTTACAATAGGTTCAAAAAAGGAGTATTCACCCTTTTTAAGTTCTAATAAAGACAACTGACTGTATTGCTTCGCCAAATGTTTTTTAATATAAGCTGGATGATTAGAAAGTTGTTGTATGCCAATAGAGTGCCGTTTACGATTAGATCTCTTTTCTCCCGGGGCCTCGATAGAAAAACAATCTGCAAAAGGAAAAATCTCCCGCTCGGATTCATTATCTACGACTAATTTAAAAAAATTAGATGATAAAACCAAAGGTCTCTCTCTAAAACAATCATCAAACGCCCTATTCCCCAAAATAAATCGAAGACCAAATAATAACGACAATTGATTTCCCATATCACCTGTTAACAAAGAAGGCCCCTGAACAAAAGTATCAAGCGCCTTAGAAGGAGTCTCATTTTTTTCAGATATCACAGAATAGGGGCTCGAAGAAGAAACTTTCCAGCCAAAAGGTACAACGTTCTGCAACGCCACATCACGTCCCATTTGAAGAAATGTATCTTGCGTTTTGTTCCAAATATCTACAAAGGCCTCTGGACTAAACAGCCCCGAAAATTTAGATCCAAATAACCTGGCTCTATCTCCATAAGAAACATTCATTAATGAATCAGCTTTAGATACCCCTTCAGAAAAGCTAGGAAGGCCTTTTGTACTTGTCTCATTAAATGTTTCTAATAGTCTTTTCATTATGGGTGAAGAAATCGAATGTGAAATCTCTTCAATTTTTTGCTGAATCAATATTTTTTTAGAAACCTCATTATCGTTAAGAACGAATTGTTCCCCAACATACGAACTTCCGTCGGCAGGCGTTTCTTCAAGCATCAAGCACAATTTATTCAAATCGCTGGAATTATAATGAGATTTCTCTAAAAGTTCTTGAAAAAATACTTGCTGTCGAGTAACGTCCACTTCCTCGTCTGTCCCTTCATCATCGCTAACATCGTCCAGAGATGCTTTTGAAGTTACTACAGAAATCTGAGTTAACTTTTCGGGATCAAGAATCGGAGAATCCGAAAGCTTTTGAATAGGTTGTTCAAGTTTAATTTTTCCCGAATCACTGCCAGAATCTGAAGATGTCTCGCCAAGAAGTTCCCATTCTTCATCATTTATTTCACTCTGCCCTTCTTGATATTCTTCAATAATCTCCCAAGGATCCCAAAGGTTGCTTTCACCGTTTCCGAAATCAATACTCTCTTTATCTCCAGTGACTCCACAAACGACAGCCATTACTTTAAAAATCACAATACATATCTCCTTACGATCATTTATATCTCTACTAAAAACAAAATTTTTGAATTCACTTAATAAGTTCACTATATCCGATTTTTAATAACAAATGAATCAGAGATCCCTTATGAATTTTAATCTAAAAAATAACAAGGCATGGTACACTTATTTCTAATATAAAATATGCCGAAATCAACTACGAAATTATTAGAGATTATTTACAGACCACTAAAAAACCGAATGAGTTAGTAAAGGAAAAAAAATGAAAAAAACAATTGCACTTTCAGTATTCGACGCACCATCTAAACTAAAACTCAAACCAAAAAAAAAGCCGCCTATATCTGATGATAAACTAACTCAAAGCCTTGAAGACTTAACGTTAAATTCTAAACCAAAAAAAACATCTGCACCTAATTTTAATAAAGTCGTTGAAGCCAACTCTCGGGCCATTAACAGAGCAGAAAAAATGGCTGATAAATTTGAAACTATTTTTAAGTTCAAAGCAGTTAAGAATCCAGGAAAATACGATGCCGACTACATTGTTACGTTAAAACCAGAACATAAAAATCTTACATTAAAACAAGTAATGGAAATACTACAACAGCATAGAAGTTCCGAAACGTATAAAAGAAAAAAGCTAGATATCCGAATTAATATAGGAGGAGAGTCTCGAGGATTTAGACAGGACCCTAGCCACAGAGGTCAAGTTGTAACAAAAACACTAACCCAAGGTTATAAATACAGCTTTTACGATACAAAAAAATATAAAGACGGATACGACGAATCCTCCAGTATCTTAGATAAAGGAACATCATCCTCCAGTACAGCAACCTCTATTCTGACAGCACTTAATAGCAGTATTAATGACCAAAAAGATCTACTCACTACCCTAAACGATGATGCGCTTCAAGCCGCAATAAGCCTAATTTCATTTTCTCAGGTTGCAGAAGCAACACCAGGAAGAACTCCAGGTATGAATAAATTGGCGAGAGGATCATTGCAAAAAATAGCAAATGGCGAAAGCTCATTCACACAAGAATTCAACAAAACGAATGGAGCCTATTATCCAGCCGCAGATGGAGGCACAGAAGGAGCTAGAAAATCGATATTAGAACAAGGCCCACAACGAAAAGGATACAAAGTAATATCTACTCATTCTACAAGACACACCACAACAGAAACAAAGGAAGTAACCTACATAAAAGAAGACTATTCTGGATCTATCAGTGACAGCAGTGCAGACGAATCTACTTAGCCTAAAAAAACCATGCGTAGTCTAAAAAACACTCTCCCTTTTATTTTACCTGCGATGTTATTGTTAAATGCACTAACATCGCCTACCTCAGCAGAAACAATAAGCCTGTCTACCCAACAATCTCAATATCGAACAGAACTATATCAACCAACCGTATTTGAATGGGCTGAAAACGTATCAAACTTAAACCACTTTCTTTTGAATGCCTATGAAAAAAAAATAAACCCTACCAACGAAAATTCATTAACCCATACACTATTTATGCTTCCAGCCTACTTAGTCCATCTAAAGCTCTCTTACTCAATAGCCACAGTTGTACACGAATCGGGACATGCTGCCACAGACTATCTGCACGGATTCGCTCCATATTTCGGAGCAGGTTTCGACGACGAATGGATAGACCTTCCTTTATCCGTATGGGACCTTTATCTAAACGAAATCACGACTTCAGGAAGAGCGTATACGGGAGTAGATAACCCAAACAATGTAACACTGACGCCTATAATGAATGCACAAATTCTAGGTGCAGGGATAAATTATAATACGGACTTCGCGAAAAATATTCTTTTTCAATCCCTTACATCCATCAAATCTAAACACAACTTAATTGATTTTCAGGTCAATAGAAGCCTAGGGGCACTTTACGTAGCAACAAACTTAAATGGAAGCGATCCGGACGGCGATCCCAATCGTTATATCAGCGCTCTAAATGAACAAGGGTACGATATTACGATAGACCAATTATTTTATGCCCATGTTGCAGCATTCCTTTTGTCACCGAGCTCGACTGACTTATCACGTTTTGACGCTGATACATCAATCTATCCGCATACTCTATTTGATATCTCATTTTTACTTCCTGAATGGTTCGTCTATCTAAACCCATCCAGTGTCTCCATGCTCACCGCCACCCTTTTTCCTATCACTCAAACAAAATTCTTTATCTTGGAAGTGGAATCCGTATTATATGGAAAACGAACGCCTTTGGAGCTAACATTTAGTGTGATAAGTAAAAATACGTCCGGCTTCAGTTATAAAGGATCCCTAAACATAGACACCGACTTCAACTACTTTGCAAAAACTGAAATTAAAAAGAAAATGAATAATATTTTGAGTCTGATCGCTAACATAAAATATGGAAATAATCAGACCTTAAAACAAACACGAGAATGGCCATATAACGATCCAATTTTAAACATTGGGGTTCAAATCCACTACCATTAAGGGGAATTAAAAAATGACGAATGAAAACATCCAACAAATAAGTGAAAAACCATACATACAAACTCTCCTGCTATGTTTCTTTTTAGGATCATTAGGTGTTCATCGTTTTTATGTTGGAAAAATAGGAACCGGAATGCTGATGTTAGTAACATTAGGAGGCTTCGGAATTTGGGCCCTCGTAGACACAATTCTTATTATTTGCGGGAAATTCAAAGACGCAGATGGTCTTTTAATAAAAAATTAATTATGATTCTTCCAATTCTCCATGTTCTAAGATATTTAGATATGATAAATTGATACTATGATACAAGAAGAAAAGTCATCCAGTTCACCTCTAAATTCAATGAAAAAATGGGGCATTTACTTAGGACTTTGCGTCACGGTTCTTACAGGTTACGGGCTATCTCAACTCTATTCACCCGTATCAAAATCACAAGAAATTATTTACCTCGATGTAGAACCTAACATGACGGTTCGAACACTTGCTTCCCATTTAAAAAAGAAAAACCTGATTAAAAAAGAAAAAACGTTCTTACTTTATTTAAGATTCACTAACTTAGACAAAAAAATACGGGCAGGTCGATTCAAATTGAGCCCATCTTACTCTTTATTAGAAACCGTCGACTACCTAACCGAAAAAAAAGGGTCTCAAAACTTTTTAAAAGTTACTGTACCTGAAGGTTATTCCATTCACGAAATTGCCAATTTACTCGAATCAAACAATTTGATAAAAGCAGCCGACTTTAAAAACTATGTGCAAACTCAAGCAAAACAAGATCTCATATCAACACATTCATGGTTAGAGTCTGTTCCAACTTCAAATTTAGAAGGGTATCTGTATCCAGACACCTATTTCTTTGCAAAAGGCACGAAAACTAAAACCATCGTAAACTCGATGATATCCCAAACCGAAAAAATCTTGCTCCCTTTATATAAAGAAAGTAAAAAAAAGAAAAACTATAACTTCCACAGAATGATGACCATAGCCTCAATTATCCAAAAAGAAGCCGCATCCACAAAAGAAATGCCTCAAATAGCAGCCGTATTCTTTAACCGACTAAAAAAAATGCAACGATTAGAATCTTGCCCAACCGTTCTGTACGCGATAGGAAAACCAGGAAAAACAGAGCTCTCTTACCACGATCTAGATACCGTTTCTCCCTATAACACGTACCGAGAATTCGGGCTCCCACCTACACCTATTTCTTCTCCAGGAAAACAAGCATTCACAGCAGCTATTAAACCCGCCAAAAACCCATATTTATTTTTTGTATCCAACAAAGATGGAACTCACACCTTTAGTAGCAACTACAACGATCACTTAAATGCGCAACGCAGAATTGAACGCAACCATAAAAACAAAACAAATAAAGCGAAACAGACTACACCCATCCAATGAACATATTAATGATCGAAGACAGCCAAATATTCGTTAACACAATTAAAAGTGGATTAATAAATTCGTCATTCCTAATTCCTACTTACACATTTCATTCCGAGCCAACATTGCAAAAAGGGCTTCTCTACTTAAAAAATCATGACATAGATATCGTCCTCGTCGATATCTCCCTTCCAGACTCAAAAGGTAAAGAAACATTAACAAACATTACCCCAAAAAATATTAAAATCCCCATTATTATAATTTCAGCCATTGATAATATTAATATCGCAAAGCAGTCGATTGAATATGGATTCCAAGATTTTTTAATCAAAAAAAATCTGAGCCCAAGCCTTGTTGCCAGATCGATGTTACATGCCATTGAACGAAAAGAACTTATCTCCAAAATTGAAAAAAACTCAGACAAACAATTTTCTCAGTTAATCGAGTCAAATGCGGATGCTTTAATTGTTGTTAACACAGATAAATCGATTGAATTCGTCAACAAATCGGCCGAAAAAATGATGAATAGCCCACGAGAAATTCTTGTAGGAATGCCATTTACATTCCCATTAAATAAGGACAAAATCACCGGTATTACAATCGTTCATCCTGACAAAAAAACAATTTTCGGAGAAATGAGAACGTCCCTAATTCAATGGGAAGGAAACGACGCATACTTAGCCTCAATCCGAGACGTAACTCAAATAAAAAAAGCCAGAGACTTAAAAACGGCAATGAAAGAAAAAGAACAATTCAATCAACTAAAATCCGAATTTCTAGGTGCAATTTCTCATGAGCTAAGAAACCCACTAACAATCGTCAAGGGTGCCATTTCTAATCTGATAGAGTTTAACGAGAAAACATTTACGGAAAACCAATCTAATCTAATAAATATTGCTTACAGAAACGTAGATAGAATCGAAAAAATTGTAAAAAACTTTTTAGAATTATCTCGATTAGACTCCGGCCAAATGGTCATCGATAAAAAACAAATTAACATCCTGTCTCTTGTTCATGAATCATTAGAAATATTGGACAATTCTATAAATGAAAAAAATATAAAAATATCGGTTCCATCGTCATTCTCAACAACTACCTATGGAAACCCTGAGTTAATTGTCCAAATATTTACAAACCTCATCTCGAATGGAATTAAATATACCTCCACATCGATTTCGATAGATATTGAAAAAGTAAAAGATACTATAGAAGTTCGTATCAAAGATGATGGCCACGGACTGTCGAAATCAGTGTTAAATGGTTTATTCAAAAAATTCGTTCAAGTAAATAGAGATTCTTCTCAACGAGGATACCAAGGAACAGGTCTTGGGCTTTCAATTTGTCAGGAAATTGTCCATCACCATAAAGGGTCGATTTGGGTCGAATCCCAAATAGGTAAAGGGGCCTCCTTTATTTTCACACTCCCTGTTTATAACGAAAAAAAGGCATATGAAGAATTTTTTAATAATGGAATAAAAGGCTCTACGGAAAGCACGCCAAAAGCATTTTTTAATATCTACTTAAATAAAAAACCATCGTTAACTCCAAAAAATCAAACCCTGCTTTTTCAAATTATTAATGACGTATTTAAAGCATACAATTACCAAGTAAACTTGTTTAAAATTAAAAAACACTTAGTCGTCCACTTACAAGGAGAACCTAGAACTGTATTTCAATTGAGAAAGAAATTATATGGTGGACTAGTAAAAAATGGGTTCATTAATGCGCCAATTGGAATTTCGTTTTGTCCAAAAAACGGGAAAACAATTAACGATCTGGCAGACTATAGTAAAAAGGATAGTTTGATAAAATCTGCATATATTCTCGATGAAGACCAAGAAACCATCGATATTTTATCGATATTTTTCACTAAAAATCAATGGAAAGTATCTGGAGAAACTTCATTCGAGCTAGCCCTCAAAAAAATGGTCCTATTGCTCCCAAACTTAATTTTACTCACCTTAAAGAAAGAAGATATGGAACACTTTCAAAAATTTGACGCTATCCGATCACATCCAATGCTAAAGCATATTCCGATTATTCTAATCGCAGAAAATCTATCCGTCGACGATCTAAGTTCAAGTCATTTGAGTGATAAAATAATATTAGAAAAACCTGTTTCTCCTGAAGAAATTTTAAAAGCATACAAGGACATGACAACGTTTAAATTGATTTAGTTTAACTTTCTGAATCAAGACGTCCCAGGCATGTCGACTTTTTAACCGTTTCTTTGAGCCACTGCTCTATCTTAAGTTTAGTTTCATCGTCGTTCTCAACATCAAACCCACACCCACACGTACAAAAAGGAAGTGATTCTTTCGTTTTTTCGTCTACGAGATATGAAGTATCACAAATTGGCTCAACATCACCCGATACTTTTTGCGATTGCTCTACTTTTGCCTTTTTGCTCAAGCTCTCTTCCCCATTTGAATAAGCATCTTTTGAGCTAGACTGGCGATGACTCGAACATGTCAATCGAATAGGCATAGCCATCAACTGACCCGATATATCATCCGAAAACTCTACAGGAATATCATGTTCTGATAGTGTCAATTCATGTTTAACATTTCCCAATCTAAATGCCAATTTTACGACGTCTACTTTAGGAGATGGAACTAAGTCCACAATAGCTCTTATAAATGTCAAAAAAGAAGTAGGTCGAATTAATTCCTCATCTACATTAGTTGTTCGTATAGATCGAGCATCTAAAGGAGTAAATTTAGAAAAATTAGGTTTAGACATTTCCGAAGGTGTAAGTTTATATCTAAAACCTGCTTCAACTGCCTCTATAGTATTAACTTGTTTACTCAAAAATTTTGTTATTGGGTTAATTCCATCTACATTCACTCCCAATACATTATTATTAATAACGTTTACTTTATCGCCCACACCATCATCGATTTTTATCTTATCGTAATTAGATAAGTCTAAGAAATTATTAGTATAATCCGTCGATACATCTGAGTCGTCCGAAGCGTCGTATGAATCTTTTTGGGAATGCATTGACATAGATTCCTCTTCATTTTCAAGACCAAGTCGAGAAAGAGATGCTGAGTTAGCCGGTAAAATTGTGCCTACAGGCTCCTCTACATCTGTGTCTGAATCTGAAGAGTCGTCAGGAGATGGCTGAGCGATCGCTGCGCTAAATCCTCGTTGATACCTTGTTTGAGGACGAGGCTCAGAAAGTGGATTAGCCATCGAACTACGTCTCCCTCCAGAACGTCCAGCATTTATCCGAGACTGTCGACATAATATTCCAGGTCTTGTGGAAGAATTGACTCTATTACTTTGCCTATTTGCAATTAGTTGTTGAACAGCTCCCTGATAATAAACATTTCCAAATCCAATAGACCCACCCCGTTCCTCGGCCGGCACATATCCACCCGCAACTGTAGGAAAGGTAAAATCCTTAAATTCTCGTTTTAATAATTCCTTAATTCGGTCACCATCTCCGATATCCTCAATGTAAACATTTAATATTTCAGAAATTGAAGACTCTGAATCTGCAGCACACATATCAGAAAGAGTGGTTAACTTTCTAATTGTTTCTAAGACAATATTTCCTATTAATTGTGTTTCCTCAAGCTTAATCCCTTCTACCGCCCATTCAACTAGAACAGATACATCAACGGGCACTCCCGGTATCCGGGTAAGTTCAAGTTTTCCATCATAATAGTCTTGTTGTTTAATAGCTCGAATCCCTAAAAAATTATCAACTAAATCACTAAGAGACTTAATGATATCCTCCTTCAATTTATAAAGTTCAGGAATAACCGACTCAACTGAATGAATGAGAATACTATCTTCTAAACCAGGTGACTGTACGGATTGAGTTAATATAGGAACGGCGACAACTTTATTCATGATAAGACTCCTGGGTAGACTATGGTTTTAATTTTAATTTTCGGCACACACGTTTATATCATATTTTGAATAATTTTCTAGAGGGAAACTAACTTGAGGGTAAGGGATAGGTTACAATAAAATCGTATCCTAGTCTTTTTAAACTAAACGACTATCTTAAGCTGAATAGGAAACTGAATTAGTTAAAATACCTTTCATATCATCCAGATAAGGCTCGACGTCACTAGCAGTGAGCGCCATTTGTAAAATACCTAATATTATAGTCCAAAGTTGAACCGCCAATTTCCGGGGAGGAATTATCGATTTAATTACGCCATCATGCTGAGCTTCTTTAATTTGTGTTTCAAACAAGGAAATCAAATCATTAAAATGACGTTTCGACAAAACAACAAGCTCTTCAGGAAGCCCTTCTTCTCTAACCAATTGAGAACAAATACACATCCCCTTTGCACCGTTAGACCTAATCAATTCGATAAACATATGTTCAATTTCTACAACAAACCCTAAAAAGTCGCCGGTATGTCTCAAAGAAATTTCATTCAATCGTGCCATATTATTATTAATATAAGATTGAGTTGCAGCTATAGCAAGCCCCTCTTTATTACTAAAATGATGATGAAGATTTGCCCTAGAGGTATCTAAGGTTTTAGAAATAGCGGTAAAGCTGAGGTTTTCATAACCGCCTCGTTTAAGTTGTTTAACGGCCTCTTTTAAAATCAAATCTCTCATAATCAATCTCCTTGTATAAACCCCTTCCCCATACTTACCTACATGATTGTCAGTATACGTAGAATATATTAAAAAAAAAAGAATTTTATCTTACTGAAAAAAAATTCTATCTCTCTCTATTAGAAGTAAATCACCCATTTTCATTACACCCATTTGATTTGTGCATCTAAAAAGGGAATAATTCATTGGCAAATGAAAAAAATTCTAAGTATTGGTTCAGCCAACATCATTCTAACCGATACAAAAACGAATAACGTCCAAACAATAAATAATTCAGAACAAACCAAATTAATAGCTCGTAACGACAAAAGCTCTCTATTCATCAGATACATGAATGATGATGTTTTTTCCTGCGTATGCCAGTTCCTTTCATCCGACTCTATTTACTCACTTCAGCTTGTAGGTCACCGAATCAACGAACTAAGTTCGTCTGCCTCGATGGCTCCATATTTTAATATTTCAGCAGCCACTATCCCCAAAAATGAATCCGTCATTAAATGGATGAACAAGCATCCTGTTAGTGTTGCAATGCAATCGGATTTATCAAAATTAAGCCTATTTTTAATAAATGAATATCGAATACCAAAGAATTTAGCATTAGCCAATTTACATTTCTTTAAAAACAACGTTAAATCGCCACGACTTCCCCTAATTTTTAGTACATCAAGCACACATCTGGTTGTTCTAAAAAACAACGAAATGCTCAAATGGAATAACCCCACCATTTTGGACAAAGCAAACTCGGTTCTCCCAAATACATTCAAAAAACTACCAATTGCGCCCAACGAAATAAAATCGGTTTGTACAACAAGTGCCGCCTATTGCATTGAAACCAAAAGGGGGGATATTGTTGCGTGGGGGCAACCCATGGAAGGAGGAAATACTCCAGTAATTTCAAAAAACACATCCATTCAAAAAATCATTTCAAATAATGGAGCATTCGCACTCCTTTATAACAACGGCACGATTCAATCATGGGGTCATCATCGTAAAGGAGGTTCTTTACCAGAATTACCTAAAGATAAAAAAGTCTTTGATATTCACTCAAATCAACTCGAATTTTTTGCACACCTAGAGACAAATGAAATTGTAAAATGGAGCACATCCTCTAATTTAATAATAGAAACAACACTTCCTGATGGGGAAAAAATAGAATCCTGGCATTCCAATTCTCGAGCAAGTGTCATTCTTTTAAAATCAGGGAGAGTTCATACATGGGGAAACGAATTGTATGGGGGGATTTCTCCAACAATTCCAGAAGAACGCAGCGTTATCTCAATCACAAAAAATGACCGGGCGTTTGTCGCTCATTTAGACGATAAAACGATTGTGACCTGGGGAAATCTCGAATACGGAGGCGCATATCCTGATATTCAAAAAGACGCAAAAGTCCTCTCACTAATTGCTACAAACAATGCGTTTTCTGCCCACATGGAAGACGACAAAATCGTAAGTTGGGGACAAGAAGCCGCTGGCGGAATTACGCCCAACCTTGAAAAAGGAATAAAAGTCGTATCGATACGTGCCACTAATTTTTCTTTCACAGGCATCCTAAGTAACAAAAAAATAATCACCTGGGGAAGAACTGGATTATCAGAAAATGAGTCAATCGTTCCTGATAAAGCGACAATCAAAGAGGTCTTTTCCACTGGAATGCACAACTGTGCCATTTTAAACGATAATCGACTCGTTTTTTGGGGAGAGAAACTAAATAGTAAAATGAAGTTCGTGCCTTTTTATACAATAATCGATCCTCCACAATCAGGGCCTGTAAAAGCGATTATTCCAAACAATAAGGAATTCCTACTGTATGTCTCAGCACGCTCCGTATACAGTTATAATCCGACACTTAACAAGCTTGTCGACCTACCTATTCCGGATAACAATGAAATAGCTTATTGGGAATAAGAAATATTACCCCATTATCTAAACGTTCAAGTTAATATATCTTGTGTCCAAACTTCTTTATTTTTCCCTTGATAAAACTTAACTAAATTATCAAAAAATTTAAAAATTGATTTAGGTTCAAGAGATGCCGAATGATAAAACCAGTTACGGGCATCCGTAGACATAAATCGCTCATCTAAGGGAATCGAATACGTCGTATTACCTCTATGAAACGTTAAAAAAATAGGAACTGTTGTAGGAACCCGTTTAAGTCGCCAATGATTATACAAGCCTAATTTATTATGTCGATTCCACCCCGTTTCACTCTTCAAAGATTTCAATGAACGGTCTCTTATCAGATCCATCATTTCTGTAGAAAGATGAGACGTAAATTCGGAGTTCACAATAAACCTAGGATATCTAACAAAAAAATCGACGATAGCATTCTCTCCCAATAAATCTCGAGTACGTTCCTTCATCAATGTTTGAACATGTTCATATTTCTCCTCCTTTGTCACCCAATCAAAAAAAGTATACGTAAATTCATGCTCAACTCGTGACCCATTACGAAGGACATTGGCCACAACATTTCTACAAATAACATTATTTATTAAAAATCTAGAGACAGGATCTGCCCCCAAAGAACGTATTACAGGTTCAGACAATAGTGAATGATATAAATTTGCGAAGGATTGAGCTGAAAAATAAGAATCGGGCAATTCATAATAAGGAACATAACGATCGCCCTGTAAATAGGCCCCACTTTCTTGATGCTCAGTAAAGTATTCTTGAAAAGATAAAACAAATGATTCCAAAATTTCCAGTACATTCGAAACACCTAAGTCTTCAATGGTCTCTGGATTCAGCAGGCAAGAAATTGCCCACCCAGTAGACTCTTGAAATTGCACAGGACTCGAGTCATGAATAAAATCGCAGTCGAAAACGAGTTTAAAAAAAAGGTTTCCATATTCCTTATTTATAGACATAATCCAATTAAAAATAACCGGTGCCCCCAAGGACTTAATCGTTACTGGGTTTAGTAAGTCATTTAACAAATAGTTGTTCCAAACGACAGCTTTTTTAAAAAAGGAATCCGAAAGGGAGAACATACGATATCCATCATCAATTTCCGTTTCAATAATGCTAGTCGAAACCTTATCCGTTTCAATAGACTCATCATCAGAGTCAGGTAATTTAGATATTGTTAAAGGTTTATTGATCCCGTTACCACCATGCATATTCTCATAAAAATCTTTTAGTCCGCTTGAGTTCACCGGTTCATTTATAGCTTTTTCTATCAATTCATCATCGGAATCTGGTACACCATCTGAAACTAAGCGGCTACCTCCAAAAACTAATGATTTCTTACCATCTCCGACAGATGTACTTAACAAATCAATCACAGTATCTGTCCCCAATACCGAACATATTTCAGGAGCGATTAACAAACGAAATAGAGCCGTACACGTTTCCTTTTTCGCATAGTTTGGTGGCCATAGTCTATCGCCAGACTCATCTTTAAGATTAAAAATAACGCCCGCGTATTCTTTTCCCAATTTTTGAACAATCTCCGGTTTAAGTAAATATTCAAATAAATCTGAATTTCTTTCGTATGTATTTACCAATTTGGATGCTTCAAATTTGAGTGAAGACAAAATAGCTACGACCCCATCTGCTCCAAGTTCAGAAATCGTTTTAATGCTTAACAATTGCTCCACAAAAAGAGGCCTAACCATTTTACCCCGTTCGAAGTCATCCTTTTCAAGGACCGATGCATTTTCAGAAAGATTAACTACGTTCACAAATTCTTTACACATTGTTTTTAGAGAATCTATAACAAACGCTTTCCCAAAAAATTCAATTACTGAAGACTTACACAAAACGTCTAAAATCAATAGATTATTTCCCCGAAGCGTTATCAAGGCCTGAGACAGGGGATGTTGTTTAAAAACAGATAAATCCTCAAAAGGAATGGTATGAGAAACATGGTAAGGAGTTAATAGATACGCCATAAATCGCTTCACACCTTCACCAGACAATGCTTTCAATACGTTGTCAGACTGCTCAATAGTGTCAAAAATCTCATAAAATAATGGATCTCCATTTTCGTAAGCAGTGAAAAAACTGGTTACAAGCTGTATATACTCCATCTTATCTATCAATTTAAAAAAATTGGTTTCGCCGAGTTCTTTCACAACAGGCGCTTGAAGCACAGTTTTTAAAAAAGCATATAATCGAGTATCCTTCTTTGCTTCCGGATCCCGATATCTAAAAAGTGGAAAAGTTAATAGAATGTCAGTAACTGTGTCCTCACCCAATAGTTTAATACTATCGACGTCTAATAACTTTCTGGCAATATAAAACACATCATCCCGTACCAAGTAACGAAGGTCATACAAATCACTGTCAACAAGAGCAATAACATTATGTCTACCTAATGACTTAATACACATTGGTTCCAACAAAGAACCTAAAAAACTTATGTTTTCGCTACAGGTATTTGCACAAACTGCTCTGTCTTTAAAACATGACATAATAAAATCAGATCCCAATCGATCAATTACAGCTGCATCAAATAAAATTCGAAACAAATTAGAAATAGCTTCGACACGCAACGCATCGTCACTATTTAAGCCAAAGTAATTGTCGCAACTTTTTTGAACAAGTGAAATCACAAACCTTTTTCCAAAATATTCAGGTATTTCTAAATTAATTAATTGTCGAATACGGCTAAAATCCGCTAGAAACAACTGAGTAATTGCCACCTGTTTGTCATTTTCAAAATCAAAGAGCTCTGTTATTCGATTCCTCCATTCAATTCCCACAAACTCCCAAAATTCGTCCTTCATGGATAAAACGGATATTAGGTCATCGACACTAGGTTCTTTACTCGATGAATGAATAAACCGCCCCCTATCAAGAAAGCGAAAAATAGATTTAACGCGCTCTTCGCCTAACAAATCAACAACATTCAATTTCAGCATCTTCCCCAAAACAAAAATGTTATTCTCAACAATCGACTTTTCGGCAGAGCTAAATCCATGTTGTAATGACATTAAAATTGAAGTAACGGCGTCTTTACCCAATGTAAAAATGGTATCTTTTGATAACAATAAATCTAATAATTTAGATAATGATTCCTTAGACAAAATAGACAAACACGTATTACCAGTTATATGTGATTGAGTTTCCATACAAACCGCCTCCAAAACATCGGAAACCCATTGCTCAGAAAATATCCGCACGCCAGAACAACTCACCATGTACCTTAAAAATTCAAAATCATCTATTAATAAAAATGCACTGGCTTGTTTTGCCGCTACTTTTTTTGCTGCATTTTTAGTTCCTTCATCACTATTTACATAAGAAGTTTTATCAAAACAATAAATATTACGTTTGACATCGTCGATGCCAACATTATCCATAAAGTGTCGGTTAGACAAAAACTGAACAATAGGCAAATCCCCACTAGAATCAGGACTCATTAAAAATAAAAAGAAACTAGAATCCTGAATGAGTGACAAAAGATAATCCGCGCGATAAGACGTAATAACGCCATTTTTAGATAGAAGGTCCCCTACTAATTCCGGGAACCTATTTAAAAAGTCTCTAAATCGACGATCTGGCCCACCCATTCCTAACAAATAAAAAATGTCCAATGTATCAACCAATTCCGAAGATAAAATGGTTTTTAAAACTGGCATAATTTGATTGTCCAAAACTACATCGAAAACTGATACAAGCTGATGCACTAAACCTAAATGAATATAACGAGACCCATCATTTAAATTTTTAGGATTATGACATGGAGATGCGCCTATTGAGCCATCGAGTTTAAGAATTGTTTCTGAATTAAATAAATAACGAAATATTTTATATTTCCCTCCTTCTAATGCGTTAAACAAAGGAAATTTCAAGTGCATACCACGGTTTTTATAAGTCAAAAAGCTAATGATTTCTTCTTTAGGCCTGGAAAATATATGAATGAGTAATGTTTCGTTGTCAGGATCAACCGAAAAAACATTAGTCAAACTACTCGCTTCCAAACTTTTTAAATAACAAGGATCATTAATGTATTTTTGAAAAGGTTCAGGATCTCTATACTTTATTTCTTTAAAAGCTAAATTTGGAACCGTATTATCATATAAAGCAAGGTTATCTTTACTTGCAAGACACGAAGTTGAAAAAGATGATTTTTCAAATAAAGCTGATAACGTATATGGATTCAGAAAAAAATAACTGGAAATATCATAAATTTCTCGACCCAAAATATTATCGTAAACACGCTTGTCAGAAATAAGCCTACCCAATTCTTGATATGAGGATTGCAACTGGATACAAAAGTTATTAAAAAAGTGAATAGGTGCATTAAACCGAATAAGTGCACCTAAAATTTCATTTCCATTCTTAAACCCCACCTTAATTTCCCCATCAATAAATGAATGAAGTAATTTACACTCTTCATTAGAAAGTAAGACAGCATGTCGCTCTTTAACATGATCAACTTTTGCCCCAATGAATGCCGAATGACTTGCTCGATATTTTATATCTTCCAAAACGTCTGGAGTAATCGATCTGAATATATCAATGGCAATAGCATGACAACTATCTCTAATAACTTCTGCCAATATATGTAATATAAAAAGAGACTTTCCAACATCATCTTCACTAACATCCTTCCCTTTTGAATAATCCAGCAAGCAATCCTTGAGTTCTTGAATAACAGTTTCTGATTTACCAGGAGTAAAAAAATCGTTATACGATGTTATCGATAATTTAGAAGTGTTTAGTGTAGATAACTGGACCCATTTCGATTTATTAACGACTTGATCCATTTTTTTTGTATAATTTTCTGATTTTTCATATAAATAAAAAGATGGCATCATCGGAAAAAACAAACTTCCAATCTGGCTTTTTGTTAACCGATCTATAAACGAAGGCACATTATGCTCGTTATAAATTTTTTCTTTAAGTTCCTTATCATCATCAATATCAGACTCAGCAGCCCAGTATTCATAATCGGTAACACTGACATTCCCATTTTCTTTTTCAGCAATATACCCATACCAGTTTAATAGTTTAAAAATATACTCATCGACAGATTCTTCATGTGAGGTATTATTTAAATACACATTCTGAATATCTTTGCTTCCGGAACTCCTAATAAGGTGAACGAGTTGCTCCTTTGAAAGTTCCAAATAAATCGGCTTTAACTGACCATCAACTTTCGAATCAATAAACGAATTTTTATAATCGTTAAAATCGACTCCGTAATATATTAGAGATGCTTCAATTCTAGACTTCGCCTCTGTATCAAACTCGGATTTATTTAACTCTGAATTCAACTGAATATAATCATCATGAAACATGGTCTTTACATGTTCATAAAGCTTAAATATTTTTCCAGCTGCCACACCCTTTAAAGAACCATACCCCCACTTATCGGTACTTAATATTGTGGATTTATCTCCACCCATCATAATCCTCAGCCCTTTTGGAACATGTCTGGGAAAATCTTTATCAACACCATCACAAACGTCTTCTTTCAATATAAAGGTATCGATAGTTCCTAATAGATATTGCTCGATAGGATGTCCATTTATATGAACTATTGCTGAATCCAATTCAGTTGTCCCTCCATCAGCACACGCAAAGTTTGCTGATAAATGGTATACATTCAATGCCGATACAACTTGGGAAGAATTTTCAAACCTCGCATTTATTAAAAGTAAAACATACGTTTTAAATAATTTAGTAAATGAATCAAGCTTAAAATATGGCGTTTTGCTTGTTTCAAGACTAGAAAACTTTGCTTTAACCTGTTCTTTTAAATCGGAAGAAATAACCGAGTCATCATATAAATCAATAACCGTTTCAGAAAACTCAAGAATTTTAGATACGTATTCTGTAGTTAAAAACCAATCTATTTTTTGCGAAGTAATATCGGTTTGGCGAGTAAGTGAGTTTTGGGACAACGATTCTAAATGCTTTAAAACACTAATTTTAATTTCATCTAAATTATTAAATACGTTCGCATTTGTTAAAAATGGAACCATTGCATCTAAATTTGTCGATAAATTTGAAATGAGTAATTCAGAATTTGGCATCGGTATTATTTCTTTAGACGCCTGCCCATAATTGAAAGAAAACGAAACAATCTTATAAAATAAATTCATAGTAAAAAATTCCCAAAAAGAAATAGGTCTTAATATATCAAGTTATCGATAAAAAAATGAAAGTATTTCATATATGAAAAAAATAAAAAAATGAAGCCTCTTACACGTAAATTTAAAACAAAAAAAACTTAATCTAAGTTACGTCCATATTTCCTTATTTTTTCCCCCTAAAAAAAGAACAAGCTGACGATATTCATCCAAAACTCCTTCTCTAGGAATAGACCCTTGAAATTGTTGTCGAAATTTATCATCAATCTTTAGCTGATATAAGGTATCTCCAACTTCAAAGGTAAGACTAACGTCCAAAGAAGACGGTAAACTTTTAAACCGCCAATGCTCTGTTAAACCCAAACGGGCATGTCGTTGCTTTCCTTGACGTTGAGGTAGTTCTTCTAAAAACTGCCCCGTAACAACATCTTTCGTATCTTGAGATATTAATTGTAAAGCTACCGAAGAACAGATATTTCTATAGTCTTTCATTAAAAATTTAACGATAGTTTCCTGACCAAAAGCAGCCTGTGTTCCTTGCGCTAAAAAGGTATGAATTAATTTAGGTCCACTACGATGATTCCTAGCCCAATCAAATGCAGTAACCGTTGACCCAGGTTGTCTAACCATTAATTGCTCAGTGACATACGTATAAACAAAATCGGGCCCAAGCAAATTAATAATCTCCGGATCTAATAAGCCATTGTATAAATTTAAAAAAGTTGGAGATCGAAAATAATGGCCATCCGATACATTTTTCGTATGTTCGTCCATAGCCATCGCAAACGTTTGTAAAATCACTTGAACATTTTCAACTCCAAGAGCCAAAATTGTTTCCTCGTTCATTAGCGCATAAAGCATTGTTTTTGATAACGCGACTTTATCTACATTTCTTGCATCAGATGATAAAGCCTCCATCAACCCAAAAAACGTTTTATGAGGGTCAGTATCCTGCATCGTAATCCAAGACGCAACATGCGTAGATCCTACTAATTTAATGACGTCGGGTTTCAATATTTTCATAAATGTTCTTGGGTTCCATGCACATACTTCCCCAAAAAATGACCCAGACCTTAAACTGAACGGATCTAAATTCGAAGCAGAAGCTTCACGTTTTACCCTAGATTTATTTAATAAGTCTACAACAATATCAGAACCTAACACTTCTACTAAATTCGGATCTAAAAACATATTAAAAACCTCTATACACGATCTCTCAGTTGATTCAGTCATAGGCCAGAGCGACACATTGTTTCTACTTTTTAGTTCAAACAATGTTTGTACCGTTTCTTTTCCAAGAATCTTAGCAATTCTTGGATTCAATAATTTTTTAAATAATAAGCTATTCCCGTCAATCGCATGTAACTGAGCATCAGAACTTGGAATAGGAAACTGGCTCAAAATTCTTACAATTGGTATATCAGTGACGGGCTCTTCTTCTGCCGATTTCCTTACTTTACTCTCATTGAGGTCCAAAGAACTCATAGGATCCAAAGAGCCAGCATCCTTCAACAAAGGTAAAACCTTTTCCGAAAACAAGGTCTCTATTACAAGAGGAAATACCATAGACGTTGAAGATGGCCTAGGCTCAAGCGGCCTATGCCCATACTCGGCACTAAAGCGAATAGCTTCTTTTGTATGAATAAATTCTTTACACATTTGAGCCGTCTTCTCAACGACAAATGACAAGCCCAATATCTTCAAAATATCTGGTAAAAATAAAATATCCAACATAATTACCGATCGTTCATTTTTAAACATTAATGGTTGAGTGGCATTGATTGTGGAGGCTTTTACCAAGCAAGCAATCAATTTTTTTAAATTTTCAGTCCCAAAAGAATATAAAAATAACTCTCTCGATTGTTTTTTATTAATCACCGTTAAAAAGGCATTTTCTTCTGCATATGAATTAGTTAACAAAGATTTTCGTAGCAAATCGGAATCACATGCTTCGATAAGACCAATTACGTTTTCAATTCCAATACGATCGATACCATCTAATTCGAACAGTATCCGAAAAAAAGAGCTTAATTGAGCCGGCTGACTACCATCCAGTTTACAATCTGCCAATAAATTTTTAAGTAATTGAAAAACAAAAGTATCGCCTAAGTTTTCTAAGATCTCCGAAGAAAGAAATAATTTTAAAGTAGAGTCGTCTTTCCCAAAAACAACATCTTTAAGTACGGACACATTCAATCCAATTATAAGATTTGAAACAAAGTACTTTCCTAAAGAATCCATTACGTCATCCGACAATATGTTCTCTAAAAACAAAACCATATTTGATTCGGTCATAAAAGATCCATCTCCTGACTGCAGGACCTGCCTAAGTAAAACATCCACGTCCGTCCTCCCCAACTCCCGTATCGTGGATTTAGTTAAAAGCTTATCTAAAATATTTTTAAAATTGTACGCCCTTTTTTCTTTCGGCGGCCACAAAGAAACACCATTTTCGTCCTTAACCTGCATATGCAAAAGAACCCTATCTTTACCCAATGCCCGAACACAATCATCTGTAAGTAATCTGCCAAAAAAGTAGGTGTGTCCAGATAAAGCCCCTGACAAACTTTCTATATCTGAAAAAGTAAAGTTATTTACAATAGCAGATACCTTATCTACACCAAGTAAGGACATGACATCTGAAGAAAACACAAATTCAACGCCTTTCATAAACGCTTGAGCCCTAACCTCATCATTTTTCTCTGGCATACTCTTACAAAAATCAAAAAGAGATTCTATTAAATCAGACATAAAAGGTTTGCCAATAAATTCTGTAATCTGTGGGTTCACAAGAAGTTTACGAATACCCATTCCATTTGAAAATAAAAACATCCCAAAGGACATCCCATCAATTACTTCATCTTTAAATAAAAGAAATAAATCTTGCGTCCATTCCGCGCCAACAAGCCCCCTATAGTCAAGATCTGACAACATCGATTGAAGTAAACAAGTTTCTTTAGGGAAAGAAAATAAAAAATCCCTTAAAACAAGCAAATCGGAGGTTTTTAAAAGAGAGAGGATATTATCTTTTCCAAAAGAATTAACCACCTCAGAACTCAATAAAATATTAAAAATCTTAAACATATGACGATCCGAATAGGGAGATTGAACATAATCAAACATAGTTATCTTCTCTAATAGCTTAACCACATTATCGCCACCCAATACGGCTACAACATCCTCTGAAACCAATAGATTAAATAAGTTCAAAAAAGCATCAAACGGTACGCTTTTAGAAAGAGGCCATACAGGATCATCATTTTTATATTTAAGGTCGAATAATTTTAAAGCATTCGTTTTTCCAAGTATTTGTAATTTTTCAGAGCTTAAAACCTCATTAAAAAATTCAAGATATCCTTTCCAATTTGCTTGTTTCACATGGTCTTCAACTTCTAAATCATAACGAACGGTTACCATTTTCCCTCTGTTATCTCGAAGCTGCTTATACCCATCTACTACACTAGTCCCTGGCTTAAAGAAAAACGACGCATTCTCGAAAACGGTCGTAACTCGATCCCCACCCAATACATCTATAATTGGTTCAGATAGTAAAAATGAAAGCATTTTAAAAAAAGCATCTTCTTCGCCAGACAATAAATGATTGCGACCTTTACAAATATCCCCTATTACCTCAGATATTAAATCTTTGCCAAAAAAGGAAATGACGGTCGGAGTCAATAAAAGTTTAGGAATATCCAAATCACCTTTTACAATGAATCCACCTAAAAATCTTATTTCATTCTCTGTCCTTTTTGCATCAAACCGGATGAGTGACTGCAATGATTTTGTTCCAATTGCGTCAACCAATAGAGAATCTTCTATTGCCGTTTGTAAATTAAAGATTCCAGATTCATTTCTAGTCAAAAAATAATCAAAAACATGTCGGCTATCGATCATATTAAATATGGTACAAATATTTTCTTTCTTAAACTGCTCAACACGAGCAACTGTTAATAAGGATGTAAACATATGGTGATAATCCGACTGCCGGTATACATTTGATAAATTTAAATGCGCTAAACAAATATAATTGGTGACGAGATCCACTCCAAAAATAGCTACCAACTCATCCGACAATAGAAAATCGTAATACTGACTATAAGAAATATTTTGGTTTTTAGATAATACGTACTGGCACTCATCTCCCGTAACTTTAACAATCGACTTTATATAATCAAGACCGAAGAAAGATACCCCGTCCTTACTCAATAAATAGGTCAAAAAATGCAAGTCTTCTTGAAACAAGGAGTTTGCAAGTGATTGACTGACTGTTTTAGGCATATTTCTTCGCGTATTAGGACCGACAGATTCAATAGATTCAGGAACAATATCAATCACATTTTGAGGAAAAATCAGACACCGAATCCAATCTTTTCCTACGTATTCGACAAAATCTTTATTTAAAAGAACATCGGTCATTAATCGATAATTTTCACCGTCACCAGAAAACAAATAGTCCCCGATTGACGTTTGATTACACTCATTTAAAAGAGATAGAACAAGGTTTTTATCCAATTTTTTCAAAACATCCAAATTTAAAAAGAATTTATAGAACAAGCATTCTTCTTTCCTGGTATCTATTACATTTAAATCAAAAATAGACGACAATCCCTTTGCCATAAAAACCAATTCATCTTTTTCTATAACATCACTTGTCATCAATAACCCAAGTAACGTTGAAAATGAAAAAATATCTTCGGATTCCAAAGAGTTATTTCTATCTGCGCCGTATCCAATTAGAACTTTCTTAGCACCATTACAAGCCGTTTTAACGACACTAACAGCCCACTCTTTTCCAAATATAGATAGGCCTTCTTCACTAAGTAAGTATTTCAAAAAAACAAAGTCGCCCTTAACGACTTTATTTGAAATATCTTGTTCTGATTCTAGATTCGGAACCTTACAAAGTAACGACTGGCACCCATCTCTACCTAGAAAATTAACAAACGATTTATCTTGTAAAAAAGTAATTACAGGCACCTTTCCATTTGCTTTGATATTAGGTTGAAACAAAAACTGAGAAAACGTAGGAAAGTCAGCTACAAAAGACGAAATTTTTGAAAATTCAACATTATGTCTTACGTCAGGACTTAACAAATAATTAATGATTAAACTTGGATTTTTACGAAAAATTAAATTAGAAAAATCAACTAATGTCGCTTGTCTTAAAAAAGAAAGCAAATCGAAATGCCCAGATAATTCCGAAGAAAACATTATATTTAAAATAGGCTTTCCAACCTCCAAGTCCAATCCATCTAATACAGATGTGCTGCTACCAATCATTCCAGGCGTAGAATCCAATATTAAAAAGCCCACAGTTTCTGAAGTTAATTTACAAACCGTATCTTTAGATAAAAGATATTTAAAAATTTTATACGTCTTCTTCTTTACTGCTTTCTCCAACACATAGCCTAAAGAAGAATCTATGGCTAAAAATTGAAGGATCTTTTCTTTAGGTCTAGAGAAAATACCCTGTAACACATAATCATTATCTGGAAAAACGTCACACAATTTTCGCAACTGTTGTACAGAAAGAAGATCCATAAATTCAAAATCTTTCATATACGCCTGAAGCGCCCCTTCCTCTTTGTAATGGATTTCCTGAAGCCCTATTGTTGAAGAAAATTCATTATGATTTGTTCCTTCAAGTTTAGGAGGTTTATTTTTTCTCATCAATAAATCTACGACTTGATTCTTAGACCAATGCTTCGACAATATATTTATCGTTTCTGGCGCCAAGTAAAAGCAAATAGATTGCTCATACATAATATCCATCGTTAACAATTCATCATAAACGCGCGCCTCTTCAACGCCTCGCCTTTTTGCATCTCGTGAACAAAATTCTTCTAAAACATGAGCGGGGCTATTCGTTTCAACAAGCGCTTGAAATACTTCATATCGATGATAGGCATTATCTAAATTCACAGTTCCGTCTAAATAGAGTTGCTTTACTTTACAATTTTTAATCCCGCTAATAACACGTTGTCTTTCGATAATCTGATCGACAGTATTTGAAATAAAAAGCGAAGCCTGGCCTCTTTGTTTTATGTTATCCAATTTTTCCGACGTAATACTCTTAAAAAGATCCATCGCTATACTATAACTATTGTTATTGCAAACCTCTGAAACAATATGTAAAAGGTATAAAGACAATCGAACATCGTATTCAGATCGTTCAGCTCCATCCGCATATTCGAGTAAACAAGTTTTGACGTCTGATACCAATACCTCAGAAACATATTCTTTAAAAAAGTCGTTATAAGAAGCAATTGATAAGGTAGTATTTTCAACACTCGCATCATTAACCCATGGAGAAACTTGAACCGCTTTTGTTAAATTTTCTATATAATTATCTGACTTTTCATATAGATAAAACTGGGGTGCAATCAAATTAAAAATACATTTTAGCTGCTCCCCCGTTAAATCACCGCCCTCTAAAGAAGTCGGAGCTGGCCCAGAGGTTTCCACCCCCCAAAAAGCATAATCTACGACTAAGGTAATCTCATTCGAAGCATCTACTTTCAAATACCCAAATCGAATTAATGATTCGACGACATATCTATCTACTTCATCAAAACCGTCACAGTTTTCCAAATATAAATCTTGAAGATGCTCATACTTAGTTTCTCTTATTAAAGAAAAAACCATTTCTTTAGACATAGATAAACACACGGCAAATCCGTCATCATTTGTTTTAGCTTGAAGAAACGCATCTTTATAATTACTAAAATCCATCCCATAAAAAATCAAAGATTCTTCAATTCTCTTTTTTTCATAACAATCAAACTCTGTTTGTGTAAGTATTTGACCCATTTCACGACTTTCATCTTCAAACATACCTTTAACGGCACCATACAATTTGAAAAGTTTCTCGGCAGAAACTTGGCTCAACGCGCCAAGAGCATTGCCATCTAAGGTAACTAGCTTTGATTTATCACCCGCCATCATTATGCGAAGACCGATAGGAACATGAATTTCCATCACAACATCAACACCCAAGCAGACGTTGTCCGTTAGTATAAACTTAGAAAAAGCCCCTTCTACCTTAAGCTGCATAACATCTCCTGCTAAACGATTTATCGCTTTTTCTAGTTCTGCCTTCCCGCCGTCTTCACAAGCAAAATTTGCCTCAATAGGATAAACCGTTAAAGCAGACACAACTTGAGAATCATTTTCAAAATAAGCGTCTAACAAAAGTAAAAAATAAATTTTGTACATATTAGTAAACGAATCATTACTAAAATAAGGGGTATCACATCCGGAAAGTTTACGAAATTTCAATTTAAGTTCGTTCTTAAAAACTTCTGAAATAATAGAGGTATCAAATAATTCGATAACGGCAATTGAAAAATCTATCGCAGAATTTTTTGATTTAGATGTTACATATTGGCCTATCTTTTCTCGGGTAAAATAATCGGATGATTCATTTCTTACGCGTAAGTTTTTTTGAGTTTTTTGAATAACCTGAACCACTCGTTCTGTAACATTGTCCAAATCAGAAGAACTTTTAGCATTCGTTAAAAAAGGAATAATTGCGTCTAGCGAGGTTTCAAGATTGGATACGATGGGCTCGGGATCTGAAGTATTTAATTTAGGTTTTATCGTTTCCAAAAATTCAGGCAACTCAAGGCCAATTTCATTCAAAGAAACAATTTTATATAAAAAATTAAACAACACCTATTAGTCCCTCCCCAAAAACTAGCATCTAATAGCATTAAATTGAATAAATTAGATAGAGCTTTATTCCCATTTTTGTTGTTTTTTAAACTATGAAGTCGGCATGTCTAACTGTAACGGAGAAGAAAAAAATTGAACGTGTCGTTAACTATTATTCCTTACGAAATAGTTTTTCAATTCTAGCAACAGCATCTTTAGAAATTTTAATTCTAGAATCTCCAATTGCATAATCTAAATCACCTCGAACTCCTATCACAATTTTTTGCAATGGCTTTGCCCATGCAGGAGCATTTGCTTCTCTAGAAATATTTCCAATTAAACCAGCTGCAATATTAAGACTATCCATAGTTCCAAGCAAAATATCTTCCTTGATCGCTTTTATATCATTCTGAGATTCTAAAGTAACAGTAGGAGCATTATAATTTCCCCATCGTAAAAACTCAGTTATTTTAGATATTTCAAACATTGTTCACTCCTTATTCCCGTTATCAGTTTCATAAACTCCAAATGGAATCACAGCAAACATCTCAAGAATTTTCTCACTCCCAAACCGGGACAATAGACCTCGATTCAACATACACCTACCGTATTGATGCCGAGGTACCGCCTAAAATCTCCGAACAAATTTAGAGTGTCTCAAAATTATGTCCAAATTTCCTTATTTTCCCCGCCAAAAAATCGAACAAAGTCAGAAACATGAGTAAATATATCTCTACGTGAATATTTTGAATTAACAGCTTCCAGAAAACTAACATTCACGTCCATTCGATAGGTTCTTCCCCTCACTTCAAACGTAATACAAATGGGAGAATTAGTACAAGAAGGAACACTTCTGAGTCGCCAATGTTTAGTAAGTCCAAGTTCTTTATGACGATTCCATGCCCTTGAAGAAGGCAAAGACTCGAGTACTTTCTCTCTAAAAAAATCCATATCGTCTTCGGATTCAACGCAGCAATTAAAGACAGACTCTCCTAATAAAATAGGAGTATTAATAAATATATTTGCAACGTTTTCCCTCCCCAAATGACGTAATGTGTCTTTATTAAAAATGACTTCAATTTCTGGATTACCCAAATCTGTTACCGGCTCAGTTCCATATTTTCTTTCATAATGATTGGTATATAGCCAATCAAAATAAGACGTTCCAAAACTCATGCTACTCATAGCTAACTCTTGAATTAAAAAATTACAAACAAAGTCCGATCCTAAAGCATCAATAATGTCCGGAGACATTAGTTTCATTAGTAAATGGCGAAAGCAATCACCATTAAAATAATCAACGCGAATCTCTCTCCTACCAATTTCTCTTAAATACAAATTACTCATACGAACAAGATTATGAACATTTAATATGCCCATCAGCTCTATCTTTTTTGGAACTAATAAAGTGGAAATAGCATGAACAATTTCTATGCGGTCATCATACCTTTTTGAAAAATTTTTATGCCCTACCACCCTATAAGAATTTCCACAATATTCAGAATGTTTTGTAGATAACCACTTAATAACAGGGTCCAGTCCCAATAATTCAATAATTTCTTCTTCAAGAATACGATTGAATTGCTCTGGGTTATCTCGACAAACGGTCCAAAAAAGAGACACTTCATTTCTCTCCACCGGTGTACTTAATTTCATACGTAGTTCATCGATCTCTTTAAGCTGATAGGCCTCTTTTCCCAATTCCTGTGCTGAACAACTTAGCAAATGAATAACCATTTCAGATCCTAAAATGGAGACCGTATTTTCAGATAAAAGTAAATTAAAAACCTCCAAGCGAGTATCCTCACAAGCTCCGTTCAAAGGCCAAATTGATTTCTCAAGTCTGTTAAACAAACTAAAAATATCTACTAGATTATCTCGTCCTAATTTTTTAGATATCTCAGGCTGTAATGCACGTTGAAATAAATAGCCATGTCCATTCACACTCACATCCTTATCTTCACCATATCCAAACCGAATATTTTTCAATAGAGACATCACATTATCTAAACCGAGCCTATCGATGACATCGACGGTTAATACATATTGAGTCACTCTATATGCCGTTAGCTTCATCCATTCTAACTCCTTATACGAAGTACGTTGAATATATTGTGTCGCTATATCAACAGAAAAATCCTTTCCAAAAAAAGATATGGCGTCTGGACTCAATAACAATTCCAAAATTAATAGAGAATCACGACATACACGGGGATCTAAAAGCATGTCGTATTCTGGAACAGGTGGAAAAGTGACAAGCCCATCCTTTTGTTGTTCATCTTTACTAAACGTGCAGCCCGTAATATATTCGACAAACACGCGAGAACCTTTTTGACCTAGCGCTCCAAAAAAACTACCTTCTTGACCAAAAGTTTTAACTAAATCATCCAATAATGGAGGACTTAGTTCCCCATCTTGATTTATACGCTGTGCACAAATCATATCGATAAACTCAGAACGATTAAGACCATTAAGCATATTTAAAAAAATCTTATCCCCTAATTTAGAAACACTTCCTTCAAGTAACAATATTTCTATAAATCGAAACCTTGTCGCATCGAATAACTCTTTAACATTATTATTAACCAAATCATTAAAACACATAAATACGTACTCGTTTCCCAATTGATCCACAACATCTGCATCTAACAAAAAGCTAAACAAGCCGATAAACACATCATCGAAAGGCACGTTATATTCGCAACTTAAACAAGAGTCACAACGACTTTTAACAAAATTTATAATATAGGGTCGCCCAACCGTTTGACTCATGGCATCACTCATTAAAGACTTAAAAATTAATTCCCCACCACCAAACATCTTAATACTCAAGTTCATCGAGCTCGAGAAATCTCGTAATAACTCAAGAAACGACCTCATACCCGCCCCGCCCATAACAGACAAAAACTTAGGATCCGAAATTAATTTCATTAATAAACTAGGTTCGTCGGAGACATAACACAATGCAGATAAAAAACGATCGTTTTTAAATTGTAGTAAAATACTCATTATATTTTCTCGCCCTAAACATTTAACAACGTTCACAGACAACAGTTTACTTAAAACCCATTGTGTATCCCCTTCTTCCCCAATTCCACCAAATGACGAATCTACAAACATTCCCTTAATGATTTTAGTCGTAAGTTCTGACCCAATCGCATGAACTGTCTCTTCAGACATTAATTGGTCAATAAGATTGCGATACTCTGTCACATATGAAATTTCGTTTAGAGGCCATATCGACTTTTTATTTTCGTACCTAAAATTAAATATTTCTGAAATATACTTAGATCCAAAATTAGTTAATACACTTGGTTGTAAAACCATTTGAAAAAAAGACATATACGTCTGCTTATTTATTTGCTCTTTAACAGTAGTAATCCTACGACGACTAGCATATTCTTGCGTCACAACTTTTGTCTCTTTATATCGCCATACGAAAGACGCTTTCCTCAAAATTTGCATAATAGTCTCTGTTCCCAATGCCTGAATCCCTGAATCCGAAATTAAATAGCCTAAACCATTAATAAAAGAATGTTCTGTATCTGTTTCAACTTCGACGAAATTGTCTTCATCTTTCTTTGTTACTACGTCATTCTTTGCAATCTCTTTTCTACAAAACTTTATCTCGTTTTGAACAGACCGATGCCAACCAAGACAAATACTTTCTAGTTGGTGAGTCACGCTCTTTTTTCCAAAAAAAGAAAGATAGTCTTGCTTCAGTAAAATTTCAAAAACAGGCCTTTTTGAGGTTACCAACAAATGTCCCATATACCCTGGGTTTTCCAACTCTTTCTTTGCAGAAAAAACAATCGTTCGGACCCATTCTTTGCCACACTCATCAATAAACTCAGAATCCTCGATACACCTTTTTAAAAAAGAAGTCTCGTACTCGTTTCCATATAAGTAGTCGAGCAACTTATCCGACGGCATTTTACTTAAAACACGATCAATATTATCGGTCCCAAAAAGACGAATCGTTTCTACCGATAACAATAAGGACATACTATTTTCCCATTCCATTTCTGAAAATTCATTTAGTAATGACACAATTGCCATTCCAGAACTCAAACAGTCGATAGCCTTTTTCTTTGTTACCACGTCCGCAAGATCCTTTTTTAAAAGCATATTAATGACCTCAAAAAATGAAAAATCAAAAATCATTCCATCAATCCGTGACAACGAACCTAATGACGTCATATACGAATTAAATTCGGAAAATGCTCGATTAACAGCACCCTCAATCCAGTCCTTAGAAAATAGCCGATGCCCTTCTTCGCTCATCAAGTAACGTAGAAAATGCAACTGTCCTTTTATTAATTTTTCAGAAGTCGCACGCCCGCCCAAATTACTTGAAGCTACCGTTTCTATATCTCCAGATGTCTCCTCAATCCCAGCATCTTCAATCAAGTGCTGTCCACGGCTGATTAAATTTTTCAACCAATCGATACCAACTGTTTCTAGAAAAGACGCGTCTGATATTAATGATAAAATCAAAGGGGCCTTACCATTTTCTGATCTAAATAATCCATCCCTAAAATTAGGTTCTGAAAGAATAAATAAATAATCCGTTCGTTTCATTACACCGTCGTTTAACAAACAACCAGTAATTAACTGTTGGTATCGATTAAAAAAATCAACACTTATCTCTCCAGACAACCCATTTTCTATTAAAAATAACGAATCAATCTCATTGACAATAGTCGGTGAAAACAAGGCCCTTAAAACAGGAATGCAATCTGTTTTAACTGCAAGTTCTATAACGGTAAGATTCTCGCTTAATTTAAGTCTTTCTTTAGCAAGATCTCCGCACCTATTGATTCCAAATTGACAGTCAATTGCTTCCCTTCCCAATTTTTTAACAATTGTGGGAGCTAATAAATATCGAAATAATTGCAATTTATCCTGCTCTAAAGCAACAAATACGGGATAATCTGTTTTAGTTAAATCGTTCCTACTATTCAAAAAACTAAGAATATCGTCTTTAGATCTACTAAAAATATGCCTGAGTATTTTGTCATTTCCAGGATCAATCACATAAACATCCAAAAGGTTTTTAGCATCAATAAGTCTTAAAAAAGACGCATCATTCATATACCGTTGAAAATAGTCTGGATCTCTATACTTTATTTCTTGAAGTCCAGAAATTAAAGGAGCATCAGAAATATTATCGACATTTATCGATGTGACCAAATCCAATTTATTTTGAAGAGAAAAACCATCTACTCTATCCATCAAAAATGTCACTGTAACAGGGTTCAAATAAAAGCACACACCAATGCTGGACACTTTTTTACCTAATATCTCAGAATATATCGTACGTTTAGATACGCCTGAAACTCCATTTTCAATCCGTTTCGCTACTTCTTGCTGAGAATATTTCTCAAACAGTTTTGGAGGCGCGTTTAAACGAATAAGCGTATTTAATAAATCCTCTCCCCCCAATAAATCTGCAGAAAGAACATCTCCAATAAACCAAAGTAATAAATTACAACCATCCTGTTTCTCTATCACGTCGTAACGTTCTTTAACATGGTCAACTTTAGCAGCAATAAATACTGAATGCGTTGCTCTAGTTTTAATAGCTTCCAATACATCCGGGGTAACGGTCCTAAATATATCAATCGCGATGGCATGACTACTATCTCTGCATTGCTCGGCTAACACATGCAATATAAAAAGTGATTTCCCTACATCCGCTTCAGAAACGTCGTCTCCCGTTGAATAATCGAGTAAGCAATCTTTAAGTTCTTGAATGACCAGTTCCGATTTATCAATGTTAAAAAAATCATTATACGACGTTATAGATAATTTAGAAGTGACGTCTTCAGACGAATGCACCCAGCTCGATTGCATAAGTACAGTCGTTAATTTTTCCATATACTTGTCTACTTTTTCGTATAAATAAAACGACGGCAGCACTAAATTAAATAACGATGAAATTGAATCTTTGTCCAGTCGCCCAGCAATCGAAGGAAGATCACAATCTCTATAAATTTTTTCTTTTAATTCGGCATCATTTTCAAGGTTACTGTTGGAAGCCCAATACTCATAACTCGTGACGGCAACATGTCCATTTTCTTTTTCAAAAATATATCCGTACCATTTCAATAAGCTAAAAATATAAGAATCCACATCTTCCATATTTTTTTCATTGTCTAAATATAGTGATTGAACAGCTATGTCCCCAGATTCCCTAATAATTAAAAATAAATTTTCGATAGAACGGTCTAAGTACACAGGATATAAATTGTCATCTATTTTTGCCTCAACAAACGCTAGTTGGTAGTCACCTAAATCAATACCATAAAATATCAAAGATCGTTCTATTTTATCTTTCATATCTCCGTCGAAACTAGGCTGTGACAACTCGCTTGATAACGTCTGACAATCATCTCGAAACATTGTATGTATATAATCGTAAAGCCTGAATAATTTCCCCGCGGAAACACCTCTTAAAGCTCCGTAGCCCCATTGATCTATTTTAACTATTTTTTCCTTCTCTCCGCCCAACATTATCCGAAGACCTTTAGGAACATGTATTGGATACATGTCATCAACACCATCACAAAGAGATTCTTTTAATATAAATTGCTCGATAGTTCCCAATAGCCGTTTCTCAATGGGGTGACCGTTTATGTGTAAGGTTGCCGCCTCTAACTCGGTTTTCCCACCATCCTCACATGAAAAATTTGCTAACAATGGATATACGTTTAAAGCAGCCACAACCTGTGAAGAATTTTCAAATTTTGCATTTAATAAAAGTAAAATGTAGGTATTATATAAGGTAGTAAAGGAATCAACCCTAAAATAAGGGGTGGTACTTGCTTCGAGAACAGAAAATTTACGGTGAATCTCTTCCTTTAAAGCACGTGGAACAATTGAGTCATCAAACAAATCAATAATACGAGAGGAAAACATACAAATATAAGAGACATCCGTCGAAGTTAAAAATTTTTCTATTTCGTCTTCAGTAAAAAATGAAAGTGAATTGTCACTACCGTCGCTTTCGCTTAAATGAGCCAAAACATTTTGCTTCACATCTTCTAAATTATTCAATGCATTTGCATTTGTTAAAAATGGAACCATACGACCCATGTTCGTTAATAAATTTGGAACAATGGGTTCCGCCTGTTTAGAAAATAAAAAAGACTTATCTGGACCATCAGGTTTAGGTTTAAAATTATTAAAAAATGAAAACGAAACAATTTTATAAAACAAACGCATTGTCATTATCCTTTCTAGAGATTATCACGTCCAAATTTCCTTATTTTTCCCACCTAATAGTCGTACCAATTCAGAAACATGGTTAAAAATATTTTTTCGAGAATGAATGTTGTTAGCACTACCCAAAAGATTGATGTTTACGGGTAAGCGATACGTTCTATCGTTAATATCAAACGTAACACAAATAAAATTGTGTCCTTTTTCAGCGACGTCCCTAAATCGCCAGTGCTCACTTAAATCTAGCTGATGATGACGGTTTCTACCCGTAACAGATGCTAACGAAGCCAAGATTTGTTTTCTAATTTCATCCATTTGTTCAGAGGAAAAATACTGATTAAATATCTGCTTACTCAAAAACACGGGATTAGCTAAAAAAATTGGCATAATCCTAGAAACGCCTAAACGTTGTAATGTATTTTCATTAAAAATATCATCTAACTTCAACCTATCTTCCGTCCCTAAATACGTAGTCCCAGGAGTCAAAAACATAGTCCTATATTCCAAATCAAAATAAGACATATTGTCGCCCACCTTGTGTAATAAGAGATCCTTTATTACAAAATCAGAAACAAAGTCAGCACCTAATGCATCGATCGCATCTGGGTCCATCACCAGTTTTATCAATTGACTAACAAAATGTGACTGAAAATGCATAGTTGTATCTTGATCATGCCTCACTCGTATTAGATAAGATCGTGCGACTCGAAGAAGTTTCTGAAGATTTGAACTGCCTAGCGCCTCAATCTTTTTAGGGTCTATGAGTTTAAAAATAGCTTGAATAGTTTCCGTACTATCTTGAACCCAATTGTTACAAGCTTCTTCCCTAAGAAAAGCATACGAATGACGTAAATACTCATTTAGCTTCATATTTAGCCATTGGACCACAGGGTCTACGCCCAGACTATCGATAACATCGAACTCTAATATAGAATTAAATTTTAAAGGACGTTCTTTACATATTCTCCAAAAAAAAGAATCTCCCAATACATCGGCTTTTAACTCACTTGATGCTCTTGTTCGATCGAGCTCTTTGCTACTGTCCATACCCACAAAAATGTCGGAGCTTTCAGACGAACACGCCAATAAATATGTAGCCATTTCAGCCCCTATAACGGATACCGTCTCGTTAGATAAAAGAAGATCAAATATTTCCACACGAGTATCGATGCTTGTAAATGTCAGTGGCCAAATTGTCTTACCCGAGTGTTGTTTCAAGTTAAACAATTGATGACACAAATCGCGTCCCAATTTTTTAACAATTACAGGTTGCAATGCCTGTTTAAAAATAGCTCCATTCCCATCTAAATTAGAAGAAAACCTACTATGCTCGTACGGCATCGATTGTAAAATAGAAACAACGCCTTCGGCCCCCAACATTTCAAGAGTATCTTCTCTTAGCAAATGCTCAATTAGACGAGAAAATGGGTCTACGTACACAATGCCATTAAATGTCTCATCCGAAAACAATGACGCGTCCAAATATATACTCGAACACATGGCCTTAAATATATCGATAACAAAAGAGCTATCTAAAAAAGATACAACATCTGGCTTCAACAATGTTTCCAATGCAAGCAACGAATTTTTTTTAGAAACAAGCAGCAATTGCGACTTCGGAGAAATAAAGCGAACCGTGTGTTGCCATTCTTTCTGCTCTTTTTCGGTCGACTTCAAGCCAGCAATTCCACCAAGTAACTTCTGAACACCGTTTTTTTCCAAGACACCAAATATACTCTCTATGTTATCGATATCTTCTACAATACGTTCAAAAAATGTCCGTCCCTTAGCATTTCTCATAGTAACCGACTGTATGATGCTGTTCGCACTTAAACCATTCATAATCTTAAAAAATTCTTCTTTTCCTAATTTGTGAATAGTCTTTGGATTTAATAAAAGATTCAAAAAATAAAAAACGACATGTAACGGCAAACTCTTCCCAGAACTAGATAGTAAATCTTTTATCCATTTAGAAAGGTAAGTAGCATCAAATTGATCTATAGCTGGCTCGCTCAATAAAAAAGAAAAGACGCCATTACACACTGACTCATACAAGATTTCATCGAATGCAAAATCTAAACACATATCCCTACACTTAGAAAGAAAGTCTAAACTAATTTCCTGCCCTACGGTTTCTTTTACTGGCTCTCTCAACAATGTGTTGCAAATAGGCTCAGACGAACCAAATATCTTTAAAAGAAATACCCTTTTCTCAGTGTTATCTATCAATAAATTTAAAAAGTCATTCACTCCATCTTTGCCCAAAAGGCCTAAAAAGGCCGAGTTTGACATCAACTCTATGAATAAACTAGGGTCGTCTTTTTGATAAACCAGGGTACGTAGAAGTTCATTCTTTTTAAACTTGCACAATATTGTCATGATGTTGCTTAATCCAAGATTTTCTATAAAATCGATGCTCAATAATTTTCCTAAACACCTTTGTTGGCTACTTATGTTGCCAACCCCTCCAAACATTACAATTTTAGACAGTGAGCAAATTAAATCTGTAGTCGCAGGTGCTCCAATCGCATGTATCGTGTCATTCGACATAAGTTGGGAAATAATTTTTTCATATTCCAAATAGTTAGAATTTTCATTTAATGGCCATAGGTCTGTCCCATGTTCATACTGTAAAGCAAATACTTCTTGAATATATTCTGTGCCAAAAGCAGATAAAATCTTTGGTTTCAAAACCGACTGAAAAAATGAAACATAACATTCTTTATTTAATTGTGTTTTATAATAATTTTTCTGCACCAAATGCCCAAATGATATTAATTCTTCTTTGAAATCACTTCTCCAAATAAACTTATTCGACCTTAAAATAGTCATAATACGCTCAATGCCAAATACCTTTATTCCCTCTTCAGAAATTAAACGAGAGACACCTTCTATCAATAACCTGTCAACTTTTTCTTCGAATTTAGAGGCATACTCGGCATATGATTGAAATTTATTACTATCATATGGTTCCTTTGCATCGTCGATTTCAAGTAGATACGCCGCTTGATAGCCTTTCCAAATACTGTTTATTTGAAGAACAACGCTGTCTTGTCCAAAAAACCCTACATAATCTGGGTGAAGTAAATTTTCAAAGACGTTACGATTCCCATTTACCAATAAGCATCCTAAATATCCCGGGTTATCAGCTGAAAAATCTTCAGAAAAAGCCCAATTTTTCAACCATTCCACACCAACTTCTTTAACGAATTCAGAGTTCTTTGAGCAGGCGGTCAAAAATGATACCCCTTCTACACCGTCATGCAAAAAATCTAAAAAATTAGGAACGGGGGATTTTTCTAATACAGCGTTAATATTTGTTAACCCAAGACGCCGAATCGTTTCAATCGACAATAATGAAGAAAAGAATGATTTCCATTCATCAGACGAAAGTTGTCCTAAGTCATAAGCATTAGACAATGTCGTTCCTATAGTTTCTGTAAGTTTATCTACGCCTACAATATCAAGAACCGACTCTCGTAACATCATATGATTAGCTGCAGAAAATGAAAAATTTATACTCAAGGCATGCCCATCTGACATAGCAGATACATCACGCATATACGCATCAAGTTCAAAAAAAACAGTCTTGATAAGATCATCGACCCATTCTTTAGTAAATAAATCGACAGTAGAATCTGTCATCAAGTGACGTAACAAAGCAAAATCGCCTTGCAAATATTTATTTACGATCCAATTAGAATTCGAAATATTTTCAACAAACGGTATTCCCGGATCATCCTTCTCGGTAAAATTCGTATCATCTCCAATAAATCGTTTGACCCAATCAATGCCAAGCATATGCAAAAAAGACGGGTCCGAAATCAAGTCGACAATTAAGGGAACCGAACCAATATCCGACATAAATAGACCCAATTTAAATCGAGGGAACTCGAGAAAGGAACGATACCCCTCGCATCCGTAATAACTCATAACATTTTTATTCAATAAAAAATTAAAAACAATTCTCCGATTTCGATTCAAAAAGTCAAAAAATTCCTCGTCCGAAGACACAATATCCATAAAAGGTATGGCGTCAATTTTCCCTGGCAACTCAGGAGAAAACAAATAGGTATAAATTGTCGACACTCTCTTCTCATGAAGATAGCTCAACACCGTTACATTCTTAGATAACTCAGCTCTATCCTTTGTATAGTCATCACATTTTCGATTACACAAAAGATCATAAATTTCAGAACATTCCAACTTATCAACAATTTTCGGCGACAGTAAATATTTAAAAATTTTAAACGACCTTTTTTCTAACGCGACAAAAAGAGGAGAGTCAATTTGAGAACTATCATTTTTGAAATTTAAAAATTGAACAATAAATTCCTTAGGCCTCTCAAAAACATAGGTAAGAACGCTATCATTATTGGGGTCTATTAAAAATATTGCTGCAAAGCCTTCTGGACTAATCAATCTTAAAAAAGCATTATCCTCCATAAATCGTTGAAACGATTCGGGATCTCGATATCGTATTTCTTGAAGTCCCATTCGTATAGGTGAATCTGACGGACCCTGTTCGTTCGTAGATAAAAGTAAGTGAACCTTGTCACTAGGTGAATATAAAACCACGTTTTCCATTAAAAAAGACACGGTCTTAGGGTTTAAATAAAAACAACAGCTAAGTCCATCAAGCCTATAATCTAAAATACTTTGATAAAATGCACTTTTAGAAATAACACGCCCTTGCTCAGGCAGTTCATCCATTTCCCGTTTAAATAGCTTTTCAAAAAGATGATATGGGGCGTTTAAGCGAAAAAGAGAGTTCAATAAATTATTTCGGAAAGTCATCTGAGTACCAAGTTTATCTCCAATAAACTGACGGTATAAAGATAATCCTCTTGCGCCACGAAAAACAGCAATCCGCTCTTTCACATGATCGACCTTAGATTGAATAAATAAAGAGTCTTTTGCTCTCTCTTTAATAGAGTCCAATACCGACGGAGTAATCGTTCGAAATATATCTATTGCGATAGCACGACTACTATCTCTACTTTCCTCAGCTAACACATGCAGGATGAAAAGAGATTTACTAACATCATTTTCAGAAACATTTTTTCCTTTAGCATACTCAAGCAAACATGATTGTAATTCCTGAATCACAATTGCTGACTTAATTGGTATAAAAAAATCGTTATATGATGTTATCGATAAATTAGAAGGAGCTTTTTCTGGAAACTCTATCCAGCTCGACTGGTTAATTGCTTTAGTTAATTGTGAAGAATAGTTATCTACCTTTTCGTACAAATAAAACGACGGCATGATCAAATGAAATAATTCTGTAATAGAACCCTTATTAATACGTCCAGAAAATTCAGGTAAGTCGCAATCTAGATAAATTTTTTCTTTAAGCTCCGCGTCATTTTCAATATCATCATTAACTGCCCAATACTCGTAATCAGTTACAGTAACCCGCCCGTTTTCCTTTTCAGAAATATATCCATACCATTTCAATAAATTTAAAATATAGGTATCAACATCAGACATATTTTCTTCGCTATTTAAATATAAGTTTTGAACATCTTCGCTTCCAGCTTCTCTAATAATTAAAAATAAAGAGTCAATGGAAATATCTAAATAAATCGGTTTTAAATCACGATCAATTTTAGCTTCTAAAAACGAATTTTTATAATCATCTAAATCCAAACCATAAAACACTGGTGACCCTTCAATTTTAGACTTTAGCTCTCCATCACATTCAAATTTACGAAGATCTTTCCCCAACTGCCTGCATTCCTCGTCAAACATCGTCTTTATTTCGTCATACAGTTTAAATAGCTTTCCTGCAGAAACCCCTTTTAAAGAACCATATCCCCATTGATCGATTTTCAATAACTTAGTCTTATCTCCACCTAACATTATTCTCAATCCTTTTGGGACGTGTACTGGATACTCTTTATCTACACCATCGCATAGCGATTCTTTTAAAACAAAATTAGCGATAGTTCCCAACAATTTTTGCTCTATGGGATGTCCGTTAAGATGTAATGTGGCTGCCTCTAACTCAGTTTTACCTCCGTCTGCACATGAAAAATTTGCAAGCAATGGGTATACATTTAAAGCAGCTCCAACCTGTGACGAATTTTCAAAAAAAGCATTTAATAAAAATAACAAATATGTTTTATAGAGCTGGTCAAATTCCGCATTATTGAAATAAGGCGTATCGCTTCCCTTAAGTTTAGAAAATTTAGATTTAACTGTTTCTTTAAAATCCGAAGGGATAACGGAAGACGGAAATAAATCGACAACCTTAATAGAAAAATCGCAAATATCAGAAACAAGTAAAGTCGTTACGAATGTTTCTATTTTTTGGTCCGTAAAAAATAAAACTCGTTCATTATTACCCTCTGCATTTTTAAGATGGCCTAACACTCTGGCTTTCACAGACTCTAAGTTATTAAGGGCCTCCGCATTTGTTAAAAAGGGAACTAAACTGTCCATATCTGTTAATAAATTTGAAACAATTGGCTCAGGAACACTATTTAGAAGCTGTTTTTCCCAACTATTATAAGAACCGTTCTCAAACTCAGAAAAAAGAGGAGACGACAAAATTTTATAAAACAACTGCATGCATCCCCTCCCCTAGAATTCTGACAAATATAGTTAAAAAAAAATCTGTTTTTATAGATATATCAAAAAAATAAAACCAATTAGTCGTACCCATTTTGAGACCTTTTTAAACTCAAAGACACTAAGCAACTCAACTTATTAAACATGACCCAGGAAACCCTGTAGGCCGAGTCGTAGGAAATAGGAGCTTATTATCCATATCTACCAATGAAAATAATAGCTCAGCTTTTTCGGTCCCAAATAATTCCATAATCTTTTTATCCAACAGTGCCGAATAAAAATAAGCGTATCCGTCTAACGACTCTTCAGAATTCAATCTATCAGAAAATCGAAAGTCTTTAAAAAAATTAAAAACTAAGTCATTTCCGAGTTCAGAAATAACTCTATCGTTTAATAAATTATCAACCAAAAAAACAAACATTTTCTTGGCCACGGCATCATCCACATAATGACTATATTGACTAATCTTATCCAAAACCGATTCATAAAATGAGGGTCTCATCTTAGAAATAGTCTCGGGGTTTAAGAAAAAAGCTCCCCATCCAGACAATGGATCCATAACAGAAGTTACCATAAAGTCATGGTAATTCACGTCATCGAAATTAAAAAACAAATTTTGTATTCTATCGCCTCCGACTAAATCAAGTACTCCTGGTTCCATTAAAAAGTTAATACCAAGAAATTGGGAATTATTGTCCACACGAAATAACTCTTGAATCATACCCGAAGATTTCAAAAATAAATCGACAATACGCTGTACTCCATATCTATTAAGCATTTGCTCACTAAAAAACCCTTTTACAAGTTTAGATCGTTCGTCATCCTTCATTTCCAATAAACAAATTTGATTTTCCATCTGTTCATAAAACCCCAAGACATCAATATGTTTCACAACCTCTGGCTGAAGCAATAAATGAAATAAAGAATAAAATTTACGTCGAACAGAGTAGTCAAAAATAGAAGGATAAGACGGTTCTTCCTTAAAAAGAACCACATTCCCTAAAAAATAAAATCTATCCTTCAAAAAACTAGTTACCGTTTCAGACCCAATTTTAAGAATCGTTTCCTCACGAAATAAATAGTCGAAAAATTTAACATTATGATGAATAACTGCATAATATAAAGGATTACAATAATTTTGCCCTGGCTTATCAAAAAAACAAACCAATCGCCTTTTATCCATTAAAAAAAGAGCATCTAAAAACAAGGTATTTTTAAACTCCAATTGAAATAAAGCATATAGCTGAACTTGTGTAAGAGACGCAAGAAAACCCGGGGATCCAATATAGTCATCATAAATTGACCTGTCTTTATATTTAATTTGAGTAATGGGTAAAACATGATCTCCGTTTTGTCGAAATAAAAATTCAGCCTTTTCTTGGCTAGTTTTCCGTAACATAAGGGTTTTCACCGTCATCGGATTCATACAAAAGAAAATATTCTCATTATTAGATAGGGTCGTCCTTAACACCTCATTAATTACGTGATATCGAGGACAATCTAGTTATTCCGAAACCTTTTCTGCATACCCTTCAATTCGTCTAAAAGGTGCATTAAACTTGATATAACTCGAGCCTAACAAATTCATGTCTTCTTTATTGCTTAAATCAATCGTTCCATCCAAATACTTTTGATACGTTTTTAAGTCGTCATGGTTAGTCACAAGATCGTACCGAGACTTTACATGCGCGATTCTATTTAATAGATAGAGATTACCCGATACCCTTTCTTCAATTTTCAATAGAACATCTTGGGTCACCCGTTGAAAAATATCTAAAGCAATAATATAGCTACTATCTCTACCTCTTTCAGAAACAACATTTGTCAAAAATAGAGCATCCGATACACATTCTAAATTAACAGGAACTCCCTCAGAAAAATCAAGCAAACAATCGGACACATTCTCAATTAAACCATCGGTTTTATTTGGATCAAAAAAATCATGATAGTCGTCTAAAATAAATCGTCTCGGAATCGTTTCTTTATTCTTAACATAAGCTGATTTACGAACAGCTTTTTCGACCTTAGAAACATAGTCTTCCGCCCGCTCATACATATAAAATTTTGGAAGAATAATATTGAACAAGGCCTTCACGTCGTCTCCTGTTAAAGGACCGCTTTTTGCACCGCAATTTAATGTCCCCCATTCCTTGTCCGACGTAATATGAATCTGCTCCTTATCGTCATAAACGATGTAAGACCATTGCTCCAAACTAACTATCAATTGTCTATCGATCGTTTCAAAGTCGTCACTTTGTCCCAAATATAAATCTTGAATAAACGGTAATCCAGACGTTCTAAAAAAAGGGACTATCGTTGAAAAATCAAGTTTACGGCAAATTGGCATACCAAAATCATCAACAAATGAAGAAAAAAAGCTGTCGTTTAAAGACGTCAACTCGGTATCACAAAAAACAAAAGATTCTTCAATTTTCTTTTTTTCACTTACGTCAAACAAATCTTTCTTTAAAAAAGAAGCCGTTTCATAAATCGAGTCTCTTAAAACATGACAAAAAGATTTATATAGTGACACCATCCCCCCAGCCGTAACATAGGTCATTGCACCTAAGGCATTACCGTCTATTTCAGAAACAGCCTTTATTTCCGCCCCCAAAAAAATACGAATACCCATAGGAACATGCTTGTGCATCTGCCAAGGAACAGACTGAAGAAGCATATCTTTCGCAATAAATTCATCAATTACGCCGTCAAGACATTGTTGTACTGGATGGTTGGATAATTTAGCTGTCGCCTTTTCCATATCGACGTTCCCACCATTTCCACACTCCAAATTCGCTCCCAAGGGATAAATAGATAAAGCAGGTAAAACATGAGTTGAATTGGAAAAATAAGATAAAAGAAACGTTAAACTAAACGTCTTAAACAGTTTCATATAAGACGCTCGTTTAAAATAATCGACATTACATTTTTTAATTTGATCAATTTTAAGGTCAATTGACTGCAGAACCTTTTCTGGTATCACGTTTTTACTATACAACGCGCCAACCGTAGATAAAAAAGAGCAGACATCATCTTTATTATCAGATTTAACAAAATCAGAAACGCTATCTTTTAAAGATAAAAAAGCGCATATTGTATCAAAGTCGCACGTGCTATTTTTTAAGTGCAAAACAAATTCATCAATCTGACTATCAACCTTCGTTTTTAACTCGGGCAAAGACTGAAACGCTTTTGCATTACTCAAAAAGGGAACAAGGCCACTCTTGTCCGTTATCAAAGAAGAAAAAGTTACGTCGAGAGAAGAACAATCAGTACCCCTTCTAATTTCATCATTAGACCGACTTCCTGTAGAAAGAATCTTAAAAATAATGGAGCCCATAATTTGTATACTTCCGAACAATTAGATTTTTGTAATTATCGAACATTTATAGTCAAAAATTTCATTTATTTAATATGAAATTTTCAAATTCTTAAAAAACATTAATAACCCATCTAAATATCTACAAAAAACGACATTTCGAGCCATTCTCATTCAAAAGAAACGCCTTATTCGCCTAAAAAAAATAATGATTTGATTTTAACGATTTGATAGAAATATTGATAGAAATTAAATTTAATAGTATATTCTCCTAAAAAAATAATCGCTTTTAGTAAGCAATGAGGACTCATTCATGAATTTAAGAATTCCAGAACAAATAATCAGAAATACCGAAAAAATATTCCACTCAAGTCTAAGAAAGCAATCCACCATCGTTAAACCGCCATCTGAAGTACGACAAGTCCTAAAATTATGGGATAAAGCCGCAGAACCCGTCGACCCTAAAACCTTAGATTTTCCAAATTTAGGATTCAAGCATCGAGCAGTTCCTCATTGGGCACTGACTATTTTATCTAAAGATTTAGGCGATAAATGGGTAGGCCCAGAAAAAATGGCTTGGGACGAAAAGGTTATAGATATTCATAATACGAACCCATACGGTGTCCACGGATTTGAAGGTACAAAATGTTATAGAGATGCCAAAGGAAATGTTAATCTTTTTAGACCAGATGAAAACTGGAAACGATTTAACTCAACTCTATCATTTACCGGAGTAAACACGCCGCTTCCTAAAGACCTATTTATAGACGGTCTAAAAATGGTCGCACGGGAAAACCCAGACCATGTTCCTCCTCATAAAGTGGGATCTGGATACATGCAAATCAAGTTTATCGATCCAACACCATTCTTAGGTGTAGATACATCTGGTGATTGTTTAGTCTCAACAATGATAACGCCGGCGGGACATTATTTCCCGAACGGACTTGAACCTGTACATATGGTTCTGTCAGATAATTTAAGAGCATTACAAGGCACTGGCTCAAACAAAGTCGCAGGTAATTATGCACCGACAATACTGCAAAAACGAAATCTACTTTCACGTCTTAACGATCAAGGCATTCACGATGTTAGAGACTTATTATATACAAGCGTTGAGACTACAAACGCCCCAGTATTAGCTAGAAACATCACAGAATTCAGAGCAGGAAATCTTATTGCTGTTTATATTGAAAATGGAATACCAACCCTCGTTAGCCCAGAGTCAGACGAGGTTCTACCAGGAATAACAAGAAACAGCCTACTCGAACTCGCCATGTATAAAGGATGGAATGTCAGCCGTGATAAATTAACAGTTCAAGACTTATTAGAAGCTGATGAGGTCATGGCAACAGGAACAGCAGTCGTAACAACTCCTGTTGGAAAATTAACCTATCGAGACGATAACGGAAAATTCAAAACAGCAGTATTTAATAACAATGAAGTAGGTTCTATTGCAAAAGAACTTTATGATTCTTTAATTGATATTCAAACCGGTGGGCCTGACCCATTTGGATGGCGTCTTCCTATTTAAACTCCAACAATATTCTGAGGCAATTAAAGGTCCTTACGCATTGTTAAAATGTCTCAGAATGTCATCCCAATGCGAAAGTTTTAGGGACTGTCGCGAAATAGAGAAATAACATTTTCCCGATGTGCTCAAATGCCTGAGATGGCCAATTTCTCGCACAGCGACGTTTAGTAAAACTAAATAAGTCGTGCAAAAATTGGTCAGATTAGATATTTCGCGACGGAGCGTTTTACACCCCGACCTTTTTTTGGGTATACTTCCGTATAATGCAAATTTTAAACTCAATTTCTTTAAAATCAGCACTTAAACGAAACCTACTACTCTTATTTGTAGTAACAGGTTTCGTACTATCTATGTTTCATTTTCATATCGAGACGGACCTCAATCAGCACAACACATGCTCGATTTGTCATCACCAAGGAACATTGGCTTCATTTACCGAAGCTGTCCCATTTACTCCCGATACAATTCTGTTTTCATCGATTTATAATTTCGATGAACAAATAACTCAAACAGAGTCTAAATCTAACAACGACTCCAGAGCGCCTCCTCTAATCCTTGTATAACGTTTTATAAAAATTAAAAAAACAACATAACAAAACGCATCTCTACATTCGATGTGCATTTTGTTCTATACAGGAGAATAATCATGAAAAAAATCTTTATGGCATTTCTAATGCTATCTATTACGTTTGGATCCGTTCAAGCCCAAACAAAACAAACGACAACAGACCTACCAAATATTTCCGTAATCGGGAATTTTTTAGGAACCCATACCACAAATGAAACAACGTTTGATGTAAAAGAAATCGAGTTTTCATTTCAACACTACCTATACCCGTCCGTTAAAGCGGATATCTTCACAGCTCTTCACAAAGAAGAAGGGGGAGAAAGACACTTTGAACTAGAGGAAGCGTATATTACTTTTTCAGATTTATTAGGGGTAATGATTCCAGATAGCGACTTTAACCTTGGAATTGGAGCACTGGTAGGTAAAAAACTACTAAATATCGGTAAAATAAACCCTCTCCATCCAGAACAACGCGACTTTGTTAATAGGCCAATAGTTATTAAACAGTTTTTAGGCGAAGAGGAAGGTCTTTCTTCAGAAGGAGCTCAATTATCATACAACCTACCTTTTGATTTCTTTTCACAACTAGAAATGGGGGTTTGGACGGCGAGTTCTCATGAAGAAGAAATAGGCGAAGAACACGAAGAAACGAGTATTGAGTATTCAAACCGTATCTTTAATACTCGGCTTTGGAATAGTTTCATCATTGATGATTCAAAAGAAATTGAAGTAGGGTTTAGTTATTTGATAGGGAATGCTAGCTCTGCAATAGACAACGATAAACAAACAATTTATGGAATGGATATTACCTATACCCATGAGCTTGGCACGAATCAAGAACTTAAATTTCAATCAGAATTATATCAAGCACTATATGGTGATGAAGGCGAAGACCGAGCCATTCAATCTGGAGGTTTTTTAAGTGGATTTATGAAATTCAATAAATATTATCAAACGGGTATTCGATATGGGTTCTTAGGAAAACATGGCGACGAAGGCTTAGTTAAAAACCAATGGTCAAGTTTACTAACGAGACAACTTACGGATACATCTAAATTCAAAGTTCAATATAATACAGGCGAAAATGTTGATAATACTCTTTCTGCCCAATTTATTTTTGGAATGGGTCCTCATTCACATGTATTACAATAAATTTAAACACTTACTGAGTGTCGTATTCATATTGACCTGTTTAATGGGAAATCTATATGCCTCCCCTTTAAAGGTTGTAGCCATTACCGAAGACTTTGCTTCTATAGCAACGTCTATTGGTGGGGACAAAATTGAGGTTAAATCTTTAGTAAAAGGAAGTCGAAATTTACACGACATTAATCCAAAGCCATCGATGGTAATGATGGTACGAAAGGCCGATTTATTGATTCGGTTGGGAATGGACCAAGACTCTTGGATTGATGGACTTATCCAGGTAGCTAGAAATAACAAAATCTTTTTCGGTAAAAATGGATACTTAGATTGTTCCCACGAAATCAAAAAACTCGAAATACCAACAACAAACATTGATGGGAATATGGGAGACGTTCACAAGTCCGGAAATCCTCATTACTGGCTAAATCCTAATAACGGCAAAATTATTGCAAAAGAAATAAGGGACCGTTTGATTATTCTTGACCCCAAAAACGAGCAATTTTACTCAAAAAATTATACTTCTTTTGCAAGAAAAATTGACATTAAACTAAACGAATGGCAAAAAAGAATGGCTCCCTATAAAGATTTCCAAATAGTCACATATCATAAAGTATGGCCGTATTTTTTTGATGTTTTTGAACTTCATGCTATTGGTGAACTAGAGCCTCTCCCAGGAATTCCTCCAACATCAAGACATTTAATGAGTTTGGAAACAATGTTAAAGAAAACGAATTCGCATAAGCTAGTATTATCCGCCAGTTTTTATCCAAGGCAGGTTGGTGAATCCTTTTCTAAAAAAATTGATGCAAAATATGCTTCTGTTCCAATAAATGTAGGTTCTTTAGGCATCAAGTCTTACATAGGTCTTTTCGACTATTTAGTTGAGGAAATCACTAAATGATATCCCTACTTTTATTACCCCTAATTGCATGCGCAGTGCTCGTCTTTATCCATGTTTATTTTGGAGCATTTGTATTAAAACGCGGAATCCTTTTCATTGATCTTGCATTAGCTCAATGGGCAGCACTTGGTTATTTAGTTGGCCATTTTTTAGATATTCAAAACCCCTACCAATTATTTTTGGTGGGGTTTGGATTTACAGTAATAGCAGCATTTATATTATCTGTTGTTAAACCTCTATTTAAAGAATCCAATTTACAAGAAGCCGTCATTGGTGTGATGTATATTTTTGCAGCCTCTGGAGCAACGGCCTTAATTTCAAGTACAGGAATGGAAGGTCACAATTTCAAATCAATGTTATCCGGACATTTATTATTTGTTCAAACTCAAGATTTAATATTAGCCATTAGTTTGTATTCCGTGATTGGGATAATACTCTTTATTTTCAATACAAAACTTCTTAACGGACGATCCAAACTGTCTGATTTTGCTTTTTACGCATTGTTTGGATGCGTTGTTACATCGTCGGTAAAAATGGTCGGTATATTATTAGTTTTTTCTTTTTTAGTATTACCTATCCTAAGTATTATCTTATTTGTTAAATCAATGAAAAAACAAATCATTCTTGGCTGGGGAGTTGGTATATTAGGATCCATTATCGGACTTGGACTCTCATTAATTTTAGATATCCCACCAAGTCTCAGTATCGTCTTGGTATTATGCTGTAATTTTGGGATTGGCGTATTAAGTTATGTTCTTTTTAACGGCACGAAAGCTTTAAAAACTTAATTTGGAACAAAAAGAAAAATTTATGATGAAAAATTAGTAGTGATTCAAAAACATTAAAAAGCCATTTTTCGATTAGAATATAGTGGAAAAATGGACCCAGTAATATCAAAGAGACGGCGTATAAAATCGCGTAACGATTGTACATTTTTTTTACTATAAAAGTCACATATCCTTTTCGAAGCATGTATGTAGATGAGCTTTTCGTCTTAATCTCATAGAAAAACCTCCCTTATTTATGAATATCTGGGGATATTATTCTAAAGTAACAGTTTTTGCATCACTACCAATTTGTGATACACATATGATGAAATTGATACTTTATTTAGGCAACTTAGTTTCCTCAATCCATGAATAGATAACAGGTACCATTAGCAACGTAATTGTTGCTACAAACATTCCTCCAAAAGAAGGAATTGCCATTGGAATCATAATATCGGCACCTCGCCCTGAAGATGTCAAAATTGGAAGTAAAGCAAGTATAGTTGTTGCTGTCGTCATTAAACAGGGTCTGACCCTTCGACTGCCTGCCTCTACGGCCGCTTTTCGGATATCTCGAATCGTTTTTGGTTTATGGTTTTGAAAAGACTCCTTCAAAAATGTTCCCATTATGACTCCGTCATCGGAAGCAATACCAAATAGAGCTAAAAATCCTACCCATACAGCAATACTTAAGTTTATCGGATGGATTTGAAACAAGTCTCTTAAAAAACTTCCTATTACCGGTAAATTCATAAACCATTCTTGTCCATATAACCAAAGCATTATGAATCCCCCAGACCAAGCTAAAAATATCCCAGAGAAGACCAAGCTCGTTAAAGCGATGGATTTAAAATGCAGATACAAAACCATAAAAATTAAAAATAAGGCCAAAGGAAGCACAATTTTAAGTGTTTTTTCGCTTCTGATTAGATTTTCATAGTTGCCCGTAAATGCATAGCTGACTCCATTTGGGACAATAAGTTTTCCTGTTTCAATCTTGTCATTAAGTAGAGACTTAACTTGATTAATAGTATCCATTTCGGCTACCTCAGGTTTTTTATCGAAGAGAACATAGGATGTTAAAAATGTATCTTCACTTTTAATAACTTGAGGTCCTTTTACAAATTTTATTTCTGCTAATTGTGCCAATGGGATTTGGACTCCATTCTTTGAATCAACTAATATATGGTCTAAAGATTCTAATGAATCTCGGAGTTCTCGTTGGTAGCGAATTCGGATAGGGTATCGTTCTCGTCCCTCTATCGTATGTGTAATAACTTTCCCTCCAACAGCCATAGAAATTGCATTTTGTACGTTGTTTAACATAATTCCGTAACGCGCAATTTTTTCTCTATTAATATGTATTTCGTAATAGGGTTTACCCACAACTCTGTCCGCGAACACTGCGGAGGTTTCAACAAATGAAGCTTCTTTAATTGCTTTTTCAAGATCCATTCCAAAAGCTTCAATCGTTTGAAGATCTGGGCCTTTAACTTTAATTGCCATGGGAGCCCTTACCCCACTTTGAAGCATAACTATTCTTGCTTCAATGGGTTGTAGTTTGGGAGCGGAAGTTGTTCCTGGTACTTGCGCAGCTTTCTGTAAGACGTCCCAAATATCATTTGGAGATTTGATTCCCGCCCAATAGGATCTTCCTAAGTTTAGTTTTGTGTTTAATTCGGGCCTCCAAAGACGAAAGGGTTTTCCATTTTTATCTGGAATTAGTTCATTTGTTTCACTTCGAAGAAATTTTCCTTTTACCATATAAGAGTTTCCATCGAGCGCTAAAATAGGAATTCCTTTTTCGTTTCTAAAGTAATCATTTTCTTTTTTTGTATATTTGAAATGTAGTCGTTTTCCTTGTTCATCTATTATGTATTCTGGTTTGTAATTTATGATGGTTTCAATCATGGAAATAGGAGCAGGATCTAATGCGGAGTCCACTCGTCCTAATTTTCCGACTGCAGATTCAACTTCAGGTATTACTGCAAATGCCATATCTTGTTTTTGAAGTACATCGGTCGTTTCAGTAATAGATGCATGGGTCATTGTTGTGGGCATGTAAAGGAAGGCCCCTTCATCTAGGGCTGGCATGAATTCTTTTCCTAAACTTGACCAAGAGAATACTCCTAAAATAATAATTCCAATAGGAATAGCGATAAATTTTTTCTTATTTTCTAGACACCAATTTAAAAGCGTAGCGTAGTAATGTTGAATAGCCATAATGCTACCCAAAACAGATCCTATCAAGAAGGCTACAAAAATAATATTTAAGATTATGCCGTTTTCGGGACCTAATGGTAACCATGTTTTTGTTAAGAGAATTACAACCGCCCCTACTAATAACCTGTTGATCCATTTTGAATAAGAATAGAATTTTTTTAGAATGGGATGTTCACTTATCTTGAATTTGGAGCCAAAAAACATGTGGGCAAACGGAGGGAGTAGTAATACTGCAATAATAATCGAGCTCAATAGCGCAAATGTTTTTGTAAATGCTAACGGTCTAAACAACTTACCTTCGGCACCAATCATTGTGAACACGGGGATAAAGCTAATGATAGTGGTGGCGACGGCAGTTACAATCGCAGATCCTACTTCATTCGCTGCTTCATAAATAACGACTATTTTTGAGTCATCAGGACCAGATTCTCCCAACCGCTTAATTATATTTTCGGTCATAACAATACCCATATCTACGATTGTTCCAATAGCAATTGCTATTCCGGATAAGGCAACAATGTTGGCGTCTACTCCAAACTGCTTCATCGCAATAAAAACCATTAGAACAGAGATGGGTAACATTGCTGAAATTAATAACGATGACCGAATGTTCATAATTAGTAGAAGAACAACAATAATTGTAATTAGTATTTCTTCGGATAATGCTTTGCTTAATGTCCCTAGTGTTTCTTTTATTAGTATGGATCTGTCATAAAAAGGAATTACTTTTAACTTTGATTTTGTTCCATCTCTTAATACTTTTTCTGGAAGACCTGGTTCTATTTCTTTTATTTTTTGTTTTAAATTTTCAATAGTTTCAAGTGGGTTTGCTCCATATCTTGCTATAACCACACCTCCTACGACTTCTGCACCTTCCTTATCTAACACCCCTCGTCTGAGAGCAGGTCCTTCTTGAACATTCGCCACTTGTTTTACATAAATAGGTGTATTATTAATCGTTTTAATTACTGCATTTTCAATATCCTTAATTGTCTTTATAAAGCCAATTCCCCGTATAACATATTCTGAACGATTCATTTCAATCGTTTTTGCGCCAATATCCTGGTTAGACATTTTTATAGCCATAAAAACGTCTTCTAGTTTGATGCCATAATGTTTGAGGGATTTTGGGTCAATATCGATTTGATATTCTTTAATGAATCCGCCAATAGAAGCAACTTCACTAACACCATCTGCTGCTAGCAGAGAGTATTTAATTTGCCAATCTTGAACTGATCTAAGTTCATCTAAGTCCCAACCCCCTGTTAGGTTTCCTTTTTCGTCGTACCCTTCTAAGTTGTACCAAAATACTTGTCCTAATGCAGTCGCGGCTGGTCCTAATGTTGGGCTGACACCTTCAGGCAATGTTCCTGGTGATAGTGAGTTTAATTTTTCAAGTATTCGAGTTCGACTCCAATAGAAGTCTGCTTTTTCTTTAAAAACCACATAAATACTTGAAAATCCAAACATGGAGAAACTACGAACCGTTCGTACCTCAGGCACCCCTAATAATGCAACGGTTAACGGATATGTAATTTGATCTTCTACATCTTGAGGGGATCGTCCGGACCATTTTGTAAAAACGATTTGCTGGTTTTCTCCAATATCAGGAATAGCATCAACGGCAATTGGGTTTTTAGGTAACCCAACATCCCATTTGAATGGAGAAACCATTATTCCCCATCCAAGAATTAATATTAGAGCCATGAAAACGATGAGTTTTTGATTGAGGCAAAACCAGATTAGTTTTTCGAGGATTGATTTTGGTTCTTTTATTGGCTGATTCATTTTATTTTCCTCCGTAATTTAAATTGTTTTTAACGAAATAGAGTATAAAAGCCGGTAATATAGACCATTGGATAAGTGGGATAACTCCCAAATATATGAAGGGTAAGACTGGCATTAGAGAAGAGTATGTCCAGCTTTGATGAACAAAGACGTTTATATACTCGCTAAAGACGGTGTAGCTAAGACCTAGAATAGTAACCAAAATATAGTCCCTTCTAATGAATCTAAAATAGAACAGATTTTTTCTTAAAAACAATAAACCTCCAAAAAAGAGGATGAATATGCTCCAAGAAATTATCATCTTTTTTAAAGATAGTGGCCTTTTAGCTTCTGACATATTTAAATCCGGGACACTACCAGTTTTAATTTTTCTTGAACTTGTTTCGCAATAGGTTCAAGATTTGGATTTTGAATGGCTTGCATAGATGCGATAGGATCCACTGCGTTTATTTCTACATCACCTTCGTCTGTTTCAAAAATCACAACGTTACAAGGCAACATTACTCCAATTTTTTCTTCTTTTTGAAGTGCTTGATAGGCCAACTGAGGGTTACATGCACCCAATATTAGGTATTTTTTAAAATCAACATCAATTTTTTTCTTTAAAGTATCTTTAACATCGATTTGAGTAAGAACTCCAAATCCTTCTTTTTTAAGTTCTTCTTTTACCTTTTCAACAGCGCTGTTGAAATCCATAGAGGTTGTTTTTGAAAATGTATATGTCATTCTATTTTCCTTTATTTTTTTATTTCAAATTTATAAAAATTCATCAAAAGCGTATTTCCTAATACAGACACCGAACTAAATGCCATGGCCATCCCTGCTATCATTGGGTTTAACAAGAATCCAAATAATGGATATAAAACCCCTGCGGCGATAGGTATTCCGGCTGCGTTATAGGCAAAGGCCCAAAAGAGATTCTGTTTGATTTTACGCATGGTATATTTGGATATGTTCATAGCTAAAACAACATCTCTTAAGTCATCTTTAATTAATACAATATCTGCTGATTCAATAGCGACATCTGTTCCTGCACCCATTGCGATTCCAATATTAGCCTGAGCTAATGCAGGCGCATCATTAATGCCATCACCCACCATTGCTACTTTAAGCCCTTGGTTTTGAATGGCCTGAATTTGGTCTGATTTATCTTTTGGAAGTACTTCAGCCAATACGTTTGTAATACCACATTCGTTAGCAATTGCATCCGCCGTTTTTTTGTTATCTCCTGTAATCATATAAACTTGAATTCCCTGAGACTGAAGCTCTTGAACGGCTTCCTTTGAATGCGGTTTTATCGTGTCTGCCACGGCGATAAACCCAGAAATCGTTTCTCTTGTAGCTAAAAACATAACCGTTTTTCCTTGGGCTTCAAGTTTATTAAATGCCGATGAATAGTCGTCTAAAGAATGGGTTAAGGTTATCATTAATTGTTGATTTCCAAAGAAATATTCAGTTCCATTTATAGTCCCTTGGATTCCTTTTCCCGTTATAGAGTTAAAAGAAGATGTTTCTTGAAGAACAATTTTTTTTTGATTAGCTTTTTTTAAAATGGCTTCACCAAGAGGATGTTCAGATTGTTTTTCAAGTGAGGCAGCTATCTGTAACAGCTCATTTTTGTTAAGGGCGATAGACACAGTATTGGTAACCTTTGGCTTTCCCTTGGTAAGGGTCCCTGTTTTATCAAATACAACGGCCTTAATTGATTGTGCTGTTTGAAGTGCTTCGGCGCTTTTAATTAAAATACCATGACTGGCGGCTTTTCCTGTTCCCACCATCACAGCTGTCGGTGTAGCTAAACCTAAAGCGCACGGGCAAGCAATAATCATAACGGCAATGAATATTGTTAGTGCGAATGAAAACCCAAATCCAAAAAGTAGCCATATTACAAATGACATAAGGGCAACAATTAAAACGACAGGTACAAAAATGGCAGAAACTTTATCAGCAATTTTTTGAATAGGTGCTTTAGATCCTTGTGCGTCTTCAACAAGTTTAATAATTTGAGCTAACGCAGTGTCAGAACCTATTTTTGTGGCTTTGTATGTAAAACTCCCAGTTTTATTCACAGTAGATCCGATAACTGAGCTATTAGATATTTTTTCAACAGGTAAAGATTCACCGGTGATCATGGATTCATCAACGCTGCTGTTACCCTTAACGACAACTCCGTCTACTGGAATTTTTTGACCCGGTCTGACAAGAATGATATCGTCCACCTGAACATTTTCTATAGCGACTTCAATTTCTTCTTTATTTCTAATTACTGTGGCCGTTTTTGATTGAAGATTCACTAAGGATTTTATGGCTTCAGACGTTTTCCCTTTTGCTATAGATTCCATTAAACGACCTAATAAGATAAATGCAATTAAAAACGCCGCTGTTTCGTAATAGAGATCGTGACTACTAAAATTTGGAGAACCACTTAAAATTGAACCAGTAACAAATAAACTATATAAGAAGGCGGACCCTACACCTATACTAACTAATGTATCCATGCTTGCTGATTTTGAGCGAACTACAGAGATAAACCCCTTTTTAAAAAATTGGGCTCCAAATAACAGTACAGGCGTAGCCAAAATCAATTGAAGAACAGCCATGTTTTTTAACAGCCATTCTGGAAGACGTAGTCCAAAGTCTGGTCCCATTGCAATAATTACTAATGGAATCGCAAAGCTCATAGATAAAATAGTATTACGTTTTAAGGTTTTGATTTCGGTTTGTTTTTCTTGTGTTTGGTTAATATTTTTTTTGGATACAGTTTTGTAACCTAGTTTGTCTACCTTAGACATAATTTGGTTTAATGAAATTTTTTCAGGTAAAAATTCAACGGTGGCTTTATTAGTTGCAAAGTTCACAACGACGTTTTGGACACCGACTGTTGAACGCAGCTCGTTTTCGATTTTTGCTACACATGATGAACAACTCATATTTTCTATTTTGAAGGTTCCATTTTTCATATCTATGCTCCTTTATAGTTAATGGTGTCCTTTATGTTCATCGTGGGGTTTATTCATTTTTTTGTGATGGGATATTTGTGTTTCTTTCAATATATCCAACGCTTTTTTCAGTCTAACTAATTCTTTTTTTGATTTTTTTGACCCATTATTTTTTTTCATAGCTAAGGCTAAATCTTTGATTGTTTCGTCAATATATATCCACATTTCGGGAATCGTTTTATTTTTTAATGTTTCTCTGATATCTACTTTAACTAATTTAGGAGGTTGATCATGCGGCGCATCAGAGTGGGCCCAAATAGAAGACCCTCCTATAAGTAGTAGTAGAGCTAGAATTAATCCATTTATTTTTAAGTTGTTCATTTTTATTTCTCCTTGATATTTTTTTATTCTGATAATAACTTTTCAAATTCGTCATCAATCTGAGGAGTTTCTATTGAGTTACTATGATCAACAGATTGAACTCCCACACCCATTTCATATACTAATCGCCCACCTAAATGAGCCCCCCAAGTCATTAGTCCTAAACCAACTATGTTTATAAACATGATGAATAATATTATTTTTCTTTTTTTTTCTACTTTAGGTAAAGCAACAAATTGCAGAAGGACAAGAAAAGTAAATAGTCCCAATGTAATAAACCCGAGTTTTTGATGCTGTTCAATCAAGGCGTATGAAGATTCAGAATGGGATACCGTTTTATGTCCCCACCATCCTGTGAAAGCAGCGACTCCCAATCCGATGGTACCTATTAACAATGTCCATTTTGCAGTCTTTTTAAAGTAATTTTGATTTAAAAAATGACCTATCAACTCACAAATAAAAGCGGCTATTAAAAACGCTATTGGAAAGTGAATTACTATTGGATGAATATTTGGCATTATAATTCTTTTACCTTTCCCCCACATCGAAACATCTGAGATCCGTAATAAGGGTTTTGTGTGCCTTCTGAATTTTGAAGCCATGAAGCCCCTCGGTTATTATCAACCATTGGGCAATGATACTTCGTTACGTGTTGTTCTTTTGGCCCTCCAAAATGGAGGATAAATAATTCTATATTCAATGATAATTTTTCAAAAGATACCCTGGCTTCTGATATATTTTTTGAGATTCGAATGGATTTTAGTGTATTAGAAATAGACGTTTTGTCTTTTTCCCATGTTGTTTTCGTATGGCCAGTTAAATTAGGGTCGTCTTTTGCCATTAAAATAGAGTCTATTTTATTCGAATTCTCTATTGCACTGGACAAATCATCTTTGCTTAATGCTTTTTGAATTTTAAAATAGACTAAAATTGATTTATCTAATTGCATCCTTGATTGTTCTGGAAGAACCATTGTTGTCATAACTGTTTTGTTCATATTTGACGAATTCATTTGTTGCTGAGATTCGTGGTTAGAATGGTCCATTTCCGAATTCATATGATGATGGGTATGGTCCGTTTTTGGGAGTTTATTGTTCAATTGGTATGACCATAAACTTCCAGCTCCAAGTCCTATAATTACAACAATACTACCTAATAGTTTTTTGTTCATCTTATTTTTCTCCTATTTAATTTAATGATTATGTCCCTTTATAGGGGTCCCTTTTTTACTCTGCATCATGCTAGGTTTCGCCATAATTTGCATGGCTGAATCAATTTTAAAATTCCCTTTACTCACGACTAAATCTCCTTCTTTTAAACCATGATGAACAATGTATTGATTCCCAACTTTATGCCCCAACATTATTTCTCGACCTTCATAAATTCCTGCCGAATCGGTTTTGAGGTAAACTAAGGCTCGTTTACCAGTAATTAGAGGAGCTGTTTCAGGAATGAGCAATGGTTTCTTATCGTGAGAAAGTGTTGCCAGTCCTAATTCAGACGCTTTTTTAAGCTTCATTCCACAAATTGAGCAATTGCCAGGAACATTCGAAACTTCTTCATGATGCATCGGACCTACCCATAGGTCTTTAATCTCACTTGGACTAATAACTCCATTGACACCCATTTTGATTTGGATATTAACGCGGGTTAGCATTTCTGGCTTAAGCTTATGATTTTTGTTATCAACAACAGCTCTTACCCTTACAATTCGTGTAATTGGATCTACAACGGGATCAACAAAAGTAACGATTCCTTTAAAAATTTTTCCTGGGTAGGTATCTGTTGTAAACGTGAGCTTTTGACCATATTGAACTTTTCCAACATTTGATTCGTAAACTTCGGCTAACAGCCATAGTCTGGATAAATCAGCCATTTGATAAATTTTAGACCCCGTTTTTACGTAGTCACCTTCAGATACATATTTCTTAAGGACAGTACCGCCAATCGGAGCGTTGATCGTTAATTGATCAGACACTTTACCTGTTTCTTCGATAGATTTAATTTGGGAAGACGACAATCCCCATAACCTTAATTTTTCACGAGTTGAATCAATTAACGTGTTTGATTGAGATCTCTTTGCTTCTAAAAGCTCTTTTTGAGCGACAAGTAGGTCCGGACTATAAATCACCGCCATATGGTCGTTTTCATTTACACTTATCCCCGTATAATCAATAAATAAGTTTTCAATTCTTCCGGGAAACCAGGCGCTAATCGTTTTGGTCCGTGTTTCGTCGACTAATAGTTTTCCTGATAAAGATAGCGTTTCTGTAGCATAGTCGCGACTAACAAAAGTTACCTGAATTTCGGCTAGTTTTTCCGCTTTTTTCGACAACTTGATGGACGTCATAGATAACTCATTTTCGTCGACTTCCTCAAATACTGGAACCAAATCCATTCCCATTGGAGATTTTCCTGGTTTATTTCTCTTGTACGTTGGGTCCATCGGCGCCTGCCAATATTTAATTTTGTTTTCCTTTTTAGAGGTAGGTTCATATTGAACAGGTATTAAATTCATAGAACATATTGGACACTTCCCTTCTTTATTTTTTCTAATTTGTGGATGCATTGAACATGTCCACGTTTGATTTGAAGAAACAGTTGAAGGTGTAACTACCGGAGACTTAAAAAAATAGTTTCCAATACTTTTTCCAATAAAAATCGAAATAACAAGTAATAGTGTTAATAAAACCCAGGTGCTCTTATTCGTTTGAATCATCATTCTGTTTCAACTCCTTTTTTAAATAGGGATGTTATTTTTGCTTGCAATATATAGGTACGATTTACTAGTTTCGCGTAATCCATTTCAAGAGAAAACAATGTCTTTTCAGATTCGAAATAGTCTAGAAAAGATGCCTTATCGACTTCGAAGGCTTTTTGAAAGCTACTTAAACTAAGGGCTGCATTTTTTAAAATTATTTCATCATAGAGCTTAATGGTCTCTTTGGTTGTTTTTAAGTCGGATAATAATGTGACAAGCAACCGTTTGACGTTGTTTTGGGTATCCACTAATTGATTGCCTTTAGCATTTTTTAACGACGTTGCTTCTTTTATCGTTGAGCTGTTTTTTTCGTTAAACCAAGGAACCGTCATTGCAATTTGTCCACTATATTGATGTTCCATGCCTGAATTGTTCCAAGACTCTACTTGAGCTGAAAAATTGGGAAGGTATCGATCGTTTTCGACACGCAGGATTTGGTCCGCCCGGTTTTTTATCGTAATTGCTTTTTGGACCATTAGAGTTTTAAATATTACAGATGGCATTGCTGCAGAAAATGTAGTTTCAATAGGTTTGGGGTAAACGAACGCTATTGAAATTAAGTCATTGTCTAAACCTCCTAACCATTTTTTTAGTTCTTCCGTTATCTTCACTTCTTGATGGGCTAGATTCAATAGTTTTTCTTCTATTTTCCCTTTAGATACACGTGCCTTTAGAACGTTTGCTTGAAGTGTTTTTCCAGACCGATATTTGATGTCTGCAATATTGACAATATTTTCAAAAATTTTATTGTTTTTTTCTGTAATTTTAACTAGTTCCTTATTTAGGACCAGGTTGTAATACAATGATTGAATAGAAAGAGAAACTTCATTTTTTGCCATTTCAAAATCTAGTTCCGAGATGGATACTTCTTTGTTTCCCAACTCATTTTTACGAGCCAACTTACCTAGAAAAGGAAATGATTGGTTAATGAAAATCCTTCTTTGATCAAACGAATAATTTGAGTTTTTTGCGGGCGTTCCGTTTAATCGAAAACCGATTTTAGGATCCGATAAGCTACCCATTTTTTTAGGGAGGTTCTTTTTCGCGTTTAAAACCTGACTTTGTGCTTTAATCATAGGGTTATTGGCCACGCCATATTTTACTGCGTCATTTACCGAGTTGATTGACGCTGGAGCAGCCAACAACGCGTTTCCGACTATCAATATGCAGATCGAGAGTTTTATTTTTTTCATAGACTACCTTTTTTTCAGGATTAGATTATCCAAAATTGATCGACACAGTGGGTCCTAAGTTCTAGAAACCCTTAAGTGCATTATTAAATTAAAAGGTGGTTTAAATAATTAGACGAATAGAGGATAAAAAAGTTAGATGGCTAGAAGTGACAGAAGGCTCAGAAATAGGTTGGATGACTATCAATGAAGGCGGGGGGATTTGATTGGAAAAATCATATTCCTGCAGATTAAGGTGATCAATTGTTTGTTTTTTCAATATTATGCTAGTCACTGATTCTTTTTTAGAAGGATTATAATTATTTACGTTACAAAGTTGGCAATCAGGCTCCCCAGAATCGTTCATGTCGCATGAATCCGATCCTGATGATTGAGTATGACAATCCATAATCTTAGTATTTGATGCTTTGGTATGGCATGAAGAAGAAGATTCAGAATGACCTGAGATACAGCTTTTACAAGAGATTGAAGTGGTCCCAAATAGTGAGGCTGAAAAAATTCCAGCGATTACAAACGATAGTAATAATTTTTTCATATTAAAATTTATATTATCATTAATTGGAAACTGATAGAAGAGATTCAGGTAGTGGTAAAAAACTGTCTCATTAGAATAATTTCTCCAAATATTCATAAATAAGGGAGCTTCTTCTATGAGGCTAAGACGGAAACCTCATCTACACACATGGTTCAAAAAGGACATGTGACTTTTTACAGTAAAAAAAAATGCACAATCGTTACGCGATTTTATACACCCTCTCTTTGAGATTACTGGATCCATTTTTCCAATATATTCTACTTGAAAAATAACTTTTTAATTTAATGGATTGTTGGTTTTTTAGGACTATTTTTATTTACAATGTTTTTACACAACTACCTCATTTCAAGAAACTTACTCATCTCGAGCTCGTTTTCTACTTGCATCATCCACCACTCTTCTAGGCCTGTCCATTCCAGAGTCACGTTCTGAAGAGTCTCCTGCTGAAGGCAATTTTGATACATCAATGAAAGACATTCTACGCCTAAACATTGAAGCACCAGAACCTCCCACAGAAGAACCCCCCATCGACGCATGCTTTGGCACCCTATCCGTCGTAGGCGTTCTTGGTGCTCGATGTACTTTATTTTCTTCTGCAATTACTTGTTTATACAAGATTCGAAACAAGTTTCTCCTATTTCCTGCTTTTAACTTATGATTGTATTCATGCCGTTCACTTGTGCCTCGTCCACCTCGAATAGTTAAGTTTAAATTTCTAGCAGATATCGCGGTTTCGGGATCTAATGCTTTAGAAAAACCACCCTTTTTAGAACTTTTTTCTGTCATTGCATCAAACAAGCCCTTATATGTAGGCCTTCCCATCAAATTTTCTCTGGCATCATACAAAGACCTCCTTAAAACGGGGTTATGGCGAAAATTACTCCCTTTTTCCATAACGGCAATTTGCCGAATCAAACATTTTGTCTCATCAGACAACGTCCCGTGTCCTTCCAAAACACCTTTTTTAGAAGGGCCTCGCGAATATTCATCTATCCTAGTTTTTAAGTCTCTCTCAACCAACGTAATTGCAGTGTCATAGATTGCTTTTAATTCATCCGACATTGGTAAAAATGCATCGACAATATTTTGAACATGTTTTAAATAAGCAGCACGAACTCCAGGTTTAGATGCGTCTAAGGTCGTGAAGGTAATTACACTTGTTTCATCATCGATTCCTCCATCATCTATACAGGAAAATGTAGGGACTAAACCTCCGGCCCCCTCATTACTTCACCTACAGCGGGACCGCCTGCACCACCTCTTGCAACAGCACCTTCCCCATCTCTATAACCAGCCCCCGTTCCACTGTCAGGAAAGGGAAACATCGGCGGGCATGAATAAGGATCTGGTAGCTCTTCGACTAACTTAACAACACTTCCTCCTGAAACATTCATTAAAAATGCAATAGCAGCGACTTCTTCAGACATTTCAGCCAAAATATCTTCAACCATCTTCACAAATGTGGGTTCTTTAGATTCTACTCTCGAAGCAACACCTAAACCGGACCTATCTACGGCTCCAGCGCCTTCTTCCAAACTATCCCTCGAGTGGACCGACGAAGACCCTGAAGATCCCGTATCTACCGATCGAAAATAGGAATGATCATCTCCAGCTTCTCTTCGCACAACAGCGCCTCCGCCTCTTGCAAAAGAAGCAGACCTCATACTTGGTCTATCACTACCTATCATGTCGACCCTCCTTTTTTCATTCGTACTATAAATACCCATGAATGGTGAAAAGTATTCATGAAAGAAGCGGCATGTGGGGAGTAGTACAAAAACAGTAAAAATAAAAAGCAGCCCTAAAACACACAAAATAAAAGTTAATTTACAAACCTATTTTTAGAACAAATCGTATAGAAGAATATTCCATGTTTACGAGAATTTGGAGAGAATATTCCAATGTGATAGTTTTTGCACCACTATCTAAAGTAACCTGAATTAGCTTAAAATTTCTAATTTTTTTCCCTCAGGTAAAGGTAATTGGCACAATTGTTGACTTTGAAAGTCAACGTAAACAAGTGATTGATCTGATAAGGTGAAGAAAAACTTATCATCGTTGCCGTGTACAGATATCACAAATAAATTATTAGGGATTGAGAGTCTGAATTCTGATATGTCTTCATTCCAGCCAGTTGAACCCCAAAATAAGAGTTGGTTTTTTTTAACTATTTCAGATTTTTCCGAGGTGGATGTCAAACCATCGGACTCTTCTATTACTTCAAGAACCGCACAGAAAGCAGCATGTGTAGAATGGATGGATATGACAGAATCTTTTTCTTCCTGAAGTTGAACAGGCTGCAGACCGCCAGATCGTTCGCTTCCTGATACTCGAATTTGATTATTATCAAGTAATGCGCAAAGAGCATGTTTTGTTGTTTGGATGTCAATAATTTTTCTTTTTTCAGGAATAGTTAAGGCTCCTTCATTGAACAAAGAACTCCCCCATATTAAGGGTTTCCCGTTGTCTAGAACGAGGCAGAAAGAAGTTCGTGATGAATGAAGCGTTTTTCCTATTCGATTTTCAGGTAGTGTGACGTTTAAATGCTTAGACCCTTCGAGCCCCCATTGTCGGATTGCCCCATTATTTAGGAGTAAACAGAATGCATATTCTGTCGTTTTAATGGACGTTATGGACAATCCATTTGGAATCGTTGGTGGACAAACAGGTGAAGGTAGCAGGTCCATGCTCCAACATAAAATACGTTGGTCATTTAAAACGACTGAGTAGGAATGAGAGATGTCATGTATCGACTTTATTTTTTTATTTTCAGGCAATTTTGGCATTTGTTTTGCTAAAGATGGGCCGAAAATATATATTGATAGGTCTTTCATTGTTATAAAATAGGCATCCACTGTCGAATGAATAGCGATTGCTTTTTTATGCTTAATTTCCTCTGAGTTTATTAGTAGTCGGGGCCCACGTTCAACTACGGTCCCATTCTTTAGAAGCATGCAATATGAGTTTTTTGTTGAAGTTATGGATGATACATCTGCTCTTTTAATGGATAGATTATCTTGTGTCGTGAAAAATAAAGAATGTAGTGAACCATCGGTTAGAGTAGCAATTCCATTATGTTTAAAAGGGAATATATTCCCTAACATTCCATGATGTCGGATGTGGCCATAATTAGCTGTTAATGTTTTTTCAGATACGTCATATTTGGATGCAAGAGCTTTAGATGTTTTTGTGATGCCTACTTTTCGACAATATAATATCGGGTTTTTGCTTACCCATGCTTGCAAGTTGATCCCTTTTGGAATGGAGCCATAGTTTAAGTTGAAGTTTGGCGCGAGGGAGGGGTCTGTTCCTAGTGTGTGCAATTGTTTATTTGACTGGATTATAGAAAATAAATCTGACACTGAACAAAAAGAAAATATGACCATAATAAGGTGGTCGTGAAAGTTTTTATGTTCGTTATAAAAAAATAATTTACTTAATTTTGAAAATTGATTGTCAGTTAGTTTATGTTTTTTGTTCGTGGAAAATTCAGGGAGGAGATCTTCCAGATTACGTTTTTTTTCTAAATTTGAATTGGATGTATTTTTTAGAATATCGGACGTAGGTATACTGAGTAGTTTTTTTGATTTCATGAATATGTAAATTTTATACCTGAATTCGTTGTTTCTTAAAAGAGTGTGAAGAAACAAGTCTTTGATTCGAATAAAGTACAAATCAAGATTAAACGTAAAATATTCGTAAATAGGGGGGGGACAATTCTATGAGTTATCACACAATATAGCATTCGGCTAAAACAATTACAGGTAGTGATGTAAAAAAAAACGAAATTTATTCAAAAACGACTCGATAACATAGTAAAAAGAGAAAATAGTTTCGTGGGAGGGATTTTTCGTGATTTCAAATAGTTATACAAGTGGGGCGCCCACATCTTTAAGAGTTAGGTTTCAAACCCCTCCTGTTGCAGAAGAATCTGGATCGTCGCTATTTAGACGGCCACAAAGTCCTCCAATAACTCAAAACGTTCAAGACGCAGTAGAAAGTCCTAGTAGACCAATAAATCCACAGATTCAATTAACGTCGATACTTAAAATGACGCCACTTATTGAACCCCATAGATGTTCTGAGGCAAATTTCATGACTATAGACCCAACGTTTCCTACACTCGTATCTGTCAAAAACGCAATTTATAGTATTTTGGACGATACTCGCCAATTTAATGCATACCATTCGGAAAGTTTGTCAGTAGTTATCGACACGATATATAAGGATCTTCATCTCAATGACGAGCTCGATGCAGATAATCTTAATCGTGTTAAATTTGTTTCACAGCTAATTAACGACGCTATTAATGAAATTGGAACCGAGAATTTTACAGAAAATAGAGGACCCAATTTTAAACGAAATTCACTAGCACTGGTAAATGCATTCCATTATTTAGAAAATAAATTTAAAACTCATTTTTTATTTTGTACGATAGACATTCTTAAATGTACCGATGCCCCTCTTCTAAACGACTATAACGCCATTGAAGCAGTCCACGATTCATTTTTAGAAATCATGAATGGGTACCCCGATATTAACAAAGGTAGTTCCGACCTTTTTTTTAACGATCCTAATTCGGAGGATACCGGCTTTGTGACGTATAACGCATTTGAAAGAGATGACCACGATTCAATTGTAGAAATATTAAGAGATATACTCACATTCACAAAAGCCCCCATTTCGGAAGATATACCTAGCCTCCAACACCACGGATACATTGTTCGAAAAGCTTTGAAAAAAATTAACTATGAAGAGGAAAACACGCCTAAATCCGACGTTTATTTTCCAAACAAAGTTGCATTGTACAATGCGCTTTATACAATCCACAAAGAATTTCAGGTGCATCGAGAAACACGCAAGGTAGTTCTGATTGATTCAACAGAAAATCCTCAATTTTTTATTCATTATACAAAACGAGACCGAGTTAATTTAAATGATTTGTTTCAAACGGATGTATATGGAGCCATAACCAAACCCTTTATTGATACTGGAAATTATCGATCAATATTTCATAATTCAACCAAAACCGAC
>JABIPA010000074.1 GCA_018698675.1 bacterium | reverse complement strand
TGAAAGTCCACAATAAGCCGGGTTCTGTCTATGCAATCATTTATCTAGGCCTTTCTTCACAAAAAGGCTCAAGCACCCAACCCAGGAATCCAAGTGATACGGGTCGCATCTCTTCCTCTATTTGGGCTTGCTCCGGATGAGGTTTACCAACGTCCATATTGCTATGAACCGCCGTGAGCTCTTACCCCACGATTTCACCCTTACCTTATAAAAATTAAAAGGCGGTATCTTTTCTGTTGCACTAGCTATGGGATTACTCCCCCCTCCTGTTAGGAGGCATCCTACCCTATGGAGCCCGGACTTTCCTCTAGTTATTACTAACTAGCGATTGCTTTGTGGACTTTCATTGTAAAGTTTATTGCGGATGAACGTCTTGAACAAGTGTCTAAATTCAAAACTCAATGCATCGCGCGAAATTAGACGTATCTTATTTTATTTGGAGAGATTGTATTCTATATGGAGTATTTGCATCTTTCAGTTTGATAGACACCTTATTTTCTCCGTATTTTACGAACTTTGAAATATTTAAAATATCTTCAAATAAATCATGAGAACCCGGATCAAGACTATGCACAACAGAATTACTATTAATTGTAATATCGATAGGAGCTCTCCCTTTCAAGTCATCGTCATCCGTTCTTTGAGATAAGTGCCTTAAAATCAACTTATCTGGACTATCCGATTCAACTAAATTAACGAACGTAAATTTAATTTCACTCGAATTAGACTCGTATAGACTTATACTACCTCCACTTTCGTCAATATATTCTGTTTGATGTAAAGAAACATCGCCGTTGCTAACCGGTAATTCATCTTCAAAATTAATATAAAAGTGTTTCTCTTCGCTACTCATTTTAACAGGGGTAATATTCGTTTTCTTTTTTCCCGCGCGACTTGTATTCGAAACCCTCATCCAATTTTTTTTAGGGCTATTAGCATAAACCCATCCTTTTCTTTTAGAGGGCAACACAATTTTATAATAGGACGATCTGATACCTAAAATTTGGAATGATTCACCAGGGGACGCGATACTTACGATATCGCTCGATGTATCAAATGGATATTCTCTAACATTAATGGCCGATTTATGAGTAATCTTTACGAATTCCCCATTCTTACTTTCTTTTACCCAAGGCTTTTTCGGATTAGCAAACAACCATCCATATTTTCCATCAGATAACCTTATTTTATAGTAACCAACCACAAAATCATTAACTACATATTTGTAGTCGCTATACGCATACCCAATTTGTTTAGATTTTTTGGAAATATCTTTTCTGACGGAAACGCCACCGGATAACATTATCTCAATTTCAGTCGGGTAATCGTACCCGACTGAAATAATCCCTGCTACAAGAATAATGCAGCTGGTCAAAAGGGTTCTCAATCTCTTCACCCCAATGAATTGACGATTAAGCATAAGCCATCTCGTCAACATACCTACTCTGCTCCCGCTATAACATCCTCTTCTTCATCGTCTGCGACAACTTTTGCCATAGACATTACCGTGTCTTTATCATCAAGCTTGATAACTCTAACACCCTGAGACTCTCGTCTCTGAACGGAAATTTTAGCGACAGATTGTCGACACAATGTTCCCTTTTGACTAACAAACATGACTTCGTCTTCTAAATTAACAACGGCCGAATCAACTACAGCATCAGACTTTATTGTCTTTCTAAAACGAAGAGACATAACTCCAATACCACCTCTATTTTGACGTTTAAATTCATCAACTTTTAGGTTCTTACCGTATCCTTTTTTCGTAATTAACGAAAGAAGTTGCTTCGCATCTTTTTCGACAGAACTCATATTAACAAGCGTATCATTTTCTTTAATCTTAATACCTCTTACACCTCTTGCTGTTCGGCCCATACTTCTAATTTGATCTTCATCAAATCGAATAACCATCCCTGCAGAAGTAACAAGTAAAATATCTCTTTCACCGTCAGTACGTCGTACCCATTTCAAATGGTCTCCATCATCTAATGTCAATGCGGCGATAGACCTATTTTTAAAGTGTATAAATGCTCGAATATCTACTTTTTTAATGACACCTTTCAAAGTAGCCATAACCAAATATTCATCGGTATCAAATGTAGATACTGGAATTACAGTAGTAAGAATTTCTTTGTCATCAAATTCAAGAAAATGAGCTAACGAAACACCCTTACTCTGACGAGTCGCTTCTGGAAGAGTATACGTTTTCAATTTAAAAACGCGGCCTCTACTTGTAAAACAAAGTAAATAGTCATGATTTCTTGTGACGATTAATTGATCAATAATATCTTCAGTTCGAGTTGTCATGCTATTAATTCCACGACCTCCCCTTAACTGCTTCTTGAACATTGATATTTGAACTCGTTTAACGAAACCCTTTTTAGAAATCAAAACTGCAACTTGCTCGTCAGGAATTAAATCTTCCAATTCCATACTTTTTACCGGCTCGCCTATCTCAGTTCGTCTCTCATCACCAAAGCGTTCTCTAATATCAGCATGTTCAGATTTAATGATTGATAACACTCGTGAATCCTTAGCCAAAATATCTTCCAAGTCAGCAATTTTCTTAACTAACTCAGCATATTCATTCTCAATTTTACCCTGCTCTAGTCCGGTTAATCGTTGTAACTTCATATCCAAAATTGCCTGAGACTGTTTCTCTGACAATGAAAAAGAAGACATTAAGCCTTGCTTTGCAACGCTTGGACTATCCGATTCTTTTATTAACTTAATAACGGCATCTATATTATGAAGAGCAATTCTTAGACCTTCCAAAATATGTTGTCGCGCATTTGCATTATTCAAATCATATTGAGTTCGGCGAACAACAACTTCTTTTCTATGCTCCAGATAATGCGTAAGAATCTTTTTCAACGTTAATACTCTAGGCACTCCTTTTACAAGAGCAACCATATTAACGCCAAAGGTATTTTGCAGTTGGGTATGTTTATACAATTGGTTTAAAACAACTTCAGGAATTGAATCTCGCTTAAGCTCAATGTAGATTCTCATTCCCTTTCTATCAGACTCGTCTCTTAAGTCTGTGATATCTGTAATTTTCTTTTCTTGCACAAGCTCTGCTATCTTAATTATTAAATTAGATTTATTTACTTGGTAAGGTAATTCATGAACAATAATTGCTTGTTTACCTTTTTTCTTAGACTCTTCAAAACTAGTTTTAGCACGAATAAGAACACTTCCACGGCCAGTTCTATATGCTTTTTCAATGCCTTCACGACCACATATCAAACCAGCTGTTGGAAAATCAGGTCCTTTAATATGAGTCATCAACTCATCAACTTCAATTTCAGGGTTATCAATGTAAGCCGTCAATCCATCCAAAATTTCATTCAAGTTATGAGGAGGAATATTTGTCGCCATACCAACAGCAATTCCAGAAGACCCATTTAATAATAAGTTTGGTAATCGAGTTGGAAGAACAGTTGGTTCCTGCAGAGAAGAGTCAAAATTATCAACAAAGTCGACCGTATCTTTTTCTATGTCGTCCAAGATACGCATACTAATTCGAGTCATTTTTGCTTCTGTATATCTCATAGCAGCCGCATTATCCCCATCAACAGACCCAAAGTTACCTTGGCCGTCGACTAAACAATATCTCAGTGAAAAATCTTGTGCCATTCTTACTAAAGAATCATATACAGCAGTATCTCCATGAGGGTGATATCTACCTAGCACGTCTCCAACGATACGAGCACATTTTTTATATGGTTTTCCAGAAGTAAATCCAGCGTTATACATAGAATAAAGAATTCGACGATGCACCGGCTTTAAACCGTCTCTAACATCAGGCAACGCTCTACCCACAATTACAGACATCGCATATTCGATGTAAGACGACTTCATCTCATCGTCGATAGTAATCGTATTTATGGAATCATCTTCAAAAAGTTCATTTTGTTCTGTCATATTATTCTCCTAAATATCAATCCAACGAACAGTTTTAGCATATTTCTCTATAAACTCTCGTCTTGGCTCGACTTTATTTCCCATTAATAATGTAAATATTTCGTCCGCAGCTTCCCCATCTTCCATCGTAATTTGAAGCATCGTTCGTCTTTCAGGATCCAACGTTGTATTCCACAATTGGTCAGGATTCATTTCCCCTAGACCTTTATACCGTTGGATTGATGTTTTTTCTTTTCCAATTTCCGCTAACGTTTCCTCTAATGCAGCTTCATTGTATAGATACTTTTTAAAGCTACCATTTTTAACTAAAAACAGAGGCGGCTGAGCAATATAAAGAGCACCAGCTTCAATCATTTCACGAGCATATCTAAAAAAGAACGTTAATAACAATGTTCGAATATGGGCACCATCGACATCGGCATCCGTCATGATTACTACTTTGTGATATCTTAGTTTCTTTAAAATTTCCTGAGGATCTCTGTTTTCATCATCCTCGTCTAAATCTCTTCCCGATAATCCCTTAATAACTTCAGGACCTATCGCTGTTATTAAATTTCTAATTTCTTCATTTGCCAAAATCTTATCAATTCTAGCTTTTTCAACGTTTAAAACTTTTCCTCTCAAAGGAAGAATTGCTTGAAAATTTCTATCTCGTCCTTGTTTAGCAGATCCTCCAGCAGAATCTCCCTCAACTAAATAAATTTCACAATTAGCGGGATCCGAATCTGAACAATCTGCCAATTTACCTGGTAATGTTGTACTTTCCAAACTCGTTTTTCTTCTAGCCAGCTCTTGTGCTTTTCTAGTTGCTTCTCTAACTCTTTGAGCAATCAACGCTTTATTAATAATAAGCTTTGCAACACTAGGATTCGTTTCGACAAAATCGGTTAATCCTTCATCAGTTAAGGAATCTACAATTCCTTTCATTTCTGAGTTTCCCAATTTTGTTTTAGTTTGTCCTTCAAATTGAGGATTTGGCAATTTAACACTTACTACAGCAGATAAACCCTCTCTTAAATCTGTCCCAGAGAAATTGGAGGATTTATCTTTCAACAAATCATATTTTCTAGCAAAATTGTTGATAACACGCGTTAGCGCCGTTCTAAACCCAGCTAAATGGGTACCACCTTCTTTAGTACGAATGTTATTCGCAAAACTAATGACGTGTTCATCATAATAATCAGAGACATATTGAAGGGAAACTTCAATTTGGTAATTATCTCTCTCTTTTTTTAAATATATTGGAGGTCTAAAAAGCGTCGCTTTGCTCTCGTTAATAGACTCTACATAAGACTTAATTCCACCTTCAAATTGATATGTGTTTTCAACAACAACTTCATATCTTGAGTCTTTAAAGTGAATAACGATTCCAGGATTTAGAAAAGCAAGTTCTTTTAATCTGTGATTAATAACTTCAGAGGTAAATTCTAGCGTATCAAATATCTTTACATCTGGCATGAACCGAATAATTGTTCCAGATGGAACACCAGAAACATCTTGATATTCGCCAATTAATTTTTTAGGATCTCCTCTAAAATATTTTTGTTTATATCGTCTATCCCCTCTAACAACGTCCATTTCCAGCCACTCTGACAAAGCATTTACGACAGAAATACCTACACCGTGTAATCCGCCAGAAATTTTATATCCTTCCCCTTCAAACTTTCCACCGGCATGAAGAGTAGTCATAACAACGTCCGCAGCTGGAATTCCTTTTTCTTTATGAATATCGATAGGGATACCCCGACCGTTATCTACAACCGTAACAACATTTCCTTCTTCGATTGTCACAAATACTTCAGTGCAATACCCTGCCATCGCTTCATCAATACTATTATCAACAACTTCGAATATTAAATGATTCAAACCAGACTTACTTGTATTTCCAATATACATACCTGGTCGTTTCCGAACAGCTTCCAGTCCTTCTAATACTTTAATCTGAGCAGCGTCATATTTTTGCGTCATATATTTCTCCTAGTAAATTAACAATTTAAAACTTTCTTTTTTACCGAGTATAGGTGGTCGAAACGAAGCTTCCTAATTAGCGATATATTATACCAAAAATTACAGCGTTCCCCCACCTACAAAACGAATGAGTTCCAAATTATCATTGTCTTCCAATATGCAGTCATCAAATTTGGATTGATTAATCAACTCTCCGTTTAATTCAGCAACAATATTTTTACGGTTTAAATTAAGTTTTGTGACCAATTTAGAAATTGTTATAGCATCGTCCGTAAGAATCGTTTTCTTGCCATTCAAAATAATTTGAATTTCACTAATGGACCTTTGAACGACTATCTCAACACCCTCATTCGAGAAAAAGGGAAAAAGGTAAAAAAGGCTTTACCTACAATTTCACTTCGTTTTACATAAGAACGGTTTACGAGAGGATCGTCCGCCCATCGTCTACAATCATTCGAGTTTCCTCTATTGTCTCCCACCATAAAGTAACCGTCGTCTGGTAATGTATAAGGACCAAATTCACTATAATCTCTCCTAATATCAACTCCAGGAAAGCCCATAATTTTTCCGTTTATGTAAACCCTTCCAGACTTCATTTGCACCGTTTCTCCAGGCAAAGCAACACATCGCTTGACCCATTCCGTTTTTTCTCCGGATCTAGGAGACTTAAACACGACGATCTCACCTCTACGGGGGGCTCTGAAATCATAAATAATTTTATTCACTAACAACCAATCACTTGGCATTTTTGGAAACGGAGCCGTCACTATTTTATCGAGTGTGTTGATATATGGAACTAACGGCCTAGAAAGAGGGGGATTTAAAGTTGGAATCATCGATCCGGTCGGGATTTTAGACGTTTGAACAAAAAACGTTTTAATAAACAAAGCCATCAACAAAGCGGTTAACAATGTTTCTCCCAAGTCTAAGCCACTAAAAAGCAATCTTTTTTTTGACTCGGAACTATTTTTGAGAGTCTGTTTATAGTCATCCCATTTTTTATAAAATTGTTTCAGTTTATTCATCACTAATTATTTACCCTCATTTTTTCTCAAATTCTAGTTTACCTTATTTCTGAGACAGTGTCATAACTCCTCAGACTGGATAGTTGTTTTCTTTAAAGCCTATCCATTTCTTTCCAGCCCACCTTCCAAAAGGGCCACAATATAAAAGATACTACTCCATCTATCTCTCTAAAATAAATATAATTTCTTCCTATAGACCTATCGTATTGGAAATGCCGAGAATCATACGATTTATTTAGGTTGTCCCCAACTACAAAATAAGACGCCTCGGGGATTATTTCATAGAGAACATCTTTAACATCAAGTCTCCCTCGTTGAAAAGAAAGGTCGTATGTCCTGCCTCCAACTTTGATGTAAGAATCAGAACGCTCAACTTTTGTTCCAGGGATTCCCACAATTCTTTTAGTAAATCGCTTTTTATCAGAAAATTCGCGACGAAAAACGATAACATCTCCTAAATCAAGGGAGATCTTCTCAACATTCTTTTTTAAAACAACGATGTTTCCCGATGAAAACGAGGGGGCCATCGACTCCCCGACGACAACCGAAACCTGATAATTTTGATTCAAAAAATGCGATAATTTAAATCCAATAAATGAACATATTATTAATATTACGATCTGAATCCCTAAACGATATTTTCCTACCAAACCCTTACCTCTTATTCTTTAACTAGGTACTATAAACTCATGCGTTCAAAAGTTTTCGCTTTTTTTGACTATATATCCGGATTAACCTGTCTACTCATCACATTTTTATTCGTACTTGATGTTGCCTTTAATTTTGGGCAAAAAAGTCACATATTTATTACTATTATAGATGGTATCTTTTTCTATTTCATATTTGAAACATTAATTCGATTTATTATTCATAGATCGTTCAAAAAGTTTATTTCCCGACCCACAGATCTCATCGCATTTTTACCACTTTTCATCGAATACATTCCTCCTATCCAATTTTTCCCAAAACTTTTTATTGCCCAACTGGCTCTGCTAGTTATTTTTCTAGGGAGGTTTTCCCATATCTCGCTCGTCTTTTCAAAAATAAAGTTGTCCCCGATGCAAATGGTTTTGCTAGGTTTTATTTACCCGATATTAGTTGGTGGACTTATTTTAAGCATGCCTATTTCTTCAAACTCAGTTGGCCATGTTTCATTTATTGACGCTCTTTTCACGGCCACTTCTGCGATGTGCGTAACCGGCCTTACGACTCTTGATATTTCACAAACGTATTCTTTGTTTGGGCAAACAATAATACTAGGCCTTATCCAGTTTGGGGGACTAGGAATCATGGCCTTTTCCCTTATTTTCGCTCTCGCGATTCAAAAAAAGTTCTCTCAAAAAGAATCTCATAATTTTCAATCCATATTTAATTCAAGTAACTTTGATGAATCGGTTCAAATATTTAAACTGTTGTTTAAATTCACCTTAATTTTTGAGGTCTTAGGAGCTGTCATTCTTTACTTTGCGTGGCCCGTGTCTTTTAACAGCCATGGCGCTCGTATTTATTATTCGGTCTTTCATTCCGTATCTGCATTTTGCAACGCTGGATTTTCGCTTTTTACAAACAGCTTCACTTCGTTTTCCACAAATATTCCTATTATGCTTACGCTTGCGATACTTATCATTTTAGGAGGACTTGGATTCCCCGTTCTCTACGATATTCTCCATCCTCGATTCAAAACCTTCAAATTTAAACACCTTAGGCTACAAACAAAATTAGCGTTGGTTGTATCGGGATGCCTGATTATCTTTGGAACCTTATTTATATTGATTTCAGAATATAATTCTGCATTGAGTGCCTACAATATTTTTGATAAAACTCTAGTGTCTTTTTTCCTCAGCGTTTCAAGCCGAACTGCAGGATTTAATACCATAGCAACTGCATCTTTGCAGCAATCAACATTGCTTATTCTGATTGTTTTAATGTTTGTTGGAGCATCGCCTGGTTCGACAGGGGGCGGTTTAAAATCAACTACATTTGGAATACTGGTTGTTACCTTTTGGAACCAAATGACTGGAAATCCCAAAAACCATTTATTTGGAAGAAAAATATCTAGTAAGAACACCCTCAGATCTGTCACAATTTTAGTGCTATCTATCCTTGTGATTGTTTTCTTTTCGTTTCTTTTATTAAAATCAGAGAATATAAGCTTCGTTCAGGGTCTATTTGAAACTGTATCAGCATTCGCCACAGTTGGACTCTCCCTTGATGTTACACAAGACCTATCTTTTGGAGGCAAATTAACTGTAATATTAATTATGTTTATTGGAAGAGTCGGTCCGCTAACATTTGCGTTTGCTCTTACCAACAAAAAAACGCAAATTGAGCGTTTTGACTATCCAGAAGAAAATATTCTTACTGCGTAAAAGGAAATGATATGGAAAATATAGCTGTAATCGGGCTGGGTCAATTTGGAACTCAAATAGCAATTAGCTTAACTCAAAAAGGTTTTGAAGTGACGGCTATCGACCAAAACAAAGATGTCATCATGAATATCAAAGATATGGTTTCAGATTCCGTCATTGTAGATTCGACAGACGAAAAAGATATGCGTGCAATTAATATTCATTCTGTAGACAAGGTTATTGTAGCAATGGGTTCAAATGTTCAAGCAAGTCTTCTTACCACGGCACTTCTTCAACGTATGGGAATTAAAAAAATATATGTTCGTGCTATCAATCCTTTGCAAGAATCCATTCTTAAATCAATGAGTATTGACTACATAATAAATATTGAAAAAGAAATGGGGATTCAATTTTCAAATTCTATTTCTACAAAAAACATTAACAAATATATAGAAATATCAGATAGGCACTCTATTATTGATACGGTCGTTCCCGAATTTTTAATCGGAAAAGCACTAAAAGAACTTCATTTGAGATCCCATTACGGAATAAATGTAGTCGGGATTAAAACGCGTGTCCCTGAAGTGGATGACACAGGAGAAATTCGCTATTCCATTAAAATGATGGATATTCCAGATCCCAACTACCCCTTAAGAAAAAATGACTTACTCGTTATGTTTGGAACGGACGAAAAACTTAATTCCTTCCTAGCAAAGGATTCATTATGACTAAAAAATTATTTCAACTAAATTATTTAACCAAACTAATTATATTGTTTTTCTTATGTATGACGGGAATAGCGACGTCTGCCTACATATTTCTTAGTCAACTTATTAGTGATTTTAATTTTAATCCTGCATTGATCATTAAATTAGAAAAAACATTTTTAGGAATTCTAGCTGGAAGTGGCGTTTCATGTTCAATCATACTATTCGTTATTTATATAGATAATAGATGGTTTACTAAAACGCTTAATGAGATGACAAAGGAATCGCTCTCTGACCGGAACCTTTTAACGTCTTGTGTCGATCTTTCAGAAGGAAAAACTCAACAAGAAATACTTACTAATGTATCTCAAGTTCTTCAGCTCTATTTAACATTCAGTCAAATTAAAACAGAAAACCTTTCGTTATGGATTCATACGCATAAAGAAATCCTAAGCCAAGTAACGGACGGAATAATTATCATCAACAACGACAAGGTTGTTACTCATATAAATCATATAAGCGAACAAATCTTGGGATTACTTCCTTCCGAAATATTAGGTCAAATTATTTCGAGAAAAATTAGTAATCCAGAATTTCTCCAAATCGTTGCAAATACGATTACCGATGACGTAAAAACCATCAACCATCCCATCGAATGCAAAGATAATAAATGTATCAAGCTTAGCGTAATTCCTATCAAAAACAATCAAGAGTTACGTCTTCGTACTCTCATTATTCTAAAAGAATCGAGGAAATCGTGATATAATTTACCAAATTTTTTTAATAAATAGTTTACTGGCAATGATTGAAAATAAGTCTTATAAATAGAAGGGAACATTAAATGATAATTATAATGAAAAACAAAGCAAATGAAGCATCTATTCAGGCAGTCGTACTCGAAGTCGAAAGCTTAGGATATGACGCTCACGTAATCAAAGGAATAGAGAATACTGTTATTGGGGCAGTAGGAACGAAAGCTAAAGATAGACTTCGATCATTAGTTTCGATGGAAGGAGTGGCCTCTGTTATGCCAATTCAACAGCCTTACAAATTAGCTTCCTTATCAACAAAAAAAGAATCTTCAATAATTAAAGTTGGAAACACTGAAATAGGTGGAAACTCGTTTGTATTAATGGGAGGCCCATGCTCAGTAGAAACTCAAGAACAAACAACTTCTTGTGCAGATTCTGTTAAAAAAGTAGGTGGTCAATTTCTTAGAGGGGGTGCATTTAAACCTCGTACATCTCCTTACAGCTTCCAAGGTCTTGAGGAAGAAGGTCTTAAAATTCTGTTAGAAGCAAAAAAGAAGACGGGTCTTCATATTGTTACAGAATTACTCAATCCACAAAATACAGAATTAGTGAATAGCTACGCAGACGTTATTCAAATTGGTGCACGAAACATGCAAAACTTTGCACTCTTAAAAGAAGTTGGGAAATTAAAAAAACCTATCCTTTTGAAAAGAGGCCTTTCATCTACGCTAGAAGAATTAATGATGTCAGCGGAATATATTATGTCTGAAGGAAACTACAACGTGATTCTTTGCGAAAGAGGCATTCGAACATTTGAAAAGGCATACAGAAATGTTTTAGATTTAAACGCTGTTCCTGCTTTAAAAAGAATGACCCATTTACCAGTCATCGTGGATCCAAGTCATGGTACGGGGCGAAAAGAACTAATTGAAACAATGAGTAAAGCTGCTATTGCGGCTGGAGCGGATGGAATCATGATTGAAATTCATCCAAATCCAGAAAAGGCCTTTTCTGACGGACCTCAAAGTCTTAAATTTCCTGAGTTCGAAAATCTAGTAAATGAAATTCGACCTTATGTCGAACTATCTAAAAAAACGTGGAGTGTCCTTTAAAGGAGTCTACAACAAACACAAATTGACTATCGATCTGAATATCACTTTCATAGTATATTCAGATCGATGCTATTTATATAACTAAGACCTTATTGGACTCTCTAATAAAAAAGTCGAGGGTCCATCATTTACTAAATCTATTTTCATACTCGCTCCAAATACCCCCGTCTTGATAGCAAGGAGCTCCTGTTTCAATCTAGTCACAAATTCTTGATATAACGTGTTTGCGTCCTCGGGAAGTGCAGCCTCTCCAAAACTTGGACGCCTCCCCTTTTCGCAGTTTCCGTACAAAGTAAATTGCGAAACAACTAAAATTTCCCCGTGAATATCAAGAACCGACTTATTCATCTTACCGTCTTCATCTTCGAAAATTCTTAAATTAAGAATTTTTCTAGTTAAGTAATCAATATCTTTCGTAGCGTCCATTTTTGAAATACCTAAAAACAAACATAATCCTTGTTGAATCGAAGAGTAAACTTTATCATCTATTCTAACGCTAGCATGCGTTACGCGTTGTAAGAGACACTTCATAGAGGAATATAATAAACAATGAATCTAACAAGACACAAATTATTTCCATTATTTCTTATTATTGGGATATTCATCATCGGAATTTCTGTGATTTTTAAAAGCCCAATCCTATCAGCGTTAGGATTAGACAATAAGTCGGAAAATGAATACAAAATACTCACTAAAAAAGATCTTAGAAAAATCATTAAAAAAGGATCCGGATACTCTTTTATAACTGTAAATGAAGCGTTTATTGAGTTCAACAAAAAGAATTCACTATTTATGGACGCTCGTCCAAAAAAAGATTATAACAAATTGCACATACCTGGCTCCTTTTTTGCATATCCATATTCCGATACCTTAAATAAACGCATTTCATTATTAAACCCAAGTGACCCAATAATTGCGTACTGTTTCTCCAAATCATGCCCATTATCTGAAAATTTAGCTAAGCACCTCGTTAACAGAGGGTTTACTAACATTAAAATTCTTAAAGGTGGAATTAAAGAATGGGGTTTACAAGAATATCCTATTGAAGGCTTTATTGAAGCTTATAAACAATCAAACTAAACTAAGTATATCAGTTTAGTAGAACTCAAAAAAAATCTTCCAATCGCGTCAGACGAAACTCATCGTTCCGTTCGTATCAACGCGTCTATAATAACAAGATTTTCTATATTTCGTAGACTTTGAACCGTCGCTGGTGGCTTTTGTATGGCAAGCGCCAACGCCTTTTAGGTTGACCATTATCAATAATGAATTTTGTTCGCAATTTACAAAAACATCGAGAATGAATAGTTCGTTTCCGGAACTTTTTCCTTTTTCCCACAATTCATTCCTTGATGTACTCCAAAAAACCACTTTTCCAGTCTGAAAACTTTTTTCAAACGCCAATTCATTCATATACCCTAAGACAAGAACTTCTTTCGAAACAAAATCTTGAACGACTACCGGTAAGACATCTGTTTCGATACCACCTGCTTTTTTGAGTTTTCCAAAATCGAGATTTAAAGATCGTGATTCTTCAATGTTTGTATTCATGGGTTACCTAAAAATTAATCAAAAATATTTACACTAGTGGAAGTGGAAACTGAATACCAGCTTCTACGTCTTCCCCCTCTGAAACTCCTATCAGAGGATATCTTTCTCTCACACGAGCTACCAACTGATCTACAATATATCGTGGTACAGACGCCCCCGAACTTATTCCTAATACAGATTTACCTTCTATCCACTCAAATTCAAACTCTTTTTCCGAATCAATAATATAAGCATCTGTACCGCATTTTTCTGCAGTCTCTCTTAGTCTATTACTATTAGAACTATTCGGTGATCCACAAATAACAACAACATCACTTTCTTTGGCTAATTCTAAAACGGCGTCTTGCCTATTTTGGGTAGCGTAGCAAATGTCATTTTTAGGTCGTTTATTCAAATTAGGAAATTTTTCCCTCAATTTGTCGACTATTTCGGACGTATCAGAAATAGAAAGAGTTGTTTGTGTGATAAAAGCGACTGATTCATTTTCGTCGATTTCCAATTTGTCGACATCATGAACATCTTCCACTATATGAAGAAACTCTTTATCGACGTATCCAGATGTCCCAACTAATTCCTGATGCCCTTTATGCCCGATCAAAATAGTTGGCATTTTTCTATCTGAATACCGATTCGCTTGTCTATGAATCTTTTTAACAAGAGGACATGTCGCGTCAACAACATGTATCTTTTTATCTTGCGCTTCTTTGTATATTCCAGGCGAAACGCCATGTGCGCTAAAAACAACTACACTTTTATTTGGAACATCCCCAATATTTTCTATAAACACGACTCCCTTTTTTTCGAAGTCTTCTATTACCCATGTGTTATGGACAATCTGGTGCCTTACATAAATAGGTTTCCCGTACTTTTCTAAGGCCATGTTAACAACATCCACTGCATTAGAAACACCAGCACAAAACCCTTGAGTATGGGCTAAAATAATTTTTTTCATAGACATCCTTATACTAATAAAAGAGAAAAATAAACAACTGAACCAAACAATGAAATTCCAATCCAATAATTACAAATATTTATCAATTTCGATCGATTCTTTTCAATATCAAAAACAAGTCCTAAAACATTTAAAATAAAATAAGGACTTGCCAGTATAACTAACCCATTATTTATAACCAATAAAAAAGCAAAAATTTGTCTAAAAAGGTATCCTATTTTCAGCCCAACAATAAAATCAAATTGATAAAAAAAGTAAACTAAAATAAAAATATGAAGACTTGAAAATAGAGAAGTCAAACCCAAATTCTTCTTGACTTCCAAATCCTGTTTTTTATTTAATGCGTCTTTAGCTAAATAGACAAAAATAAGAATAGCTATACTTAATAATAATCCCGATAACTTATATATATTCACGTTATATCCTTATCTTGAACTCAAAATTCAAATCATCAATTGAATGTCTATTATCATTACCAATAGTAAAAGTGGTAAATATATAATTGAAACTCTCATAATTTTCCGCGCCCTTAATATTGATCGATCTTTATTGAATTTTAACCCATTTATTAAGAAAAAGCATCCAAGACAGATACTTCCGAACAAATATATTGACCCCAACATTCCCGTAAAATATGGATAAACTGAAACAACTATCAATAAAACAATAGTGATCAATATCTGTCGATACGTTCTACTGCCATCAACGTCAAAGCAGGAAATCATTTTTAGTTTAGCACTCTCGTAATCATCCTTAAACATCCATGCGATAGCGTAAAAATGAGGGAGCTGCCAAACAAATAGAATAATGAAAAACACCCATGCGTCTAAATTTAGTGTGCCAGAAGAAGCCGCCCAGCCCCCCAAAGGAGCCATAGCGCCAGGTATAGCTCCAATCAACGTGTTTAATGAGGTGTATTTTTTTGAAACAGTGTAAATTACGTAGAACCCATATGTGAGGACTGCCAAAACAGCCGTCAATAAGTTGACCTTAAAAAAAAGAATGCTACTTCCAATACCAAGAAGTAGAAAGCTTAGTCCAACTACAGCGCTCGTAGAATAAACACCTGTTGGCAAAGGACGATTTTTTGTCCTATTCATAAGCCTATCTATGTCTTTTTCCATAGCATGATTAATAGCGCCTGCTCCTGAAGCAACGAGTCCTGTTCCGATTAATCCGTAAACAAACGTTATAAGATCAAATTGTCCAATATTCCCAAGCCAAAAACCCATTGCAAAAGTAACCCATTGCATCACAGTGATTCTTAGTTTAATCAAATCCAATATGTTTTTAAAATGTCCCTGAGCGTTTGAATCAGACATTGTTATCTAGACCTCGAACGAAGAACTTTAATCGCCTTTTTATTTTGAGCTGAGACAACCTTCTTATCATTTCCCAGGTGTTCATTGTGGGCATTACGAGACTTTTCCTGCAATTGATTAGATAAATTTTTGACTAAACCATCTAAATTGTCAGCCCTTTTTTTGTCCGAATTTGACATCTCTATTGCCTTATTTAAGCGTTGAACCATTTCAGTATTAACTAATGTAAGCTCGGATACTTTACTATCAGCCTTTTTAAGCTTAACTTCGAGCTCTGCTTTAAGGTCTCCACTTCCAAAAGAACTAGAAATCTGACTTTCCAATGCCAAAACTGAGGAATTGCTAACTTTTAACCGACTATTTAGTTCTGCGTTATTCGCATCGATATCCAAAAAGGCAGCTTTTAACTTTTTATTTGACTTTGATAGTGCGTCGAATTCCTTTTTTAATTGTTCCAATTCTTGATTAGAAACATCTCCTGTTTCACTCTTCTTGCTCAATAGCTCGGAAGATTCTTTAGCGGCACTATTTTCTAACCGATTTTTCAATTCATCAATTTCACTATTTAATTTATCTCGCAAATTAATGTGCCTATTTTTCTCTAGCTTAATTAAACGCTCCACATCATCTTGAATCCTCTGCTCATTGTCCCTCAACAAAGAAGCCCTCAAATCGGACTTTTCTTTATTCACAACCGCTTTTTCATCCTCAATCTTAAGTTCTCTTGCTCTCAAAGCCTCATTCTTTTTCTCGAATTTTTTCTCCAAAAATAAGCTTCTATCTTTAAAGGTTGATTCCAATTCACTCGTTTTTTGACTTAAATCCTTAACGAGATCTTTACTTTTCGAATCAAATTCACGATTCAACTCTTTTTCTTGCTCTTCAAACGAACGCTCTAAAGAAATCGCTTTCACGTTGTAGCTATCGGACAAACTTGTTTTCTTCTCAACAAATTTTTCTTCCAATCTTTTGTTCTTATCTTCGAACTTTTTGTCGAGAACAGTGTATTTTTTCTTGTATAAATCGTCTAAGTCAGACTCCCGATTAGAGAAAGTAGTGTCGAGCCGACTAAATTTCGCCTTATGATTTAGAGTAAGTTCATTCATTTTTTCCAAATACTCAGATTCCAAGCCAGAAAACATCTGTTGATATTTTTCTTCAAGTTCCTGGTCTCGTAACGATGTACGCTTTTCCAATTTATGTTTTAATTCATTATACTTCTTTTTATTTACTTCGTTTTTATAAAAAAGGGCCTTTTCGGATGCTTGAACTTTCTCAAGATATCGATTATCTAATTCAAGACTCTTTTCATCGAATTGGGAACCCAGCTGACAAAACAAAAAGCCCAAATCACTTTCCCTTTTTAGAACCTTTGCTTCAAGCACGTCCTTCAATTCTTTAAATTCTTTCTCCAAACTGGCTTGCTGGGTATTAATTTTCTTTTCTAAAGTAAATCTACGTCTCGTAGTATCTTCTTCGCTCTTGGCTTGAAGAACTTCGAAGGCGTCAGTTTTTCGTTGATACTCGCTTTCTAACTCTTCGACCTTTGCATTAAAGGCATCATTATTTTTAGAAATCTGAGTGTTCAATTCAGAAACTTTAGAATCGTGAATAATGGATAGTCTCTTTCCCTGGGACTCTAGACCTGACTTAAGCTTATCTAGCTTATTGTCAAAAAGGAGTTCAACCTCACTTTCCCTCTTAATAAACGAGGCCTCTGCCTTTTCAACAGCATTGTCATAGTCAGTCCTAATGCTACTAATCTCTCTTTCAAAAACCCCAATTTTTCTAACAAATTTTTCTTGGATAGCGTGTTCATGATCATTAAGATTTTTACATTTTTCATTGTATTTCTCGGTAAGTTTCCTACTTTTAGAAGCCAAATCAGATAAATTGGATTGATACGTCGCTCTGTATTCGTCTTCCATCTTTTCGATTTTCAATCGGCTTTGCGTTGTTAATTCGAAAATCAATTTATCCTTAGACTCATTAACTTTGAGTTTGCTTAGTTCCATTTCCTTTTTTTCATAAACTTTGCACTTTCCATCTATTGTTAACTTAAAAGCATCTAACTGATCCAGAAGCAACTTTTTATCATTTTCAAACTTTTGTTCCTCGAAAACACGATTGTTTTCGTTTTTAAGAATATTGTCTTCAATCTTTTTTACAAACTCTTTCTCTTCCTGAGTAAGCTTTATCTTGCGTGTTTCAAGTCGTTCATAGAGATTTCTCTCTTTTTCCTGAAACTGTCGATGAAGGACTTCTTCTTTTTCTCTTAAACTTTTTTCGAATAAACTGTATAGTCTCTCGCTTTCATTTCTTCGCGTTTTTAGATCTATTTCTAAAGATGACAGTTTACTAGCATGAAGACGTTTTCTCTTCTCAATCTCGGCGTTCAATTCTTCTTTTTTAAGATCTGATTCTACGTTTAAAATACCCATATCTTCTTGATATTTCTTTTTGAATTCAAGGTATCCAGATTCGATCTGGTTTTTCTTTTCACTAAATTCAGCAGAAAGAACCTCTAACTCACTCTCGAGTCCTCTTTTTTGGATAGAAAGGGTATCCCTAACTTCGGAAACATGATCCTTAAATGCTTGGGCCTTCGCCTTAAGATCTTTCTGAACATCATCCCGCTTTTTTTCAATTTCATTTTCAATCAAAACTCGTCTATCTTCAATTTTCTTTAAACTTTCGATCTGATCAAATTCGATATTTCTACGAATGTCACCCAATTCAAATTCAATTTTGTCTTTCTCTTTTTTGATTACGTTAACTTCTGATTCAAGTTGGAGTTTAAGTTCATCGTAATCTTTTACCAAAATTACTTTCTTTCTGGAAAAAACGTTTTCGATTTCACTTTTTTTCTTTCGTAGAACGTCAACATACTGGTCCATTTCCGAAAGATCTACTTTTATTTTATGAAGTTTTTCAAGTTTGTATAACTCTTTTTTAACACCAATCTTTAACTGTGAGTATCTTTGGGACTGAGCTTGTACCTTTTCCTGAAGAACGGCAGCGCTATTGATCTCCTTTTCAAAAGATTCGTAAGGCAGAGATAAATCATCCGACGGGCCCACTACATTTGCCCCGTCAAGACTATTAATAATTCTATTATTTTTTCCGCGAGACCCCGAAGCTGACAATTTAGCCATTCTGTCCCCCAAACTTAATGTTTTTTCGAGTGTGACTCGCTATGACCTTCGCCAATAATATTAACAGGACTGTTAATACCAAATCTCATTGCCTCAACCTTGTCAGTCTGAGCACGCGTTTCTATATCTCCTAAAGTTAAAAGGAAAAATATGGCCATAAAAATCAAACTCGTAATCAATATTACTGCATTAAATCCTTTATCCCATTTTAAACCCATAAAAAACAAAGCAACCACGGTAGCTTTTATCATCGCTACAAAAAGGGCGACTGCGACGTTTAAACTTCCAAAATCAAATTCTGCTATTTTTACTGTCACAAACGTCAAAAAAATTAATGTTAATAATGTTTTTACATACGTCTTAACAGGTACTACATAATGTTCTGACATAATTTATCCTACCAAGTATAATAATGGAAATAAAAATATCCATACCAAATCAACCAAATGCCAATACAATCCGACCATTTCCACTGGCGTGTAATATTCAGAATAAAATTCTCCCTTTTGGGTCCGTATTAATAACCAAATGATTAAACCCATCCCAATCAAAACGTGAATACCGTGAAGGCCTGTCAAGCAAAAATAAAGACCAAAAAAGATATGCAATACCTCTGAAGTCCCCTCACCCGTGAACCATCTTCCAGGTAAAAGACCATGGTGAAATTTTTCCATATACTCCATATATTTCACAACCATAAACATTCCAGCACATACCAACGTCACCAATAAATAAATAAACGTGTGTTTTTTGTTACTAACTTGAGCACTTCTAATTGCCATAGCCATGGTAAAACTACTAATCAATAAAACAATGGTATTTAAGAATCCCATATTCACTGATAAGTGACGATGAGCCTCTAAGAACATAGCGGGATATAGAAATCTAAATACAGCGTAGGCTACAAAAAGGGCACTAAAAAATAATAATTCCTGCCCCAAAAAGGTCCACATTCCAAGCTTTGCAGTATCAAACTCTTGCTCTGCACTTTCAAAATGATGAGCTACCTCATGCTTTATAAACTTCGAATCCAATTCGCTCACGATGGGCTTCCTTTGTATTCGTAGGGACCACAAGTTACAGATGGTGTACTCTCAAAATTTTCCAATATTGGAGGCGAGGTAGTTTTCCATTCAAGAGTCAAAGACCCCCAAGGGTTATCGGGCGCTTTTTCTCCATTTCTTAAAGATTGAATCAAATAATAAAGAACCATAATAAAACCAACCGCTAAGATCCAACTACCTACTGTCGATATCACATGATAAACATGAAATTCAGGATCATAAACATGATACCTTCTTGGCATTCCCTTTGCACCCATCAAAAACTGAGGGAAGAATACAACATTGAACCCAATAACTATTAAAAAACAAGCGATTTTGGCTAATAATTCGTTGTACATTTTTCCAATCATTTTTGGCCACCAATAATGAACGGCACCTAAGAACGCCATTAAAACTCCACCCATCATGGTGTAATGAAAGTGTGCTACAACAAAATAAGTATCGTGAAGATTAACATCTAAAGAAAGACTTCCTAATACAATACCTGTGAACCCACCGATACAAAAAAGAAGAATAAATGCAACGAAGTATAAAAAAGGAGACTTAGCATCGATTGACCCTTTATACATTGTAGCTATCCAATTAAATATCTTTATTGCTGACGGAATCGCAACCAAAAATGTAAGAAGTGAAAACAACATGGATGCAAAATCAGATTGACCGCTTACAAACAAATGATGCCCCCACACTAAAAAACTAATTACAGCAATAGCAATACTAGAATAAGCGATATATTTGTATCCAAAAATATTACGTCTACAAAAAGTCGTCACCAACTCACTCATTACACCCATTGCAGGCAATATCATAATATAAACAGCCGGATGACTATAAAACCAAAAGAAATGTTCAAACAATACAGGATCACCACCCAGTGATGGGTCAAATATCCCAATATTCATAACACGTTCAACCATTAGCAATAACAAAGTAATCCCTAAAACGGGGGTAGCTAAGACTTGAAGAATCGACGTGGAATACAGAGCCCAAACAAAAAGCGGCATTCTAAACCAAGTCATTCCAGGAGGTCTAAGCGAATGAATAGTTGCTATAAAATTAACTCCTGTCAAAATAGAAGAAAACCCCATAATGAAGGCACCAAATACCGCACAAACAACACTTGTATCTGTATGTAATGAGTAAGGCGCATAAAAAGTCCATCCAGTATCAACGGCACCTAAAAAGATAGAAAGAACTAAAAAAGCAGCTCCTAAAAGGAATATATGAAAACTCGCTAGATTTAACCTAGGAAATGCAACGTCCTTAGCGCCCAACATTAACGGCAACATAAAATTACCAAAAGAGGCGGGTATAGATGGAATAATAAACAGAAATACCATTATAGCACCATGCAAAGTAAACGACTGGTTATACATTTTATCCGCCATAAACAATTTATCTGGGGTAATTAATTCGAGTCTCAACGCCAATGCAAATAATCCGCCCAGCCCGAACCCGATCAAAACCGACACCAAATACATGATCCCAATTCGTTTATGATCCAATGTTATTGCCCAGGACATAAATCCTTTTTTCACTTCATAAAAACTTCGCTTATCTACTTCATGTTCCATATTATTGTCTCCGCTCATTTTAACGTTTTCATATACTCAATTAAACCATCAATCTCACGATCCGAAACCGACCCCAAGAACGAAGTCATTGGAATACCTTTGTATCCAGACACAATTTTTGCGCTAGGCTCATTAATTGACTCTTTAATATAGTCATCATCAGCAACTAGACTCGTGCCATCTTCAAACACTCTTTTAGAACCAAACAGCCCTTTCCAAGTAGGACCAACCTTCTTAGAACCATCAGTCGAATGACAAATCGAACATTTAACATCAAAAACTTTTTTACCAATTACATCCAAGGGAACCGAATCACTAGAAAGGTTTTTGTCTACCCACTTTTCATAATCTTCATCACTTAACACGTGAACAGTGGCAAGCATTTTGGAGTGTGCATCCCCACAATATTCGGTACAAAATAATTTGTAACTGCCCGTTTTTTCAGCTTCAAACCAAACACGAGTATATCGATTAGGAACAACATCTCTCTTCATTCTAAAGTTAGGAACGAAGAGACTATGAATCACATCCTTAGATGTCATGATTAACTTAACTGGAGTATTAACGGGGACAGCAAACTCACCTGTGGTTTTCAAACCATTGTCTGCCGTTTCGAATTCCCAAAACCATTTTTGACCAGTCACTCTAATCTCCATAGCGTCGACTGGAGGAATAGACATTGTTAAAAAATCTTTATATCCCCAATAAAAAACGAATAAACATAATATAGTTGGGATAACTGTCCAACTAATTTCAAGAAAATTACTGTGAATTAATTGTCCATCTGCTTCTGGACGTTCTTCCGTCCGCTTGTACTTGATCATAAACCAAAACATTACAAACCCGATTGCAAAAAACATAATAATGGACAATATCAATATAAAATAGAATAAACTATCGGACTGAGCGGCATAGGTTGAAATTGGTTCTGAAAACCAAACTCCACCTTTATCTACTAAACTATCTGCTTTTTGATTCATTTTTTTTTCTCTTAACTATACGAATAATTCCTAACAACAATAACACAAGAAAAACCCCAGATCCAACCCTCATCACCTTCATTGCCTGAATCGAGTACCCCTGTTTCTGAGGGTCGTAATTATAACAGAAAACAAGGACCCTTTCTATACTAGATCTTACCTTGTCGTCCTTTGCCTCAATTATAGCCATTTTAAAATCAAATTCACTAAATTGAGCACCATAGAGGTAACGAGTAACAATTCCTGAAGGAGACAAAACAATCAATCCGGCTGAGTGAGCATACTCTCCAGACTCGACTAAATATTTGTAATTGAAACCCACTTCTTTAGCAAACCCATCAATCGAAAGGACATCCAACTCATTGTCAATATTTGAGGTCGTCTTCCGTTCGCTAGCCGCTTTAATGAAGTACTTCCATCCGGTATTTTCATGTCTCTCTTCTAAGGAACCCTTATATTTTCTAGAATACGAATCAATAGTTTTAACCGTGTCAAAATCGCTGATACTAATACTCGCAATTTGGTAATCTTTTCCAAGATCCAAACTGCATTCATTTACAACTTCTAGAAGGCCGTTAGAAACCAATCCACAAAGCATTGGACAGGTAAAATATCCAAATTGGAGAACCGTAGGAAGAGTAGAATCAATTGCATCCCCAAACAAGGACTGAACGCCATTGGAACCTGACACCGAAAAACCAAAATTAGGAGTAACTCCCAATTCTTCAAAAATACCAATCTCTTTTATGGTAGCTTTATCCGTCTCGGTTGCCGAGACGGGATAACTTAAAAAAAGAAAAAGAGAAAGAAGAAAAAAAACTAAATTACTTTTGATACTTTTTAACAATGGAACTCATCGCAATCTGAATTGGAACCCGAACAATTCCTGATTCTTTATCAACCCATTGTATTGGTTGATTTAATCGTTCTGACTCTAACACTCGTAGTTTAGTAAGTTGCTTCGATGGCTTAATACTCAACTCTTTGTCGACTATTTCTTCAGACCAAGTCGAATCATAAAACACGAGGCTCACATAAAATACCCCAAACAAAAATACTATAAACAAAACCATTAACATCCCAATAGTAAAGGAATGGGGCTCACTTTCCTGATAAAACAATACTGCATCTTCTTTACTTTTCATCATATTTTAAATCGTTACCTTTCTTAATGGTTTATAAAGTCCTGGGACTCTTTTAGACGAGGATCTTTCAAAGGATATAGAGAGAATTTTCCCATCCTGAAAAACAGAACTGATGTATATATTCCAAATATTCCTAAGAAACATAGGAAGTCTAAAGATGACACATGAATTCCGTGATGACTAAAATTAGGCATAACTACCCAATATAGTTCGAAAAAGTGCATTGTAATAAGTAACAAAACAACGCCGGTATGAAGCTTCAAATTCCGTTTCGCGTGTCTTGATGCAAATAAAAAGAAAGGTACAACAAAATGAAATACAATTATAAATATTGCGAATGTATTCCAGTTCCCACTAATATGATGAAGATACCATTCAGTTTCTTCAGGGATGTTTGCATACCAAATTAAAAAATATTGAGAAAATCCGATATAAGCCCAAAAAATAACAAATCCAAAGATCAACTTTCCTAAATCATGATAATGCTCAACATTGATAGTCTCTCTTAAATAACCAAACCGTCTTAATAACAATGCGATCAAACTAATAGTACATATCGAAGTTAAAATTCCACCGGCGAATATGTAGACACCAATCATTGTAGAAAACCAATGAGGAGTAAGAGACATTATCCAGTCTATGGCCGAAAAAGTCTGCGTAAGTGCATATATCAAAATTGCAACCGCCGAAACTTTCTGCATAGATAATGTAAGCCCTTTATCTCCTGATTTATCCTGATCTGTTGAATTTTTAAAGAAAAAACGAGCCAACCATATCCAAGAGGCAAAATACAGTACTGCCCTTACAATGAAAAAAGGAACATTCAAGAACGGCGCTTTCTTTAACAAAAGAGCGTCATGCAAAACTTCTGCCGTATCTGACCAATGATAAAGATCGTGCAAACCTAATAAAATTGGTATGAATAGAACCGCCATTAAAGAGAGATTGGCCATTAAGTGCTCTGGAATACGCCTTAGACCAACGCTCCATCCTGCTCTTGTTAAATGTTGAATAATAACAAAAAACAAAGCACCCAGAGAAATCGTAAGGAAAAACAAATATGAAACAAGATACGAATAAAAAAACTGTGTAGAGTCTTCTCTTCCTAAAATAATCGCACCACAAATACCGATAATACCTACTACTAAGGCAATCTTCGGAAACCTTTTTTCTAAAAACCCGTTTAATTTATTTACTTCAGCCATTTTTTAACCCTTTATTTTAACAAATACTTTAAATTTTCTGGCACGTCATTAATTGATGCATTATTCATCTTCTGCAAAGCTCTTACATAAGAGACTATTGCCCATCTGTCCTCAGCATCAATTTGCTTTGAGTAAGAAGGCATCGTTCTAACTCCCTCTGTAATTACAGAAAAAATTTCACCGTCTTTAAATGCACGAACTCTATCATCGCTTAGACTAGGAGGTTTCACAAATCCTCTTTGAACAACAATTCCGTTTCCTGCTCCAGTTCTATCATGGCATACGGCGCAATAAATATTATACCGCTCTTCACCTTTTTCCAATAATTTAGCGTCTACCTTTAAAGGTATAGAGGCTAAAAAGGCTCCGTCTTCTGTTCGTCCTGTATACAAAGGAGCTTCACCTAACATTTCAGGCACACTCTTATTTTCGGAAAAAACCGCTCCGCGTCCCCAGGCAACAGTTCCATGAGGAATTTCATCAGTAAGTTTTTGTGTCTTAAACTTTGACTGCCAATCCATATTTGGATTTAAATGAAACGGATTTTTTTCCGTTCGCCATCCTCTACACCCTTGTTGAAAAACAAGAGAGATTAAAAATAAAACACAAATTATTCCTTTTATACTTTTCATAGCTATTCCTTAACCCCCGAAACATTCGTAGCGCCAATTGATTTCAAAAATTCAACGATAGACACTTCGTCGTCACTAAGCTCTGAATCGATACTAATAAAAAATCCATGCGACGTTGCTTTTTTCGAAAATGATTTATGCTTAAACAAACGATTATACAATTGAGGCAACTTATTTAGACCGAACATGCCAAAAACAGCAGCAAATGCTGAGAATAAAACAGTAACTTCAAAAGTAACGGGAACAAATGCTTGGTAGCTAAAAAGAGGTTTTCCACTAATAACTAACGGATAGGCCTCTGTTGCTACCCATGCTTGAAGACCAAATCCTGCCACACAGCCAGTTAAACCACCGCACAATACAACCCACCCAAGAATACTCCCTTTAAGCCCCATAGCATCGTCCATACCATGTATAGGAAAAGGAGAATGAGCATCAAACGCCTCGTAACCAGCTTTTCTAGTTTGTTTTGCAGCTTTCAAAAGCTCTGTAGGATCTTTAAATTCGCCTATAACACTAATTGCCATTTTAATGCCCTTCCTTTGCTTCATGATCATGTGCGTGCGCTTCTGGCATCACACCCTTTACCTCTGAGATTGCTATCATAGGAAGAAATTTTAAAAACAATAAAAACAAAGTGAAAAACAACCCAAAGCTACCTAAGAAGGTACAAAGGTCAACCCATGTCGGAGAGTAATATCCCCAACTTGAAGGAAGAAAATCTCGACTCAATGAAGTCACCGTAATTACAAAACGTTCAAACCACATGCCAATATTTACGATAATGGATATTACGAACATAGCTGGAATACTGGTACGTACTTTTTTGAACCAAAATAATTGTGGAAACAACACGTTACAAGATACCATAATCCAATACGCCCAAGCATACGGACCAAATGCCCTATTAACAAAAGCAAACGCTTCATACTCATTCCCAGAATACCATGCCGTAAAAAATTCCATCCCGTATGCATATCCAACCATTGTTCCTGTAGCCAAGATAATTTTATTCATACATTCTAAATGATGCATAGTCATAATATCTTTCATGCCAAACAATTGTCTTGCCAAAATCATTAACGTTACAACCATCGCAAACCCAGAAAAAATTGCTCCCGCCACAAAATATGGTGGGAAAATTGTTGTATGCCATCCTGGAACTTGAGACACAGCAAAGTCAAAACTAACGATTGAATGTACTGACAAGACCAACGGAGCTGCAAGAGCTGCCAACAAAAGATAGGCTCGTTCATAATTCTGCCAAGCCCTATTTCCTCCAGTCCATCCCATCGCGAAAATACCGTAAACAACCTTTTTAATTTTCGTTTTAGCTCGGTCTCTCAATACTGCGAGGTCAGGAATCAACCCTACATACCAAAACAATAAAGATACTGTGAAATAAGTGCTAACTGCAAAAACATCCCATAACAAAGGACTTCTAAAGTTAGGCCAAACTGACATTTGATTAGGGATTGGAAACATAAAATAAGCAACCCAAACTCGCCCCACGTGAATCCCAGGAAAAACCAAGGCACAAATAACGGCGAAAATTGTCATTGCTTCTGCAAACCTATTCACAGAAGTCCTCCATTTTTGCCTAAACAAAAATAGAATTGCTGAAATCAAAGTGCCAGCATGTCCAATTCCAACCCAGAAAACGAAATTTACAATAGCAAATCCCCAAGAAACAGGGTTATTAAGTCCCCAAACTCCAACGCCCTCCCATATCAAAAAACCTATCATCGACAAAAGTAACATCAATAAAGAAAAAGAAAAAGCTAGGGCGATATGCCACCATTTTGGAGCCTTTGCCTCAATTGGTTTAACTACTAAATCACTAATACCTTTAAAGTCATGCCCACCTAAAATTAGAGGAGTTCGTTTAGAAGGGTCTTCTGTAATTACTCTATTCATGATGAGCCACCTTTTCCTTTTCTAACCTCGGATTTGGATTTCGAATATTTGCTAAATAAGACGTTCTTGGTGCCAAATAAAGCTCATCTAACATATTATAATTTCGATTTTTTGATTTTTCTTTCGAAACATCACTTTCCTTGTTTCTAATATCTCCAAAAACGATTGCGTTTGAAGGACAAACTTGTGAACAAGCCGTCTTAATTTCACCATCAATAATTTTTCTATCCTCGTTTTTAGCTCGATATTTTCCAGAATTAATTCTCTGCACACAATAAGTGCATTTTTCCATTACACCTCTCATCCTGACTGTTACATTAGGATTAAACTGCTTCTGCAAACTTTTATCTGGCTCTTTTAGCAAATCAAAAATATGCTGTCGTTCCTTTTTAACAGATTGAGGGTTTGTCTGATGAAAATCAAAATAATTAAAGCGCCTTACTTTAACAGGACAATTATTTGAACAATATCGAGTTCCAATACATCGATTGTATGCCATATCATTTAAACCGTCTTCACTATGAGTCGTTGCGGCAACTGGACAAACTTGTTCACAAGGTGCATTTTCGCATTGCAAACATATAACTGGCTGTTGAACCATCTCTGGATTTTCTTCGTCGTTTCCGACAAAGTATCTATCTGAACGAATCCAATGCATTTCTCTACCTTTAGAAACCTGTTCCTTACCAACAATTGGAATATTATTTTCTGCTTGGCAGGCTGTAACACAAGCATTACATCCAGTGCATTTACCCAAATCTATTGAAAGACCCCATTGATAACCTGTGTCGTATTTTTTTTCATTCCAAATTGCTTTTAAAGGAGGCGTTTTAACCATTTCCTTTGCAAATTTTGGTTCCTCAGTATAATGAGAAAGAGTTCCTTCTCTGTAAACTTCTCTTTCATGCAAATCGTGAGTTTCCTGAGTACTTGCAACTTCGTATTTCTTATCCAGTAATTCAACCTTTGCACCACTTACTACGTATCCGCTATTTGGCAATAAAGATTGAATATCAAATCCAGTATTCTCACCAATTCTTCCAACGGACGTTCTTCCATAACCCATGAACAAAGAAATAGAGCCATCTGCTTGACCAGGCATTACAATAACCGACGTTTCAACTTTTTCATTTATTTTCAACATACTACAACTGATTCCAGTTTCTTTTTTGTAATCAATTCCTAGGGCCTTCGCAGTTTTCGGACTTACCCATGCAGCATTATCCCACGTCAACTTAGACATAGGATCCGGAAGTTCTTGCATCCAACTATTGTTAGAAAAACGTCCGTCGTATACAGAATAATCTGGATAAATTACGATCTCTACATCTGACGTGTTTTTAATTAAAGATACCTTTTGTTTCAGCTCTGATAATTTAAGAGTAGGGTTCAGTGAACGAATAGAACGATTTACCTTACTTAGAACAACTCCCTTATGAAGGACAGAATTCCATTCAGTTTCTCCGACTAAAGATTTTACCAATTTATAATCTTCAGAAACAGAACCGTCTGAGGCACCAGATAAAACACCTAAAACTCCCGTTGATGAAAGTCCATTTTCAACGATTGGCATTATAACTGGCTGAGTAATCACTTTATCACCATTCAAAGCTTCTTCATCACCCCAAGACTCTAAATAATGAAGCTTTGGAATGTTCAACCTACACAACTCACTGGTTTCATTTACCGATTCCGTGATATGTACAGTCCGAGAAATGGTTTTAACTTTCTCCGATATCTTTTCATCTTTTAACAAAGAAGAGGAATAAAAAGGATTACCTCCGATAATGACCAAATTCTCAATGTCGTTTGATAAGATCTTGTCTTTCAATATCTCAACACTTTCGGTCGTTGAAGGAATTAACCTATCAAATGAACTTTCTTCTACTATATCAAGTGTTTTATCAATATTTCCCAATCCATAATTCAACAGAAAAACAAAACTATGTACTAATGGAGACTGAGTTCTTCCTGCCAAAATTAAACTTTTACCCCGACTTGCAATTAAGTCATCAACAATTGCGGCTATTACTTCTTTTTGAAGACCGCTATTTCTTACCATTTTATAAAGTTCAGATAAATGGGCGCCTGTTAAAAACCCCCCGAAAAGAGAGGCCTTTTTGTTATACAATGAGACAATCAAGCTTGCAGCAACAAAGATAACATCTGAAGACTTAACCCGAACTCGATGGTCAGCCTTTCCTCCCGTCAATGAAAACCTAGGTTCAAAGACATACAACCTATTCATATCAGAAGCATCAGGATCCCTTCGAGCTGAGAATTCCTTTGCAGCTCGAACAGAACCTACTTCTTGCCCTAAAAAATCTGAATCTAAAGAAACAATGATATCTGCCTTAGAAAAATCAGAGACTGTAGTTACTCTCTTCCCTAAAATATCCAACAACCCTTGTTTCTGATTGTCTTCATTTACAGCTTCATATTGCAGCAAAGTAATATTTGGAGCAGACTTTTTTAAAGTATTAAGCGCTTTTACATAAGATGGAGAGTTTGAAGCCTCGGTGACTACAACAGTCCCATTTCCTTTTGATTCTTTTATGGAGTTGCTGATTTCTAATAATCTTTCTTGAGACTTTTCCGTCTCTTCCCCATTTTCCTTTGCCAAACCAAGTCTATCTGGATCATATAAATTAAGAATAGATGCTTGTGTATAGTGATTTGTACTTCCTAGATTATATAAAAAATCAGGATTACCCTCGATTTTTGTCGGCCTACCTTCATATGTTTCAACCAACAAACCGGTTACGTCTCCAGCTATCCTTGCACCACTAGCATAATAAGTTGAAATTCCAGGAATCATGTTTTCTGGACGTTTCACATATGGGGCTATCGTCTGATCTGGGCGTCGAAAATTACACCCGGTTACCCCGGCGAATGCAGCACTAGCTCCGACAAGTTTGATAAAGGTTCGTTTACTTTCGTCAGAAGGAGCTTCCATATCGCCCTTAAACTCGTCCCCAAAATTATTATCAAGCTGTTCATTCGTCGTTTTCTTTTTCAACAAATGAGAAAACCCGGACCAATATGATTTATCTTTATATGATGTTATCTGTGACATGCGCTGCAATCCTCTCTTGGGTTAATATGATATTTTTTAATCAATTCTTTGCCCAACTGTTCGGGATTTTCTGTTTTCCAACTCAAATCCGTCACATATTTTTTTGGTCTAATATTTTTCGCGGGATTCCTATGGCATTCTAAACACCATCCCATACTAAGAGGTTCAACCTGATAAACTCTCTCCATTAAATCTACTCGCCCATGACAACTCACACACGAAACACCCGAATTAACATGTTGGCTATGATCGAAATATGAATAACCGGGAAGTCTGTGAATTTGTTCCCATTCAATTTTCTTTCCTTCACTAAAGCTCTCTCGAATTTTCAAAATTTCTTTACTATTTGTTTTTACAACACTGTGGCAATTCATACAAATTTCCGTAGAAGGAAGCGTCGCTGCTGGCCCCTTATCAACATTAACGTGACAATATCTACAATCTATTCCCAGTTGCCCAGCATGTAATTCATGGCTATATTCAATAGGCTGCTCAGGAGCGAAACCTATATTAAAATTTTTAGGTGAAAACCAATACCAAAAAACAAAAACTACCGTACACAACCCTATTACAGCCGAAAGAGCCAATATTAAAGGAACTCCATTCGTCCATTTAGGGAATAAAAAAAGCTCTTCTTCGTTACTTATATCTTTCTTTTCCATTAATCCATCCCAATTCATTTATTAACAATAAAACTACACGATCTATATAATTATTATTTCGCGGCCAGTATAGCAGTAAAATGCGCCTGAATAAACCCTTTTTTAAATGAGAAATTAGTGTTTTTTTAATTCCAAAAGGACTACGAAAATGCTAATAAATATTTCACTTTACATCTACGCCCATATTATTCATAATAACCACATATTTTTTTAAGCTAAATCAAGAGTGATGTTTGGTTAGTATTTAAAAAGATAAATGAAGTAAAAATTAAATTTATATTAAATAAAAAACATTAGAACTCTACGCTTGTTTCATTAAATTAAAGCATAAGCTTAAAATTTGTGAGCATTTAGAGTTCTTTTTGTTTTAAAAAAAGGAGAAAATTAAATGACACAATCAATTCCGATAATATGGTATCTCGCTCCAATTTCTTCAATCTTATCGTTAATCGTTGCTTACTTTCTAAGTAAAAAACTTTTATCTGCCGATGAAGGAACAGATAGAATGATAGAAATCGCTGGCTATGTAAAAGATGGCGCTATGGCATACCTAAAAAGACAATATAAAGTTGTTGCTATTGTTGTTGGCATCATATTTGTTCTACTGGGTATTTTAGCGTTTATTGGTGTTCAACGACCTTACGTTCCTGTTCTTTTTTTAAGCGGAAGTTTGTGGTCCGCCGTTTGTGGTTATTTAGGTATGAAAACGGCGACAAATGCATCTGCACGAACAGCTCATGCTTGTAGAGATTCGTTAAACAAAGGACTTACGATTGCCTTTCGCGGTGGTGCAGTTATGGGACTAATAGTTGTAGGATTTGCACTTCTTGATTTGTCAATTTGGTTTTTAGTTTTAAATTTTGCTTATGATAGTAATTTTTTGAATTGGGGAGTAGATTTGGCGGCTAAACTTGGTCAATCAGGCTGGAGTCCCGAAATATTATCATCACAAGCATATAAAACTGTTAAGTTTTCGGAATTAACGGCCGGTTTATTAAGTTATGCCATGGGAGCGTCTGTCGTAGCTCTTTTCGCTCGAGTTGGTGGAGGAATATTCACTAAGGCCGCCGATGTCGGAGCAGATTTAGTAGGTAAGGTTGAGGCAGGTATCCCTGAAGATGACCCAAGAAACCCAGCAACTATTGCAGATAATGTTGGGGATAACGTTGGGGATGTAGCGGGAATGGGTGCCGATTTATATGAATCTTACTGCGGTTCAATCCTTGCAGCTACAGCATTAGGAGCTTCGTTAGTTCTTTCGCAAAATCTTGACACGATCAATCCAATCATAATGCCAATGGTAGTTGCAGCCGGAGGAATTCTTTTTTCTCTAGTTGGTATATTTTTTGTTAAGACAAAAGATGGAGCTAGCCAACAATCTTTATTGCATTCTCTTCTTATAGGAACAGGGATATCTTCTATTCTCACTTTAGGATTTGTAGCATTATTAGCTTACCTAGGATTTATGAGCTGGGGAGTGTTCGGTGCTGTAATTACTGGATTAATTTCGGGTTTAATAATTGGACAAGCAACAGAATACTACACGGCTTGTAACTTTAGCCCCGTCAAAAAAATTGTCGAGGCAAGTTTACAAGGTTCTGCAACAACTATTCTTCAAGGATTCTCAACGGGAATGTTGTCTTCTGGAATTCCTGTGATTGTAATTGTTATCGCAATCATGGTTTCGTTTAGCTTAACTGGTGGATTCCAAGACCTTAACCAAGGTATTTATGGAATCGCATTTGCAGCAATTGGAATGTTATCTACATTAGGAATACAACTTGCTACAGATGCATTTGGACCGATTGCTGATAATGCTGGTGGAAACGCGGAAATGGCAGGCCTACCTAGTGACGTAAGAGAAAAAACTGATGCGTTAGATGCGCTTGGAAATACTACGGCTGCTACTGGTAAAGGTTTTGCAATCGGTTCTGCAGCTCTAACTGCACTTGCTCTTATCGCAGCGTATCTAGATAGCATCAAACATTGGTTAACAAAGTTAGCAGGAGAATCTACTCACTATATCGGAAATATAGGTTTCACCTCTAACAAGGCGAACGCTAGTGAGGTTTTCAATATTAACTTCATCGACTCATTAAGTATAAAAACTCTTGTTCAAATATTTGAAATCAACGCTGTTAACCCAAAGTTTCTAGCTGGTTTATTTATTGGAGGAATGGTTGCATTTGTATTCTGTGCATTAACAATTATTGCGGTTGGAGATGCAGCTGGGGAAATGGTTAAAGAGGTTAGACGTCAATTTAGGGAAATAAAAGGAATATTAGAAGGAAAAGCTAAACCAGATTACGAGAGATGTATTACAATCTCTACTACTGGAGCGCTTCGAGCAATGTTATTACCTTCTCTATTAGCTATTATTACGCCAATAGTAGTAGGTCTCGTATTTCATATCCCAGGAATAATCGGACTCCTGATGGGAGCTTTATCAACTGGATTTGTCTTAGCAATCACATTAAACAACTCAGGTGGAGCATGGGATAATGCTAAAAAATATGTTGAGACTGGCCACAATGGCGGAAAAGGTACAGATAGTCACAAAGCGACCGTAGTTGGAGATACTGTAGGAGATCCATTCAAGGATACTGCGGGACCTTCTCTCAATATCCTAATTAAACTCATGACTATAGTTTCAATTGTTTTTGCAGGCGTTGTTCTTAAGTTCGGGCTTTATTTCTAAATAATAAAATTATAAAATAATACTATAAATGATTAATACACTCTTAATCGGAATTTTGGCCCCACTCGTTTTGGGGCCAACTTTACTTTTAATTTCACCTAAGCTAAAAAACAAACTCGGATGGGTAGCGATGCTCATACCTCTTATTTCGATTACTTCAATTGTAAAAGTGGCGCTATCTGTATATTCTCATCACGCTATTAAGGCGACAACGATGGGTCTAGAGTGGATTCCTAATCTCGGGATCGACTTCTCATTTTTAGTTGATGGAGTTTCTCTTTTCTTTGGATTAGTTGTAAGTGTCATGGGGTTATTGGTGGTTCTATATTCCAAATACTACCTTCATGAAACCGTTCAGGACAATGGCCGATTTTATTGCTACTTAATGTTATTTATGTCAGCAATGTTGGGGACAGTATTTGCAAATAACTTAATTGTTTTATTAGTTTTCTGGGAATTTACCGGAATCACATCTTTCTTATTAATTGGATTTTCACACGAGAAAAAAGAGTCTCGAACAGGGGCCTTAATGGCTTTTGTAACGACAGGACTTACCGGTCTACTTCTATTAGCTGGTCTTATATTATTAACGATTCTTTTCAAAACATCTGATTTCTCTCAAATTGTTTCTCTTATTGGTGAAAACTCACTAACAACTATTTTTTCACCGAATCAAATACCTTATTTAAAGGCGGCAATGGCATTAATTCTTATAGGCGCTTTTGGAAAGTCGGCTCAATTTCCATTTCAATATTGGCTACCCAATGCAATGGCGGCCCCGACTCCGGTTAGTGCATACTTACACTCGGCTGCAATGGTCAAATTAGGGATATTTCTAACCGTCAGAATGTACCCTATTTTTAAAACTCTTTCTGGATGGAATGAAACATTGTTGTGGGTTGGATTTATAACTATGGCAATAGGTGGCGTATTTTCGTTCCTTTCAAATGATCTCAAAGGAATTCTTGCCTACACTACCGTAAGCCAACTTGGGTTTTTAATCGGGTTTTATGGACTTGGAACGCTAGGTTTAGAACATGATTTTTTTCAAATTCTCAATCACGTTTTCTATAAAGGATCTCTCTTCATGGTTGCTGGGATTATCATCCACAGTATCGGAACTAAAGATATTCGAAAAATAGGAGGCCTTGCATCCGTGATGCCTCTAACTGCGTTAACTGCGACAATTGCGGGTCTAAGTATGGCAGGGATCCCAGGCACTATGGGTTTTATAAGTAAAGAAATAATGGTCAGTAAAGTTCTCGAGCTGGTTAATGTTAATGGTGGAGGCGTCTATTGGATATTCCCAGCACTACTATTTATATCAGCTATGTGCTTAATCGCAACTAGCCTAAGGTTTATATATCATTGTTTCTACCGAAAAACTCAAGATGGTTCCCTATCAGTTCACAAGCCAAAACTTGTGTTTCAACTGCCTCCATTCATACTATCATTAGGAGCCCTTTTCCTTGGTTTATTTCCCGAATCTGGAGGACATATCCTTAACCAATTGAACTCGGGGATACATCATGTGAGTCCGTCGCACCTGGCTATCTTTCATGGATTCAATGAACCGCTGCTTTTCGGAATGAGCATTATAGCAACAGGATTTATATTGTTTGCCGTTGCCCAATCTGTAAATTGGAGATTTACAGGTATTCATAAGGTTTTGTTATTTGAAACACATTTCCTTTCAATGCTAAATGGCATCAAATTGTTGGGCAAACAAATTGGTTCAAAATTGAATGTAGATAAACAGCAAAACTATCTTGCCATTATTATTTCGTTTTTTGTCATTTCTTTCTGGTACATAGGGTTTAGCACTGTAACTTCGAATATTCTTCCGATATTTAGTCTAGAGTACTTAGAGACTGACACGCTTCACTTTGTTCATCTTGTTGCGGGTAGCTTATTAGCAATTTCTTCTATTTGCATAATTGCTGCCAGGAAAACCATTAGTAAATTTATAGCTCTTTCAGTTACAGGTTTTACTGTTGGATTTTATTTTATGCTTTACAAAGCACCTGACCTTGCTCTTACTCAAATGTTAATTGAAGCCGCAGCACTGGTACTAGTTCTGATTTTATTTTCAAAAATGCCAAAGACTCTCAAAAATCAAACGGATCCAATTGACTATACTTCCTCCGGATTTAAATTAATTATTTCAATCGGGTTTGGCGCAATGATGACCTCTTTAATATTAATTGCAACACTTCCATCGTCGTTCAAACATATGGGTAAATACTTTATCGACAACACACTTTCCTTAGCTAAAGGTTCAAATGCAGTAAACACGATTCTTGTTGACTTTAGAGGTTTCGATACGATGGGCGAAATTACAGTTCTAGTTGTTGCAACTCTAGGTATATTAGGAATGCTTATGAATAAAAAAAAATCAACGGGAGCCTCCGATGACTAATACGAAATCGCATATATTAGAGAGTGTCTCTAGACTAATATTTCTATTTATCATAATTTTTTCTATTTATCTTTTCTTAAAAGGACACAATCAACCTGGAGGAGGTTTTATTGCGGGAATAGCCGCATCAATTCCTCTTTTTCTTCTTGCAATGTCCCTAGGTGTTTCAACTGTAAAACGAGTGCTAAAGGTTGACTCTCTAACTTTAGCTGCAACGGGTCTAATTTTTGCGTATGGAACCGCTTTTGTGCCAACTGTACTAGGTTATCCATTTTTGTTTCAAAAGATGATTCACACCCATGTTCCTATACTTGGGGAACTACATATTGGCACTCCAGTTTTATTTGACCTCGGCGTATTTATGGTCGTTGTTGGTGTTTCTACAAAAATAATATTCAGCTTTTTAGATGTTGTAAATTCAAAGGAAAAGGTCTAATACCGATGTTACTATTTTCATCCATAATCATAGGAATAATGTTCACAGTCGCAATCTACTTAATATTGGAAAATAGACTATTACCCGTTCTTTTTGGGTTTGGTCTTTTAACTCATGCCGCAAACCTCGCAATACTAACCATGTCAAAAAATCCAGTTGGAAAGGTTGCTCCTATCATAAAAGACGGTGTTTCCAATTATATCGACCCCCTTCCACAAGCGTTAATATTAACCGCAATTGTTATTGGATTTGGAGTAACCGCATTTTTAGTCGTTCTTATATATAGAATTTATACTGCATCAGGAAGCACAAAAATAAGTACCATATTTAACGAGGAAACACATATCTAATGATTCATATTCTACAATCACTTATAAATAATATAGTCGTTCTTCCATTTTTTGTTGCGCTTGTCACGGCTTTGGTAGGAATAATGTGGAGACTTCCAGGCTCTGGTCGTCGCTTATTTTTTTCAGTATCGGCTTCGATACAAGTCATTTTAGCTTGTTTTATAATTTTTTTAACACACAAAGTTAAAATCCTTTTCCTCCCTGTGGGCGCATGGAAAGCTCCTTTTGGAATTTCGATTACAATAGATATATTCGGTAGCCTACTAATAGGAATAACTACACTACTGTCCTTATTTGCGATTCTTTACCTATTCGCAACGCTTAAAAAATCAAAAGAGAACCCATTATTATTGCCTTTAATTCAATTCATGATAGCAGGAATAATTCTTTCATTCTCAACAGGCGACTTCTTTAATCTATTCGTCTCGTTTGAAATATTTTTAATCGCATCATACGGCCTTCTAACTTTAAAATCCGATGAAAGTAGCATTAAAAATGCATTCCCTTATTTAGGAATTAATGTAATTGGAGGAACATTATTCGTGTTGGGAGCTTCTTTCGTTTATGGAATGTACGGAACTCTTAATTTTGCCGATATCTCTGCTCAAACGAGTCACCTTGCACAAGATCCAAAGCTTATATTAATTGCATCGTATTTAGTCTTAGTTTTCGGCATAAAGGCTGGATTTTTTCCTTTATTTTATTGGCTGCCCCGTTCTTATTCCTGCCTTCCGGCGCCAGTTGCAGCTCTCTTTGCAGGTTTACTAACGAAAGTGGGTATTTATGCCATAATCCGAACTTTAACAACGATTTTTCCGTTAGGGTTAGTCTCTATATACAGTGCCATTGGGTACCTTTCTATATTTACAATGGTCGTTGCCATTATTATTTCTCTTTCTAGGTCCAACATTAGAGAAATTCTTTGCTACAATTTAATAAGTCACATTGGGTTCTTAATGGCGGCAATTGCAATCTTCAGCCCAATAAGTCTAACGGGCGGCATTTTTTATATGATGCACCATATGGTAGTTATTGCTTCACTCTTTCTAATTAGTGGTCTTGTAATACAAATCACAAAAACAGATGTCTTAAAAGATTCAGGAAATGTATGGAAACACCATGGCTTTGTGGGCGTTCTATTTTTAGTCCAAGCACTTTCGCTTGCGGGACTCCCTCCGTTCAGCGGCTTTTGGGGTAAATTTCTAATCCTTCGTGAGGCCATTCGATTTGATCAAGTGTCCGTAGCAGCTGCAATAATTCTTGCTAGTATTCTTACTCTTCTTAGTATGATTAGGATTTGGTTTCATGTATTTCTTAAGAAAAATGACGGATTGAAAATGGGGTCAGTACCAAAAGGGTTTAAACGATCAACAACAGTTGTGTCCATACTCGTTTTATTTTCTCTCATAATGGGTATTTTTAGTAATCCGTTTATTAGTGCTTCAAATAAAGCGATGTCCCTTTTACTAAATAAAAGTCGATATGAAAATAAAGTCCTTAGTTATGAACAAACTCTTAAAATGGAAACCGACTCCCATAGTTCTCACTCTGAAAATGACGCACATTCTAAAGATGTAACTAAAAAAGACACCAATCACCATATGGAATCAAATCACGACACACATAAAGAAGTTAAGCATTCCAGCAAGCATTTCAAATTAGAATCGATTTCAAAAAAGGAGGTCTCAAATGGCTCTTCTGTACATTAATTTAGTAATTGCGTTCATATGGATGGCATTGTCACCAGACCCTAATCCAAAAAGTTTAGCTATTGGATTCGTTGCAGGTTTTTTAATACTATGGCTCTTTGACCAACTTTATAAGGAAGATACTTATGTAAGAAGAACGTTGGGATTTTTAAAGTTTGTCTTAATGTTTTTAAAAGCACTTGTTCTTTCATCCATAGAAATTGCGAGATCAATCATATTATTACCTAATAATTCTATACACCCAAATTTCATCACATTTGATGTTACGGGGATGACAAAGTTTGAAATAATTCTGCTCACGCACTGTATTACGCTTACCCCAGGAACAACTTCAGTTTTACTGGAAGACGACTTTAATACGTTGTACATTCATGCATTTGGAGCAGATGACCCCAAAGCAGTCAGAGATTCTATTGAAAACGATTTAAAAAAATATATACTAGGATTTACACGATGATAGATATTTATTCCCTACTAATGATTTTACCCATTCTTGGGCTTCTTTTTTGTCTCATACGAATTATTAAAGGTCCCTCTGTTTTTGATAGAGTTCTATCTCTAGATGGAATAGCCGTATGTATCGTATCTATTATGATATTACTATCCATGAAATGGAAAACCCAGCTTTATTTAGACCTAATATTGATCTTTTGCGTCCTTGGATTTTTTAGTACTGTTGCTTTTTGTTATTACTTAGAAAAAGTTTATGTAAGTGAAAAGGAATCAAATGACTAATATCGAACTGTTTTTAACACTTCTCGGATTAACCTTTGTATTTTTAGGATCGTTGGGATTGCTTCGTTTCCCAGATATTTATTGCAGAGCGCATGCGCTTACAAAAGCAATGACTTTCGGTATTATCGGCCTACTTTTAGCATATGCTACTCATATTGGATGGGATGAAGTCGGCGTGAAAATTATAGTAATAATATTTTTTCAATTTACGACTATTCCTTTATCTGGACATCTATTAGGTAAAATCGCGTTTCAAAAAAACATACAACGATGGAAAAACAAACCCATAGACGACCACAGAAAGTAGGAACGAAAAATGAAATCAACAAAAAAAGAGTCTCTCAAACTTTCGGATAAAGAAGAAAATTACTCAATATCATATCCTGTGTTCAAGGGCAGCGAAAAAACTTATGTTAAAAATGATTTGTTTGAAAACGTAAATGTACCCATTCGTAAAATCACTCTTTCCGACACATTCTTAAATGAAAAAACTACTAAAAATGCCCCGGTTGAAGTATATGACACATCCGGTCCGTATACAGATAAAGATGGCGTAAATATAAAAGATGGAATTAATCGAAGCACTCGTCTCGGATGGATTAACGAGAGAAAAGATACAATTGAAGCTTCAAGTTCTATAAAAAATAAAGACCAATGGAGACACCCTTTAAGAGATAAAGCGGAGCATTTTGAAAAAAAATATCCTTCGTTAGTAGCGACCCCGGGAAAAAATGTTTCGCAAATGCATTATGCAAAAAAAGGAATGATAACTGCGGAAATGGCATATATAGCGACACGGGAAAACTGTAAACCAGAATTCGTACGAGACGAAGTTGCATCCGGACGAGCTATTATCCCTGCGAATATCAACCATCCAGAAATCGAACCGATGATTATCGGTCGAAATTTTTTAGTTAAAATTAATGCAAATATTGGTAATTCGGCTATTTCGTCAGGAATCCTTGAAGAAGTAGAAAAAATGTCCTGGGCAATCCGATGGGGCGGCGACACTGTTATGGATTTATCTACAGGAAATAATATTCATGATACACGAGAATGGATAATACGAAATAGTCCAGTTCCAATTGGTACCGTACCAATTTATCAAGCCTTAGAAAAGGTGAATGGAGTCGTCGAAAACTTAAGCTGGGAAGTCTATAGAGAGACGTTAATAGAACAAGCAGAGCAAGGGGTCGATTATTTTACAATTCATGCCGGTGTTTTATTGAGATATATTCAATTAACTGGCGATAGAATGACAGGAATCGTTTCCAGAGGAGGTTCCATCCTTGCTAAATGGTGTTTGGCGCATCACAAAGAAAATTTTCTTTATACTCATTTTGAAGATATTTGTGAAATTATGAAAGCATATGATATTAGCTTTAGCCTAGGTGACGGACTTCGCCCGGGTAGCATCGCTGACGCTAATGATGCCGCTCAATTTGCAGAACTTGAAACCCTAGGTGAACTAACAAAAATTGCTTGGAAACACGATATTCAAACTATGATCGAAGGTCCTGGGCATGTTCCAATGCATATGATTAAAGAAAATATGGATAAACAATTGGACATTTGTCACGAAGCTCCTTTTTATACCCTTGGTCCATTGACCACTGATATTGCACCAGGGTATGACCATTTAACATCTGCTATCGGTGCAGCCATGATTGGATGGTATGGAACTGCGATGCTTTGCTATGTAACGCCAAAAGAACATTTAGGCCTTCCTAATAGAGACGATGTTAAAGAAGGTATAATGGCATACAAAATTGCAGCACATGCTGCTGATTTAGCAAAACAACACCCTCTAGCAAAAGTACGAGACGATGCACTTTCTAAGGCTCGATTTGACTTTAGATGGCGAGACCAATTTAAATTGAGCTTAGACCCTGAGAAAGCTGAACTTTATCATGACGAAACACTGCCGCAAGAAGGGGCTAAAGAAGCTCATTTTTGTTCAATGTGTGGCCCTAAGTTTTGCTCTATGAAAATCACTCAAGATTTAAGAGAGTACGCCAAAAATAATAGCATAAACCTTGATAAAGCTAAGGAAACGGGCTTAAAAGAGAAGGCCTTAGAATATACTTCTAAGCCAAATTAATAGTTAAGTCTCGTGGCAGGCTTATACTCTGTTCTACAGAATATAAGCCTGCTCAAAATAATTCTCATTTAATTTCGAACGGTAAAAAAGTCTCTACCAAAAATGAATGTTTCCAAACATCTTCGCCAATTATATTTCAATACATATTTAAAAACTGAAAAATTAACCATATCTATGTAAATGAGCTAAGTAAGATCTATTTTATTGCTCAGAAATTTTATCTTAAAACCCCAATTTTCCATCCGTTAACATTTACCCTCTAGTTTTTTAAATTTTTTAATGTCATTACTTAAAAATAAATATGGACATTAAAAAAATAATATCTCTATTTCAAAATACGGCATCTAGCTGCTATCCACAGCTAATTGCATCAAAAAGCGAATTAAAAAAAAGAAAATGCTCAGTATCTTTTAATGAGCCTCAAAAAACACCATCCGTAAAATCGGCCAAAAATGGTATTATTCGAATGGTCTTGCCTCCTAAAAAAGAGAGCCCTCTAACGTTAAGAATAACTCAGGAACTACTCCATTCTTCTGATATATGCCCAAATTTTCCTATCCCTTACTCATTAGTAAAAAAACCGAATAGTTCCCAAGAACTCCAGATGAGTAGTGACCTTACAATAAAATATTGGGATGAGCAGGAGTTCTTTGAAGGAGACTCATTAGCTGGGGCGGCAATCCAACGTTGGGCTGAATTTATTAGCAAATTTACACCCGTCAAACATTCTCAAGAACAGCCACATTTTGATGCCCAATTTAATCATATAGAAAATGCATATTTTCATTGCTATTTAGACGTACCAACTGCAAAGCAATCATCCCAAACTGAGCAAAAACAAACCTATGAAAATTTGGAAATTTTAATCACGTTTGAACATCACTCACAAAATACAGAGACCTTTTCAGACGTTGCTCCAAGCTGGGCTGAGTCAAAACATAACAGAGAAAAACTTCATCCAATTATTACCATTTCGGAGTGGAACAACAAAGAGGAACTTCTCAAAAATCAAGAAGTAGAAAATCCACCTGAGTATTTACTAAAATTGAGACTTGATACAGATCTAAATTGCTGCGAACTAGTTAGCCTTAAAAAAGGACGCCTTTTATCCGGAAATAAATTGATGGAACTTTCTGCCAAAATTACGCAATTACTAGGAATCCGCCGAACTACATTGCATGATGCATCTATTATTGGACTTCCGGCTCCTAAAAATGACGGAACAAAAAAAAACCATCAGACAAATGAAATAGAACTTTCTTTAAGACAAATTTTATCACTAAAAGATGGAGCATCATGGTATGAGCGTTATGGGTTCAAAATTATTCCCTGCAGAAATGCTCAAGGACCCAGATACAAAAATATCTATCAAGATCCTACCTTTTATTCACTATCATTAGATCGAATCAGAAAAACGCCGATACATTGGGTTAAAGAAGTTTATCTTCCATGGCTCTTAACGCACGGAATAATCAAAAAGAATGAAGTAAGCAAATTAAACAACCTTCTTTCTCAAAAGGAACTAAATCCAAAAGCATCAATTTCAGATCTCGTTCAAATAACTCATGACAAGTTAAAAACAGATTACACCAACAAATCATTTTGGCTAGATATGTCACTCGTGCTTCATGCTTTATTGACGCACAACGAGTTGCGTCTATCGACAATTCCCGAATCAATATTAAACTTTAATCTTGCTTTAGACATTTTTCACAGTCATGTACTATTTATCAAAGAAGTTCTTCCCAGCCCTATACCTCATGAAGAAAACGCTTCTTTTTCGATAATTTCCAAAATTCCATCTTTAGAATCATTAAAATATAGTCCTAAAGGACTGTCTAATCTATGGTCAAATTCGACGACTAATCCTATGGATAATATGTCTTCTCAACGGAAAAATCGGACTTCGGAAACGTCCTCTGAAGCAAGTTCTGAATTTACCGACCCTGGGATATATGAAAAAGAGTCCACCCCGTCAAAATTTGACATTGCAATAAATGAGCTAAAATCCACTTCAAATTGCTCTCATAAAAACTGGAAATCTATGAGGCATAATTTAAAACCAATTTAATAATTTTGAACCTAAATAAAGGTGAAGAAGCAGTCTCTCTCTACTCGCCCATCGTCTCTAAAAAAAACGCCTTCTTTAACTAAGAGGTCTCTCTTAACAGTCGGTTGATTCGTACCATTAAAAGTATAATTACCTAGTTCACCATTCGTCTTAACTACTCGATGACAGGGAACAATCACTGGTTGAGAGTTTAGAGAAAGAGCAGTTCCTACGGCTCGACTTGCTCCTTCACGGCCAATCTTCTTGGCCAGTTCTTTATAAGAAACAACTCTTCCTTTAGGAATTAAGTGTAATGTATCAAATACTAATTGCTGAAATTTGGTTAGCGTTTTATTCACACACTATCCCTCTAAAACTTAAGACGGCTTAATACTGGTTTCAGGAATTGAAAAAAAAGTCCGATTTAAGTCAATAAAAGTTTCCAACTCTCGAGTGATTTCAGAAAGTTCTTGATACGCATACTTTCTATAATCCGCCGTTTCGTTTTTCATTTTTGGCAATAACTCTTTATAAAATTCAATTCCCTCAAATAAATTATCTTTAAACTCTACAAAATATGATAATTTTTTCTTATCCGGACTAATTGTCTTTACAACATCTGACTTTAAAAATTTAACATACATTTTCAATTCCGCGAT
>JABIPA010000002.1 GCA_018698675.1 bacterium | reverse complement strand
GTTTCTAGTTTTGTTTGGTCTTCAGATTGTTTTTCTAAAATTAATTTAAAGTTTTCTATATCTTGACCTTTTTTTTCTATTTCGGTTAGTTTTATTCCTATTTTTTCGTTAAGTTTAAGTAGTGATTCTTTGAACACATCTATTTTCTTTTCAAATTCAGATTCCTCGATGTTAATACTTTCACAGTACGGAAGTAGTTCTTCACATATTGCAGATACTTCTTCTTTAATTTTATTTAGTTGTCCTACAGTCGTTGGTAGTAGGAAATTATTATGCCTGGAATCTAAGGAATCGAAAGATTTTATAATGTTTGATTTTATTTTTTCAATGTCATTTATTGATTTTTTTCCAATCTTGTCGATTGTTCGGATAGCTTTTGTAATTATCGGGCTCGATATCATGAGAAATCTCCTTTTCTTTGATATCTAATTTTTCCCGGAAAAGCACAAGTTTAAACATTGGATTATTTAGTGATGTCTTGATTTGATTGTATTTTGTTGAAATTATTTGGAGGTGAACGTTGAATTATGTTGATTTTTGGATATTCTAAAAGACATTTGAGGGCAGCCTCAAAAGCTTTTAAACTGACCTTACAAACGATCGGTTTGGTAACTTTTGAAACTGCCTAAAAGAAAAGTTATTTTTTATACGTCATAGTACATGCTGAATTCATAAGGATGAGGCCTAAGTTCAAGGGCTTCAACTTCATTTTTCATTTTGTAGCTAATCCATTCTTCAATAACGTCTTCAGTAAAAACGTCGCCTTTTAATAGGTAATCATGATCATTTTCTAGTGCAGTAAGAGCTTCTCTTAATGAACCAGGTGTTTGAGGAACATTTGCTAGTTCTTCAGGAGGAAGATCATAAATGTCTTTATCAAGAGGTTGTCCTGGTAAAATTTTATTGTTAATTCCGTCAATTGCAGCCATAAGCAAAGCAGAAAATCCTAAGTAAGGGTTACAAGTAGGATCAGGACATCTAAATTCAATTCGTTTTGCTTTTTCTGATGAATGATACATAGGAATTCTAACCGCAGCACTTCTGTTTCTACTTGAATACGCTAAATTAACCGGAGCTTCGTATCCAGGAACCAAACGTTTGTAACTGTTAGTTGTTGGGTTAGTAAAGGCAAGTAGCGATGGAGCATGTTTCAATATTCCACCAATTGCATAAAGTGCCATGTCAGACATTCCTGCATATTTATCGCCTGCAAATAAGTTTTTATCGCCTTTCCAAATAGAAAGATGAACGTGCATTCCACTACCATTGTCATTCCACATTGGTTTTGGCATAAATGTAACGGTTTTTCCGTGTTTATCAGCAGTATTTCTAATGACATACTTATATTTGACTAGATCGTCTGCAGTTTGTAAAAGTTTTCCAAATTTGAAATCAATTTCAGCTTGTCCACCACTTGCTACTTCATGATGCTGACATTCAACATCAATTCCAACGTCTTGAAGTGTTAACATCATTTCGTTTCTTAAATCTTGGTGTTTATCGTTAGGAGGTACAGGAAAATAACCCTCTTTATGTCTAATTTTGTATCCGAGGTTAGGCTTTTCGTCTTTACCTGTGTTCCATTCACCTTCGACTGAATCAATGTGATAGTAACCTTCACGTTCATTTTGGTCATAACGGATGTTTTCGAAGATGAAAAATTCAGCTTCTGGACCAAAATAAGCAGTGTCACCTAAACCAATTGTTTTTAAATAGTTTTCAGCTTTTTCTGCAACGTTTCTAGGGTCTCTTGTATATCTTTCACCTGTAACTGGGTCACTGATGGTACATATAAGGTTCAATGTTTTTACTTGGGAATAAGGGTCTATGAAAGCGGTGTCTGCAACAGGGGTTGCTAGCATATCTGATTCGTGAATTTGTGCCCATCCACGCATGCTTGAACCGTCAATTCCGAATCCGTCTTTGAAATCGTCTTCGCTTAAGTTTTGTGCTGGAATTGAAAAATGCTGCCAAGTTCCAAGAAAATCAGTGAATCTTAAATCAACAACCTCGATTTTCTTTTTTTGAATTTGGTTAATTATGTCCTTTGGCTGAACCGATTTACTCATTTTTTGTATCCTCCCAGGATTACTCTTTTATTATTAGTGATTTTTTTTTATAAATGAATTATAAAATTACGCTATAATTAAACCAGATTTTTGTTCATTTTGGAACCCATAAATCGGCAGTTTTTAAGATAGTATTTTGGAGGTATTGTTGTGAAAATCGGAAAAAATAAATTGATGGACATCTTTTTTGTAGGAGCGGGCGCCGTTGGGTCATTTTATTCTTCCCGCTTAAAGAAGATGGGGTTATCTGTCGGAATTCAATCTTCTTATTCGGAAATGATGTCCGAAAAGGGACTATTAGTTGAGAGTAGGGGGACTGATTTTTTATTTGAGCCAGATGTTGTTTTTGAAAACATTCCAAAACAACGGGTGTCAGATATAGTAGTCGTAACGACGAAGGTATTAAAAGGAAATTCAATTGCTAAAGATATTAAGGCTTTAGTTGGAAAAGATACCGTTATTGTTTTATTGCAAAACGGAATTGGTATTGAAAAGGAATACTCTGAATTGTATCCAAATAACGTGATAGTTAGTGGATTGGCTTTTATATGTGTTAGTAGACGTTCTCCCGTTCATATCGTTCATCAGAGTCATGGGAAAATTGTTTTGGGTGTTTTTCAAGAATCTTCGACAAATAGAGGGGCAGACAAATTGAATCAAATTTCTAAATGGTTTAATGAATCTGGAGTTGAATGTAAAACAACATCCTCTATATTGAGACAACGTTTTAAAAAATTAGTTTGGAATGCAGCCTTTAACCCACTATCCGTTCTTGATGGGGACAGAAATACGTCTGATTTAATAAAGCACTCTGAAGATACGTTAAGGAGAGCAATGGACGAAGTATGTATTTTAGCCGATGCTTACAATTGCTCTTTGAATAGTGAGTTAGTTGACTTTATGATTGAAGATACTCGAAAAATGCCTCCATATGAGACGAGTATGTTGTTAGATAAAAAAAATGGTAGGGCGTTAGAAGTTCAGGCTATTTTAGGCAATGCCTTGGAAATGGCATCTTTAAAGAAGATTGACTTGCCAGTTCTAAATGGGTTTTATAAACGTCTATTGTTAAAAGGGTTCACAGATTAAATAAAATGATGTTGATACTTTGTAACATTTTTAATTCCTTAAAATTTAATATGGACGATTGACTAAATAAAGGGTAAATTTTTTATATCTGAAAAATATTTGAAATATAGATGATGATGCGATTAGTTATGTTAGTTATTACGTTAAAATATAGAATGATTTTGAAAGGATAGATTAAAATGGGAAAAATTATACTTAATGATGAAGAATTAGAAGTTGAGGCGGATGAGCCCATATTAGAAGTTATTGAGGAAGCAGGGGTTCCTATTGGTTGTAGTAATGGAGTTTGCGGAACTTGCGAAGTTGAAGTTCTTGAAGGTATGGATAACTTAAATGAAGTTACAGCTGAAGAAGAAGACTTAGGAATGGAAGGAAATCGTCGATTGGGTTGTCAATTGAAGGTTTGCGAGGGCGGACAGGTTAAATTAACTTATTAAGTTATTCACGTTTAGATTTCTATAACTTTGAAAGGACCTAATTATTAGGTCCTTTTTTTTTGTCTTTTTTTGTTTATGGTAACGTTATATTCAGTAGAGAACGTTATTTCGTATTCGAAAATGATTGAACAAGTTTAACAACAAGTTCTACATTCTCTATTGGTGTCTTGGGTAGGATTCCATGTCCAAGATTAAAAATATAGCCAGGTCTGTCCTTCATTTCGTTTAAAATTTTATTTACCTCGATTGTTAATTTTTCTTTCGGAGCAAAAAGTAATAGAGGATCTAAGTTTCCTTGAATAGCAACGTTTTTTGGAATGTTGTTTTTGACGTTTTTAAGGCTATTATTCCAATCTAAACTAATTATTGATGGCTTTGTTTTTAATATTTCTTTGTGCGTAAAACTAGACCCTTTGCAAAAAACAGAAACGGGCACGCTTTTGTCCGAAATTCCATTTATTATTTTTGAAATATAAGAAATGCTCAATTCGTTGAGTTCTGTATCATTTAGATGACATGCCCATGTATCAAAAATTTGGACGGCTTTTACTCCTGCTTCGATTTGAAGATTTAAATAAGTAATTACAACGTCTGCGATTTTATCTAATAACTTATGGAACGATTTAGGGTTTTGATAGTAAAACGTTTTACATTTTAATAGGTTAGGGGACGATTTTCCTTCTATCATATAAGAAGCGAGCGTAAATGGGGCTCCTGAAAACCCGATTAATGGAATTTGGTGAGGAGTAAGTTTCGGTAAAATTGCTTTAATAGCATTAAATACATAGCCTAAGTTATTTTTTACATCTATATTGTCGATATCGTCTATTTGTTTTGTTGTTTCAATTGATTTATCAAATATTGGGCCTTTTTTTTCTACTAATTTGTATGGGAAACCAAGGGCTTCGCAGACGACTAAAATATCTGAAAATAAAATAGCGGCATCAAAACCAAATCGTTCAATAGGTTGTAATGTTATTTCTGCTGCAAGTTCTGGTGTTTTTATCATAGTTAGAAAATCGTGATTTTTTCTTATTTGTTGATATGCGTCCATGTAGCGACCGGCTTGGCGCATCATCCAAATGGGAGGTCTTTGAGTTTTTAGGCAATTTGCGGCGTCTAGAAAAAGAGATGATGGTTGAGTAGACATTGGTTATGACTTCCTTTTTTTTTAAGTATAGTTTTTTTGATTTTATATCATGAGGTATTTATGTTTACCAGATAATAATTAAATTTCGCACTATTTTTTAGAACAAAAACACGGTATTTAGTGGATAATTGGTGAAAATTGGTCTAAAGATTATTTTTTTTCGCTTGCCTAGCCTTAGATTCGTCTATAAAATTCCAATTTATGCTACATTATTATTTAGAACTCAATAGTTTCGATCAACTCAAATTGATCGCCAAGTACGACGGGCGAAAACTTACCTCTTTTTCAAACAAGCTTCCTTTTGGATGGAGACGGCTTGTTAAACTTTCAGAAGCTTATGGTTCAATTGAAGACGATTTATTAGAGATGTTAGAAGATTTAGACGAATGTGATCTAATTCTTTTGAATCGAAATAATGAAACTCCTTTAAAATGGACGAATAAAAAAATTGCAAAATCTGAATTAAATTTTAATGTTTCTAAAAACACTTCTGTAGATATTTCTAAGACAGTTGTTGTTAATGGTGAAAAACAAAATGATTTTGTCGTGTTAGGAAATTTATTTGTTGCTTGCATGGCGACAGGTGAATTATTAATGCTTGAATCTCGAGGAACATGGGACCTATGTGATTTCTGCTCTCAGTTAGAAGATCATCAAGATGACGATTTTAACGTTATTGAAGATTCCAAATACTCTAACCCAATTCAATTTTTCTTTAATTTCGATGTTGTTTCTGACCAATTTCATCAGAATCAAACTGCTAAAGTTCCAATTGAGTTATTTAATCAAGTTCAGTTTATGTCTACGGATTTAAGTAGTCCTGTTTTAAATGGTATTACTAAAATGGACGGTAATTTAGAGGTTCATGTTTGTCCTGAACCCGAGCATCAATCTTACATGATTTTGATTTTGTATAATGTTAACGGTAAATATTACAAACCATCATGTATTACCTTTAATAAGAAATTTAAAGAAAAATTCACATCGTCATTTTTTGGGTATGCGGAAGATAGAAATGGCACAAACCAGGTCTTGTTTGACGGTACATCTTTTGGTTGTTTTGAGCATGATTTAGAGTTGGAATCAGTTTTGTTTGAGAAGTTAATTGATGTTTTTACTGGTCGTATGATCGTACTTCCTAATGAATTAGGAATACGAATTTCAAAAATGGATTTTCATTCACGATTACCTTTGTTTTTAGAAAGCGTTTCTGAATATACGTTTCCATTTTTGATGAACGATAAACCTATTTATACTAAACGTATGGAGTTGTCTATTGAGATAGATGAAAGTCAGGATGAGCCAAACGTAAAGGTTTCCAACTTGCCTGTTCATACAAATTTTTGGATGAATATTCAAGAACATATGGATAGTTTTGAATCTGATAATTTTGTTTATTTTTTAACGGAAGAGAATAAAAAAGCGTTTTTACAGATTTCAAAAATGGTAAAAGAACTTTCTGAAAAAGATAAGGATTCTCGGCAAGAAAAAATGAATTTTAGAATGCTAGATTGGTTTAACTTACAGTCTTTAGGAGTTAGTGTTAAGTCTGATTCTAAGATGTTTGATATTTACAATAAAGTAGTTAATTTTGACTCGGTTACGCTTCAAGATCTTCCTAAAAATAAAGGTATTAAAATAAGAGCTTATCAACGAATCGGTTATTCTTGGTTGGCATTTTTACATAGTTTAAGTTTTGGAGCTGTGTTAGCAGATGATATGGGACTTGGTAAAACAGTACAAGTTCTGACGTTTATATTGGCAATGAAACAACGAATCGTAAAACCGAAATTGGAAAAACCTATTCATTTAATTGTTGTTCCTCCAAGTTTATTGTTTAACTGGGAAGCAGAGGTAAATAAGTTATTTCCTGTGTTAGTGGTTAAAACATTTTTTGGTCAAAATAGAAGTACTGATTTTGGCGATTGCGATATGGTAATAACAACGTATGACACGTTGAGAATAGATCATGAATCTTTATCTCCATTTACATTTGAGAGTGTGATTTTTGATGAAGCTCAATTTACAAAAAATCTGATGTCGAAACGTGCTCAGGCAGTTCGAAAATTGAATGCTCACTTTATGGTTTGTTTAACGGGAACTCCACTTGAGAATTCTATTTTTGAATATTATGCAGTTGTTGATTTAGCTATTCCTGGAATTTTTGGGACAATCGAAGAATTTCAGAAAGTTATATCTGAGAAAAAAGAACAACTTATATTGAATCGCGCAAAACCATTTGTTTTGAGACGTACTAAAACGGAAATTTTAAAAGAGTTACCGAAGAAGTCTGAGACTGACCTATGGTTAAATATGAGCGAAGCTCAAAAGAAATTATATTCAAAAATTATAAAAGAATCTCGAGCAGTAGTTGCTCAAGAAAGCTCAAATACAATGACGATTCTTACAAGTATTTTACGCTTACGCCAAATTTGTGCAGCTCCTGAATTATTAAAGATTGCTGCCGATAAATTGACTGAAAAAGGTTTGAAAAAAGGTGAGACGTCTGAAAAGGCAGAAAAGACGCTGTCTGTATTGAATCAATTAATTAAAGAAGCTGGGGATATAGAGTCATCACCAAAAGTTGAATTTTTGGAAACTAAAATTAGAGAACTTCATTTAGAAGGCCATTCTGTCTTAGTATATTCTCAATTTAGGTCTATGTTAGACGTATTAGAACCACGCTTAGAGAGCAAAGGTTTAAAGTACTATAGGTTAGATGGGTCTACGCCTGTTATGAAGCGGAAAAAGGACGTTGAGGACTTTCAGAATTCTAAGGAACCTGCTACTTATTTGATTAGTTTAAAAGCTGGTGGTGTTGGGCTTAATTTAACTAAGGCTAGTGTTGTATTCTTTGTAGAGCCTTGGTGGAACCCTGCTGTTGAAAATCAAGCTGCAGATAGGACGCATAGAATTGGGCAACAGAAGTCTGTTTTTGTGTATAGATTGTTAATGAAAAACAGTATCGAAGAAAAAATGATGGAACTGAAAGATAAGAAGAAGGATTTATTTAAGAAAATTCTTATGTTTAGCTTGAATGAATCTGTTGACTATAGAATGAAGAAGGAAGATTTAGTTTTTCTTTTGAATGAATAATAGTTCGGTTTTTATTTAGTCTTTTTAACTTGCTTCGGCCGCGAAATTCCCATAAAAATATAGAATGAAATTAGATGTTTTTAGATTGTAGTATCTTCAAATACAGAAGAGTCTACGAGTAATTCGTAGACTCTTCTGATTATGACATGAAAGAGGACTTGTTTATTTGTCTTCGTCTTCGTGTTCGTGTTCGTGTTCGTGTTGTCCTTTTGAACTGTCCTGTCGATAAGCTATGTCTAGCTGGGCTTTTCTTTCAGCTACTGTTCCCCCAGATGAGTTTGTCCGGCTAACGTTTGGACCTGGCACTACTACTTGTTGTAGTAGTTGCTCTTCTTCTTCTTCTTCTCCTCCGTCTACAAGAACCTTAGCGCTACCTGCCGAAAGGCTAGATACATTACTTATATGAGTATGGTGACTAGATTCATCATCGTCTTCTTCGTCTTCGTGCACTATTTGGCCATTTCCATTCTGGTCTACATTTACTAACGGTTGTCCGTTCTCATGTACATTTACATCTACCTCTACATCTACATCTACCTCTGGTAATGGTTGTCCATTCTCATCAACCTTCAATAACCTATTTAGAGCGCTTACTTGAGACTCGTGATCATCTTCTAAAGAACCATCATGATCCACATTCAATAATCCCTCTAGTGATCCGACAGGCTTATTTTTTACTTGAGTATGACCATTTATACCCCCTGCATTTGAGAGCGAAACTACCCTGTGATCAAATTGAAATGATTGGTCTTGTTCGAGACCATCTTCGTGCTGACTTACAGGTGATTGGTTTCCCGAAGGGCTTAATAAATGTGCTGCAGATCTTAGAGACCCGTCTTCTTTTTCTTGGCTATCCTGACTTTCGAGGTCGCTATGTCTTTGTTGCTCTTGGTTGCGGCTAATTCCGCTAATTTCACCTATTGATTGGCTATCGATATTCATATATTGGCGTTGGCGTTGTTGTGAGGTACTACCTGTTACACCCATATCTACATACATACTATTATCAAGGCGTATATCTACGTCACCTTGGTCAAAAAAACTGGTTCCTCCGGTCTGGTTTAAAGCGGATCGATGTCGATGGTTACTTTTACTTTGTAGCTGCATTGCATTCCATTGACGTTCTTTACTAGATGCTCCCATATGTTCGGGGTGTTCGTACATTTCAGGACTTAGTGAAGAACCTTGAACGAGACGACCGTTGCCAAGGTGATGCATTTGGATTCTTTGTTGAGGATTTCTTGACGATGATGAAAGACGATAGTTATTGCCCTTTCGTCCACCACTAAAGTTTTCCATCGTTAGCCCACTAACTCCAGATCCACCTGTTTCTCGTCTATTACCGTTACCAGATGAGAAGATACTTTGAAGTCCGTCATATTCTTCTTCAGAATCTGCTTTTGATTCAGCATCATCTTCGAGTGGTGAATCCATTGTATATTTTTGAGAGTCTATAAATTTTGGAGCTATGATGTCATTTGAATGTTTTTTACTCCAATTTTTAATGATTCTCGTAGTTTTTCCATTTTCCTCTCCGGTTTTCTTTTTGTCCTCGTTGACTTTGAAGGCATGTCCTTTTTCAGTTTCTGAATGTCTACTTCCTGTATTTAAGAAGTTTGAAAGTGTCTGTGTGAGTTTTTCTTTGTTGTTTGTTTCCCACGTTTTAATCAGTTGGTGATCTGACGGTTCTGAGATACTGATTCCTTCGTTTATTAAATGGGATACCAATTCTTCAACTTGAGATTTTGTTAACGATATATTGTCGTGAGCTAAATAATCGAACGTTTCATAAAGAGATGCTTTAATTATGTTTGTACATGAATATTCACTATTATTTCTCAATTCTCCGGCGTTTTCAATGTCGAATTCTGATTCGTCCTCTGAAACAGGTACGGGAGTGATTTCAAGTGCTGAAAAACCTGATTTCACTGTTTCTTTTTTCATTGTTTCAATGAAAGCTTGTTTACTTTGCTTTACAGCTTCTATTCTGTTTTTCATTAATTGGTTGAAAATAGAGCTAGATGTATCTTTAAGAGGAGTTAAACTTTCAATTTCTTTCGCAGAAATTGACTCAAGTCTCTTGGTTAGAGGTGTCATTTTTTCCTCTAAAAGATGAACTGAAAGGTACTTAGAGAATTTACTTTGGTATCCTTCGAATTTGTTGTCAAATCCTCCCTGGATATTAGTTAAAAATCCTTCTCTATTGTCTATTATTTGGCTTTTAAGAGCAAATGCATCAGACAATGTTAATGAACCAAAAATCTGATCAAATGAAAGTTGAAGTTGAAACATAAGAATGTGCTTGATATTGTCACAATGACTAGTTGCGTCTTCTTTAAAAAGCGTTTTTAACTTATCAGATTCAGCTTTAATACGTGCTTGAATCAGATTATTTTCAGTATTTGGTGGAAGTATTTGATCCAATGTATTTTGGAATTCGGTAAAAACTTCGTCAATTCCATCTGAAACTTTTTGTTTAAAGGCACTGGAGAGTCCTGCTTTTGTCTTATTACCCGTACCTTCGCTTAAAAGTGTTGAGAGAGCAGATTCTCCTCCGATTGAAGATCGTCTTCTATCTTTACTTGTAATAGGGGAGGTAGTTGATGTTATGTTTCCCTCTGACTCTAACTTTTCTTCGAATGCTAGAATTGATTTATTTACAAGAGCATCATAATCGTCTTTTGAAAAGATAAGGCCTTCTGTTTGTGCAGTTGAAACTTTATCTAATAAGTCCTTAAAAAAATTATCATGAAACTTCGCAATTGAATTTTTTAAGGAATTAGCTCTATACACTCTCATGCCACTCTTTATTGATGTTTCTAGGCTTTCAAATTCTGAGGAAAGCTTATCGAACGCTTCGTTTAACTTAGTTTTGTCTTCTTTTGCGATATCTAATTTCGTAGATTCCGAAATGGCTTTCAGATTTTTAAATATTACTTTTGCCGTCTTTTTTTCTGCTTTGCTTGCTTTAGCTTGAGTTTGACCTGGTCTAGAGCAGCAACATTTGAATATTGTAAGAGCTAGTAAAAGAAATATTACAACTGAGCTTCCAATTACAAATGGTTCATTATCTTTATTTTTTATTGTGTCGATAAATCTATCGAGAGTTGAACGGTAATTATCGTCGTTTTGTTCAAATGGTGTAGGGGCAGGTGTAGGGGCAGGGGCAGGTGTAGGGGAAGGCGTATGTAAATTTGGAAAAATTACTGTTGTGTCTGTAATTGGACAAAGGTAAGCACCTCCTCCAAGATCTGTAAGATGACCATTTTCTTGAAGCCATTGCATACCTAAGTTTATTTTTTTTCTGTTATCAATAATCGTGGTAGATGAAATTTCAATTGGAGTTTCGCCGGGCACACCGATTTGTAATTGGGAGCAAATATCATTTCCGCTAGTATCAGACGCTTTTGCAAAAGCACAAAGAGCATCTAAATGAGTTTGGTAGTCTGACGTAGGAATACTTAGGCCTGTCTCATCTATTGTACAGTTGTCTAATACACGGTGTGTCGCAGGTCCACTTTCAGGTAAGCCAAAAATTGTACCGTAGCCTTGAACATCATGAATTCTTAGTACTATATCGTTTAGTTCAGCAACTGTTCCAGAAATGCCTAGGTCCGTACAGTTACCACTGGATTGAACGCAAAATTTACCGTAACTCCCTCCAAGACATAATTCGTTATATTTGAGGTCCACTGAAACAGAATCTTCCCCACTCCCATCGGATATGAGCGGAATTCCTGAAAGTGTTACTTGAGGACTGTATTGATTAAATGTGTCAGCTGGATCTGTTGTTCCACATACTGGGGCATTTAATTTCCTGCTAGACTGAACTGAGTTGTCTTTTTTTGATGGACTTTCTACTGGTTTCGGAAGTACTCTTTGTCCCGTTTGTGTTTGTATTGCTTGAATAGCTGCATCCATAATGATTTTCCTTTTTTATTTATTTTTGTCTTATTTGTTGTTTAAACTATTATTTCTGTGTTTTTGTTTTAGGAGAAGCATATGTTTGTCTCCCAAAACAAAAAATTATTCTTATATTAATCGTCCTCACTCAAATCACTATCACTACCGACATCACCCTCTGTATCATCTTCAGGTTCAACGATGTGTGATATATCTTCATTATCTTTCAATCCAGTTTCAATAGACTTTACGTAGTGTTTTCGTAAAGTAGTAATTGTTTCTTTTGCGGTCTTTGCTTCTTGTGAAAGAGATTTTTTCATAGAATCGTCTACGGATGAATTACTTACGAGACTGATTCTATAATGTAAATAGTTGATTCTTGGATTGTTATCTATGTCTGTATTCAAAAATTCATTTACTTTCTCAATGGTCACTTCGTCATTGCCATCTCGAGTCAAATTATTTAGTTGTGTTTTTAGAAGATCTATAACAGATTTAAGTTGCGTAAGGCTAATAAATATACCTTTTTGTGCAACAGTTTCTAATGTGTCAGATATTGCTTTTATTCCTAAATGCAAATTATCTAACTCTGCTGAGTTTGCAGTAAATTTATTGTCTTCGCTTACTTCTAAGGCACCCGTCCCTGATACCGGGATATATGACGACTTAGCATTTTTTGCGTTGTGATCGATTAACTTTTCTTTAGGTTTTTTTGAAGCTAATTGAGCCAATTTAAAATTGTTTGTAAAGATTTCTTCATATAGAGAGTAAAGTTCATCTTGAAGAGGTTTTGTAATCACGCCTTCCGTATCAACTGTCTTTTCTAGCAACAGTCTTTCTAATTTTTTACTTGGAAGTGCTGTTTCTAACTTTCCTAATTTAACTGATACTAAGTATTTAAATCTTTCATTCATATCGCTTTGTTTTTTAACACATTTTGTTTTAAGTAATGTTATAATGCTTTCTTTATTTCCATCAAATTTCGCATTGTCGTTTGCATATTTTTCAATATTGCCATTTCTTAATTCTGCTAACATAGTAGATTTTAACTGGTTTAAAATAACAGCCCTTAAATCGGATACATTTTTATCTAAAGCTTTTTGAATTTGGTTTGTTGTATTATCGATATCTCGGGTATAGACGTCATTAAGAGCCTCTTTTTGTTCAAAGTTTTTACCTGAATGTGCCATGCCTGCTGTACCTAACTTGAAAGTTGCTAATACTTTGGCAAGTGAAGTTTCAATCCCATGACTTAGATTATCGACATCGTTTTGTCTTAGACCGTCCCATATCTCATTTCGTTCTATTCCATGTATTAAATCCTTAATTACATCGGCAATTTCTTTCGGTGTTTTTACGGCTCCCGTCTCTTCATCTTTAATTTCGTTTCTAAGCGCATCAAAAAATTCATCTCTAATGATATTTGGAAAGCCCTCGATAATATCGCTTGTTACAACGTTATGGTCCGAAATAAATTTAGACGTCCAAGGAGCCGGGGAATTTGGTTTTTCAATGCTGCTGTTTAATGCAAGTACAAATGCTTTTCGGTCATTAATTGCTTCGGCTTCTGTTTTGTTTCCAGGTATTTCAGCTTCAGTGATATGATTTAGTTTAGCGGCTAATGTAGCTACTTTTTCAAAAGCTTCTTTATTCTTTTTTACGAAATGTGTAGCGTTTTGTGCGTATGAATTATAATAATGATAGGCACTCTTAGCTCCATAAACTAGTAGTCCCGTACCTAATATTACCATCGCAGACGTTCCTAATATCTTTATTGGGTCATCTTTCATTGTCCAGTATCCAGATCCAGACCCAGAACCAGGAGGAGGAGTAGGTGCAGGATATAAGTCGCTGAAGTTGATACTGGAATTTCCATAAATTGGACACGTTTGTGTTCCTGTAGCAAATGGGTCAAGGAGCCCTTTTGTCCAAAGATCAGATAATGCAATATTTGTTTTTCTTTGTAAATCAGTTCCATCTTCAGACCAAATTGGCGTTCCAGCTGTCGATCCATCAAAAGACATGTCGATACACGCGTTGCTAGACGGAGACTTATAAGTTAAGTAATCACATGCGTCGATATAACCTTGTAGAAGATCCGCTTCTGGAATACTCGCTCCCATTTCGTAGGTGTTACAATCAACTGTTGCAGTATTCCATACACTGCTATCTGATTGTCCACCTAGCTCGGTAGCGCCGTTAGTATCTACTATTTGAGCGATTATATGATTTACTCTGTTTTTGTCGTTTGACCCAATGGCAGGGCAGTCATTGAAAGACTGAACACACTCTGATCCGTATTGGTTAGAGCAAAAATCGGCTTGCATTGTTGTTAGTTTTGCGACGTCTTCCCCTGAAATGTCTTGGCCGAGTTGATTTTTTTGGGCTCCTAAATGGTTTACATTATTATTTGTTTCAACTGTGCTACATGTAATTGCCAGTCGTCGTTGATGAGCGACTAAGAGGTCTTGTTTACAAATATCTAATGCTCCGACTACTTCTGAATAACTGGCTTTTTCAGCTCTTAAATTCTTTTTTTCTTGTTTTTCGCTAGTTTCCGAATTCCATGAAGTCAAACTTGCCCAGTTAAATTGATTTGGTGCTATTCTATCCATAATTTTTGCTCCCTTTTGTTTTGTTTTTATTTTAAAGTTTATATATTTGGCAAATCTAATTAATTTCTTGCGATGCCAAGTATACTAAGTTCTCGAGAAAAAAATCAAAAAATTTCATTTTATTTTAAAATTATATATTTAACCTTTAAAAAATATCCCTAAAAATCGGCCGTTTTATATTGTTATGAACTTAAAAATAGACGGTTTAAAAAGTAAGCGGTGAAATTTACAGAAGAGGTAAATATTTACGTATTCGTAGATTGTTCATTTTTTTTTAGTATTGTTAATACCTAGCTATTCTACTTGATCTGTATGTTTATCTTGATCCGTATATATATAATGATGCTGTTTTTTTTGGTTTTTCGAATTGATAAATGTTTTTTTATATTCGTTAATTTTATTTAAGAGTTCATTTCGTAATATTCCTGATGTTTAGCTTTTAATATGTTTTTGAAATATCTTTAATTAGATGTCTATATGCATTCGAATTGAATTAAAATACAAGCCGTTTTTCTGTTTTTTGTGTTTTTAAACGAAAAAGATGAAATTTAATTTTTTTTTTCTCGATAATTAAAAAAAAGGGTTGTTGTAAAAATTAGCAATAATTGATTTTTTTTGATAATATTCGCTATTCTTATAAAGAATGGCAATGAAAGGGGACGACATATTAAATGGTAAAAAAATACGGTAAATATAGAAAATTTATGTTTATATCATGTATCGCTTTTTTCTGTTTTTATTCTATTCAAACGTTAAGTGCGGGCACGCTTTCAATTGCGAAGGTTTCGTTTAATGGGGTGAATTTCGGGGAGGCATTATTTGATTGGGAGTCAGCAAGTGACGACCAAAAATTATATTTTCTATCTCATAAATATAAAGTTTTTGGTTCTGGAGCAGGGTCTCCAGTAAGCAGTGATCCTTTTACTGCGCAGTCCGTTGGACTTGTTGGCAATCCATTGGTGTATCCTAACCCTGTTCGATTATCGGATGGTTCTGAAATAGGGTATGAGCTTTCTACAAATTCAGAAGTCACTTTGAAAATATATGATATGCGAGCAGCAGAGATTTATTCAGAAGTATTTGAGTCTGGAACATTGGGTGGATCTGCAGCTTATAACAAGATTCCTATTAATGAAGAAACATTTGGTTTTGCTGAAGTTAAGACAGGTGTTTATTTTTTCTTGCTTATTTCTGAAAATGAAGTAATTGGAAAAGGAAAGTTTGTGGTGCGACCATGATAACTAATATAGTGAACAGCCGTTTAATGATTTGTTTGTTGTCTGTTTTATATTTAACTCAGTCAGCTTTAATGGCAAATTCAATATTTTTGCCTACAGATGCCGGTTCTTCCGCTCAGATGATATCAAAAGGGTATATAGAAGGTTTTAGTAATGGACCTGCTTCTGTTTTTGAAAATCCTGCTGGGTTATATAGATCTGAATCCGGAGGATTTTCCTTTTTTACAACATCTGTAATCGATGAAGTCTTTTATAAAAATATTGGATTGGTGAGTTTTACTCCAATCGGAAGAGTTGGTTTTGGATACTATGAATCCGCAGTTAATGGCTTGATTTCTACAACAGAGAATGAAAATTCAGGTCGTTTTGAAGAGGCTTATCAATTTGGATATCGAGTTTCAAATTATAAATTGGCTTATCAATATTCGCTTTCACCTCAATTTCATTTAGGTGCTGCTTATTCTTATTATTCAAACACATTTGATGATGAAGTTGGTACAGGTAGTGATATGGATTTTGGGTTGGTATATGATTCAGAAGATTTTATTATTTCTTTCTTTTCTAGAAATTTGATGTCTTCTTCAATTACATATAAGGATGACTCAACGTCCCAAATAGAATCAGAGTTATTTGCTTCACTAAAATATCATTGGGACCAATATTCTGTTTATTATCAACTTAAACGAAAAGAAAATAAATATTTAAATTCATATGCTGTGGATTATGACTTATTGGATAACGAGTCCCTGGTTTTTGCTTTGGGGCAACGAGAATATTTGGTTTTGGGGGAAATTAAACAAAGTATGACGTTTGGAATGGAATTGAAGCTCTTAGGTTTGAACTTTGGAACAGCCTTTGAGAAGAGTGACTATTTTGAAAATAATAATAAAATATACTGGTCTACCGGTATGGAATTTTAAGGAGGAATAAAATGAAAAAAATAATACTATTACTAATGGCTTTTCTTTTAACGGGGGTTACTCAGGCATTTGAACCTGTAACAATTCAATTGGAAGCAGTTTTAACTGACAGCGATACAGGAGTAATTGATGTCAGTAAACGAGTTATCGTTTCTTTAAAAAGATCTGATGTGGAAACTCCATTATGGACAGATGTTTATAATGACGTTGTTTTTTCTGAAGGTCGTTTTGCCATTGAATTGGGATCTCAGGAGGAATTAATAGATCCTTCATTTTTATCAGACAATTCTTTTTTACATTTAGACGTAGAAGGGCAAATTGTAACCATGAGTATTTACTCTGTTCCTAAAGCAGGATATGCGGCTATCGCGGGTGAAGCTTCTTCAGTTGCATGGGTAAATATAACTGGTACTCCAAACATTGAAGATTTATCAGGTCAACTTATTGAGTCTCAAATTCCCGATTCTCTTATTACAAGTGACATGATTAAAATTGATTCAGTTTTTGATAAACATATTGTTGGTCCAATTTCGGCAGATAAAATTGTTGGTCAATTTGATCAAAGCTTAATACAGGATGCTTCTATTGAATCATTACAAATTGCGGATTCTTCAATCAAAAATATTGATTTAGAAGAAGGCGTTTTTACTAATATCACAGGCGTCGGTGAAATTGCTACTGACCTTATTGTAAATGGTAGTTTAATTGTTTCTGAAAATTTATTGGTAGTAGATGCTGATAGAGAAAAAATAGGGATAGGTACTCCTTTTCCTAGAGCTAGTTTGGAAATTGAAGGTAACTTGATGGTAAACACAGTACCTACTGCTTCTGAAAATAATTTGGTTCTAACCCTTGTTAATGGTGAACTTAGTTCTTTGGATACGACTGATTGGGTTAAAAGTGCAGCGTCTATTTCAGGTTCTTTTGTATCTTTAGATGACACTCCTTCCGATTTTGATTCTGCAGCGGATGCTATTGTAAAAGTAAATTCAAACGGTGACGGTGTTGAATTTGTAAGTGCAGATAGTTTGACAGTAGGAGATGCGTTGACTCTTGATGGAGCATCTAAATCAGACTTCGTAAAGTTAACGGGATCTAATAGTTTAGTTGGACAATACTCATTTGGAAGCACGACAACAGTTAATATTTCGTCAGGTGGAATTTTAGATGTTGATGGTACTTTAAATATCGATGGTGATTTGGTTTTAGACGAAATGACATTTTCAGGAACTTTGATTAGAGAACTTGAAGGTTCGGGACTGGCCGTTTCTGATGGTGGTGATTTAGGTTTAGTAGATGGTAATGAAGAAGACAACATATTAATTTGGCAAAATGATGCTTGGACACAAACTCCATTTTCTTTTGAATCATTGTCTGATACGCCTACAGGATTAGACTCAAAGGGTGGCTACTTTGTTAAAGTTAATTCTGAGTCTACAGGTTTAGAATATGTTAGTGGTAGTACGATTAGTTTAGGTAACGCTGAGACTTTAGAAAATAAGGCAGCGAGTGCTTTTTTAAGTTCTGATTCATCTGATTCTTATTCTGGTGGAACTTTGGATTTTTCTAGTGGAAGTACTTTAAAAATGAACTCAGGAAGTACGTTAGAAGTTGATGGCGCTTTTGAAGTTGATTCTATTAAAATTTCAGGAGATACAATTACAAGTTTTGGCTATGACGGTTCTGGAATGAGCATTGAAAATGGCGAGTTTGGAATTATTAGAGGAAATAGTGAAGGTCAAATTTTGGCTTGGGATAATACTAATAATAGTTGGGAACTAGGAAATACATTAGAAGATCAAACGGCTGGAGGAGACTTGACGGGAACGTACCCTAATCCAACATTAGGAACAACAGGAGTAACTGCAGCGACTTATGGATCTGCAACGGAAGTGCCAGTATTTTCAGTGGATGATAAGGGCCGAATTACGGCTGTAATAAACACAACCATTACAGATGAGAATACTGAATACACAGCAGGAACAGGACTGGGCTTAGCAAGTGGAGCATTTTCACTCGCAGATACAGCGGTAACAGCAGGAACGTATGGGTCAGCGACGGAAGTACCAGCATTGACGG
>JABIPA010000073.1 GCA_018698675.1 bacterium | reverse complement strand
TGAAACCCATTATCTTCAACCGTAAACCCGTTCATTGGTAACTCAATCCCTTTTGGCTCCGCGAATTTTACTTGCTCACCAGACGCCGTCGGCAATGTATCTGTCAAAGGGTTAAAGGATAAACTTCCCGCCAATGTGAGTGCTGTTACAATTTCCGGAGAGGCAACAAACGCATGTGTATTTGGATTCCCGTCATTTCGTTTAGAGAAGTTTCTATTATATGAAGTTAAAATTGTATTCTTTTTAGTGGGATCAGCTGTGTGTCTTGCCCATTGTCCAATACAAGGCCCACAAGCATTTGCTAATACCTGCCCACCTACTTTTTTAAATGTGTCTAACATCCCGTCTCTATCAATTGTACTTCGAATCATTTCTGACCCAGGTGTTACGGTGAAATCACCTTTACTTTGAATATTTTTTGCCAAAGCATCTTCCGCTACAGAAGCAGACCTCGTCATATCTTCGTACGAAGAATTAGTACAGGAACCGATTAAGCCAACTTCAATCTCGTCTGGCCAACCGTTTTCTTTTACTTTTTCTTTCATAAGTGAAATTGGCGTAGCAACGTCAGGTGAAAATGGACCGTTAATATACGGTTCAAGTTCGTCCAAATTAAGTTCGATAACTTGGTCATAATAGTTTTCAGGATTTTCTATAACTTCATTGTCGGCTCTTAACTGTCCTTCAACACTAACAGCCGCATCAACAACGTCTTGCCTGTCTGTTGCAATCAAATACTCTTTCATTCGTTCGTCATATGGAAAAATAGAAGTCGTTGCTCCAATTTCAGCTCCCATGTTACAAATCGTACCTTTACCCGTACACGAAATATTCTCAGCACCCTCACCGAAATATTCAACGATTGCGCCAGTTCCACCTTTGACAGTTAACTTTCCTGCCAAATGTAAAATTACGTCTTTAGCAGACGTCCACCCACTCAATTTACCAGTGAGTTTTATTCCAATAAATTTAGGACATAAAAGTTCCCAAGGAAGACCTACCATAACGTCAACAGCGTCAGCGCCTCCAACCCCAATTGCAATAGCTCCAAGTCCACCGGCATTTGGTGTATGTGAATCCGTACCAACCATCATACATCCAGGGAATGCGTAATTTTCTAAAACGATTTGATGAATAATTCCTGATCCTGGCTTCCAAAAACCAATCCCATATTTGTTCGATACAGAAGACAAGAAGTCATAAATTTCTTTATTCACTTCTTTTGCATTAACGATATCTTCTTTAGCTCCTGATTTAGCTAAAATTAAATGGTCACAATGAACAGATGATGGAACAGCCGTAGACGTTTTTCCTGCTTGCATAAACTGAAGTAAAGCCATCTGTGCAGTAGCATCCTGCATCGCTACTCTATCTGGATAAAAACCTCCGTAAGACAAGCCTCTTTTTAAAGATTTAAAAGATGTATTTTCCTCCATGTGAGAATATAAAATTTTCTCTGCATACGTTAATGGTCGATTTAATTGATTTCTTACCCTTTCTAAACTTGATGCGTAATTTTCGTAAACGTTTTTTATCATATCTATATTAAATGTCATACCTCAGATTATATCTAAAAATTTTGTGAGAAACAACAAAATACCCCGCCAAAATGACGGGGTATTTATATTTAACGCAACTATTTTAGCCTGTTAGTACAGACTATACCTTTAAAGAAACTTTTTTTGAGTAATCGTGTATTTCAAGCCATCCGAATTAGATTCAAAATATCGACGATAATCCTTGTGTTTAGTTATATTTAACACAACAAATGCGTGAAATAATGACGAACTTTTTGAAAATTGAGCAATCACTTTTTCAGGTCCTTCATTAGGAACAAAAAATGGATGCTCATACTCACCAATTCGTTGACCATCTTCTTTTACACTATAAACAACTTCTTTTTCGTGGTCTTTAATGTATTCTATTGTGTATACGGCTTCTTCCGAACGAACTTCAAAAGGAGCTGCTCTAAAAAAAGAGCCTTTTTCATTTACCAATTTTCCATTCTTAATATCAGCTTGATATTGATTTATCGTTTCCATATCGATTCCTTTTTATTTCTTTTGAATTAATACTTGCCAGTGACCGTCTGGTTTTTTTGTTTGTTCTAAAATTTTATGACCTTCAAGCTTTATAGAATTAGGAACATTCTCAATTGGTTCCCCATCGTCTAAAAGAATCTGTAAGTTCTGACCGGATTCAATCATCTCCAACACTAACTTTGTCTTCACAAAATTCATCGGACAAGCGACTCCTCTAAAATCCTTTTCTATAAGATTAGCGTCTGTCTTTTTAGCTTCCGGTACAACGGCTTCTTTTTTAAATCTCAAACTATCGTCCATACTCGTATAAAGTTCGTTAACTGCGGAAGAAAGCCCAATAATTTCAGACTTCTTACCGATTAAAACAGATTTATCTAAATCACCTTTAGCTACCAATTCGCCTAATTGAACGACAGACCTAAACTCTTTTGAGATAAGATCTGTTTCTACAAAATGCTTATCAAACGACTGAAACGCTTGTTCGTCTCTCTTTACATCAAGACCTCTCGTTACGAGAAGCATCCTAGTTGAGGAAAACGCAATACTGTACAAGCTTTCTTCAGCAGTCTCTGCGCCTGCATCAATTTCCTTAAGCGCTCTTCGAATAACTTTTCTATCTACATCAATCATGTCAAACATTCCTGCAGAACATTCAGCAGCTCCCATTTCGTCCAACGACAGTTTTCTAGTCGCTCCAAAGTCGATGTAAAAAGACTCATCATCACGAAATAAAGGAACATTGCTGTATTTTTCACATAAAGATTTAATAACGTCTTTACCTTCGTCTTCTAAATATTCTTGATAATTTTCATATTCGTCAGCGTTAATCAAATATGCTTGCAAGAAATCATGAACAAAATTTGGTATATGATGGGAAGCAATTTCATTTAATTTTTCAGCATATTTTGTTTCGCCAGCTGCTACACGTGCTCCCGCTAGAACGTAGTAAGCTGGATACATCTGACCTTCTTTTCTAGCTACCTTACCAAAGAATCCTAAATCCGCAATATGATGTAATCCGCATGTGTTTGGGCATCCTGACATATTCAGACGAAAATCAGCCAATCTATCTAAATCCAAGTTAGACGAAACCAATTTGTCACGAATTGCCACAGATAATCCTCTTGGCAAACAAATACCTAATTTACATGTTTGAGCTCCGGTGCAATTAATCATATTCCCTATAAAAGAAGCATGTTCAACAAGAGATCTCTCAAACGAGCTCACACAATTATATATATTCCCCAAATAAGCTTCAGGGATATTCCTTAACCGAATATTTTGAGCTCTATCACAACGAATCGTATTTTCTCCAAACAACTCAACTAACTTTGTTAAAGAAAGCCCGTCATTTGTAACTAAATCACCGAGTTGTAATGGAATTTTAATGCAGTACAAACCGTCTTGTTTTTGAGCTAAACAATATCTATCTTTCCAAATATCAAATTTATCGTCTTTTGGAGTCTCTACTTTTACTGAAGCATCTATCTTTGGAGTATTATCTAAGTCAACAATTTTTAAATCCAATGATTTATCTGAAGAAATTTTATTGTATTCTTCCAGAAACAAACTCACAAATTCTTCGCGTTGTAGTTTTTTCCATAAAAACTTTAGTCTATTTGAAAATTTACTTCGTCTATTGCCATGTTTATCAAACATAACCTTTAACGCTTTAGTTACTTGGTATGCTTTTTCTGCAGGGACGAAGTCCATCAATAGATGTCCAACCATTGGTTTAGCACCCATTCCACCAGCGCAATATACTTCGAATCCATTTTGACCATCTTTTTTAGTAGCAACAAATCCCAAACAAGTTGCTTGCGTATAGGCTGTGTCTTTTGAATTGTTTGAAAATGCGATTTTAAATTTTCTTGGTAAATTCCACGAATCAGGCTCTTTAACCATTCGAGATGTCAATTCAATTGCATAAGGGTCGACGTCAAATATATCTTCCTTATCTACTCCTGAATTAGGAGACGTTAAAATATTTCTAATCGTGTTCCCACCACCACCTCGGGTACTTAAATCCACGGTTAGCAACTCTCGAATAACAGTTGCTATATCTTGAATTAAAACATTATGAAGTTGAACTTCTCTACGTGTCGTGAAATGAACTTCTCCACTTCCATATTGCTCTCCAAGCTCAGAACATTTTCTTAGCTGATCTGGTGTAATTCCCCCGGCAGCACATCTAATTCGTATCATATACGTATGCTCTTGCCGTTGTTCATAAACTCCATGAGCAACACGGATTGCTTTAAATTTAATGGGATTAATTGTCCCGGCTACAAAATCCTTAATATCTTCTTCAAACTGATTGACTTCTTGGTCAATCGTATCTGCAATTTCATAAAAGCGTAACATGATATACCACCTATAATCTTCTCTATTTTTTTGAAAATAGTATCAGAATAATTGGTATAAAACAAGAATACATGATTATCTCAAGTGAATTAGTCAAGATTAAACAGATATAAATATATATAAAAAGGCATTATAACGCGTCGTATTTAACTAGAGGCCATTCTCGGAATAGCGACGTTTGAGAAACAATTTCATCTTGCGTAATTTGTAGCAATCCACCGTTTAACAGAATTAATTTCAATAAGACTGCATCTGACAATAAGAATCGACTTTACAAGAATAAGCCTAGATATTATTCGGCGTATTTTTTTCTATCATATTATGCAAAACAAAAAGGGCTAAGATTCAGAAATACGAGTAACGACATTATCTATAAGTCGATACGTCGTTTTGCTTTTATCACAATACGCCTCATTATTCTCGTCAAAGTTAAGCGTTTTTCCGCCTTCTGACATCCACCCTGACTGGCGACCAGGAACTCCGATTATAATGGCGTAATCCGGAACATTTTTGGTTACAACGGCACCCGACCCAATAAAACAATGCCTACCTAAGGTATTCCCACAAACTATTGTGGCGTTAGCCCCAATAGAAGCTCCTTCTTTGATCAATGTTTTTTTATAAAACTGCGATTCATTCTGAGGAAACTTACATCGCGGATTAATTACATTTGTAAATACCATAGAAGGCCCACAAAACACATAATCCTCTAACTCGACTCCTTCAAATAAGGACACGTTATTTTGTATTTTGCATTTATTTCCGATTTTTACATAATTCCCAACAAAAACATTTTGTCCTAACACACAATCGATCCCGATTACAGCGCTTGCTACAACATGAGAAAAGTACGATATTCTTGTTCCCTTTCCAACACAAGCACCCTTTTCAATAACATTCATTCTGACTCTCCACTTCTATTACTCATTCCTTTATAGGAATAACATCTTCATCTAAAAAAGTTTTTACACCGTCTTCTATTAAAATTCCAGGGGTATATCCTAATTTTTCAATTTTAGATATATCAGCCTGGGTTCTAACCATATCTCCCTCAATAGCAATTCCTTTTGATATTATTGATTTGCTTTCGAGGCAAGTTGTTATTATAGATGCTAATTTTTCTATTTCTATAGATTTTCCAGAACCAATATTAAAGATATCAAATCCTGGACTAGCATTATCGATTATAAGTTGGATCCCTTTTAGCACATCTTTAACATGGGTAAAGTCTCTATAGTTATTACCATTATTATGTAGCACAATTTTCTTATTGGCATTGGCCGCTATCGCAAACTTTGTAATTGCCATATCTGGACGTTGCCGACCTCCATAAACCGTGAAAAACCGTAACGCTCTCACAGAACAGTTTTTATTTTTCAGAGCAAACGCTCGACAAAGATTCTCACCTTCAATTTTGGACTCAGCGTAAGGAGACATGGTCACACCTAAATTCAGTTCTTCGTGAAAGGGAATACAATCCAATTTTCCATAAACTGACGACGACGAGGAAAATACAAAACTGGTCGCCCCTATTATTCTCGAGATTTGCAACACGGACTTAGTGCCTAACACATTACTTATATTTGTTAGATCTGGTGTTTTAAAAGACTGTGATACACCAGGCCTCGCCGCAAAATGAATCACATGAATTTCTTTTTTGTTATCTTCATTTCTGGACTCTAAAAACCGTAAAACCGAGAATTGAAATTTCTCAGTGTCATTTATATCCAATTCCTCAATATGAACTCTCGGGTGATTTTGAAACAAACGACAATTTTTTCTTTTAATGTCAGAAGAGTAAAATTCGTCGAAACTATCAATTGCAAAAATTTCGTTACGGTCATCAGTTAACAAATGCTCTACAAAATTAGACCCTATAAACCCAGCTGCACCCGTTACTAAAAAAATCATGCGGCCATGATAGACAATTGAGAAGATTATTGTCTACTATAAAGGTTGTTATGAATTTTCAAAAAATTAAATTAATGACGCAATCATTTATCTTTAACTTAACAAATACTAAACATATAAAGGGGCAACATATGCCAAGCATTCCTGAAATCACATGTACAGACGTTTCTCAACTTAGTTCTGAATCAAATTCAAACACCGTGTTACTTGATGTTCGTGAAGAGAAAGAGTTTCAATTAGGCCATATTGCGAACGCTATCTTTTTCCCTCTAAGCAAACTCGAAGAAAATGTATCGTCTTTAGATCCAAATGCCAACTATATCGCCATATGCAGAGTTGGTGGAAGAAGTGGTGCCGCCACAAAATTTCTACTCTCTCAGAACTTCAAAAGCGTAAAGAATATGGTTGGAGGCATGATCGAATGGGCGAGAGTAATAGACCCCTCTATTAAAGTCATGTAATTCTGATCCCCATAGTCGTACAATACTGCTTTAGCTAAAGGGGTTATGCATATGATAATTCCTCGCTATAATACCTTCTTGTTAAAAAGAAATTTTTCATCAATTCAAACAAAATAATCGAATTAATATAAATAGAAGGAGAATTAATATGGCTAAGCATAAAGTAACAGTAGTAGGGGCAGGGTTTGTAGGAGCAACAGCAGCTCAACGAATAGTAGAAAAGCAACTTGCAGACGTTGTTCTTATTGACATCGTTGAGGGAATGCCTCAAGGAAAAGCATTAGACATGATGCAATCTGCAGCAGTAGAAGGCTTTGACACAAAAATCACCGGAACTAATAATTATGAAGATACCGCAAATTCTGACATCTTCGTAGTAACAGCAGGAATCGCAAGAAAACCTGGAATGTCTAGAGACGATCTTTTAAACACAAATGCAAAAATAGTTGGAAGCGTTGTTGAACAAGCGACAAAATATTCTCCAAATGCAATATTTGTTATCGTTTCTAATCCCTTGGACGTTATGACTCACCTAGCATGGCAAAAGTCTGGCCTTCCTTCCAAAAAAGTATTTGGAATGGCTGGAGTTTTGGATTCATCACGATATGCTTGCTTTATCGCTGAGGCATTAAATTGTTCAATTAAAGACGTAAGAGCAATGGTATTAGGTGGTCACGGAGATACAATGGTTCCTGTACCACAATTCTCTACCGTTAACGGAATTACGATTACTGAACTATTACCTGCGGAAAAAATTGAAGAGATTAATAACCGAACGAAACACGGTGGAGCTGAAATTGTTAAGTTCCTAAAAACTGGAAGCGCTTTTTATGCACCTTCTTCTTCAGCAGTTGCAATGGTTGAAGCTATTGTTTTAGATTCAAAACGTATTCTTCCTGTATGCGCTCTTTGTGATGGTCAGTATGGAATTGATAATCTTTACTGTGGCGTTCCTGTTGCACTTGGAGCAAATGGAATCGAATCAATTATTGAATTAGACCTAAATGAAAGCGAAAAGAAATCACTACAATCATCGGCTCAAGCAGTTCAAACGGTTGTAGACAAACTAGCTAAAACAGTAGGTTAAAAGGAAATTTAAATGTTACCTATTAAACAATATTTTGCCTCATCAATCGGAAAGAAACAAATAGCAGCTGTGACGGGGCTTATGTTAAGCGCATTTGTTGTCATTCATCTACTTGAAAATATCCTTTTGTTCAAAGGTCCTGAAGTATTTAACGCTTGGGTGGACACGCTTCAATCTACGAAGCCTTTTCTTTATATTATAGAGATTGGCCTTCTTGGAGTTTTTGTTCTTCATTTATTTACAACATTTAAAATTGTTGTTGAAAATAAACGTGCACGTAAAAAAGGATACAAAGAAGAAGGTGCAACAAAGATTTTGGTTAAGATTATGCCAATTTCAGGAACAGCTCTTCTATTGTTCTTAATTGCACATCTTATAGACTTTCGATTCACTAACCATCATGGTCCTGCCAGCATAGTTATGGGAAACGATTTAGGTTTATATGGACTTGTTTATAATTACTTTCAAAATATTTTTAGAGTCGTAGGATACTGTTTTGGACTAGCTGCTTTAGGTTGTCACTTATCCCACGCTATTCAAAGTGTATTTCAAACATTCGGAATATACAGTGAAAAATATAACCACGTCATTAAAAAAACAAGTGTAGGATTAGCTACCGGTTTAATGATTGGTTTTAGCACAATTGCAATACTAATTTATCTAGGATATGCGCCGACGGCGTAGGAGGAAATTATGGATTTAAAATCAAATATTCCAGAAGGGGCCATTAGCGAAAAATGGACAAACCATAAATTTAATATGAAATTGGTTAACCCAGCAAATAAACGTAAGTATACGGTTATTGTAGTTGGGACTGGGCTTGCTGGAAGTTCTGCTGCTGCATCTCTTTCTGAGCTTGGTTACAATGTAAACGCTTTTTGTTTTCATGAAAGTCCTAGACGTGCTCATAGTATCGCCGCTCAAGGTGGTATTAATGCCGCCAAAAACTATTGTAATGATGGAGACAGTGTTCATCGTTTATTTTATGACACTGTAAAAGGTGGTGACTTTCGTTCAAGAGAAGCGAACGTTCATCGATTATCAGAAATTAGTGTAAACATTATCGACCAATGCGTTGCTCAAGGGGTACCTTTTGCAAGAGACTACGGAGGTCTATTAGACAATAGATCGTTTGGAGGAGCTCAGGTTTCCCGTACGTTTTATGCTAAAGGGCAAACTGGACAACAACTTCTAATTGGTGCTTATCAAGCAATGATGAAAGAAGTAAACAAAGGTGGCGTTACATTATTCACAAGTCGAGAAATGATGGAACTTGTTATTGTTGACGGTAAAGCTAAAGGAATTATTGTTCGAAATCTTCGTACAGGTAAAATAGAACGTCATTCTGCCGATGCAGTAATACTTGCTACCGGTGGATACGGAAATGCTTTTTATCTTTCAACAAATGCAATGGCATGTAATGTTACGGCAGCGTGGAGAGCTCACAAAAAAGGAGCTTACTTTGCAAACCCTTGTTACACACAGATTCATCCAACATGTATTCCAGTTCACGGAGACCACCAATCTAAACTTACCTTAATGAGTGAAAGTTTACGAAATGATGGTAGAGTTTGGGTTCCGAAAAAAAAGGGTGATACACGAGATCCTAAAGATATTCCAGAAAATGAACGAGATTATTATCTAGAACGAAAATACCCAAGCTTTGGAAATTTAGTTCCACGTGATTTGGCTTCAAGAAATGCAAAGTACGCATGTGATGAAGGAAAAGGAGTTGGTCCAACTGGATTAGCCGTTTACCTAGACTTCGCAGCCGCAATTGAAAGACTTGGAGAAAATACGATTCGTGCTCGATACGGAAACTTATTCGAAATGTATGAACGAATTACAGGAAGTGATCCATACACGTCTCCAATGAGTATTTACCCAGCGATTCATTACACTATGGGTGGTCTTTGGGTCGATTATAATTTGGAAAGCAACATACCTGGACTATTCGTACTTGGTGAAGCAAACTTTTCTGACCATGGTGCAAATAGACTAGGAGCTAGTGCGCTTATGCAAGGATTAGCAGATGGATACTTTGTCATTCCTTATACTATCGGAAACTTTTTAGCCGATGAAACGCCTGGAGCTTGTAACGCCGATCAATCTGAATTCAAAGAAGCAGAGCAAGAAGTAATTAATAGAGTTAATACTTTGTTGAGCATCAATGGAAAACGAACTGCTGATGATTTTCATAGAGAACTGGGAATGTTACTTTGGGACAAATGTGGAATGTCTAGAAATGCAGAAGGTCTAAAAGAAGCTTTAGAAAAAATTCCAAAAATAAGAGAAGAATTTTGGAAAAATTTAAAAGTTCCTGGTGACAGCGATAATCTTAACTCAAGTTTAGAAAAAGCGGGCCGAGTTGCAGACTTTTTAGAATTTGGTGAGTTGATGGTTCGAGACGCTCTTCATAGAGAAGAGAGTTGTGGCGGCCATTTTAGAGAAGAAAGCCAAACCGAAGAAGGAGAAGCCCTTCGACAAGACGACAAATTTTGTTACGTCGGAGCCTGGGAGCATAAAGGTGAAAATAAACCGCAAGAGCTTCACAAAGAAAAACTCGAATACTCAGCAATTGATCTTGCACAAAGGAGTTATAAATAATGAGCGATAAAATTAATTTAACCCTAAATGTATGGCGACAAAAATCACCAAAATCTGCTGGTAAGTTTGAAGAATATGAAGTTAAAGACGTAGATGTTAACTCTTCTTTTTTAGAGATGATTGATGTCCTAAATGAAGATTTAACAAAAAAAGGACAAGACCCAATCGAATTTGACCATGATTGTAGAGAAGGTATTTGCGGGACGTGTGGTGCAATGGTTAATGGGCGTCCTCACGGACCATTAAAAAACACGACTCTTTGCCAACTTCATATGAGAGAATTCAAGAACAATGAAACCATTACTCTTGAACCGTTTAGAAGCACGTCATTACCTATAGTTAAAGATTTAGTCGTTGATAGGTCCGCTTTTGATAATATCATAAAAAGTGGTGGGTTTATTTCTGCTAAAACGGGTTCTGGCCAAGATGCGAACTCGATTTTGATTCCGAAGCCTGACGCAGATGATGCTTTTAACTCTGCACAATGTATTGGGTGTTCAGCATGTGTTGCAGCATGTCCCAACGCATCCGCTATGTTATTTGTTGCAGCGAAAGTAAATCACCTTGCAAAATTACCTCAAGGCCAAGCAGAGCGAAAATCACGTGTAAAAAACATGGTTCTAGCAATGGATAAATCTGGATTTGGAAATTGCTCGAATGCATATGAGTGTGAAGCAGCTTGCCCTAAAGGAATCAGTGTTGCAAACATTGCAGCTATGAATAAGGACTTTATGAAAGCTGGAATTTTTAGTTAAATTTTAAGTACTGAGGACGTCTATTTTCATTGATAGACGTCCTTAATCGGCTCCAACTCACTATTTTATTTCTGGACCTCCTTCATAAAAATAGCCATAAAAAGACACCTCTCATATTAATCTAAAGGATAAAATTATGATCGATAAAATAACAGAAGCTTTTGAAAATGGAAAAAAATCACTAGATACTTTTTGTAATGACCCAGCCAATTTTAAAAAAGTTGAACAAGCAGCTACCCTTCTTACGACCTCCTTTAGTAACGGTGGTAAAGCATTAATATGTGGTAATGGAGGTAGCTCTTGTGACGCAATGCATTTTGCCGAAGAATTCACTGGAAGATTCCGTGGTAACCGACGTCCTTTACCAGCACTATCACTTTCTGACCCCTCTCATATCACTTGTGTTGGGAACGACTTTGGATTTGACTACATTTTTTCTCGTGGGGTTGAAGCCTTTGGATCCAACCAAGACGTTTTTCTTGGAATTTCCACCTCTGGAAACTCTCAAAATGTAATCAACGCTTTCGAGGCTGCGTCTAAAAAAGGGCTAAAAACTATTGCACTCTTAGGAAAATCTGGCGGAAAATTAAAAGGTGTTGCTGATATAGAATGGATTGTTCCGGGAGATACGTCTGACAGAATCCAGGAAATTCACATGATGATTCTACATATCATGATTGAAATAGTAGAGCGTCATTTATTCCCAGAAACGTATACTCATAATTAAAGAGTTTCATTCAATGGTCCCAAATTTGGGGCCATTGAACTTGAACATCGAAAAAAACTCCATTTAATCTCAAACACACTCATTCATAATAATCCTACGATTATCGTTGACAAAAAACTTCGTTACCCATACCCTTTTATGTCACTAATATAGATTCAGGAAAAGAGTACTTTCGAGCCACTTTTTTTGATTAAAAAAACATACTTATTTACTGTATCTACTTACTAAAAAATCAATACACTATTTGGAGAACAAAATGCTTTCAATGATCAGTAACGCAAGACAACCATTTATAATTAAATCCTACGCAAGAAACTTTCTTAGTGCACCAAAAAAAAATCTCTCTCCAATAAATACGATTAGTCGCCCCTTGTCATCATTAACTTCGTCCAATAAAAGCACAGCCCTCCATGAGGCCCACTTCAAACACCAAGTTTTGTTCGACAACCGTAAAAGACACTTTAATACAAGCTCAATTATCGACTTGGTATCTTCTGGGATAGAACCTCAAACGCTTGTCAGCTTCTTTTCGGCAGCTTCCCTCGGAGTTATCGTAACTTTAACAGCGCAAGGTCTATCAGGAGTCGTTCGATATAGAAAAGAATACCCTACAAACAAAGGGTCTGTTCTTTATGCTTACGATGAAACAAAAGACTATGATAGTTGTCCAAAAACAAAAGAGATTCGAGAAAGCTTTCATTCTTTACAGCTGGAAAAGGCGAGATCCCAAATTATAGACTACCTAAATCAATAGGGCTCCTTAAAACCAAATAAAAAATTGGCTTCTCTATACTTAAGTTATGTCGAACAGACACAAGTATTACTTAAAAACCCTACCTTTTGCAGAGCCCCTTTTGATGGATTACCTTCATCTTTGCGTGCACCAAAAGCCACTGCTACCAACACCCTATTTCGAGGAATACAAAGAGCTGAAGTTCCGACGGTCATAGCATCTCTTATTATGGGAGCAACTACAGAAAGAAGAACATACACGACGGACATCCTTTCATATGGAGAATTCCATGACGCATTAACTCTTGTAAATCTAGAGTTGGCCCAAAATAAAAGAGACTTATTTAATATCCAAATACATAACGAAAATACCTTCGATTATTCAAAACATAAAAGCACGACTTTATTGGAGTCTAAAGTTAAAAATCAAATTATCATTCGACAAATTATTGAAACAAAGGAAAAACTTTATAATATAGACTACTACGACAACTAGACTATTCCGTATCTAAACATTTTTATTGAATACTTAGAATGAATTAACGGTTAAGGAGAGACTCTGCTCGTAACCCATGTATCATTTTGAAACGTAAAAATGAATCTATCATGTAATCTATCAATTTTATTTAACCAAAATTCAATTTTACTTGGCTTAACTGAGTAACCAAACCAATGTGCAGGCCTGGGGACTTCATTTCCTTCAAATTTTTGTGTAAATTCGACTACCTTATTTTCTAGATATTCTCTTGAAGGAATAGCCTCACTTTGATTAGAAGCCCATGCCCCAATTTGACTTCCTCGAGGACGCATTGAAAAATAAGTATCGGACTCTACATCATCTAGTTTCTCTACCACACCCTGAACTCTTATTTGCTTTCCAAGGGGTTCCCAATAAAAGTTCATTGCAACATTTGGATTATCTCTTAAATCCTGTCCCTTTGTAGATAATGAATTAGTAAAAAAAACAAACTCATCTCGTCGGCATCCCTTTAGAAGTAAAATACGACTGTCAGGACAACCATCTTTATTAATGGTTGATAGACAAAAGCACTCAGGAATTCCTATTGAGTTATTCTTTTTTGCTTCATCAAACCATTGCTCAAAAAGAGAAAATGGAGAGTTTGGTAAATCGATTTTTTCCATATGTATTCATATTACACCAAGTAGTTACTTATGCCAAATAAGCATGGTGATAAAACAATCGTCACAACTAGTTATTTAAATTTAAATAAATGTTATACTTCTCATTAGGGATTCACCAAATAAAAAATGAAACTAAATACTAAAAAATCATATTTTGTATTGCCGGAAATCGAATCAAGCTTACTGGCTCTTTCAAAGCAAACAGGGACTTATATTGTTCCTGAAGAAGAAACCTTTTTAGATAAGGTGCCCACAAAAGAATCCGTCACAGTAATAAGTGAACCCATTACCTCATCCGACAACGACAGTTCTTTTCCAATCATTTCCCCCATCGACACAACCCCTGATACAAAAAGAGATGTAATTAATACTACACATCTTGACTATGAATTATCCACTTCCGAGATAACCTTAGCTCCCCCTCCCAATAATCTTGAATCAGCGGAGCCTATCATTGCAAAAAAAATTAACTACTCTGAGGACTCTCAAATAGAGGCTGTCGCTATGGCTACGGAGTCATTTGAGCAATCTATAAATTCACTAAACATTCCATATGAAGTCGTTGAAGAAAAATCGGCTGGAGAATTAGATTATGAAACGGAAGCAATCGCATCTTCATTTACTATTGAATCGTTAGTCGAGCCCACGGAAGATGTTCACGGTATGCAAGGAACTACTAATACAACCACCGTCGATGAGGAGGAGTCATCTGCATTTGATATAATTGAAACTGTCTACCCTCCTACGACAGAGACAACTTCACCATTTGAATTAGATTCATATATATTAGAAACTGCCTTTAAAGAGAATACGTCCTCCAAAATATCCTTATTTGAATCTCCGTCTTTATTATTAAATATTGAAAACATTGCATTTTCAGATACAGTTGAAGATAAAAATAAATTTTTGCTCATGTTCAATGCGGCATACAGCGATTTACATAAAACAAATGAACTCTTATCAATTGATGACTAGCCCCTCGTAATTATAAAAAATAGACTATCTAACATTTTTTTTATACCAATAAGAGAGCCGTACTCCATCTACAAAATACGGCTCGAATATCATCTCTTTTGGACCAGATCTTAACTTAACAAAACCTCTACTATCCATGATTTATCATTATCAGATAACTCAGTAAAAATAGGGATAGAGAAGACTTCATTCGCTGCTTTTTCCGTTTCAGGTAAGTCTCCAACCTTATATCCAAGCTCTTTAAAACAATCTTGTAAATGAAGTGGAACGGGGTAATACACAGCATGTGCAATATTTTTTTCTTTCAACTTTTCCAAAATAGCATCTCTATCGTTACATCTAAGCGTATATTGATTAAAAATCATTCGGTTTCCTGATACAACAACCGGCGTCTTAAACTTAGACCCTTCTAATTTAGAGTTATAAAAAGCAGCATTTTTTTGCCGGCCCTTATGTTGGTCTTCAAGATGAGGTAGCTTAACATTTAAAACAGCAGCCTGAAGTTCATCTAATCGAAAGTTTCCTCCAATAATTTGATGATAATACCTTGGGTTTGCGCCATGATTTCGAAGATGGATTAGTGTTTCATAGAGAGATTTATCATTTGTAACAACCCCTCCTCCATCTCCACAACATCCCAAGTTTTTTCCTGGAAAAAACGAAAAGCATCCAATATCTCCAATAGACCCTGCTTTTTTCACGGACCCATCAGACCAAGTAACTGAAGCTCCAATTGCCTGTGCCGCATCCTCTACAACATGTAAGTTGTGCTTCTTAGCGATAGCCATAATGGATTCCATATCTGCCATTTGACCATATAAATGAACAGGCATAATTACTTTTGTTTTATCCGTTATTTTTTCTTCAATTTTTTTTGGGTCTATATTGTATGTATCAGGATCAATATCCACGAAAACGGGAACGGCCCCTGTTCGTGCAATACTTCCTGCCGTCGCGAAAAAAGTCATAGACGATGTAATTATTTCGTCCCCTGGCTTAATATCTAGTGCCATCAATGCAATTATCAAAGCATCAGTACCAGACGACACACCAACTCCATGGGTACATCCACAGTATTCAGCTAAACTAGCTTCGAGCCGTCGCCCCTCAGATCCTAAAATAAATTGTTTCGACTCAAAAACATTAGTTAATGCGTTTAATACTTCGTTTTTAATTGGTTCATATTGCGCTTGCAAATCAAGCATTGGAATCGATTTTGGCTGAATAGTCATAAGGTCTCCTAAAAAAATCTAAATTATTGTATTTATTCTATCAAATTTATATAAAAAAATTTACTAAATTACCTAAATTTTTAAAATTCGTTTAAACTATGAAGTAATTATTAACAATCATGGAGTCAAAAATGAAAAACAAAGCTATCTTCACCAAATTTCTCGTCATATTATTTTTAACATCAAATCTCTCCTCGATGGGTGAAAAGCTAACGGCAGAATCATCAAATCCGGAATCACGTTCTTCAAACAAGCAATCCGTTTCTTCAAGTGAACTACCCACGATAAAAAAAGAAACTTTTTTCGTCGAAGGTATTTCTTGCGGAAGTTGTTCAAATTCCATTGAAACAAATTTAAAAAATCTAAAAGGATTTATTTCTGCCGACATAAATATCGAAACTGGAAAAGTAAGTTGTACTTATGACTCATCCAAATTAAACATATCTACTATTAAATCCGAAATTGATAAAGCAGGATTCACAGTAAATACACCCATATAATTTATGGACGAATATTCTATGAAATAACTATTGTCTGAATATAACAAAATGATAAAGGAGGATTTTTAAATAAATAAAAATCCTCCTTTTCTATTTTAGTGTTTAAGAAGTAAATCGTTTGTCGGAATACTGATGCATTTCTCGATTAGATGTTCCGTGCAGCGCTGAAAAACGTAAATCATGAGGTTTATTTCCTTTTTTATGTTTCAGTAACAAAGCCTCATAGGATTCTCTGTCTTTAGTTCTTAATTTATGCTTTTCATACGTAAGAATATAACTAAGTTTTTGACGATCTTTTCCAGAATACATATCAATATTGTGAACTCTTACATGTCCATATTCATAGACTTTCACATTTATAATTTTTTTCTTTTCTTCTTTTTTCTTTTCACTAGCCTGATTAGACTGGATATTATTGTTCATTTTCGAATATACTCCCATTTCAGCCCCCCTTTTTATGCAGATATACATTTTTGTATATCTCGTTCCCCAAATTAATAGATATAGCTGATTGTATCCAGACCATACTACATTTTTGTATTAAATAATTAAAGGTTATACTTAGTTATCGAAAGTAAGAAAAAAAAATTTCAAAAAGTTTTTATTTAATTTCGGAAATCATTCGACATGGGTAACTCGTATTCAAGTCGTTTATTTTTAGGGACGAGGAAGTAAAATGCTTTGTATACTTCAAACCATCAAACAGAGTCTCTATATTCTATAACTTAGTTTAAATTCAAAGAAATATTTTTTTAATTAAGGTTTTCATCCATGGTTTAAATCCTTGCTTAGCAAGATTAAGCGATGCAAATTTGTAAATTTCGCTTTGGGTAGGATATGGAAATACCATAGATAAAAACTCCGACGCTTTTAATTCTTTTTGAATTGCAAGAGCTCCAATTCCAATCATTTCCCCAGCCTTTTGCCCTACAATGGTTACCCCAAGCAACCTATTACGCTTTCCAATAATGAATTTTAGAAACCCTTCTCTATCATGGTCTGCTTTTGCACGATCAATAGACTTCAAATCAACTTTCTCTACTTTCTCTAAAAGTCCGTCTTTTTTAGCCATCTGTTCGGTTAACCCAACGTGTGCAACTTCAGGACGGGTATATGTGACCCAGGGAACAGTACGATAGTTAACCTTCGCCGGCATCTTAAAAATGCTATGCCTCAATATAATCCCCGCTTGATAACCTGCCATATGAGTAAATTGATACGGTCCAACAATATCTCCACATGCATAAATATTTGAAACCGATGTCTGCATAGATTTATTACATTCTATGAAGCCTCTCTTAGACACAACTATTCCTACTTCTTCTAAGTTCAAGCCTTTTGAATTCGGCCGTCTACCAAGAGAAACTAGAACTTGGTCACAAACGATCTCTTCTTCAATACCTTCTTTAGTTTTTATAAGCACAGTCTTTTGACCATCCTTTTCCGACAATCGATTGATGCTCGCTGATAGTTTCAAAGAAAGGCCATCTTCCTTAAGGACTTTCTCCATTAACGGCCCAACCTCTGGATCATCATTCGGAAAAAGACTGGGAAGCATATCAATTACTGTTACTTTAGAACCTAGATGTGCAAATCCTTGACCTAATTCAAGACCGATTGGGCCTCCTCCTAATATTATTAAATGTTCTGGAAGTTTCTCTAAATTAAAAATAGATTTATTTGTTAAAAAGTCAATTTCTTTTAACCCTGGGATAGGCGGCACCGCAGACTCTGCACCGGTCGCAATAACTATTTTCTTTCCTTTAATTATCGTTTCATTATTAGATTCATCTATAACCGAAACGGAATGCCTATCTTTTAGCGACGCAGACCCTTCAAACACATCGACACCTAAACCTTCATACCTTTCCCTAGAATCATGTGGTTCAATTTCTTTAATAACGGATCTCACATAATTCATTACTTCTTTCACGTCTACATTCACTTTACCAACCGACAGCCCTAGCTCCGAGGCTTTGTCGATATCTTTCGCCAGATGGGCAGGTTTCAAAAAAGCCTTACTAGGAACACACCCATAGTTCAAACAATCGCCACCCATTTTATGCTTCTCAATCAAAGCAACGGAGGCTCCCAATCCCGCAGCTCCTGAAGCCACAACCAACCCGCCACTACCTGCTCCAATAATCACTAAATCATAATTTTTACTCATAATCTTTCTCCCTTTCAAACTATTCAAAGCCTTTATTTATTGTTTCACGTTCGATTCGTAACTGATTCTTGACTTAAGTAACTTCGTTCGGCCTAAATTCGCCAGACCATTTCAATTGCTCCTGAAAAATAGATACTACCTCTTCTAAAATATTTTCATTTTTAAATGAATCAAAAACTTTCGTTATCTATTGTCCATATTTTTTTTAATCGCCATGAACTCCTTCGAGTTAAATCTTCCATAAGTTTCATCATCTTTTTTAAAGTTTGTAGAATCGGCACGAGGAACATATATGGGTCTATCGGTTGGTAAGGAATCGAAAGGCTGTTTAATTTCCGACATCAAACCCACCACAAAAAATCAATACAAATTTTGACCATATGTTTACGATACCTTATTTATAAGGAATCCATCTAAAACTAGGTTAATATACTAATGTCGATTCTTTGAACTTAAAAGAGGTAATAATTGTGAATGACGACTCATCAAAAACTTTAGCAAAAAATAAACCAAGCAATTTTCTTATGAGAAATCCTGAGAATGAGCTCAAATTTAAATCGGTTTTAAAAAACATTCTTCCATACATTGGTACGGATGAAGGTAAAATTATTTTGACTGAAGTTATGATAGCCTTAAAAATTGAAGGTGTAATTGGAAAACAATTATCGAAAAACGATTCCAAAATGGTTAAAATAATTAAAGAATCTATCCTTGCTGTCCCTACAAAAAAACAAGAAGCATTGTCATTTGCTCAAAATTTATTAGCCAAGCCTGAGGTAACCAACGTTGGATAGCTTATATTCGGATCAATTTCAGAGCAATGAAAAAATACAATCTGGATACAACCCAGACTTTTTCAAACCAAACAAAATGTCTGAGTCTATATACCGACTACTCGACCAATTAGATGTCGACCCTAGTATCGTAAAAGATATTAAGTCTTCATTTGGCAATCAAATATCGAATCAGGTCAATCAATCTGAGTCATCGAATTCTAACAATTCAGGCTCCAACGGATTTTATATCTAAGCACCATGTCTTCAAAAATAGGCAGTGAATCTGCCAGCATCAATGCTTCAAATTACAAACACTCAGCAAACAAAGATAAATATGTTGCAACTCAATTTGGAAGTGTCTTAAAAAACTCGTTTGATAAAGATGAGCAATTAAAGAAAAAGATTGTCGCGCCTGATGACTTAGAAAAAGAACATTTCTTAACAGATAAAGATCCTATTGAACAAGGAAAGCATATGGTTCCAGAAGATGAAATTGAGACACCAGAAATGATTGCTCAACAATTAAAAAAGAAGATTAAAAAACTTCTAATTATGGAACAGAAAATGCTTGGCCTTTAAGTCAACTAATTTTTAGATTCGCCAAATACTTCGCTAATACAATATTTTCCAAATGACCCGTTTTTCTTGCAATTATATGCCCTTTCATAGGTTCACCTATTACTGCAATATCCCCTAATAAATCCAATATTTTATGCCTAGCAAGCTCGTTCGGAAATTTTAAATCGGTGCTATAACACGTTTCCTTTACCAAGATAGCGTTATCTAAGCTTGCACCTTTTATCAGACCTTTTTCTATTAAAAACAAAATCTCGTGTTCAAACCCGTACGTTCGACACATGCATATTTGTTTTTCATAATTATCTTTAGTAATAAAGATATCAGCAATTTGGTTTCCAACAAATGAATCATTGTATTCCAATATATAAGTGACTCGAAATTCTTCAGACGGTAAAATTAAAAAAGACTTTTCATTTTTCTCTCCACACGTAACATAATGTGATTTATCAATAATTAAAGCATTATTTACATATGACTTTGGAAGGGGTCTGTCAGAAGAATCAGGCTGGATATCGTCTCGGGTCTCTTTCTCGCTTATTAAATTATTAGATACTAATTTTTCAACAATACTGTCCGCAGCTCCGTTTAATATGGGACATTCATCAGAATCAAGTTCCAACCTTGCATCTCGAATTCCTAAACCAAATAAAGCCGATAAAAAATGTTCGGGGGTTTGAATAATTACGTCTCCCTTCCGAATAATCGTTGAACGATTAGCAGTATGAAGAAACTCAATCGTAAGTGGAATTTGATATCCGTCTTTGTCTTTGCGTTCAAATACGATTCCTGAACCAGCTTCTGCCGGATGAATAGTTAACGTAACAGGTTTCCCCGAATGAATCCCTATACCTTCAAATGGAACCGAATGATTAAGTCGTTGAATCATTACTTTCAACTTGAGGAATATCTTTATACAGCAACATAAACAAACAAACACCTATCACCAAAGCACCTGCTAAAATCAAATAAAACCCTCTTAAAGAAAAAGAGATTAAAGCAAATCCTACCAATGGTCCGATGATTCGACTAAGACTTCCAACTCCTTCATATATCCCCATTCCAACACCCCTGAGATTCTCTGGAAGTACAACCGACATTAACGACGGCAAATAAGTATTAACTAAACTGAACCCTAGAGAAAGAAAGGCTAACGCTATCAAAAGGATCCAAATATTACTCAACACTCCCATAGCTCCTAATCCGATTAGGGCACAAATTATCCCGACCGAAATTCGGCCTTTAAATCTATTAACCGTTTTTCGAGAAAAATATCCCTGAATAAATAAGGCAAGCAATCCAACATAAACAAATAACACGCTGTTTTGTTGTGCATCGTATCCAAATATTTTATTTGTATAAAATGCGAAAGATGTCTCAAACCCAGAAAACATAACTAAAAACATCATTTGAAGAGCACATACAAGCAAAACAGTTCTATTCTTGAACAATTTCCCGCCATTCACCAACTGCTTTAATGCTGACGATGTCTTTGTTCTATGTTCTGGTTCCTCAATTAAAAAGATCGTGAGAATCATGGCTACGAATGATAACCCTCCTGCCACAGCTGCAGGTAACATATAGCCATATTGAGTCCCGTATAAAACACTCCCAAGTGAAGGGCCTAAAATAAATCCAACACCGAAAGATATCCCAATAATTGCCATTCCTTTTGAACGGTTTTCTGGGGTCGTAATATCTGATACATAGGCCCTTGCCGTCGTAATATTTCCCCCAGTGAATCCATCGATCAACCTTGAAACTAAAATTAACCAATAAGATTGAGAGATAGCTAATAAAGCGTATGCAAAAACAGTTCCAAGCTTACTTAAGACTAAAACAGGCTTCCTTCCATATTTATCCGATAATGCACCTAAGATTGGGGCCGCAATAAACTGCATAAAAGAATAAGATGCCATTAAAACACCTAACATCAATGTATTTACCTGATATTTGGCTCCGATAAGAGGCAAAATAGGAATAATTAAGCCAAACCCTATTAATTCGGTAGCAACAACTAGGAAAATTGTAAGTAATTGCTTCTTAATTGACTTCGGTTTCGCCTGTTTTTGAGACGATTTCTCTTCAGTTTTTACTGAACCTAAATTACATTGTTTATTTTGATTATCATTCATAAATTATTCATCGGTATCATATCAAAAAAACAAAAATTAAACATTAAAAATAAACGTAAATTTCTTAAGTATTTAGAATGTATAAAAACTCGTTCTACAATTTTTCGTCAAACCTAGGGAACCTTCCTACGACACTAAATGTACATTTTAAGACGAAAAAAAACTTTAATAAATTAACAAGCTCAGTAGCTATTCTTTTTACCCATAATAGAGTTCTGATTTCTTGAAAGACAAACAGGCGTATTGCTACAATTTAACTAAATTACTATAAATAATTGAAAAAGGATCTGTATGAAAAATATATTTAACCATAATAATAAATCCAATTTGATGACATTAGTTGTCGTACTAGCCGCTTCGAGCCTTTTGTACAAAGCGCTTAATAGTTCTGGTGGATTTAATTTAGGCCACAGCTCGCTTCTCTTCGTAGGGCTCCCCACATTTATTACCCTACTAATGATAAAGTTCTCCAAAACCCCAAAAACGGCATATGAAACTGTTTTTAAAACAATAACTTATTTCCTACTAGTTTCTTCTATATTTTTAGGAGAAGGATTAGTCTGTATCTTAATGTCGGCGCCAATTTTTTATGGAGTATCTGCGCTAGTCGTCTTCATTTATAACTGGATAACAAAAAAAAATAAGTCCAAATTATTTTCAATCTTGTTAATTCCCGCAATCATTACAATTGGTCAACCTTTTGGCGACATTTCTCCAGAAATCCAATCGGTTCAAACATCTGTTACATTTAATAAGAACCTATCTCTCAACTCATTCAACACTCAACAAAAGCTCCAAAAAAATTACCCTCTGTTCTTTAAAATTGGATTTCCAACCCCAGTAGCTATAATTGGGACAGGAATTAAATTTGGTGACACCAGAGACATCCAATTTAATTCAACAACAAAAGGATTAGGGATACTTTCCCTAAAAATTATCGAACAAGACAAAACGAGGATAAAGTTTAAAGCTATAAAAGATACGACCCATATTAGCGGCTGGTTAACCTGGTCAAATATAGACGTCCAACTTGTCGATATTGGCGAAAATCAAACAAAAGTTATTTGGGTTAGTAATTTCACCTGTAACTTAGGTCCTAAATGGTATTTTGAACCCCTTGAAAAATATGCTGTTGGTTTAATGAATCAGTACCTTATCAATAATTATTTTGGTTAAATGCCTTTGACATACGACGAAGCGCTTCACTATGTCTCTTTCATCATTTAGAGAAACCATTCAAGCATTAATTCAATCAACCAGGTTTAACACGTCCATTTTCGATCAATATATACCTATCTTGGTCGAAAACTATGCCTCAGCACTAAATATTTTCGTCATCGCTGCGTTTATCATACTCTGTATTTTCTTCCTAAAAGACAAGCCAAACTCAAAGTATAATTGGGCCATTTTTTACTCAACCCTGTACATGACTGTTATGTTGTTTTCTGTTAATTATTTTTGCGCCAAATTAGAACTATGGAGCTTCAATTATCAAGGTAATCAATCATCAACCATTCCGCCAGATCTATTTTTCATTTGGATAGTTATTTGGGGAATACTTCCCTTTGCATTTTTTCGAGGTCGTCACCTGGTTCTAGTATCTGCTTTTTTATTGTGGATAGACATATGTACTATGCCGATACTAGATGCCATATCCGTTATAAAATTAAATCCCCGCTGGATATTGGGAGATATATCGTTAATTTTGACTATATTTGTTCCGGGCTACTTCTGGGCCTATTGCAGCTATCATAATAATTGTTTAGGGGTTCGCGCCATGTTGCAAGTCATTACCTTTGGCATAGGGTCTATCATAGGAATTCCATTACTCCTAAACATCTACGGCCGTCTTCCAAACCTTTCGTTTGACTGGTCCTCCATAGAAATTCAGCTATTTTTTATAGCGATATTCCCTGGCTTGGCGGCTGTAAATGATTTGGTTACAAAAGGAAAAGGAACCGCTTTTCCTTTTGACCCGACAAAATTTTTAGTTCGAACTGGGGTGTACGCATACTGTAAAAACCCAATCCAATGGTCATATGCACTGTCGTTTATTTTATTAAGTGTTTACCATTCTTCATTTTATTTTTTAGTAGGATTCCTTGTGACGATTCTATTTACCATAGGAATTTCGGATCCCCATGAAAGCAAAGATATGACTATCCGCTTCGGAAAGGACTGGGGCATCTATAAATTGGTGGTTCCGAAATGGATGTTTTTATGGACACCAAATCATATTCCAAAAGGCGTCGTTTTTTTTAAAGCAGACTGTAATCAATGTAAGCAGATTCGAACATGGTTTTTAAAGTCTAAACCAATAAATCTCGACCTCAAATTTGACACGGATTACCCTGGAAATAAACTAACGCAAGTTACATATATCGACCATAACGGAATGGAATTTAAAAGCGTAACCGCAATTGCTTGCTGCTTAGAGCACATAAATTTAGCATACGCATCCTTAGGCTGGTTCATGAGGTTTCCCGTTATTAATTATTTACTACAACTTATTGTGGATTCTATGGAATTTGAAAGCGTCAAAAAAAGACTATAAATTAAACTTGTTTAACAAAAAAACGAAAAAACGACATCGTCCTATTTCTGACCCTGATACAAACGCTGAAACTGACTAAAAAGAAATGGCCATTCCCGTAATTCGTCATCTAATTGATTAAATAAAATAGGAGGGCAATAAACAAATAAAGCTGCCAATTGTTTTATCAAATTCCACTTCCAACCCCAATTTAGATTCAAACCATGGATTACAATAATATCTTCCTTACTAATAAATTTAATTAGTTGAGAGAGCCTAACTTCTTGTATTTTTTTTCCAAACTTAGAATATAGTAAGTCGCTATTCAAAGATAATTGTTTTAATCGATGCCTAGTTGCAATTTCAACTTCGACACCATTCTTTTTAAAAAGACCCAAATAGTATTCAAGTACATGTTGCTTTGATTCTCGTGTAACAAATAATAAGACTTTCCCAGAGGCCTTGAACCAACACATTTTATTTTTTTGAATTACCTGAATTGAATCACCGATACTTTCTGGTTTTTGAGATCTATCTTTTTTGTAATGGTCAAAATTATCTGTTTCTTTTATTTTCAACAATTCGGCCAATACGTCTTCCGGTTGTATAGCAATTAAACAATCATCGAGGCCACATTTATATGGAAAGCAAACTTTTTTACATCTAGAAGATTTGCTAACAATCGCCGAATTTGTTAACCATGGACCCCATCGCATCGCCTTTACAAATTTCGTTGGCGACACGGAAAGAACTCGACATCCATATGCGGCCGCAATATGAGTTGGACCAGTGTCTGTGCCTATGACACAGTCCGCTAATTGAACCAAATCCATCAACTCATGTAAGGACGTTTTATTTACTAAATTGATGACCTCTGACTTACTATTCTTCAAAACAATAGCAACAATCTTCGCTTCCACTTCCCCAGCCCCAGTTACAACTATTTTACAATCGGTATTCTCGTGTATAAGATCTATCAATTTCCCGTAAAGCTCCGGTTTCCATGCACGATTACCGCCCCCAGAAGATGGATGAATAATTATTAAAGGAGAAACACCATTCCATCCTTGGTCAATTAACTTCGTTTGAATATCTGATGAACTAGGAGTTTTAAAACAGGGAACTATTTTTGAGATGGGCTCTTTACAACTATCCATTGACCACTGTATCCCAAGCGGTTCTAAAAGAGAAAAATTCTGCTCGACTTCATGCCTAAATAAGTTTCTAAATGATTGATTAATTTTATGGCTTAAAAACACCCGAGTACTTAGTCGGTTTCCATCTCCTATCCGGCACGGAATCCCGGCAAAAAAACATAGTTTTGCGTAATACTCGTCTATATATGAAAAAATAACACAATCAAAATCATGTGATCTAATTTCCTTTACATACTCGAAGAACCCTAGAAGACCTTTTGCACGACCTGCTTTTTTCCAATCTTCAATTATTTGGAAAACGTCGTCGTGTTCCGATAAAAGAGGAACTGTATACATTTGGAGTAAAACCGAAATTTGAGCAGATGGATAATGTGCTTTCAATCGTTGTAACATTGGGGTCATTAGCACAACATCGCCGATTGCATCTGGGCGAACAATTAATATTCTTTTCAAGATTTAGAAACCTTATCCCATTCTTTGGTATACATCGCCAAATAATCTTTATTAGAAACCTCTTCTATAAAGGCTTGATTCACATATATCGGTCTAACATACTGTTTTATTGTTCCTACGTAAAATTGAATCAATCGAGGAAACACAGACATTCTATTATGGCTTTGGATAACATTTATATTTTTCTTTATTGCAAACTGCATCATATCTAATGTTTTAGATTTTCTAACTAAATACGGAAAAATAATTAACCCCCTACTTGTGGCATTTTCGATTGCTTTTTTACTTCTCATAAAATCAAATCGATTATTTACTAAATACATAACCCTTACAGAATTAAGCATATGAATTGTTTTTATCGTCGAGTCAGAAAATACAGGTTTCTTCTTTCCACTTTCAAGTACTATTTTTATTAGTTCTTGATGCAAGGAGCTTGCCGTCACATATGGAGAACAATCGCTTGTACATTTCCTAGTTTGGCAAAAATAGGGACACGTATAATCTTTTCTAAGAATTTTAAAATAAGTCGATACCGGGCCAAATCGAGTAGGTGCATTTGGCTTTCTTGCACAAAAAAACACGAGTGGTTTATCGAAAAAAGAGGCAATATGAGAAGGACCTGTATCGGGCCCTATATAGAAATCACAAAATTTAATATATGAAACAAGTTCTTTCAAACTCGTCTTGCCTAATAAATTCAAAATCTTCGAACCCTCAATTTTAGAAAGCATTTTAGATTTCTCACCACACAGAATGACAAAAAACTTTTCTTTTTGTGTCAAAACCTCAACTAAGGGCTTAATCTCATGTTCTGGAATTGGAGCATTAGAGCCCCCAGTTCCTATGAATATTAGAACAACCTGCTTAGAATCAGCATTAATTAGTTTTACTTTAGAACAAACATCCTCATCAATTATAGAATCAGTTGGAATAGACTTTATAAGAGGTCCTTTTACACACTTCAAGGGTTTTAATAAATCCAAATTAAATTCGATTTGGTGTTTAGTGAAATCTCTCCAATTTTGAAAAACGGGATGTGTATACAACCACTTTAAACTTAAATTCGAAGAATCGCCAATACGGCATGGAATTCCAACTTTTTTCCCCAAATAAGCAAATTTCGGTTCATTCCATAGAGATATATATAAATTGTACTTTCTACTTTTTAAATAATTTACAAAATCTGTGGTCAACGGATTGGCAGGACTAATAATCGTTTTCCTTATTAAGGGATGATCTTTTACGAAATCGTTCCCTATTTTCGAAGTCAAGAAATCAATGGTTGCTGAAGGATAGTCTTTTTTAATCCGCTCTAGAACTGGCAAAGAGAAAACCACGTCTCCTAATCGGTCAGCCCGTTGGACCAATATTCGTACTTCTTTATCTTTATTTTTTTGAACGTTCACGATAAATCTATAAATTCGTAAAATTGCTCTACCATCTGGTACCCTAATTTTTCGTATAATTTTCTTGCGTTATCATTTTCAACAGTAACAGCGAGCCCTATCACAGGGTATTCCATATCCGTCAAACGAGCCATGCATTCTAACATCAACTGTTTTCCAAACCCTCTCCCGTGAAATTCAGGACTGACCGAAATATCAAAAACCCAAGGAACTCGTTCGTACCCCCAGCACGATATATCAACGATCGTTACGAACCCAACAATTTCTTCTTTGAGTTTTAAAATGAAACTACAAGAAGGATTAAATGTACCTTTTTCATTGGCTAACACTCTTTTTTCTAAAGCAACTCTATTCTCTACACTATACAATCCTTCATACCCCTGCTGGTCCTGACTGATTTGATGCGCCAAATAGCTAATTTCACCTGTTCTCGAAATATTAGACTCGTCAATTTCTTCATAGCTAAGTTCAGAAGGTAATGCAGGATGTAGCCAATCATCAGAATGCAAGGCAAGTCCCATTCGTTGTCTAAAGTTTCGATGTACTTTATGTTTATCAAAAACGTTAATGTAAGGTGTAACAGATTTAAATTGAATGAGTTCTAACAAACGACCTTTAATCATTTTTTGTTCTATAAAATCTTCTGCCAATCTAGTAGAAGTTTCATCGTCGAAACAATGTAACATCATGTTCCCATACACGGGGGAGGAAAGTTCTACCCATCCAAATCCCTTCGGTTGAGAATCCTTTAATATTAATCTTCCTTCAATCGTCCCATTTTTAATTAATTCGATTTTCTTCCCAAAAGCATCTTTAACAGCGGCTCTTGATTCTTCCGTATCGAAGTATTTATAAATATCACTAAAAAAAGCAGGCAGATGGTCTATTCCGTCCTGAATTGAAACAGAGGTATACATAATCTATTTTTGGGCAGCTATTGCTTCAATTTCAATAAAAAACCCTCTTGGTAAGTCTTTCGTCGGCACTGCAGATCTTGCCGGTCGATGATCTCCAAAAAACGTCCCGTATACTTCGTTCGCTTCTGCCCAAAGACTAATATCTGAAATAAAAATTGTGCATTTTAAGACATTTTCTATACTGCTTCCACCTGCCAATAAAACGGCTTCCAAGTTTTTCAGCGTTTGTAATGTTTGTTCTTTTATTCCCTCAAATTTAGAATCTGTATTCTTTGGGTCGATAGGCAATTGGCCTGATACGTATAAAATACCGTTGTGCGCTACGGCTTGAGCATAATGTCCTAATGGAAGGGCTGCTGCATCTGTTTTTATTTCTTCAATAGTAGGTGTTGTTTTGGACATTATTTATTCTCCTAATTCATTGTTCTTTTTATAGATATTAATCATACCATAGAACAAAACTTAAAATAATTTTACAATAGGTAAATATGAAACAAAATATAACCTTAATCGGAATGTCTGGAGTCGGTAAATCTAGCCTCTCAAAAAGTGTTTCCAAAACACTTCAATCCGACCAAATTGATACAGATACAATTTTGAGAAATAACCTTCAAATGAGTTTTCCATTGTTCATCAAGAACAATGGCGAAGAAAAATTTCTTGAAGAAGAAGAACGAACTATTTGTAGCTTATCGTTTGACACCCCAACCCTTATAGCAACAGGAGGAAGTTGCGTTTATTCAAAAAAAGCGATGGATCACCTTAAATCTATTTCTCATATTATATATCTTAAAGATTCTATTGAAAATATAAAAAGTAGAATTGAAAACTATGGCAATAGAGGTGTTATTGGGCTGGCAAATAAATCTGTGGAAGAGATCAATCAAGAGAGACTTTCTTTGTATTCACTTTACGCCGATAGCGTATTTGAAATTGGACATCCCTATAATTTTTATAATGCAGTTCATAGACTTGAATTATTTATTAAAGATTTAACTTAAAGGACTTACCCAAATAACTTTAATTTTAAATGACGTTCTGTCTCTTTCAATGTTTTTAAAAACAAAAAACTGTTGTGAAAAACAACGTCCTTATCCTTTATAGAATTCATAATATACAAAGAATCACCAAATTTATTAAACTTTGCTCCGGACATCTTTCCTTGCAAGCATCCCCCTGTTTTCTCGTTAGTCTCAAAACCAAGATAAGTCACTATTTTCATCAGCGAATCGGCACCTTTTTTAATTTTTGGTAGCATTAAGATCTCCTTAGCAAACAATTAAACTTGCAATTAAATACGATATATTATTTTTTTGGGACTCTAAATTTAGTATAGCAGAATCTATTAAATTTTATATTAGATTTTTTGAAAAAGGGAATCAAATTAGATACCGAAAAACACACTATCGATGAATATTTTTTTATTGAGAAATTACTCCGACTTCATGACATGCCCAAACAAATATTCCAGATGTCCAAGCGAAACCATCTTCGCTTTTATAAAACAATCTATTTACAGGTTTCCCATCTTTGTAAACTTCATAAATTTCATTATATTTAATAATCTGGGCTGATATATTATTAATGGTTTCCTCAGCTTCTTCTTTTAGGCCAAGTGTAGACAATGCAATTGCATAAATACCTCCCAACCATAACCATACCATTCCATTATGATAATCTTTCATATTGATTAATCGAAATAGGGGGTAAACGTGCCGATCCGGATAAACGGGCCAGTTGGTCTTCACCCCTTCTTTTTGGTTAAGCTTATTTTCGCGAACAAACGACATGATTTGTTCGCCCTGTTTTTGGTCCGCTAATCCAAATATAATAGCGAGCATATTTCCATCTGTTGAAAAAAAATCGTGCCTTTTTGAATCAATCCAATCAACGAAATATTGTCCGTTCCAAAACCTTTCTTGAATTGTTACCCGAACAGATTCCGATAAATCACCATACACCTTACTCTCTTCATCATTTCCTAATGCTTCTGCCAATTTAGACATTTCAACAAGTGACTTATAATGCAAAACATTCGTATAAAAAACGTTCCCATTTTTTTTCAGACTATCGGCCCATCCTGCATAATAGCCTTCTTCAATGAGACCGTCGTTATCTTTATCTTGAGAAAATTGCCAGTCAATAATAGTTTTCATAATCGGATATTTTTTTCTAGCCTGATCCAAATTAGAACATGCTAAATAATACCTACTTGCCACAATAATAGATAAAGGATTGTTATCCACTGACAGAGACACATTTTTATCTTCCGTATACCTTGGTTGATTGTTCCCCTGCATTTTAAATAAGTATTTCAACATAAAATGTTTCTGCCCAACTCGCAGCGGAACTTGCCCATCCGAACTTATATTCGAAAACAATGTATCTAAACTTCTTTCAACAATATCAGAATCTCCGATACTAAGGCTTCCCATCGCCGCAAAACAACAATCACGTGCCCATAAATCGGAAAAATGGTGTTTCCCAGCCAATATACCCTTAAAATCATACCGATTTCGAAGAGTTATTACGGCCATATCGTAAGCTTTTCTTACAACATCATTAGCCATTCTTTTGATTAACAATTTCAGGTTGAACGATTCCTTGCGTTCGTGCTGATATATCTCCGTCCACCAGCCATTCGCTAACAGATTTTATCAATTTACGATCCTTTTTCGATACCAATTTAAAATTTGATTTAATACGGTGCCTTGCCTGTGTACAAAAAAGATTCACAACGTTTTGAATATTTTTATCGGCATTGTCTTGAGAAAGCAAATATTCTGCATGTGCTAAACTTGCTGACATTGCAAATAAATCTGTTCCAATATCAACAAACTTTGCCAAAATCATTTGTTCTTTTTCCAGCTTCGTCTGATATTTGCCCATCGTATGAAACAAAGACCGTGCCAATTTTTTACTCGTTTTAGAAATATATGTCAGATGACAGCGGTTTTCCCGAGATAATGCACTAACATTGTATAATTTTGGTAAACGAATCCATTGCTTTGGATACCAAAAACTATAAAACTTTATTGCCTTCCAAAAAGCACCCAATAAAGAGGCTCCTTTTTTAGGGCTTAATATTCCCATTATAAATTTTATGTGAACGTCCATCGCCTCTCTTGCAATAAACAGCTGCATTATTTCACTTGTGCCCTCAATTATTCGATTAATTCGTAAATCTCTTACCATTCTCTCAACTGGAAAAGGAGATTCTCCTCTTGCTCTTAAAGAATCAGCTGTTTCAAAACCACGTCCTCCTCGAATTTGAAGCGTTTCATCTGCAATAGCACAAGAAACTTCAGACCCAAAATATTTTGCCATAGCTGCTTCTAGCCGAATGTCCGCATTTTCATTATCGGCCCATACAGCCGTTAATTCCGAGATACTTTCCATTGCAAACGTATCAGCAGCCATTTTTGCCAATTTAATTTGAACGGCCTGATGTTCTCCAATTTTGTTTCCCCATTGCACACGCTCATTCGCCCAGTGTTTAACCATTACCATACACGCCTTACCGGAAGCCGTTGAAATTGCAGGAATGGTTAACCGTCCCGTATTTAGCGTAGCCAATGCTACTTTCAGACCTTTTCCTATATCTCCAATAATATCTGTTTTGGATACTTTTACATTGGTAAATCGTAGCCATCCATTTTCTATCCCTCTTATACCCATAAACGAGCATTTATGAATAACTTCGAAGCCTGGATCGTCAGTAGGCACTATAAAAGCAGTAATTTGCTTTCGTTCTTTTCCGGCAACCATAATGGAGGGAGTCATTGCCATAACAATAAGCAAATCAGCTGCTGGACCGTTTGTAATATATAATTTGTCTCCGTTAATTAGATAATTTTCACCGTCATCTACAGGAGTAGCCGTGGTTGTCATTTTTGCAGGATCAGATCCTACATCTGGTTCCGTTAATGCGAAAGCGGATACAGCACCTTTCGCCAATTGAGGAAAATATTTTTCTTTTTGACTTTTTGTACCAAACATTTTTAGAGGTTGAGGAACACCGATACTTTGATGTGCGGACAACCAAACAGCAGTTGACCCACAATAGCTTCCAACTAATGCCATTGCTCTCGTATAATTTACGACTGATAATCCCATGCCTCCATATTCCTTTGGAATTTTCATTCCGAAATAGCCATGTTTTTTCAATGCGTCTAACGCCGATTTTGGAACCTCTTCATTTTTATCGACAGCATCGGGATCAAGATGTTCTTTTAATACAAGCTCTAATTCAGAACAAACTTTATCCCCAATCGTTTTATCTGATTCAGCTTGTACACGATAGGGATGAACTAAATCCCATCTGAAATTACCTTTAAATAATTCGCCAACAAAACTTTCAAACTTCCATTCTTCTTCTCTTGAATCCTCCGCTAAATCCAACGCAGCCTGTTTCTCGAGATTATCTGATATTTTCAAAGGGGATCCTCCTGATTATTTTTACTTACTTATACCCACGCGCCAACTTGTCTAAACACGCCTAATAAAAGCTTTTACGTTCGTCTCTATACGTTACCAATAAATCAGCAGGGTCAAATCGACTACCACACGTTTCCTTTAATGAGGCCAGTCTATCCACAATTAGAGAAACTCCCAATGTGTCCGCATACTTACAAAGGCCTCCTCTAAACACTGGAAACCCTGTGCCCATTAACATCGCCATGTCTAGAAACCGTGGATTATCAACAACACCTTCGTCGATACACCTTGCTGCTTCGTTAATCATTATGAAAAGCAACCGTTCTTCGATTTCTGAAACTGAACAATTACTTTTTTTATCAGGCCCAATGTCGAGGTTCGCTTCTTTCTTAGCACTATTGTGAAGATAAAACCCTTTTCCCGATTTTTTGCCTAATAAATCCTTCTTATTATTAATAGATTCAAAAAAAGAATCGACTTTCATTCGGTCCCCATATCCGGCTTCTAAAATTTTTGCAACTTTATACCCGACGTCTAACCCCACTTCATCTGCTAATTCGAGAGGACCAAGAGGCATCCCAAATTTAACGGCAACGCTGTCAATCTGCTTAATACTCACACCTTCTGAAACCATTTTAATCGCTTCTGTAACATACGGAATTAATATCCGGTTGATTAAAAACCCAGGACAGTTCGCGACAACAATCGGCGTTTTTTTCAATTGCTTAACAAAGGCAACCGCTTCCATCACTGTTTGATCGGATGTCTTTTCTCCAGGAATAATTTCTACAAGCGGCATTTTGTTTACAGGACTAAAAAAATGCATTCCTATAAACCGTTCTGGATTTTTCAATTCAGTAGCAAGTTCAGTGATATCAAGAGCAGAGGTATTTGATGCAATAATGGCAGTCGGTTTTACTCGAGGCTCAAGTTCTGCATAAACACTTTTTTTAATATCTAAATTTTCAACAACAGCCTCAACGATAATGTCAGAATGGTAAAATCCTGAGCTAGTAGTTGTTGCCGATAACCGATTCATGTATACGGATTTCATTATTCTTTTTATACGACGTTTTTTAACCAGCTGTCCGTAGATTTTATCGGCAGTATGAAATGCTTTTGCAACAGCATCCCATCCAATATCTTTTAATCGAACATTTAGTCCTCTATAACTTAATAACCAAGCTATTCCGCCTCCCATCAATCCAGCACCAAGAACTCCACCATTTTTAAATTGTACAGAGTCATTCAATGATTGATCTCTTACGCCAGAAAACTTTTTCAACTCTTCTCCAGTAAAAAACAACTGAATCAAATTTTTACAGACATCCGTAACAACCAAATCTGAAAAATATTGAGCTTCTAAAATAAGCCCCTTTTCCAAGGACTTTTTCAGTCCATACTTCACCGCTTTAATTGCTTTTAACGGAGCCGGAAAATGACCTTTTGTCGTCTTTAAAACAGAGGTCTGGGACTTTTTATACACAATTGCTCGTCCAAAAGGCGTATTATCAATTAGAAATGACTGTTTCTTTTTCCTTTTTTCAATTCGTGTTTCAGACTCCCCATCTATTATCGAATTTGCAAAACTCTCAATGCCTTCGTCAAAAAACGCTTGCGAATAAAACGCATCTATCAACCCAATTTTTTCCGCTTTCTTATGGTTAACGGCTTTGCTGGTCAATATCAATGGCATTGCCTTACTCACACCAATAAGTCTTGGTAAGCGCTGCGTTCCACCAAACCCAGGGATAATTCCTAAGCTAACTTCAGGAAGACCTAACTGAGTTTTTGGGTTGTCTGACGAAATTCTAAATGTACAGGCTAATGCGAATTCACATCCGCCTCCTAAAGCAGCTCCATCAATAGCTGAGATTGTTGGAAACGGTAGTTCCTCAATTTTATTTAAAACAGCCTGCCCCATTAAAGCCTTATTCTCGCCTTCAGAAGGGTCTGATATATCTTGAATTTCTCGGATATCAGCACCCGCAATAAATATATCTTTTTTGGCACTACAAAAAACGAGTACTTTTATCTCTCTTTTATGCTTCAATTCATCCAATAATTTACTTAATTCTTTCATCACAGGAGTTGTAAGTTTGTTAGCTTTTTCGCCGTCTAAATCAAATATTAATCGACCAATGCCATTTTTCGTAGTTAAAGAAAAATTAGTTGTTTTCACTATTCAACCTCCAAAGCTAAGGCAGCACCTTGGCCGCCTCCAATACAAAGGGTCGCCAAACCTCTTTGTTTATTACGACGCTTCAACTCTTTTAAGATGGTTATTATCAAACGAGTTCCTGTTGTTCCAACCGGATGACCGAGTGCAATCGCGCCCCCGTTTACGTTCAATATAGATGGGTCAATTTCTCCCAAGGCTTTGTCTTTCCCTAAAAACGTTGAAGAAAAGGCATCGGATCTAAACGCACATTCATTTCCTATCACTTGTGCTGCAAATGCTTCATTTAACTCCACCAAATCAAAATCTTTCATCGTAAAGCCTGTTTGATCAAGTAATTTTGAGGTTGCATATACTGGGCCCAATCCCATTCGCTCTGGCTCTAGTCCCGCATACGAAAACGCTTTTAAATATCCCATTGGCGTTAATCCTATTTCTTTTGCTCGAGATTCGGACATTAATAATGTCATAGCAGCACCGTCCGTTAACGGACATGCATTTCCAACTGTAACTGTTCCTGCTTTTCTGTCAAAAAAGGGTCTTAGTTTTGCCAACGCTTTCAAAGACTGACCTTCTCTTGGACCTTGGTCATCTTTTAAGACACTGTCATATTTTGGTTGAAGCGGTAACGGAACTATTTCTTCGGCCAATCGGCCACTCTTTATTGCGGCTAATGCTTTCAAATGACTGTTTAACGCATATTCATCTTGGGCCTCGCGACTAATTTTAAATTCTCGAGCCAAATTTTCGGCAGTTAATCCCATAATCAATCCACAGACTGGATCGGTAAGTCCTTCGACAACACCTATAACTGGCTTCAAAAAAGATAATCTAAAACTAGATAAAATAGACAATTTTTGTTTTAACGTTCTTGCCCTCATCATTTGTTCAAAAAACGCTGTCATTTTCTTTCCGTATAATAATGGAATATGAGACATTGATTCCGTCCCACCAGCGACAATAATATTCCCTTGTCCTGCTAATATTTTACATGCTGCCGAGGTGACAGATTCCATTCCAGATGCACAATTCCTATGAACCGTTAAAGCCGAAATATCATTCGCAAATCCAGACTTCAAGGCAATAACCCTACTAATGTTTGCTGCATTTGCTGGCTGAGCGACATTCCCAATTATTACCTCATCTATGTTCTCTTTCGGGAATTCAGTTCTAGCTAAAAGTTCTTTTAAGGCAACGGCTCCTAAATCGTCCGCCGAAACGGATTTAAGATGCTCACCTGCCTTTGCTTGAGGAGTTCTTATCCCATCAATAATTGCTATTCGTTCTTTCATTTACTTCCTCCGAACTTATTTTTAACCGAACAATTAATTTCGCCTCGTTTAACCCGCATTGCTCAACACGAATAAAGTGAGTTTATGTCATCTCCATATTTCTGAACTATTTTCTTTCTTTTAAGCTTCAATGTCGGTGTTAGGTCACCATCTTCTTGAGTGAATTCTTTCTCCAATAACTTAAATTTCTTTATTTTTTCGAAATGAGAAAAGTTTTGTTGCCTTTTTTCAATTGCGTCCGAATAAAATTTGATCACATTTTTGTCCGCAATAAACTCCGCAAGCGTTGTAAATGGGACCTCTATTTTTTTAGATATTTCTTCTAGTTTTTCAAAATTGGGGACAATTAAGGCAGACAAAAAGTTTCGCTTCTCTCCTACTACTATCACTTGATTGATGTATCTACTTAAAGTCACTTCACTTTCGATTTTCATTGGTGGAATATTTTTCCCGTTTGAAAGGACAATAAGTTCCTTTTTTCTATCGATAATTCGTATAAAATCATCTTCATCAATTTCCGCAATATCACCTGTATGAAGCCATCCATCAAGCTGAAGAACTTCGTTTGTTTTATCTTCGTCGTTTAGGTACCTGTTCATAACACTGGGCCCTTTCACCAACAATTCGCCATCATCTGCGAGTTTGACCTGAACCTGAGGCAAGGCCTTTCCTATTGAACCCATTTTATAATCGGAAGGACGATTGCATGATATGACTGGAGAGGTTTCTGTCATCCCATATCCTTCTAAAATTAAAATACCAAGAGAAAGAAAAAACTCACCAACCTCTTTTGCGAGTGGCGCTCCTCCGGAAACAAAAAACCTTAAATTTCCGCCGGTACCTTTTCTTATTTTTTTAAAAACTACTCGCTCTGCAATTGCCAACTTCATTTTCATAAATAAATCGTGTTTTTTATCGATATTCCATTGTCGTCCTATCTTTAAGGCCCAGTAAAAAATAGGAACTTTCAAACCCGAAAGGCCATTTAAAATTTTTGATTGAATCTTTTCGTAAAGTCTAGGGACGCTTACAACTACAGTTGGTTTCACTTCTCTAATATTGTCCCCAACGGTATCCATATTCTCGGCATAATATATCTGTCCACACACTGCCAAAACCGTATAATACCCTGCAGTTCTCTCAAACACATGGGATAGTGGCAAAAAAGATAAAACTTTTTCCATAGAAGATAATGGTATAACTGCCATTACATCTTCGACATTTGCCAAAAAGTTTCCGTGAGTTAATTCAACGCCCTTGGGTCGTCCTGTTGTACCAGATGTATAAACAATACTTGCAATATCTTTTCTGTTCAGCCTACTCGTTCTCTGTTTTAACGTATCTATAGCTATGTCACTGGGCTCTAGTTTCTCAAAAATTGAATCCCAGAAAAAAATGCTTATTGGTGCGCGACTTACAATATCTTCTGCCTTATTAACATGTGAATAATTGTCGAAACATACGATAACTTTTAACGCATCTAGTTCTTGGCACTCTTCCAAAATTTTCTCTAAATTTTCGGTTGTATCCACAAACAAAACTGTAGACTCGCTGTGCTTTAAAATATAAATAGATTCAGAGGAAGATAAAGTAGGGTAAATAGGCACACATATTGAGCAAGTCGAATAAATCGAAAAGTCAGAGATAACCCATTCTGGTCGATTTTGAGATAAAATTGCACATCTTGTTCCTTTGAAAACCCCCTGGCTAGTGAGCCAGTTTGAAAGAGAAGCAATCTTGGAAATTAAATCTGAAGAGGTAATCCCTCGATAGCTACCGCTGTGTTTATCAAATAAAAGAGGCCTATCCTCATTTTTTTGATAATTATTGAAAACAATATCTAATAAATGGTTAAAAGGAGTCATTCTATGCTCGTTTCTTCAAAAATAATTTCTATTCCCCCAAATTTCTTAGCCGAATAATTATAAACGTATCCAATAAGAGTCCCTAAAAAAAAACCTAAAAATGGCTGAATTAATAAAAATATTAAATACAGGACGCCTGCCCTAAAATCAAATTCCCCATTAATACCAGCCTGTACCATCAAAGGTCCTAGTATGAGAAACGTTAAAAATGACAACAAAATTGCCAAAAATTTTCCTAAACTAGTTGGTTCTATAAATATTATTTTTTTAATCATAAATGAATTCGGAATTCAATACCTATTATAAAGGTTATTTTTCCCTTCAGACAAGCACTCTTTGTTTAGCACCGCAAACAACATAATAAATAAGTTTCTATTGATTATTTTTTATCTATTTCAATTAATATTTGAAAAATAAAATGTTTGAAAAACTCCATTTTCGGGAAACAAATAAGTATCAAGGAGCTATTAATGAATGAATCACCATTACCTAACCAAAATGAGCTAAATAAGCTAACCGTAAAAGAGACACAAAAAGAATTTAGGCGAAGTAATGCATATACGCTAGTTTTAGAATTTTATTCTGTAACTCTAAAAATAAACCTTAGCCTAAACTAAAAACCTGCTATTTTTTTGAGCTTGAAGAACCGTTATCTTTTTTTTTAACGGTATCTTTCTTTCCTGATACGCCCCCTGATGACTTTTTAGAATCCGTAACGTAAAAACCGGGACCACTAAAAGATATTCCTATATTTTTACCAATAACTCTAAATATTTCCCCATCACATTCTGGGCAGACTGTTAACGAGTCGTCTGTCATAGACTGAATGATATCAAATGTGTGCGCGCATGATTTGCATTTATATTCGTATGTTGGCATTTTTACCTCACTCTGTTTTTTCGGCGTATTTTATTACAGAATTCAAAGCAGAATCAAGTTGCTTTGTTATTTCCGAAATATTGCTTTTTAATTGTTTAATGTTATTACGTAATTCCCCTATTACTTTCCTAATAGAGTCTGATCCTCGGCCATCGTATACACTAGGTGTTAAAGACGCTTCCTTCTTAATCGTACTTGCATTATTTTTAACATTGTCCGGAAATGTCTTTTCTATTACCTCTTCCAACGTGTTTCCCATAGAAATTGTATTGTCGTACCCTAATATTATACGTTTTAGTTCCGGCAATTTACTCTGGGTCGCCTGTAAATAAATTGGCTCTACATAAATCAAGGAATTCTCAATTGGAATTATCATAATATTTCCACGAAGTACGCCAGAACCAGATTGATCCCACAAGGTAAGCTTTTGAGAAATCTCTGTATTTTGATCAATACGTGACTCAATCTGAGTCGGTCCAAATATCGTCCTGTTTTTAGGGAACTTATAAACATTAAGTTGACCATAATTTGTTTGATCACAAGTAACACCTAACCACGCAACCATATTATTTTTATTTGCCGGGGTATAAGGAATCATTGAAATAAACGACTCTGTTTCTTCACCCGGCAGCTTCAATATCATGTAATAAGGTTCTCTAACTTTTTTTGTATTTCCTTCTTGTTCAAATGGGATATTCCAGACATCTTCTCTGTTATAAAACACCTTCGGGTTTGTCATATGATAGGTTTTATAAATCTGAGACTGTACAACAAAAAGAGATTTGGGGTATCTGATATGCTTTTTCAAGTCTATAGGCATCTGACCAATAGGTTTAAATAAATCGGGTAAAATATTATTAAATACTTTCACGATAGGATCTTCTTGATCCGCAACGTAATAATTTGTTTCCCCTGTATATGCATCAATAGTAATTTTTACAGAATTTCTGATGTAATTAAACCGTCCTTCAAAAGGTTCAGAATATGGATAGTTTTTGGATAATACATATGCATCTTGCATCCAAACCATATGACCTCTTTTATCGATCACCATATATGGGTCTGAATCATAAGCCAAAAATGGAGCGATTTTTTTAGAAATCAAGCGAATGTGCCGGTCGTATATTATTCTCGATTCAGAAGTAATCAATGGAGATATAAAAATATTAATGTCGGAAAACTTATAAGAATAAAGCAACCGACGAACCCATGATGAAAGTTCAACTCCGCCTTGACCTTTATAAACTGTCTTTTCGTATGAATCGTCGCCCATAACAGGAAAATCAAACTCTTCATGTGTTGTGTTTACAATACTATATGGATTTTCTCTTTCGCCAAAATAAATTCCAGGCCTCGAAATCCCAACAGTTCCTTTGGACTCAGGAGGAATATTTTTAATTGTGAACTTAGGAAGACCTTCTAAGGTTTTTTCATCAACGGGCGCCATAACGGCACCGTAACCATGGGTGTAAAACAAGTGTCTATTTACCCAGGACTGCGCTTTTTCTGATAACTCAGAAGTATTCATCTCTCTTGCAGACAACATAACCTGCCTTAACTCGCCATCAATTTCATATCTATCCACATCGACGTTTGAAAATTCGTAGTACGGTCTAATTTCTTGTAATTGGCGAAATGTTTGCTTAATTGGGTCCAAATTCCAAAGGCGTATATTTTTTATCGTGTTCTTATTAGATTTCATGTCCGCGGACGTTAAATTATAAGTAACAGAAAAATCTTGTTCATTAATTTTTTCAAGACCGTATGCTTTTCTAGTAAATTCAATATTATGGGCGATATAAGGGACCTCTTTTTCCATTTCGTTTGGATCTACCGATAAATTTTGAACTACGCCAGGGATAATTTTGACTCCTGCACCAAAAATCAATAATCCAATAAAATAGGTTAATGGAATACGAATTCCTTTTTTGAACCCGCTTACTAACAATACGATTCCTAATCCTAATAACCCCATCATAAATAATCGGATTCCAACTAAGTAAACATTTACATCTGCAAACCCTCCCCCAAAAACAACGCCTCCGTCAGACAAAGTTAACTGAAAAATAGAAAGCCATGTTTTAAATCCAAATAAAAATGCAACTAAACTTAACAAAACAAAAATATGAATTTTTGCACCAGATGATGGAGACTCTTTTTTAAAGAGGCTCTGAACGACGCTACTACTAAAATAAATCCAAATACTTAATATAAGAGACAACACTACGGCCGATATCGCCCATTGATATAAAAGCTGAAAGAATGGAAGTGAGAATACGTAAAACCCTACATCCGTGTTTAATATTGGATCCAAAATATTAAAGGACACTTTGTTAAAGAAGGACGCAACTTCCATCCAGTCTGGTACCGAAGAAACGGCAAAGAAAAAAGACATAACCAAGGAACCAGCCAATAGAAATAAATTATTTAGTTTTTTTGGAAGGTCAATTAAAAACCTATAGGAAGCCAATCCCGGGAAAAGTTTTAATAGCATCTCGAAATTTTTATTTACAGTAGCCCCAGACGACGTCCCCTTTTTCTCGGAAGACACCTTCTTTGCAATACCCAAGTTGATGTATAAAAATATGAAAGAGGTTAAAAATACAGATAAAAATACGACGGACTTAATTTTAAAAATGTCCCACCATACTTGTTGATATCCGAACGAATCAAACCAAAGAATATCAGGGTAAAACTGAAGAGTTAGATAAGATAAAATAGTTACGAAAGCTAGCGCAATTATTGGGAATCCAAATTTTATTTTCATCAAAATAGTATACACCACGGTTTTTGAAATGTCGCTAAGTCTGCTATTTGACCCTACCCATTTTTACCAAACCGACACATCTGTTGCCGTTAAAAAAACGAACTCCCTACAATATTAAACTCCACCCGAATAAATTTTTTTAAAAAGAATTGCAACTGGGATATAGTCTCTCATCAATGAACTTACCATTTAATATTTTAATATTTTTCTCAAGAAAAATACGTAAATCAAGCACACAAGATACGAAATGAGGGTACCGAGATAAACGCCAACAATTGGAAAAAGACCAAATATTATTAAATAATAGATACCCAACGTTGTAATGCTATATGAAAAGTTGTTTATCACAATAGGATATAAATTATCTTTGTATAAATAAGTCAATATAATTAGTAGAGGACAAAGAGCAATTGGAAAAGAAGCCATAACTCCAGCCCACCTGGGCCCTATCAGATTAGCCATTCCTGTAAACAACATGACAAGCACGACCACGAATATCACTCGAAACAATCCCGTTGAAAGATTCATTTTTTTAGGACTGTATGTAGATTTTGTATTTATAGAGCTATATTTGAAAAATAAAAATGCCCCTAAAACCCCTGCTGAAAAAACAATTCCACTGGATACTAAGGTCAGTTCAACAAGAGAAATCAAATAACTGACACAGAAAAATGCGGTCATCCCGTGTAAAATAGCACTCATCACATTAAACAACGGTCGGCTAATAAATCGTTTCCCTCCGACATAAAAACCAATTGTAAAGGCTAAAGAACCGACCAGCCCAGCATCTAAGAATAAAAAATCTGATGCTAAACTAAATCACCAATTTTCCTATATTCATTATTTCTCGGGAAAAGAGTAATTATAGTGGGTTCTCGACTTCTCGTCTCTTACCATCGTCTGGGCGCCAAAGAGCTCGGTATGTAGCGAACATAAAATTGTGATGAAATATAAATGGTAGCGGCGACTGGATTCGAACCAGTGACAACACGGGTATGAGCCGTGTGCTCTAACCAACTGAGCTACGCCGCCAAAAGGGAGCTAAAGAAAAACAACAAATTAAATCATCTTTCTCAAACTTATTCTGGACTACAAACTATAAGAAAAGACTCATACCATGTCAATATTAATTGACATTACACCATCAAATTCTCGAGACTTTTCAATTCATGTGCCGAAAGTTCTGTCATTTGACCAGACTTCAACTGGTTCAACTTCACACTTCCAATCTCTATGCGTTTCAACATAATTACTTCGTAGCCAAAATGTTGAAACACTCGCCGTATTATTCGATTTCGACCTTCGGTAAGAACAACTTCTACAGTATCCTTTGAAAGGAACGTCGCCGACTTGAACGCTATAGGTCCATCATCCAAAAAAAGACCTTTTTCTAAACGTGGCAACAACTCCGATTTAAATTTCAAGGTATTTTTATCATCGTCTTTTTTTACAACAACGACGTACTTTTTCTCAATTTCAAACTTAGGATGCATAATTTGGTTCGCTAATTCACCGTTATTTGTAAATAAAAGAAGACCTTCAGAATCCATATCCAATCGTCCGACGGGGAAAACGGGCTCTTTGCATTTCTTGATATAACTTTTTAAGTCTTTTCTATGTTTAGGATCGTTTAAGGAATTTACAACGCCAACCGGCTTATTAAATTTGAAGTATACTTTTTTATAACTCTTAATTGTCTGACGACGAACTTTCACAATATCCCGGTTTGGATTTATTGGCATCGAGCCATCAGTAACCACAATTTGATTAACTTTAACCTGCTTGTCTTTTAGACAATCAAACAAGTCTCGTCTTGAATAAGCAGAATTATTAGATAGAAAAGAAAGTAAAGACGTTTGTCGCATGCCGCATTATAAGGTTATTTGATGAGATTTCCAACTAACTTAAATCATTTACTAATTATCTAATTCACAGGAAGAGTTTTAGTATAATTAAAATGTGCTTCCGAATTCGATTCTAACCTGATTTTCCTAATCGGAATTGAAACCAAAAAATAGTCACCTTTCATCAAACCCAACTCAGATTCTATCTGCACCTGACCTCTTCCTTCAAAAGATTGCTTTTCTCCATCCCAAATCAACTCATCTGCCTTTATATTCGTTTCCAGGGTATCAAACTTGATACTAGCCACAACATCTATCAATCTTAAAATAGATTTATTTAAATTTAGTTCCGCCTTAGGTGCCTCAAAAGCAATAATTTCCTTATCGTCATCATAGACAGTCCCCGCTACGCCCTTTAAAAAAGAATTATCACTATCTCTATAAAGATGTGCTTGCCTCGCATTTATTTCCCAAACGGAATTTCCCGAATCAAATTCTGAAATGACGATATCTTCAAATCTAAAATCAGGAAGTCCTCTTTTTTTCTCAGGAAGGTCTGTGATTTCTGGAGCAGAAAAAAACATATAAACAAATGCTACAAAAGAGATTCCGGCAATAAGTCCTGCTGAAAAACGTTTTCTTTTTCGAAACCAGCTAAAGCTCTTTCGGAAGTTCAATATTTTCCTCAGTGGTCAATCGCCCAACAATCATCATATGACCAATTGCCTTCATAAAATCACCTTGTCGCCTATGCCCTTCTGCCTTTAAGAAATGTATTCCTGTTGCATTCGGTTCTATTTTTAAAGCTTTTTCACACCATTCAATAGCCGAACTATTTTCACCTTTTTCACCTTCTAACAATGCATAATATCCCATTGCCCACACATTTTTTGGGTCCAGGTCTATAACCGTTTGAAAGCTTTTTTGGGCAACATCTTTATCGCCTTTAAAATATTGTCCAAACGCTAATTTAAAATGATGTTTCCAATTTTCAGGCTCTTTTTCAACCAACTTCGCTTGTACATCAACAACCACTTCTGCGTACTCAGGAGAAACTTTTTTTAACAATTTCCATCCCTTAATAATTTGACCTGTATATGCATACGCCATAGCTAAATCGAATCGAGTATTATCCGTAGGATTCACTTCATATTGTTTTTCGAACGAGCCAATATCGGCCTGGAGGTCTGTTGGAATGACATACGTTTCACTAAACACGCTATTACTCAGAACAAACAAACATAAAATAAAAAAACTAATTTTTTTTAACATACTTAAATAACTCTCCCTATTATTTTTTCTTGTCTAACAATTTCAATTACAGACTTATATGCATGACAATAATCTTCATTCTTTTTTAGTTTCGCTACTATTAGTCTAGGCCCCACATCAAGCATTAATACTCTTTTGTACAATTGGTAAACCCAATTCGGATAATGTTTTCTTACTAAATATAACCCGCCTCTATATCCTTCAATAATCGACCCCGACTTTCTTGTCGCTGTCGCCTTTCCTCCATAATGAATAAGTTTTGCAGGAGGATAATAAATCAATTTGAGTCCCAACTTTTTAATTTGCATGCAAAGATCAATATCTTCGTTGTAAAAAAAGAAATTTTCATCCAAGCCATTTATTTTTTCTAGAATCGATTTAGTTGTAAAAAACGCAGCCCCTGAAAGAAACGACAACGAAATGGGCCTTGAACCTCTATACCTCCAATGAGATAGGACGCTTCCATAAACTTGAATGGTCTCGTCCTCATTTAATAATTGAGGAGCTACGCCACCAAGACTTTCTTCTGTGTCAAAAAAATTTTTTAATTTCTGTAAACAATCTGGTTTCAATATGGTGTCGTTATTAAGCAAAAAGATATACTTTCCATTCGCTACTTTAATTCCCTGATTATTAGCTGCAGAAAACCCTAGATTCTCTTTATTACTGATTAGTCGAATCTTAGGATTCAGTAATGACTGGATAACATCTAAAGACGAATCTTGAGAATTATTGTCGACGATCACCACTTCTTTTTCCAACGAGTCCTTACTACTATTTATCGATTCGATACATTCCGATATATAATCGGCACCGTTGTAGTTAACGATAACTATCGTAAGATCTATCACAGCGTTATGAAGTAGGATTTATCAGACTAATAGTTGCGCGTTCAGACACTGGATTTACTAACAATCCTTTAGAAGAGTTAGTCGTAATAATCACTTGCCGCGTCACTGCTTTAAGAACATCTTCTTTTGAAGATATTTCATCATATGAAACATAAAGATCCCAGATCAAAAAATTTCTCAAGCTCTTCAACTTTACACCGCTATTTTTATTCAACGTTTCTAAATCAAATTGTTGGGAAATTTTTTGTTCAACTTTAACACGAATCCCCATTTCACCGTTTCTTATGGTTCGAGTTGGCATTTCATTAACTTTATATAATTCTTTGTTCGGATTAACGATAAAAAAAGAATTTTCCAAAAGATTTTTTAATTGAAGTGTTTCATCTTCTCCATCAAACTCTAGCTCCCAAGCAACGAATCTAGATAATTTATTTAAAGTTTCTAATCCCAAATCATTTTTCATCGATTCACTTGCAGACATCGCTTGAAGATCAATATTTTTTTGATACGTATAAAGAATCATTATCCTACGTCCTTTTTAATCTTTTCAGATTCAATGTAATTTTTCATACCTTTTAATAATAATGCCCAAGGCCCCAATTCAGACTTACTATCCGACAGGGTCTTTTCTAAATCTTTAGGAAACTGTTTTTTAAAAAAGGCTCGCTCAGGATGAGGCATCATTGCAAATACATTTCCTTTTTTATTCGCGACTCCAGCGATATTCAACATACTTCCATTTGGATTTGTTGGATAACTTTCATCGATATCACCAGATTCTGTGCAATATTGAATGGCGCCTAAAGTCTTAACGTCATCTACATACTCGTCATTAAATATAAAACAACCTTCGCCATGATTAATTGGAATTGCCAAGACGTCCGTATCTTTGAATTCTTTTGTAAAAATAGAAGCACTTGGGTTCTTAAACGTCACATATTTCCAATCACAAATAAACCCTACCCGTTTACCATTATCATTATTATAGGTAAGCGCCATCTCTATTTTATTATCGTTAGCTCCTGGAACGAGTCCTGTTTCAGCCAATACCTGGCACCCATTACAAATCCCCAAAATAGGCTTCCCTTGGTCCGCTGACGCCTCTAATATTGACATCAATTCCAATTTTGCGGCGATTGCCCCAGATCTCACTCTGTCCTGAAAAGAGAACCCCCCAGGTAAAATATACCCGTCATACGATTCAATCGTCTCTCTAGACGAATTCCACCGAACAATATCACCTGTCATTCCAAGTGCATCGACACATCGTTTTGTCTCATATTCACAATTTGTACCTGGCAATTGAAGAATTGCAATTTTAATTTTATTCATTTGATTTACGCCCTACTATGAAATTGATTTCGGTAAATATCACGTTCAATATTAATTGCCGCGATCATACCGTCCGAAACAGCCGTCGCAATTTGACGAATTTGTTTTGCTCTAATATCTCCAGCAGCATAAACCCCTGGGATATTCGTTCTCATATATTCGTCCGTTACTATAAACCCAGATTCATCAACATTTACAGCCCCACCTAATAAGCCCTTAGGAGGTATTCGTCCAGAATTCACAAAAATTCCTTTTGTATCTAGCCACGTATATTGATTTGTCCTTGTATTTCTAACTTTAACTTTTTCTACTTTATCTATTCCAAATACTTCTTCAATTTCAGAATCCCACATAACTACTATTTTTGGGTTACTCAACACTCTATCCTTTAGACTTCGAACAGCCTTAATGAAATCTGAGCGGTGAATAATATATAATTTGTTTACATACCCTGACAAATATTCCGCGGCGTAACAGGCACAATTACCTCCACCAACTACGGCAACATCTTTACCTTCATACCGTGAAGCGTCACACTGCGCGTAATAAGAAATACCTCTTCCTAAAAATTGTTTCTCAAAATCTGTTCCCAATGGTTTTGGTTCTAAGCCAACCGCATATAATATGGCTTTTGTTTTAAATTCTGACCCCATATCCGTCACGACAGTCTTTTCTTCTTTTCGAATATTTCTTATTTCTGTAACATCTTCTCGTATATAAGTTACGTTATATTCGAATAACTGCTGTTCCATTCTCTTACCCAAACTGTCTCCTGTAATACCTTTTGGAAAACCTAGATAATTATCGATTTTATAGGAAATAGATGTCTCTCCCCCGGGCATCGCTTTTTCTATTAACAAGACGTTCATATTAGCCCGACTTGCACATACAGCGGCAGACATTCCGGCAGGCCCTGCGCCTATAATAAGAATGTCATAAATATTGTGGGGAACATCTGGAACTTTTTCCATCTGACCTAATGTTTCTTCTATTGCTACCATATTATATTATTCCTTTTGTGACCTATTTTTGGTCTTCTTTTGTTTCTTCTTTCATAATCAACTTAACTTTTGCTTTACCTTGAGTTCGTATTTTTTGACGTTTTAAATCTATGAAAATTTGTTCGCCATTCAATCGATTCCCAAACTGCCAAGCTTCTGCAGAACCATTTAAAACCAACAATTGGGATTTAGTATTGTAATCAGCTACGTCACAAGCCCCTTTAATATCTTCATAGTTAAATTTCACACCGCCGAATGCTTTGATTTTTTGGTTTTTCCCATACGCATTTAACGTCTTACAGGTTATATTCATTTTATCCTTTTTTAATTCGATATCGCCAAAAAGTTGAATTAAATTTTTGTCCTTATCAAATGTCGCTTTGTCGCCGACTATTACGATATCATCTTGAATCACCCTTACATTTCCTGATGCAAGAAATTCCTTCGTTACCCCATCAAGTTCAAACACATCGGCATTGATTACAATGTCAGAATTTACTGAAGATTTAGTTGCTTCAGAGACCTCATTACTTTGTGCATATAAAGCGCAAGGCCTTACCGTAATCGAAACAAAAATAAAAATAAAAAATAGTAATAGTTTATACATAGATTATTAGCATAAATAGTACTCTATATTCCCATTATTTTTCAATGGATACCCATTCCTATTTTTTGAAGATATAGGTATACTATTTTGTTAATGCAAGATGATTTAATCGTTGATAAAACCTCCAGCCAAAATCAACACGTTTCCAAAAAAGGAAATCTACTTATTACAATTGCTTCTCTTTTCATAATTATTGCAGGATTAAAATTTTCACAATCCATAGTCATACCCGTTCTTTTATCTCTATTTATTACCATTCTTGCGTCACCTTTTCTTTTTTGGCTCCGATCAAAAAAGGTCCCTGATGTACTATCTTTAGTTCTTATAATTTCTCTAATTGCTGCATTCGGGACGTTTAGCGTAGGTATTATCGGGTCCTCTTCTGCGGAGTTTTCGACGAACCTACCTAGTTACGAAGCTCAACTCAAACTAAAAACGGGCGTCGTTTTTGACCTTATCGAATCCTCTGGTTTTAATATCGATATGCTTCAAATACGAAGTCTCATAAAACCAGCCACTGTCTTTCAGTTTGTTTCATCTGGACTAAACCAAGTTGGCAATATGCTTGCTCAATTTTTATTAATTTTATTGATGGTTTCTTTTATGCTTATGGAAACATCTAGACTTTATTCAAAACTTTCTAAAACGGGTTCAAAACGACCCAAGCTCTATGAAAAAACGTCGGACAAAACTGTATCTTTTATTCAAACACTTATCCAAAAGGTTAATCGGTACATGTTCTTAAAAACCTTATTTAGCCTTATCACAGCAATCTGTGTCACTCTATTTTTGAGTGTATATAATATCCACTATCCTTTTTTATGGGGCTTTCTTGCGTTTCTTTTAAACTTTATTCCCAACGTAGGTTCAATTATCGCGGCGATTCCTGTCATTTTACTGGGATTCATTCAATACAACATGACTCACGCAATAATCATTCTTTGTTTTTACCTTATTATAAACACCGTTGTTGGCAGTATCATTGAGCCAAAATATATGGGAAAAGGACTGGGCCTATCCCCTCTGTTTATATTTATTTCTTTACTATTTTGGGGATGGTTATTTGGAGCAATAGGTATGTTATTAGCTATTCCTCTGACGATGGTAGTGAAAATTGTCTTGGAAACAAATCCAGGAACGCAATGGGCTGCGTCAATCATAGGTTCGTCTTAGTTGATGTCTTCTAATTTTTTAAGTCTGCTTTATACAAAATTAGTTCCCTTGACTAAAAAAATATTAGGTTTATTCTTTTTAGTCCTCGCTGTTGGGGCTTTAAGCACGTCTGCCATTAGTTATTTATCTACAACGGAAACCGTATACGTCATACCTATTGAAGGTGAAATAAATCCAGGGCTGGCCGCATTTGTTAACCGATCGGTTCAAAAAGCAGTTGAGAACAATGCGTCCTCTATTATTTTTAAAATTGATACATTTGGGGGACAAGTCGATTCTGCCATCCAAATCTCAAATACTATTCTCGATTTAGACAAAGACATTTCTTCGACTGCTTTTATACAAGACAAAGCATGGTCAGCAGGTGCATTAATTGCGTTATCCTGCCAAAAAATTTCGATGAAAAATGGAGCCACTATTGGGTCCGCAACTCCAGTAGATGGCTCAAGCGGTAAAATACTAGACGAAAAATATATATCCGCACTTAGAGCAAAGTTTAAAGGCGTGGCAGAACAAAATAATTACAATACGTCGATTGCGATGGCCATGGTAGACAAGGACATCCAAGTAACTAACCTTAACTCAAAGGTTCCCTATTCAAATACAAAAGGAAAACTTTTAAACCTAACATCAAGTGAAGCCATGGATATTGAGCTATCGTCCTATTCGACAAATAACCTTTCAGAACTATTAATCGAACTTAAAATCAATAAGAAAAACATTCACGTGGTGAAACCTGGCTTCTTAGAAATCTTTGCCAAATTTGTTACACAAGCATCTATCAGTTCAATATTACTATCTACAGGACTACTGTTACTACTTACCGAGTTCAAGATACCCGGCTTAGGGTTGGCAGGAATTACAGGAGTAATTTGTTTGAGTCTAGCATTAGGAGGTCAATACATTATCGAATTTGCTGAAGTTTTCGAATTGGGGGTATTTTTATTGGGACTTATCTTTATTGCCTTGGAGGTTTTTGTTCTTCCTGGTTTTGGCCTTTTTGGAATCATCGGGTTTTTACTTGTTACTGGGTCACTTTTTTTATCATATGTTCCCGAAAATTTTTATTCGACGCCTTGGAATTTAGACAGAATGTATGGAAGCGGAGTCATGGTTTTTGGGAGCTCCATCGTTGCATTAATTTCTAGCGTGTTTTTCATCGAGCACATTGCTCAAATTCCTTTACTTAATTCAATTTTAAACAAATCCGATATTTTTGAAAATGAGATAACTCCATCAAACTCCACCCCTTCGAAACAATTACCTCCTATTGGTGAAATTGGTATTGCTACCTCTGACTTACGCCCCATAGGAATTGGTCAATTTAACGACTCCGTGTTTGATTGTCGCTCAGAAGTAGGTTACATTGAGAAAAACGATCGAATTCAAGTCGTTGGAAACGAAAGAAGTGAATTAACTGTTATTAAATTTAAAACAATTCAAAAAAAATAAAGTTATTATGTCGTCTGTATTATTTTTAGAATTTAAAGGAGTATTTTTATGAAATTATTAATGATCGGTCTCGGGATTGTCTTTTTTCTACTACTAATTATCGTTTTCAATTATTTTGGAATGTGGCTTCGTGCAAGACTCTCTGGAGTCAAGCTCACTTATGCAAAGTTAATTGGTATGCAACTCCGAAAAGTTAGAGCCTCTACAATTGTAGATTCAATGATTATGGGTACCAAAGCTGGCGTTGATTTAAATATGGACGTATTAGAAGCCCATTATATGGCTGGAGGAAATGTTCCTAAGGTTGTTAAGGCTCTTATAGGTGCAGAAAAGGCAAATATCGAATTATCAGTTTCTCAAGCAGCTGCGATTGACCTTGCCGGACGAGACGTCTTAGAGGCAGTAAGGACAAGTGTTAACCCTAAAGTTATCGATTGTCCAAGTGCAGAGTCTGGAAAAGAAGTTATAGAAGCTGTTGCTGGAGACGGAATTCAAGTAAGAGCAAAAGCAAGGGTAACCGTACGTGCAAATTTAGAACGGCTTGTAGGTGGTGCTACTGAAGAAACAATTATTGCTAGAGTTGGAGAAGGTATTGTCTCGACTATCGGGTCTGCTGTTTCTCATAAAGAAGTCTTAGAAAGCCCTGAATTAATTTCTTCAAACGTATTAAATAAAGGTTTAGACTCTGGAACCGCTTTCGAAATTCTTTCTATAGATATCTCTGACGTTGATGTCGGACGAAATATTGGTGCACAACTTCAAATCGACCAGGCAGAAGCCGATAAAAACGTTGCTCAGGCAAAAGCAGAAGAACGTCGTGCAATGGCAATAGCCGAAGAACAAGAAATGATTGCTAAAGTTCAAGAAAACAAAGCAAAGGTTGTTGAAGCAGAAGTGCAGATACCTTTAGCAATGGCGCAAGCATTTAAGGATGGAAATCTAGGAGTTATGGACTATTACAAAATGAAAAATATCGAGGCCGATTCAGGCATGAGAGATTCAATCTCCAAAATGGGTGGAAACAAAAAATAATTCGTTTATTCAAGCACTAAGGAAAAATCATGGGTGATATTATTGTAAGTTTAATCGATTATGCAGAATCTATGGGTACGGGAGCTTTTGTAGTCCTGTACCTGGCTTATACTTGGATGAAGGCCTATCGAAAAAACAGAAGGACCCCGACCCCTCTAAATAGAGCAACCACAAAAATTCACTCAGATCGCAATCCTTCCAAAAAAAAGGTCTCCTTTTTTGAAACTGTCGTTTCCAACATTGTTACACCTTCAGACTCTATTCGAGCAAACAATCAACAACACCATTCTTCAAAAGCATCGGCGACTCCTACTCCAGAAACACATCCTTCTCCTAACAGCACTGCAAATGCAAAGTATGAACCAATAAAACCAATATCAGCAACGTCGTCTCCAATTCTAAAAAAAAGTATTCCTTCAGACCAAATGTCTCTAGACCTGAATGAAAAAGAGATTTTATCATGGGTGATTGGCAACGAAATTTTATCTAGACCTTCATCCGTCCATTAAATTTACTCTAAATAACAAACTCCTCGTTCAAAAAAATGAATTATAACGTTTAATACAATTTAAGCTCTTGAAGAAAGATAACTTTGATAAAAAGAAAAAGACATCCGTCCTAAATAGCAAATACTTCAATATTGCCAAAAGAAAAAAAATTAAGTTTAAGGGTAATTTACAAAGATATAATGGTGATTCGGGTGAGGGTCGAACTCACGACCACCTGATTAAAAGTCAGGTGCTCTACCAACTGAGCTACCGAATCACAATATTAAAAACTAACTGCTTCGAAAAAAAACAGTGAATTCCTAGGCAGGTAATAATATCAAACCTATACCCTAAAAACAAGAACCTTTCTACCAATTACTTTAATAATTCCCCACCAGCTCATTTAGTTTCAAAACCAGTTACTTTTTTAAGGTTTATTACATTCAATTCTAGGGAATAATTATTTTAAGAAAATCAAAAAAAATGAGAATATTTACAAAACTTAGAGAACTATTTAACAAACTAAACAAGTTCCTTATCATAAAAACAGTCAAAAAAACTGATATAGAGTCTCTAATTCAAGAGATTACCGAATTGTCTTACCAAACCACCTTTCTATCCACCGTATCGCATGAATTAAGAACTCCCTTAGCAATTATTAAAGAATGTATATATTTAATAACAGATGAAGTAAAAGGCCCTTTAACGCCAGAACAAAAACAAATCATGCTTATCGCAGAAAAAAACTACCTTCGTCTAGATAAGCTAGTAACAGACCTCGTTCTAATGTCCGAAATTGAATCAAATAGAATAAAATTGGTCTATGCTGACTTAAACATCAAGGAATTTATATCTTCAATCTGTGCCAAATATAAAAAAGTTGCCGAAGGCAAAAAAATAATAATAAAAACCTTATTTCAATCACCAGAAACCCCACTAATGGTTGAACTTGATAAACTAAAAATGGAAATTGTGTTTAATAATATTATCTCTAACTCAATTCGATTTATAAAAGATGGAGGATCCGTGCAAATTATGTTGAACGATTTACCAAACTGTGTTGAAATACGTCTACAAGATATAGGAAATAGTCCCACTCCAAAAAATGTAAACCTCTTACTTGAAATTTTCAGGCAAGATGGAAGATCTCCTCGTTCAGGGTATCAAGGACTAGGACTAGGGCTTCCAATTAGTAAGGGAATTGTTATGATGCACAAAGGTACACTAGAAATAAATACTATTTCAGAAAAAGGTATTGAAGTAGTCGTAACGCTTCCAAAAAGAAAAAATTAGGAGAATTTGATCATGCTAAAAAATAAAATACTAATTGTTGACGACGAAGAAGACTTTGTACAAGTTGTAAAAATGCGTCTTGAATTTAATGGATTTGAGGTTTCTACTGCAAATGACGGAAAAGAAGGCCTTCAAAAAGCTCGCGAAGAATTTCCAAATTTAATTATCCTGGATGCCATGTTGCCTTCAATTGACGGCTTTAAAATATGTAAATTACTTAAATTTGATGAAAAATATCAGAACATCCCTGTAGTTATGTTATCGGCACTCTCTCAAGACATGGACAGAACCATGGGACTGCAAAGTGGGGCCGATAAATATTTAACTAAACCATTTAACGACCAAGAATTACTCGAGGTCATTAATTCTCTCTTATAAAAGATTGGTCTTTTGAAGTATAACTGGATTATCTATATCAATAATATGCGGCGTAATAAAAACTACCGTTTCCCTTTTTTGAGTTAAATCACTTGTATTCCTAAAAACACCGCCAACAAATGGAAGGTCCATTAATATGGGAACACCGGAGACAGACTGTCTAGTTCGCTCTCTAATCAATCCACTAATCATTATTGTTTGACCATCTTTAACCAAAACAGTTGCAGTAGTTTCCGTCGTGTCTTCTTGAGGGATTCCATCAATAATATCACCTTCAGACACTTCGGGTTTAATATCCATAATTACCTCGCCATTTGAAGAAATATGAGGAGTAAACGTTAGTTTCGTTCCAACCTCTAAAAATTCAACAGCCTCGCTTAACAACGTCCCTTCACTAGAAAAAACGTCTGTTTTATACCCCAGCCTCTGCCCTGTAATAATACTGGATTCTTTGTGATTCAGAGCTAAAATACGTGGAGTTGCCAAGACTTCGGTATCTTGCCTAGTAGTTAACGACTCCAAAACTCCAGAAAAGTCGCCCGCAATAGCTTCCACAAACAGTCCTTTGGGGGATGCACTTCTAACATCTCCGGCAAATCCAGCAGTTTGTGCAAAATTTGAATCGGCTACGGAGTCAACGCCAAGATCCACTCCAATATCTTTTGTCCCGTCTGCCTGAATCTCCATTATCTTAACTTCAACCAATATTTGCCGAGGTCTAACGTCCATTTGCTTCACCAAGGACCGAATTTTGACCAGCTCTTCGTAAGGCGCTTGAACGACCAAGGAGTTGGCCACTTCATTAAAATTTATATGCCCTTGTTCATTTACAATTGAAGACAAAGAATCAAGAACGTCTTCAGCTTTTGCATAATCTAAATTAAATATCTCGATGGGCTGTTGGGGGTAAACGAATATTACATTTCCATCAAGATGCCAATCTAATCCTTGTGAAATCACAACCGAATTAAATGCTTCCTGGACACTAATTTTATCAAAATCAAAACTCACTTTACCTATCACTTTAGGGTTTGTAACAATATTTAGGCCAAACGCTTGTGAAAAAAATGACAATATTTCCTTAATTTCAGTATCCTTAAACTTCAACTGAATTGGCTTTGGATCCTTGACTAACATTTTCAACATCTCAACCTGAGCTATTTTCTCTGAATCAGCATTTGCCGATATTCCTGTTCCTACAGATACAACGAAAAGAATTCCTACTATGATGAGTCGCGTTATTTTATTCAATTAAATAATACCTGCCTTAATTCTCCAGAAGAACCCTGGACGATGATTTTGTCTTTACCTATACTCTTCACGATAAATCCGCCGATACTATCGCCTTCTCTAACAAACTTATTCGAAATCATTGCGTTATAACTACTCCCCATTTTCATTATCCCTTGAACAACAATAGAGGTTTCACTCGGTAAAATTACTTGCCGTGACATGTTCTGTTGAGGTGAAATAACATCCAATTTTGGTCGAAATGGATCCGCTACCCATATTCTTACTTTTGCATCAATTACGTTAGCAAACACGAAAAAGTATGTTGCCAATCCAAAAATAACTATTCTAACGGGGTTCACCTTTACCAAGTCTAATTTGTTGCTATTCACGTTGCAACTATTTTTATCTAATTTCATCTTAATACACAGGCTCAGTTGGACGATACACAAAAACATCTAACACAAGCTCCATCCTATTTAAATGACTCTCTGGAATGGGCGTGATTTTTAATGAATGATGCGACGTTAACATTGGCAGTTCTTCCAAATGAAATAAAAAATTTCCCAAATCAGAATACTCTCCTTCTAGCTCAAGTACTATTTGAGATTTACTAAACGGCCCTGGCGTCGAAAGTGGCTGTGGAATTTGAGACTTTATCAAAGCCAAATGATGATGTTGAAATAAAGCCAACAACGTCGATAAATAATGTTCTTTTAATGGCTTTAAAAATTCACCAGGCTTCACGATCTTTATAGGTTCTTCCTTTTTCTTTTTAGGCGGGTTCTTTGCCAAAGCTTCTAGGGTTTTTGATACCTTATAGTGTCTAGAGTTCATCGCTCTAAATTGTAACTGTAATTGGTCCAAGTCTTGCTGATATGGGATAAAATACAAAGCAGAAAAAACGAGTGTTACAAGTATAAAGTATCCAAAACTAATCATTGCAGTTTCTCTAACTGTAAACCGACGTTTTAAAAATGCAACACTCTTTCTATATGTGCGAATTGGAATCGAATATAATGCCCAAAATTTTCTATTCATTTTAAATACCCATATAATTCAAACGATATAAAATCGACGTTTTCCATTTTTGTATCAAAAACAACACTCTTAATATAAGGCAAGGCTTCAAGTTTACTTATGTATTTAATTAATGACATCTGAGCTCGTTTTGAAGGGATATCTCCTGTAAGAACGATTGCATCCTTTCCTATCGAGATAGACCTTAAAATAATCGGTGGTACTGAACTTTCACTTAAATCAAAAACCATTCTGTCAAAAGGAACCTTACTTTGAAGAATACTATTAACAAAATCAATATCTTTTGAAACCGAAAACCTAGCCGTCTTCAAATTTGATAGCTGACTAACTTTAAGTTCTAATATTTTTATTTCATTCTTACGTTGGCTCAAGTTTTGATTAATTGCAAACTTTTGCTCTTTAAATTTAAATACCGCGCCTGCCATAACAAACATCCAAAATACCATTACGACAAGAATAATTTTCGCTATTTTTTTTGACTGTTGATGTTCTTTATATGACTGCGGCAATAAATTAAAGTTAGTTAATCGTTTAGTTGTACCTAAACTAAAATATGTCGTCTCTCGATACCCAACATCATTTTTTTTAGCTGGGACATTGTACCCGCCCTTAAAAACAGCCTTTGTTAATTTTAAATCGATGTTTTCTTTTAAGAACGTATTAAACTGAAAAAGATTATTAAACTCACCCATAGTGTGCAATGTTTTAATAGATTCGGATCCCGTTAATTTAATATAAAAGTTAATTGTCTTTTTTATCTCAAGAGCCACTTTCTCTGCAATAGGCCTCAGCTGAAAAAATAATCTGTCATAAGGAACCTTATCCGTGGCCTTTCTTGATTTAAACATATATGTAGACCCTAAAAGACTTCGCCCTTGTTTATCGGTAAGCTCCGTAACTTTTTTTTCAATAACAATTTTTCGCGTAACCGCTTCTAAAAAATTACGAAATCCAAGTGGAACGAACCTTGTATACACCAATTGATGGTCCAAAAAGACATAAAGTTTTAACGCGTTAAAATCTAAATCTGCGACTAAAATTGGAGAGACTCCAGTAGACAAAACCCTAGACTTAGCTAAATCAGACATAACCATCGACTCAGTAGTGGCCGTTTTTAAGGTGATATCATGTTTTTCAAACACGCTGATATAAGATTCAATAATTTCTTTTTTGACTTTGTGTATAGTCAAACTTAAGTGAGGTCGGCCATCTTTCTGATACTGACATAAGCGCTGCTCTTCGCCTTCTTCCACATCTTTATCTATTAAGTTTGAAATTGCGGCGGACAAGTCTTCACTGGATAAAAATGGGAAATTCACCTGATTTTTAATAGTTTGGTGAAATGGAATACAAATACTTACTTCGGATAATTCGAAAAAACCCTTCGGTAACTTTTCTATACATTTTTCTAGATTTTTTGCGGTAGAAAATTTGGGGTCTAATGTATGGAAATGTGTTTTATATATGTAGACACCAAAATCTTTAGGCGTTTTCACCACACATATTTTGTCATCCCGCACACAAATCCCAATTTTACTGGTTGCGCTTCGGCTTTGTTTTTTCTTTAAATTTTCTTTAAATTTTCTTTAAACATGAGTTCCCCGAAAGTATACCATCTAATTAAGATCTATTTCATCTGCATTTACGTTCAAGGCCGTAAAAAATATATATTGATTTTCGTCCCCTTGCATAACTAAGTCTATTTCAACGCTTCGAACATTAGTTGTTATGCTCACGGACTCATGATTTTGATTGAAATATGAAAACTCTAAACCTGGACGAATAGGTCCCGTTAATTTTGCAATGTTATCCAATAATAAATAATCGGAGCCTGTATCCTTCGCTAAAAATAATTCGTAGGAGTCTCCCCCTGAAGACAATGCCAGTGTAAAATCAAAATCTATTCCGTCAGACATAAATTTAAATTCATCCGATTCCGTCGTGTAAATGTGTTCTGTATTTTCTAACAAGGTTTGAAACAACAAAATAGTTGCTCTTGCATCTTGATTATATATTTTATGGGTATTGATAGACCGAAACGACTCTACAGCCGTATAAATAATCGGACTCATGACAGAAAAAATAATTCCGATCAAAGAAATAGAGACAATCAGTTCTACTAATGTTAGACCTTGTTTATCGGTCATCTACTTCGTCCCAGTTTATTTGATATAGACATCATCGATATTTAAAAGCTCATCCGTTTTATTGGCCCCAGACTCGAATCTAATTTTAAATGACTCGCCTTCTGTCAATGCCAACACAAAATTATTAGTGACATATTCTTGGCTTGCCTGATTTTTAAAAGAATGAATTGTCTGCCACGGTAGACTTCCAACTTTTGTCATGAGCCAAGAATCATCGTTTCCTTCATACTTTTCTATATAACTTACAAAATTCAAACTCAGCTCGGTCGTTTGAGCCGAACTGGTTACCATACGCTCCATATACATTGGATTTGAGCCACCTTTTAAACTTGCATGATACTTACCTGAATATCGCGGTCCACTAGACTTAATCACATTATTTTTTGAATAATTCGATTCCCAATCTCCAGAAAATCCTGCCCCTTCATCAAAATCGACACCTGTTTCGAAATTGTCTGCTGCCACCCACTCACTATTGGCAGGATTTAGATTGACATATTGTTGTTTTGACGACCCGTCTGAAAAAGAAAATGTTAAATCAAAATCTTTATTTGTCATGGAATCATCGTTGAATTCAAGCTTAACTTCTGTGTCGGTAGAATACGCTGGGATAATGCCCGAAGAACTAAAGGTTAGCAGTTCACCAGATTCGTCTCCCGAATTATTCGAATAAACTCTAGTTCCATCAATATAAACTTTCTTTATGCGTTTCCCATCTGTTGGATTCCATATAGGTAATAAGTGAGTAACGCTAATCGCCGCATTCGACGAGTTTTTCAGTTTAACGTTATATAGATTTTTTCGACTATTTGAAATCCGAGCAAACTCTCCGTTAACCCCCACAGACTCTGCTACAGACGATCCTTTCACGACATCAAAACTTTGTATCTTTATCGTCTCATCTCTCATTTTAAAGGATATCGTAACAGAGGCCTCGTCCCCCAAATCTGAAAACGACAAATTTATATCCATTTCGGAAGTAATCCCTGTTCTTGAAATTTCAAAAAAGGAATTTAAAGCCTGCCCCGAAGAAGCCAATACGCTCTCTCCATCAATTTCAACACCGCTAACGGTTTGTCCCGTATCAGGATCCATTTCAACTTTAATTGAATCTATCCATACTACTGCGTTCGTTGGATCAGAATGACTATTATCTACCGAGATACCGCTTATCGTATCCCCTATAATTTTAGCATCTGAATCATCGACTTCAAGATTAGACGCCTGATCGATTCTGTTATCTATACTAATATTTTTTGTGGAAAAATCCGTCATTTCAAAAAGAACATCGATTTTTTTATAAACCATACTTTCATCAAAAACCAAGGTTACCTCTTTGGTCTGAGCTTCTACCATTTCAGTGTAAGACGTGTTCGTTGATAGTTTTACCCCAGAGGCTTTAGTTCCAGACCACGCCGTTCTCGTATCAAATTTCACAAGTTTAATGTTTGCCTCAGGTTCCTCATATTCCCAACTTGGAGTTATGTTGTATACGTAAATTGTTGTATTCCCTACATTTTCCAGATTGATATTACTTATTGTTTTACCATCTTCACTAAACTCTGCTTCATCGGAATCTATATTCATCCGCTGGGCTTGTGTTCCACCCATAGTTTCAAAATCCCCTGCGATCTGAGAGCCATCCGTAAAGAAAAAAATAACAGAAACAACCTTTCCAGTAATCGAGGACGAAAACTTAAATTTAAACGGCTCTGAAGTTCCAGGCGCAATAGATGCCACAGAATTAAACGTCAACATTTGTCCAGAATAAGAATCTACAGAAGGACTTCCGGTATTAGGTGGGTTCCACAGGTCAGATCCATCCAATTCAATTTCCTTTATTTTCGTAGTCCCAGGACCATCTGCCGGTTCATAAGACCATGAAACGATTACCTTTTCAATTTCAGCAGTAATCGTCCCGTTATTTATGACATCAAAAGGCGATAAATGTTTACTTCTACGCGTTAAATTTGCATTGTCTACAGAAACAACGACATCTCTTGCCATCGTAATTGGCCTCTTTACCAATCGTTCCATTTCATAAGTATCATCTTTATATTTCCCGATACTTGTAACTAATACCGAGTGAGTTTCCCTTTGTGATAACGTCACCTCATAAGTTCCATCTTGATAAGCATTTGAACTTGTAACCTCATTGTCAGACCAATCCATATCGTCGGTTAAGGAGGAAAGAATTGTTTCCATCCCAACTTCGGCAATATCAGCCGCTTTATAGTTTTCTGACACGGCCTCAACTGTAGCCGTCTCATTTTGGATAATGGTTACAAGCCCCCCGACTGCAGCTATAGATACTACGGAAACAATTAAGGTCAACACCATAGAAAAACCAGACTGGCTTTTAAGTCCGTTCATTTGAAACTCCTATTTTTTTTAAGTGAAATTAAATGTTAGTATATCAACAACTTTCAAGTAATAGAATTAAAAAGGAATTGACCAAAATGCCCGATAAGGATTTGCTATCTATAGATCTTTCTACGTTTTTAATAGACGAACATCTAATCCAGGAAATTTCCGGAAATATTGTCACACAATTCGAATTCATGCCCGTATTTAAAATTGGAAATACGGTCACAATTGCTCTCTCAGACCCAGACAACCTCCCCCTCATAGATTCCATTCAAGAACAAATTGGGTACTCCGTTGAAACAGTCCTTGCTAAAAAAGAAGATATTAAAGTCGCTATACGCCGATATTATGGATTTATGGGCTCCATTGACGCCCTTGTTTCTGAAGAAGAAACAGACTTTGATGTCACAACAAAAGAAAAATTAGAGAATGCGGTTCTCGACGACAAAATTGAAGACGAAGGCCCGATAATAGAACTTGTTAACTTACTTATTAATCAAGCAATTATTAGTCATGCCTCCGATATCCATATCGAACCTAGCGAAAAAGAAGTGCTTGTTCGAACGCGGGTTGATGGAACCCTTCATAAACTTCGTACTTTTCCAAAAAAATATTTACCTCCAATCGTATCCCGAATAAAAGTAATGGCAAACATGGATATTGCCGAAAGTCGTCTACCTCAGGACGGAAATATTCGAGTCAGCCATGAAAATGTTTTCTACGAGCTAAGAGTTTCATCGTTACCCACGATTCACGGAGAAAATATTGTTATTCGTATTTTAGGACGACAAGAAGTGTTACTGGAAATGAAAGAATTAGGCTTTCTAGGTAAAGACTTAGAAAACTGCTATCGACTCATTGGAAACACTCAAGGAATGATATTAGTCACGGGGCCAACCGGTTCAGGAAAAACAACGACGCTTTACGCTGCCTTAAATCATATTAACGATGTAAAACACAATATTATTACGCTTGAAGATCCTGTTGAATATAAACTCCCTCTAATTCGGCAAGTTCAAGTTCAAAATAAATCGGGGCTAACATTTGCAAGAGGTCTTCGGTCAATTTTAAGACAAGACCCTGACATCATAATGGTTGGAGAAATTAGAGATTTAGAGACCGCTGAATTAGCAGCCCGTGCTTCTTTAACCGGCCACTTAGTATTTAGTACTCTTCACACAAATGATGCTCCCAGTACAGTTATCAGGCTTTTAGATATGGGTATCCCAAATTATGTCATTAGCTCATCAGTGACCGGCGTCTTCGCGCAACGTTTAGTTCGATGTATTTGTAAAAAATGCATTCAACCTTACGAACCAGATCCTTCCATTCTTGATTTTCTAAAATTGCCAAAAGAAGACACTTACTATAAAGGTTCCGGGTGCAAGTCTTGCTTTAACTCAGGGTATAAAGGACGTGTTGGGATATATGAAATTCTTGTGATGAACTCTAATTTAGTTAACGCTATTTCCAACAATGTTACATCGTCTCAATTACGAGAAATTGCCATAGAAAATGGGATGACATCCATGTTAGATGATGGTCTCAAAAAAATAAAAATGAGTTTAACAACACCTGAAGAAGTATTTAAAGCCTGCCAATTTTTAGCAACCTAAACAAAATGCGCACCTTTAAAATTAAATTCATAACTGCATCTGGTCAATTAAAAGAAGAGCCTATCCTAGGAAAGTCGTTAAAAGATGCACGTTTAAAGATTTTAGAAAAACATACAGCAAGTGTCATTATTAAAGTTGAGAAGGTCTCTTCTCTAATGCCTTCATTGAATAAATTTCTCCAGCCAAAAATAGAAAAGAAAGATGTCATGCAGTTTACAGCGCATTTACAATCGTTATCTCAAGCAGGCATTTCTATTGTTGAATGCCTAAAAATAATAGAAAACATCGTACATAAAAAGTCTTTAAAACAATTAATTAACCAGCTGACATCTAAACTGATACAAGGACAAAGTTTCTCGAAATCTCTAAACGAACTTCCAGAGCTCTACACGGAAGAATTTATCGCACTAATCAGCGCTGGAGAAAAAGTCGGTAAACTGGACGAGATCTTAAAAACGCTTTACCAACTCCTTCAATGGGACGAAGAGCTTTCAAAAAAAGTACAAAAAGCATTTAGGTACCCTCTTATTGTAATGGGTGTAGGCTTTACTGCGATGATTGGAGTCTTTACATTCATCATTCCTAAATTTGCAGTCTTTTTTACCTCCAACAAAGTAGACCTTCCCATCCTTACTAAAACATTACTTTCAATTAGTAACTTTCTAGTCGATAACAAATTAATACTTTTCATCGCTTTATTAGGCATCATACAAGGACTCTTTCTCGCATCTAAAAATAAAAAAATGAAATCAAAAATAGATTTAATTCTAGTAAAAACGCCTCTCTTTGGTGAAATGTATAAAAATTTAATTGTTTCTAAATCTATGAAAATATTTGCCATATTATACGAAAACGGAATTCCAATTTTAGATAGCCTGAAAATCATACAAACACTCTCCAAAAACGAAGTTTTCCAGCAAGATATCGCTGAAAGCTATAGCAATATCAAACAGGGCCTTTCTCTAGGAAAAGCAAGTAATTTAACCTTTTTCTTTAGTGGATTGGCAGCACAAATGATAACCGTCGGGGAAAATAGTGGAAATTTAGGTTCGATGTTAGAAAAAACAAGCCAACTCTATCGTGATTTAGTTGAAAATGTTTTAGAACGTATCTTTACTTACATCGAACCAATTCTTATAGGAATTATTGGCATGCTGGTTTTAGTACTTGCTCTTGGAATCTTTACCCCAATGTTAAATATGATGTCCGTTATGAGCCAAGGCTAAAACATCATGTTTAAAATAAAAAAAAACTTCCTTAAAAATTTTGTTGATAAGTACTCTCCGTATCTTTACAATAAAGTTTTCAAGTAAATAAAAGGAGCAAAAAAAAATGAAAAAGAATAAAGGGTTTACCCTCATTGAGCTTATCGTAGTAATTGTAATCTTAGGAATTATTGGTTTAGTTGCTATTCCAAAATATTATGACATGTCATCGACGGCAAAAGAAAATGCGTTGAAAGGGCAACTAGGAACGATTCGAAGTGCTTTATCTCTGTATTATAGTAACCAAGCATTAACTACTGGTACAGCCGCTTACCCAAGTACTCTAACTGGTACATTGTTTGCAGAAGGAGAAGTACCTGAAGACCCCTATATTTCTGCATCTGCCGTTATAACGCCAGCAGCGACACCTATCGCCGTTGGGGATATTGATAATGCAGGAGGATGGATTTATGATTCTTCAACTGGTGAAGTAAGAGCAAATGTCACCGGAAAAATCGCACTATAATTTACCTATAAACAAAAAAGGATTTACCCTAATTGAGCTAGTAACTACTCTAGTGATATTAGGGATAATCTCATTAACTTTCATCCGGCCTAATGTAATTGATATCATGGATACAATGAACATTCAGGCCGGGACTGTTCAGGTCAAAACTGATATAACAAACACCAAAATAGAATCAATGAGCGAACGGCTTTTAAAAAAAGTGATTTTTACACCCGGATCAACTACATATTCGATGTATACTCAGAGTACGGCAGGCAATTCGTGGGAACTAGAAATTAATAGCTACGCATTTCCTACGGGCATGACTGTTCTTTCTACATCATTAACCGATGACCAAGTTATATTTGACGAAAAAGGAATTCCTTATGAAGATCTTCAGAGCAAAAATCCTACCCAGATAACGGATGCTCTTTCTTCTGAAAGAAATATAATCCTTGAAACCGCTAATGGAATGCAATCAACAATTACCATCATTCCAGAAACAGGATTTATTCAAATTTAATATCATGAACCAAAAAATGAAAAACAAAGGATTCACATTACCAGAAGTTATTTTTTCTATCGTCATATTAGGAACAGTTCTAACCTATTCTTTGTCCGTGTTTTTTCAAATTTTAACTGCAAATGGAAATTTAACAGAATACAATAATATTCAAATGCATATCCAAAAAAAGCTGGTTCAAATCAACACACTTGGATTTTGGATTTGGGAGGGAGATTCCGACAACACCTATCTAGACGAACATCCATTTTCAACATGGAAAACAGCTCTTTCTGACGATGGATATACGGGCCACTCCATTATGGAAGTTACCTTTTTAAAAAAACAGGGCCCTAATTACGTAGCCTTTTCAGGGGATGATTTTGATAACAACGAAGAAAGGGTTCGTGTACGCGTTAACCTTGGACTCTATACGTCAAAAGGAGGGATAGTTTCAGAAAACATGACTCTTATTATTTCAAAGAATCAATCAAAATATGCATGGGCTCAACTTTATGCGATTAAAGCGGCACTGCGAATGTATGCTGAAAATAACAGCGGAAACTATCCGCCTACATCTACTTGGGCAGCAGACCTCGTCCCAACTTATATCGCAGAAATCCCAAATAATCCCTATACAAAAGAAAGCAATAAGGTAACTCATATAGAAGACGTTGTTGATTGGAGTTATACGAATAGCTCCAATACAGTTACGTTAGCGGCACAATCTCATTTAACAACAATAACCGACACTTTCTGAAGAACATTTTTTTCTACTCATCCACTCCGACTATGAAAAGGTAGTCATGCATGTTCAAACGCTCTTATTTTCAACTATAAAAAATTGACATAACTGACTTTAATTTGCTACTATTTTTTTCAAAATTTATATAATTTAACATGGTTTGATTGAAAGGACTTTATTATGGTAACTCGAGTTGCAATTAACGGATTTGGACGAATAGGACGAAATGTATTCAAAGTAATAGAAAATAGAGATGATATTGAGGTTGTGGCAATCAATGATTTAACATCACCTTCCATACTTGCTCACCTATTAAAATATGATTCTGTTCATGGACGATTCCAAGGAAAAATCTCTTCTGACGAAACGTCAATTACTGTAAACGGTAAAAATATCGAGGTTTCTTCTATTAGATCTCCCAAAGACCTACCTTGGGCATCTTTAAATGTTGATGTTGTTATTGAATCGACTGGAATTTTCACATCTGCAACTAGTGACAAAGGTGGTTACAATGACCATCTTACCGCTGGCGCAAAAAAAGTGATTTTGACCGTTCCTGCAAAAGACGAAATTAAAACGGTTGTTTTAGGTGTAAACACTGATGAAATTTCTGAAGACATAAACGTTTATTCAAATGCTTCTTGTACAACAAACTGTTTAGCTCCAATCGCTAAAATTTTAAACGATAATTTCAAAATTAAAAAAGGTTATATGACAACCGTTCATTCTTATACAAGTGACCAACGAATTCTTGACTTCCCGCATAGTGATTTAAGACGTGCTCGTTCAGCAGCTATGTCAATCATTCCTACGAGTACGGGCGCTGCTAAAGCTGTATCGCTTGTTATTCCTGAACTTAAAGGGAAACTTGATGGAATTGCAATGCGTGTTCCGACTCCTGATGGTTCTGTCGTTGATCTTGTCTGTGAAGTTGAAAAAGGAACCACTAAAGAAGAAGTTAATGCTTTAATTAAAGAAGCAGCAAATGGAGCAATGGAAGGGGTTGTAGAGTATGTGGACGAACCTATCGTTTCTTGCGATGTTATCGGAAACCCTCACTCATCCGTTTTTGATTCATTATTAACTATGGTTGATGGAAATATGATTAAAATCGTTTCATGGTATGACAACGAAATTGGATACTCTAGTCGAGTTGTTGACCTTGTTTCAAAAATCGCTCCGTCAAAGGTTACCGGGTAGGAATGCCCACTCTCTTGAAAGAAAATAAAACTCAACTTAATGCTACTCGGACATCCATTGCGGATGTCCCTGTTTCAACATTTGAAGGAAAACGCGTTCTTATTCGTGTTGACTATAACGTACCTATTATTGATGGAAAAATAATCGATGATGAACGTATTGTTAAAAGTATACCGACACTTCGTTATTTGATTGATGCAAAAGCGAAAATTATTATTGTTTCTCATTTAGGCCGACCGAAACTTAAAGACCCTGAATTTTCATTACAATTAATTTCCAAAAAACTAAACGATCTATTAGAAATTCCAATTCAATTTGTATCAGAATCTATTATGGAGTCTTCCATTGCACAAGAACGATCAAAAAATCTTTCTAATGGAGACATTCTTCTTTTAGAAAATATTAGATATTACGAAGAAGAAACGAAAAATGGTGATAATTTAGCGATATCTCTTTCTAAACTGTGTGACTATTTTGTCCAAGATGCTTTTGGATGTGTTCACAGAGCTCATTCATCAACAAGTGGTATTACAAAATATGTTCCTAGTTTCTCTGGATTACTTGTAGATAAAGAACTATCGGTTCTTGGCGGATTAATGGAAACGGCCGAAAAGCCCTTTATTAGTATTATCGGCGGGTCAAAAGTCTCATCCAAAATTCAGATTTTAGATAAATTATTAACCAAGGTTGATACATTAATGATTGGCGGCGGAATGAGTTTTACGTTTCTAAAAGCATTGGGTTATTCAATTGGTTTATCCGTTTACGAAGAAACATATTTAGATAAAGCGCTTGAGTTAATTGAATATGCAAAAGTAAATAATAAAAAAATCATTCTTCCTGTTGATGTCGTAGTTGCAGACAAGTTTTCTAACGACGCGATTAAAAAGACTGTCAAAATAGACGCGATTCCTGACGATATGATGGGTCTCGATATTGGAGACGTTTCGACAGCAATGATGGCCAATGAAATTCAAAACGCAAAAACGGTTCTTTGGAATGGCCCTATGGGCGTATACGAATTTTCAGAATTTGCTAACGGAACAAATGGAATTGCTCATGCAATGGCAGAATGCGAAGGGCAAACGGTCATTGGCGGCGGAGATGTTGTTTCTGCATGCAAACAATCTGGGTATATTGATAAAATAACCTACTGTTCTACAGGTGGTGGTGCGTCTCTTGAATTTATTCAGGGAAAACCTTTACCGGGAATAGAAGCTCTATCTCAATCAAACTAATTTTTTCAAACTGCCCTAATGTTTTTTTTAGGGCAGTTTATCGTTCGACTCATATTGAAAATTTTAGATACATTTAAGGTATTTCTCTAAAAAAACTAACTTGCACCAACTAAATGCTCGTTGACGCAAAAAAGACGCAATTACTTTAAATTTAGCATGTTTTTTGATTTAATTAACGGAATATATATGACAACATTTGATCACAATAATTTAAAACATTCATTAGATAACCTTTCTGAGAAAAGAGATGTTCTTTCAGAATCTGCTATCCGTGCAAAAAAAGACTTTGACCTCTACAAAGAAAACTCATCAAAAAACCAGGTCCAAACAGTTGGATACCGAGATGATTTTACGGATAGTGTCCGAATTCTTTCGAGTATTTTTGAGCAATCAAAATTTGACGAAATGGCGATATTTATCTCCAACCCTAGTCGAGTCTTGGGCCTAAACCTTTTTATTGGAATCATTAGAGGGATTGGTTTTGCTCTAGGTATTTTAATGATAAGCCTTCTTCTTATTTATCTCTATAAGTCAGCATATCCTGACCATACTTTTTTTCACTTTATTGAAAAACTTAGTCAATTCATCCAAAAATAATGTTTGGTCCTTTATATTCAACTGCTATTTTTTTATTAGTTCTTTCAGACCAAATTTCTAAAATGATTGCTGAAAACTTTCTTTCTACCGTTTCACTAAAACCTATTCTGCCATTTATCAACTTTGTTCTCGTGCACAATTACGGAGCCGCATATGGAATTTTTCAGAATCAAAAAGTATTCTTAATTATTGTAAGCTCGCTCGTAATATTTTTCTGCTTCTATTTTAGACATTCACTTGCGCCTTCTAAATTATCGAGAATTGGACTTTCTTTTTTAATTGCGGGAGCGATCGGAAATTTAATAGATCGATGTGTATATGGATATGTCATAGATTTTATTCATACTCCTTTAGTTCCTGTATTTAATTTCGCCGACGCATTTATTGATATCGGTATTGTATTCCTATTAATCGATCTATTTTATTCAAAGGAGAAGCAAAATGATTGATGTAAATCCTGCAAATTTTAAATTAGATCTCTTACATGAAGATCCCAATATTATTGTTTTAAACAAGCCCATTAATCTTAACGTCCATAAAGGTAATAATGAAAATGAGATTACTCTCGTTGATATTCTAAAAGCAAAAAACTTTAGCTTATCAAATATGGATAGTGAAAGAGCTGGAATTGTTCATCGTCTAGATAAATTAACAGAAGGTCTGATGGTCATTGCAAAAACAGAGCTTGCTTACGAACACTTAGTGAACCAATTCAAAAGCAAGGACATTCATAAAAAATACTATGCGATGGTTTATGGAAATGTTTTAAGTGACGAATTCGAAATTAATAAAGCGATAAAACGACACCCTTCAAAACGACATCGAATGATTTGCCATACAAGTGGAAAAGCATCCACATCTATCGTGTCTGTTTTGAAACGCTTTAACTCCAAAACATTTGTCTCTATACGACCTATTACGGGCCGAACACATCAAATTCGGGTGCACATGGAGGCTAATCAACATCCCGTCATTGGAGATCCTGTCTACTTTAAATCTAAGCCCGGAGAAGCCCAACTTCTTCAAGCTTATTCTTTATCGTTTATTCATCCGACAAAAGGTAATCGGTTAACGTTCGTACTTCCATCATCAAAACGATTTTTGAGAAACAAGTAAGAGCTTCCAGGAAAATATCTAAAAATATAACCCAAATAAATAAAATTGGCATTTTAAGATAAGAACATGAGCCGTAGACAAAAAAACATGGAAATACTATGAATAAACTTCTACAATTTAGTATGCTCAAAAAATTAACTATTTCATTAATTACTATATTACTCGTTTCGTCTCCTATTTTTAGTAAAATAACATTTGATTTCGATGTCTTGGATAGAACCCTGAAGCTGGGAGAAACAGTCAAAATAGGCATTACATGTAATCGAAAAATACTTAAGCCAACCGCCTGGTTTGCAGGGAGATCTTGGAAAATAAACTACGTTGAGAAAATAGGACACACCTATCACTATGTCTTATATGCAGGTTTATCCAGATACCTTGAACCTAAAGTATATAACTGCGTTCTCACATTACCGCTAAAGAACAGTTCATTTAAAAAAACATTCTCATTTGATATCAGAGACGGAAAATTTCCCTATGGAACGGTGGCCTTGCCTAAAGTAAAAAAAAGCCTCGCAAACAACACCAAGCAACTTTCAAAAGAATCCCAGCTTATTACTTCAAAATTTGGCTCTACGTCTAAACACAGACAAAACAAAAAGCTTACATCACCATTTATATTACCTGCTAAGGGAAATTTTTCATCAGAATTTGGAAAACATAGAAAGTATAAAGGAACAAAAAAATCGTCATCAAAACATAGCGGTCTCGATATCGCAAACGTTGAAGGAACAGAGATTGTTGCCTCTCATGACGGTATCGTTATCATGAGTGAATCCCTAAAAAGTCATGGGCTCTCTATTATGATTGACCATGGTTTTGGAATTAAAACAATTTACAATCATATGAGCAAGTTGAAAGTTAAACATGGGGACATCGTGACTCAGGGTCAACTTATTGGAAAAATGGGAACAACAGGCATTTCAACGGGCTCTCATTTGCATTGGGGTCTTGGCGTTCAAAATGTTAGGGTAAATCCATTATATTGGGTAAATACTCGAAGCCTTTATACTGACTAACCCATGCCAAAACACTCTATTTTTATTGATGTTCCATCTACTATTCTTGGTAAAAAATGGACGTCTATAAATGGTGCAATTACTGTAGGTGAAAACATACTCGACACATTACTTACAACACTCCCTAATAAAATACTATTAACAGATAGTTCTCTTTCAGAATCGACGGACTATCTTAATAAAAAGCATATTTCACCCACCAACATATCATCGCACTCAGATTTTAACGAAACTCTTTTAAAATCACTAAGTAACGACTCACCAAGCCTTGTCTATAATCTATCCGTACCTTTTCCAAGCTATGCCTTGTCTTTAAGAAATGCATCAAAAATGCCAATTCCTTACATTGGTCAAATTCATAGTCTCTCTAGCCTAAACACCCTAACTATTCTTCGCCATTTTGCGTTTAATACGACTATAGGTGACGGACTCATTGTTCCTTCAGAATCATCAAAACGTATTTGCCAAGATTGGATAGAGTCCTGGACCCAGAAACCATGTCACCTTTCAATTCAAACCGTTCCTTTCGGTGTAAACACATCTAAATTCAAACCAGTTTCTTCCCATTCAAAATTAAAAGCTCAATTCGATCTTCCTTCCAGCAAAACCGTCGTTTTATCACTCGCAAGAATAAATCCAAAAACGAAAACAGATATATTTGTTACCATTCAAAATTTTTCTCAACTATTGGAATCATGCCCCGATGCCTTTCTATGGGTAGTTGGAGAGTCTACAAATAAAGATTACCTAAAATTTTTAACTGATTATATTAAAGATAAAACGCTTGAAGACTCAATACAAATCGAGACAAATGTTGATCATGATTCGATAGAAACATATATGCAAGCATCCGATATCTTTCTATCGATGTCCGACCATTTTTCCGAAAATTTCGGAATATCTCCTATAGAAGGTATGGCATGCGGGCTCCCAGTCATCCTAACGGATATAGCTGGTCAATCGGACCATATTCAGAATGGAGACCAAGGATTTGTAATTCCGACGCTAGGAGCACATCCTTCATCTGAACTTGATGCTTTATTTAATTGCTCCAGTAGCGCTGATTTTGGTGATGCTATGATTCAATCGATTGCCTACGATAACCAATTATTTCGTGAAAATTTAAAGCGATTGATAGACTCACCCTCATTACGCACGAAAATGGGCGTGTCTGCTAGAAATACCGTCCTAGAAAAATTCTCGAATCAGACTATGTCTAAAAACTATCAAAAGGCGTTTGATAATTTCATTAAAAATGCACCTCCTAAAAATCGATGGACGTTTCCGTCTCTTCCATTTCATGATGTAACATCTAAATATAGTCAGTCCACAACCTCTATATTAGATGCCACTACACTGCTTACACTATCAACATATGGTAAAAAAATTATGAAAAATGAAGACTCCTTTTATGGCATGGAAACTCATCTAAATAGATTTCCTTTAATTCCCTCCATTCTTAATCAATTGGGTAATTCATCATTGTCCAAAAAAGATATAGAAACGGCCTTAAACCTAGATCGTTCTTATAAAATAGATGCGACGATTATGTACCTCATTAAGCATAACCTTATTGATTGTGTTATTTCTTAAATAAATTACTGAAGACTTTTCTAGAAACGTAAGTAAAAAAATCGTTTCTAATAAGGTAAGAGGGATTCTAGATTATTCGTTTTCTTCTCGTTATTTTGTAACAAAGTAAGCGCATCCCACGTTCCTCCTACCAATGAGGCTTTCAAAGCAGGTGTCATTGAAAAAGAAAATTCTCGAGCGCCAACACTTAATGTTCCGTTTTTAATATTCAATGCACATATGATCGTTGGGAACTCATTCACAGCTCCTAATATTTCAGAAATTTGAGACTTATCCAGCTGTATAATTGGAATTCCTAAGGACTTACAATTTCCCGCAAATATTTCAGAAAAAGATATTCCAACAACAGCTTCGATTCCATATCGTTTAATTGCTTGAGCAGCATGTTCTCTACTAGAGCCACATCCAAAGTTTTCCTGAACAAATAAAATTTTTCCCTCTTTAAATTTAGTCTCATTCAAAGGGTGTTCTTTTAGGCTACCATCTTCTTCGAATCGGGCATCATAAAACAAGTAATCGCCCATATTTTTAAACGTTATTTCTTTTAGAAATCTAGCAGGAACAACTTGGTCGGTATCAATATCATTTCCTTCTAAAGGAATACCACGACCTTCTATTGTAAGAATTTTATTTTCAGTAAGACTCACGGATATCTGCCACCTTTCCTTCAACAGCTGAAGCCGCAACGCTAGCTGGACTCATCAACAACGTTCGTCCTGTAGGACTACCTTGTCTTCCCATGAAATTCCTATTACTTGTCGATACGCATCGTTGTGTTCCATGTAACCTGTCTGGATTCATTGCCAAACACATCGAACATCCTGCGAAACGCCATTCAGCTCCGGCCTCTATAAATATTTTATCTAAGCCCTCTTTTTGTGCTTGAGCACGAACGTCTTGAGATCCAGGAACAACAAGTGTTTTCACTTTAACTTTTTTGCCTTTTAAAACTTTAGCAGCTTCTCTCAAATCTGAAAGTCTAGAGTTTGTACAAGACCCAATAAAAGCGACATCAATTGGAAGACCTTTGATATGCTGACCTTCCTTAACATCCATGTATTCCAATGCTTTTGCTAGAACAGGCCTGTCATCTTCGTAAAAATTATTAATTTCAGGTATTTTTTCCGAAACCCTAATTGACTGTGCTGGAGTAATTCCCCACGTTACCATAGGCTCCAACTCTGAACCGTTAATGTTGACCACGTCGTCATATAAGGCATCCTCATCAGATGCTATTGATTTCCAATATTCCAAGGCTTTATCAAAGTCTTTTCCTTTAGGAGAAAACTCTCTGTCTTTTAAATAATCATAGGTAACTTTATCTGGGTTGATATATCCAATTCGAGCGCCACCCTCAATACTCATATTACAAATCGTCATACGCTCTTCCATAGACAATTTATGAATAACGGGTCCATTAAATTCGTAAGCGTACCCAATACCACCATTCACGCCAGTTGCTTGTATAATTGCTAATATAATATCTTTAGCATAGACGCCTTTTGGCAAATCCCCAGTTACATTAATCTTTCGAACCTTTAATCGATTCAAGGCAAGCGACTGTGTCTCCAACACATGTCTAACTTCAGTAGTTCCAATCCCAAAAGCAAGTGACCCAAACGCACCATGGGTACTCGTATGGCTGTCTCCACAAACAATGGTCATGCCTGGTCTTGTAATTCCTAATTCAGGCCCGACAACATGTACGATTCCTTGCTTACCTGATTTAAAATCAAAATATTTTATACCGTATTTTTTTACGTTGTTCTCAAGAGCTGTCATCATTGACTCGGCTTTACCATCTGCGAAAGGACGTTCTTGAGCTTGAGTTGGAATTATGTGGTCGGTAGTTGCAAATGTTCTATTTGGAAATTTTACCGTAGCACCTGTTTCCTCCATCATGGAGAATGCTTGAGGAGTCGTTACTTCATGTATTAAATGTAATCCGATAAAAAGGTGGTCCTGTCCCGTAGGTAGTGTATCTACTTTATGTTTGTCCCAGACCTTGTCGTATAGTGTATTTTTTGACATAGTTTTCTCAGTATTTTTTTCAAATAGTGTACCTACTATTAGATAAAAACTCTAGTACAACAATAAAATTGGGAGAAAACAAATGGCAATTGCAGAAGGACGCGTTTTTAATTTTGAAGATGAGAAAGCAATTCGAACCGATTTTTTAGAAACATTTGACTACAAAGGAAATCCCCAATTCATTGAATATAAAACCAACGAATTTTCATGTGTTTGTCCTTTTTCAGGGTTACCAGACTTCGGAACATTACTTATTCATTACATCCCAGATTCTAAAATCGTGGAACTTAAGTCACTAAAATATTATATTATTTCTTACCGAAACGTGGGGTTATATCAAGAAGCCGTCACTAACAAATTATTCGAAGATCTTAAACAATTGCTTTCAGCTAAATATTTAAAAATCACGACTGTCTACAATACTCGTGGGGGAATAGATGCGACGTGTACCCTAGAACACGGGCAAAAGTAAAAATTTAGTTCATGGAATAGGGGGTATCATTCTCATATAAATAGAATGATACCCCTTATTCAAAATCCGTCTGGGGTTAAGACTTTATTTTAAGGTCCCAACCCAATCAGAAAGACGTTTCAATCCATTTTCGATATCAGTCATTGACGTCGCATAAGAAAAACGAATACACGTATCTTCTCCAAATCCAATTCCTGGAACACACGCTACCAATGCTTCTTGAAGCAATGCGCTACAAAAGTCTTTAGAAGACTTAATTTCAATTCCTGTCTTTGACGTTTTTCCGAAACAACCTGATATATTAGGGAATGCATAAAAAGCACCCTTTGGCTCTACACAGGAAATTCCGTCAATGTTATTCAACAGTTCAACCATTTTTAAACGTCGTTCATTAAATGATACTTTCATGCGCTCAATGTCTTTCTCTCCATGTTTCAGAGCTTCAATACTAGCCCATTGAGAAGGAGTCGTAGGATTTGATGTTGAATGACTTTGAATTTTGCTCATTCCTTTTGCAACATTTACTGGAGCTGCGCAATATCCAATTCTCCAGCCTGTCATTGAATATGCTTTAGAAACACCATTAATAATGATTGTTTGATTTTTCAAAGACTCAGAAAGAGTCGCTATACTTACATGCTCTTGCCCAGCATAAACAAGTTTTTCATAAATTTCGTCAGAAAGAATCGTAATATTGTGCTCTTCCAAAATAGGAGCCAATGCATTTAACTCTGCTCGACTATAAACCATTCCCGTAGGGTTTGATGGCGAATTCAACATTAGAATTTTTGTCTTTGGAGTGATCGCTGCTTTTAATATAGAAGGCGTCAATTTAAAAGCTGTTGACTCATCTGCTTCAACAATAACTGGAGTACCACCCGCTAGTCTAACTTGATCCGGATAACTTACCCAATAAGGACTAGGGATTAAAACTTCATCCCCTTGGTCAACAAGTGCTAATAATAAATTGTAGATTGTGTGTTTCGCGCCGCAGGAAACTACAATATTTTCTGGCGTATACTCCAAGCCTTGATCCGTTTTGAACTTATCACAAATCGCTTGTTTAAGTTCTTGAATACCCGCTGCTGGAGTGTATTTTGTTTTACCCTCATCTATTGCTTTTTTTGCAGCTTCCTTAATAAATTCAGGTGTATCAAAGTCAGGTTCTCCAGCTCCAAACCCAATGACATCTTGTCCACTTGCTCGTAACGACTTGGCCAGACTTGTAATTTCCATCGTAATGGATGGCTCAATAGCATTTGCCAATTTTGAAGTTTTAATTACGCTAGTTGTTGAGTTTGTATTGTTCATGTGGATTCCGTCCTTTTTAGCTTTCTTTTTTTGAATATGGGCTTCTAGAAATAAATATTAACCCAATCACTATAAAAATTATTGAAATGTACCTATATATACTTACCTCTTCTTTTAACACAAACTGGGAACCGATAACAATGCCCACATAATTAATACTTAAAAAAGGGTATAGAAATGATAACTCAAATTTCGACATCGCAACTAGCCACAACACGCCACCGGCAATTATCAAAAACGTGGAAAATAGAACCATAAAACTATTAAAATTAAAGGAGAATAAATATTCGGAAACAGACATATGCTCTTGGTTGACCGAAAACTTCAAGATAAATTCGCCCAATGTCGTCATCACAACTGGCAATAAAACAAAAAACACTAAATTCTTAAACTTTGACATTGTTCACCCTTACTTGGCAATCTACAATCGATGTTTTTATCTTATCCAACAAATAACATCCCTGCGCCTATCGATATAAATATTAACCCGACAACTTTATTCATCCCTAATCGTTCTTTAAAAATAAATTTCCCTGACAAAATAATAGAAATATAAGCAATGCTTAAAAACGGGTATGCATAGCTCAAATCAAATTCTCTTAAGCATAATATCCACAAATAATAATTTGTGACTCCCATAGTTAGACCTAACCACAATATTGGATTCTTTATCATCAATACAATATTCGAGAAAATAGAGTTCATTGAGTCAAAATTTAAATTATTTACCACAAATTTAAACGCAATATCCGTTACCGTTCTCACTAAAATTATTAAAAATAGAATCCACATTTTTGTTATCTCCCAAACACTTTCACATCAACTTCCGAAAAACTATTATTAATATACTCTTTTATTTCATATAATCCAAAAAACTCTGATTCTTTATGCCCCATCAAAAAAGCGGAGCTGCCCGAAAGACCTAAATTCACTTCATCGTGATACCCAAGTTCTCCGGTAATAAATAAATCAATAGATAAATCTCGAATTTGCCCTAACAATGACTTCCCGCTTCCTCCGCAAAAGCCAACCCGGCTTATTATTCTATCCTTCTTGTTTCCAACAACAATACCTTTATTTCCTTTTATAAACGCATTCAACGTTTGCTCTGTCACACCAGACTCGACGTCAAACCACTTGCCAATACCTCCATCGAACCACGTTCCCTGTTTAGGGTCTAACCCGTATTGTTTGATTAAGGCATCATTTATACCATTATCCGCCTTGTCTAAATTCGTGTGCATCGAATATAACCCACAATTTTTATTAATAAATGCATAGATTGCTTCGCCTAAAGGTTCTGATTTATCAACAGATTTTACCGAACTAAACAAAAGTGGATGATGGGTAATAACTAAATCGGCAGGGTTATTAGAAAGATATGAAAGAAGGTCTCTATCAACATCCATAGCGAGTACAATATGTTTAATTTGAGCGTTCCGGTCCCCTATTTGGAGCCCCACGTTATCCCAACTTTCAGCATCGCTTTCTGGGGCCCATTTATTTAAGAAATCGATAAGAATTTGTAATTTCATTTCTTGCAGAATAATAGCTGATTCATTTCATTCTGCAAAGATAGTTGGTACAGTATGGGTCATGATAAAAAGTAAGGTTTTTATAACCGGAGCATCAGGATGTGTCGGACACTATGTACTTGATCTATTTGCAAACAACCCAAATTATGACTGTTACCTCCTTGCAAGAACCCCCGAAAAAATAAAGATAAAAGCGTCCAATTTTTTTCCGGTAAAGGGAAACCTTGAATTTATTGAAGAACACGAAACATTGATATCTGAAATGAATTATCTGATTCATATTGCTACCGACTGGAGTAACTCTGATTATGCATTTCTTTTAAACGTCACAAAATCTCATAAAATGTTTTCGTATCTTAACCCAGATATTTGTAAAAAAGTTGTTTACTTTTCTACTGCAAGTATTTTAGGAAAAAACAATTCGCCTATTAAGGAAGCTGGTACATTGGGTACGGGCTACGTTAGTTCAAAATACAAAGCATATACATCTCTTGAGACACTTAAAATTTCAGATCGAATTGTTACATTGTTCCCTACATTAGTATTCGGTGGGGACAAGACCCACCCCTATTCTCACGTAAGCTCAGGAATCGTTCCAAACAAAAACTATTTAAAACTCTTAAGATTTATTTATATGGATGCACGATTTCATTTCTTACATAGTAAAGACATCGCAAAAGTCACAAAATATGTGATGGAACATCCCGTTGAAAAATCGTCTTATGTTTTAGGAAATAAAGTTTTAAAAGGAAAAGATGTCATCGAAATACTCTGTAACGTTTTCGGTGTAAGCATCCCCTTCAGAATAAAAATTAACAGTAAGTTTTTAATGTTTTTAGCAAAAATATTGAGAATTGAAGTTGGCTCTTGGGACAAACACTGCATTGAAAACCCGTATTTCGAATACGATACAGTAGCCCCAGACCACTTTGGAATGAAAACAGACTATCCATCTCTAAAGGATATGGTTGTTGAACTCAAAAATCAGGGATAGGTCGATATAGGAACCATATTTGTATAGTCCACTATATCTTGCACAATTTTCTTAAAAATAGGCCCCGTTACAGATGATCCCCAAATACTTTTTTTAGGCTCATCAACCGCCACGAGAATAATATATTTAGGATCTTCTATCGGAAAAAAACCTAAAAACGAAGCAATGTAAGCTCCTTTTTTATATCCACGACCATCTTCTCTAGCCTTCTGTGCGGTCCCTGTTTTTCCTCCACTTGAAATGCCGTCTAATTTAGTAATTTTTCCCGTCCCATTTTCGACAATACTTTTCATTATTATCTTCATTTTATTTGCCGTTGATTTACTAACAACCTGCTCCCCATATTTAATACGAGTTGCCTTTAATGTGCGCCTATCTGCGTCCATCACACCTTTAATGATTCGAGGTTTTATTAACCGCCCTTCATTTGTAATTATTGTTAACGACGCGGCCAATTGTAACGGCGTAACGGCAATCCCTTGCCCAAAAGATAACATGCTAATATCAACACCTGACCATGTAGATGGTTTTCGTAACAACCCGCTAGACTCGCCTGGAAGACTAACTCCAGTGACTCCACCGTATCCAGACCTTCGTAAATAGGTATACAACAAATCTTTCCCTAATTTTTGAGCGACAAGAGAGGTGCCAACATTGAGAGATTTTTCCAAAATTTCCGTTACCGTGTTCTCATCAACATCCCCATCTTCCCTATCATGCGCCTCTTTTACTTTATGACCTGCAATCATAAATGTTTCTGGGACTTTAATGATAGTGCCCGGAGTAACCAGTTTTTCCTCAATCGCCGCCATTATTGTAAATACTTTCAATGTAGACCCTGGTTCATATACGTCCGTTATACATCCATTTTTTCTGTCTATACTCTCTGAACTCATCCATTTATTTGGGTCAAAGCCTGGTTCGTCTACCATCGCTAAAATCTCACCAGTTTGAGCCCCTAAAACAATAGCCACCCCTCCCTTTGCATCATTCAAAGCAACACCTTCTTTTAAATGCTTTTCTGCAACATATTGAATTGTCGTATCCAAGGTTGTAATAATCGTCTTTCCATCACTTTTTTTAACCTTCTTATTTTTACCAAAAACCAACTGCCTTCCTAAAGGGTCGCCTTCTAGCATAATCATACCTTCATGGCCCTTTAGCTCTTTATCAAACTTATATTCGAGACCGCCTAGTCCTTGATTATCGACACCGACAAACCCAACCACTTGGGACATTAACCCGCTATTTGGATAGGTTCTTTTTTCAACATCAATAAATCCTAAGGCATTCATATCTAATTTTTTTAATGATTCAGTCATTTCCGCTGGCATTTTTTGAACAAGCCATACAAACGGCTGTTCAGAAGATACCTTGCTCCTTAAATCCGGCTTGGACAAGCCAGTTATTTTAGAAACCTCATTTACAAAGATTTTTTTGTTTTAAACTTTTTCTGGGACAAGGTACGATGACGTACTCGGCAGCGTTAAGGCGATAGGGTTCAATTCCCGATCGAGGATATCTCCTCTTTCAGGATATAAGCGAATCACCCGATTTAATTGGTCTCTAGACTTATCTAAATAATAGTCGTGTTTTATAATCTGAAGAAAAAACAGCCGCGCAACTAAGCCAAAAAAAACGAGATAAAAAAATGCCAAAACTATATTTAGTCGTACAGACTTCCTCCTGTTTCCGCTAGCGTAGGTAGACATATCGGTATTTTCTATATCGTTCACCTTGAGGTAGCCTCATTATGAACCAAAATATAATTTATTCTTTTTGGTCTCGTCATTCCCAAATCCTGACTTACCTTGTTATCTATTTCCTGCAAACTAGTTTTTTCCAATAGTGATAAATAAAGTAAATGATTTTTCTTCTTCAACTTGTTGATCTGAGCAGACATTGCCCTATTTTTCTCATGCAGAGATTGTGTCTTTACGTAAACGGCTTGAATCGAGATAAAAAAGAGAAGAATAACAGCCATTAATCCTAAATATTTCAGTTTGTCAGTCATACGTTGTCAACGCCAGCCTAGTTGGTTATCATTGCAATTAATATGATTAATATATGTTTGTATGAAGATGATAAATATCATTTTCTGTATCCTTTAACCTATGCGAAACCTTCTTACGACCTTTTAATTGGATTCGACACATTATTTGATAAATTCAAAAGGTTTTTTAATTATGCAAATATTACCCTTCACTGTCGAGACCATTTAAAACCAATTGAACGATTGAAGCACTCGGATTTTACAGTAAATCAAATTAACACAGGGGCGCCCTGTCTTTTTATAAATGGGCGAACCATCTTAACTGAACAGCTATTTGAAATCATCACAAACTTTGAACAGGATCGCGATTTTGTTCTTACCCATAAAGGACAAGTTGTAGCAGCTTATTTAAGCGAAAAAAATCTTGATTTCATGAAAACGTCTCTCGAAAAAACGCCAAACAATCAAACATTAATTCAAAACCTTAGAAGCTCATGTGTATTTAAAGAAGTCGATGACGCATTAATTCTAAATTTTGCTCACGATCTCATTGAACTGAACGAAAAAATGTTATTGATAGATTTTAATGACAGAAAACAACCTGGCATCATTAAAGGAACCATTAATCCATTCACAATTATATATAATGAGAATAATGTATTCGTAGACAAAGGAACATTTATTGAAGATTTTGTTGTACTTAACGCTGAGCAGGGGCCTATCTATATAGAAAAAAATGTATATATTGAATCTGGAACCCGGCTGGAAGGCCCTCTTTTTATCGGACAGAACTCAAAAATTTTAGGTGGAAAAATAAAAACATCGACGATAGGAAATCACTGCAAAGTTTCTGGCGAAGTTAGTCAGTCTATTTTCTTCCACTTCTCAAACAAAGCGCATAGCGGATTTGTCGGTCATTCTTATTTAGGAGAATGGGCAAACTTAGGTGCAGGCACCACGACTTCTAACTTAAAAAATACATATGGTCCTATAAAAGTAGATTCTCACAATGGAACCATTAACACTCAGAAAATATTTTTAGGCGCGATTCTCGGAGACCATGTCAAAACTGGAATAGGCACTCTGCTAACGGCGGGTACAAACATTGGATTCGGCTCTAACATAGTTGGCCCCGCTATACATAATAAATTCGTTCCTCCATTTTCGTGGGGAGAAGCAAATAACTATCAACCTTATCGAATGGATCAATTTTTAAAAACAGCAAAACGTGCAATGCTAAGACGAAACGTTAAATTAAGATCAGAACACACAGAATTATTTGAATCATCAAAAAAAATAAATAAACCTTTTTATGACACCCCTAAATCTTGACCAATTAGACGCGTTCTCTCAACTTTTTTCGTACGCAAAGAACGGGTTACGTCTTAAAGATATGATGAGCGTAAAACGAGTAAAAGACTTTCAGGCACATACAGCGTCCCTTTCTTACCATTTCTATGGTGCAAAAATCGACCAAAACGTACTTCAATTGTTTCAAAAACTTAGCGAACAAAGCAACCTCATTTCTAGATATAAAGAATTAACTTCAGGGAGCCTGATAAACAAAACTGAAAACAGAGCAGTTCTTCACCACGCTGTTCGGTCATCTTCGAAAACATTATATAGTGACGAATTTAATCGCATCAAAACATTTGCAAATGGTGTCCATTCCGGGACAATCACGTCTTCGAATGGAACTCCATTTAAAAAAGTTGTTCAAATTGGAATTGGGGGATCATATCTAGGTCCAAAATCATTTTTAGACGCTTTGATGCCTTATGCCATCTCACGAAACGATGTTAAGTTAAAATCAGACTTCATTTCAAACATTGACCCAGACAGTTTTTATTCTTATTTACATGCTGAATCATCCGTTTTTAACGAAACACTTTGGATAATTGTTTCCAAAAGTGGATCAACGATTGAAACGACCGAGAATCTAAATCTGTTACGAGCTATTGCCGACAAAAAGGGGATAGATATTAGTAAAAATATCGTATTAGTCACTCAAAAAAAGAGTCGTCTTGAACAGGAAACCACTTGCTTAAACACATTCTATATCGACGAAAATATTGGTGGTCGTTTTTCAGTAACTAGCGCCGTTGGTGCGTTAATAGTTAGCCTCGTTTTCTCCCCTACCTATATGGAAAGTATTTTAAAAGGCTCTCGAGAAATTGACGAAAATAGTCTAAACAAAAACTGCCTAACTAATCTGGCCATGTTAAATGCTCTTAACTCCATCTGGGAAAGAAATTGTTTAAATTATTCGTATAAAGCAGTTATTCCATACTCTGAAGCGTTGAATTCATTTATTTTACATCTTCAACAAACAGACTGCGAAAGTAATGGAAAACAGGTCAATCAAAACGGTGATTTTATTCCATACCAAACCGGGCCCATGTTAGTAGGTAGTGCTGGTACAAATTCTCAACACTCGTATTTTCAAAAGTTCCATCAAGGTTCAGACGTTTGTCCTGTCCAATTTATTGGATTTAAAAAGACTCAAATCGACATCTCCGTCGAAGACCCTATTTCCGATAACTTTAAAAGAAACCACAATTTATTGAATGAAAACTTAATTTCCCAATTTTTTGCGCTTACTCTTGGAAACCAATCTAGGGACCCAAGAAAAAACTTTGACGGGAACCGTCCCTGTACATTGTTAATTTGTGACCAGCTCAATCCAGAAACGTTAGGAGCGTTGCTATCCTTTTACGAAAACACAATCATGTTTCAAGGCTTTTTATGGAATGTTAACTCGTTTGATCAAGAAGGCGTAGAATTAGGAAAAAAACTTGCTACAAGCTTAGGACAATTACGAAAGCAATCTACCTCCACCTATGAAGGAAATACTCAAACAGAAAAACTACTTCAAAAAATTTATTCAGAAAGCTTTAATAACTAACTTAATGAATTTAGGGATAAATCCCCAACGTTTCATTCTTAACGGATTTGAAAGACCTCGATAAAACCATTCAAGCTGTATGCTTTGAATCCATTTTGGAGCTCTCATTAGTTCTCCGGATAAAACATCAAAGCTTCCTCCAATGCCAACACCAACACCTTTAGTCAAAATCTGACCAATTTCAAATAGTAAATCATCCTGTCGTTGGTGCCCCATTCCTACTAAAACAATATCTGGCTGCTTATTTTTAATATCTTCTAATACGTTGGATCTTTTTTGTTCATCCAAGTACCCATCTGAGTAGCCCACGATTGATAATTTTTCATTTTGTCCGCCGATTTTTTTAACGGCTTTCTCAATTATTTCAGTTTTTGAACCAATGAAATAAAATGTTTTGTCTTCACGCGTTAATAAGGCCTGGGCCAATTCGATTCCAGGAAACCGATCTATCTTTTTCTTTTGTAAAATTTTAGATGCCCACGCCAAACTTATTCCATCTGCAATAAAAAAACATTTATCTAACATCTTTCTTTTTTTGTTGATATCAATTTCGTTATAAACAATTATTTCAGGATTGAGAGTCACTACATGACAAAAGGAAGTCTTAGACGTCCCTAAAATGCTTTCCATTATATTTTTGCGGGTACCTACCTTGATAGGATAATCAAACAACCGTACAAACTGGCTCTTTAAAGACATAGACACGCCTCTCTTTTTTCAATTAGACGAGACCTATATTTTTTATGCTGAAGTTTATTTCGAATTTCTGCTTCTGACATGATATTTTCTCGGGGGTTTATAAGAGGTTGCCCAAATTGTTCAGCAAGTTGTGTCAATTTAGGATCATCACTAATTGCCAAAAACGGAATTCCCGTCATTGCAGCCCAAGCACAAACATGAAACCTCATAGAAATAATCATAGATAATGGTACCGGACTTGATAATTCATTCGTAAGAATATACGTGAAATCTAACAACCTGTCATTCGAAATCGACAGTTGTCTCTGCCAATCCTTCCTAAAATCAACCTGTCTATGGGCTTCTATAAATACCCATTCCGACGTCGAAAAACTATTTAATGAATCAAGAACAGATGGCGTAAACGTGTCTTCTTTTAAAGAAAGACCAACAACTCCATTCTCGTTGTAGGAGTCATTAAATTTATCAGCTCTTTCAAAACTCATATCCATTTTCAGGTCAGGAGGAACAATATTATTAATAGTTTTACAATACGCGGCTGATGCATCGTCTCTCACTTCGAGCGTATCCACCTGCTTTAGTATTAGTGGGAAAACAGAGGTAGATAATCTACCTGTTATTGGTCCAAAACCCTGGCCATAAAAATTGATTTGTCTTCTCATAAGCTTTCCTACACACACAATCATCGAATAATATAAAAAACTAAAGGTAGATGTCTTATCTTGAAATAAGCCACCTCCTCCAAAACATATTTTTTTCACCCGAAACAAGGCGGAAAAAATAGAAAAAAAAGACTTTCTAGGCACGAACGTCACCGAATAAGATACACCATCTAAAACAATGTAACCTTTGGTCGTTTGTTTGCACCTGTAAAGAATATTTAATTTACCAGACGAAAGCAAAGAGATATGTCGGCGTAGGGTTTGCAACAGAAGATATTCATCCCCTGCATTTGCAAACCCATAATAACCAACAATTAAAATTGAACTAAAATTTAATGACTGATTATCCCTTTTTATAGGTAATATTGTGTTCTTTCAATCGTTTAACTGCAGCATGTAGTTTTTCTTCAGGAGTCGTTATCGAAATTCTAAAATAACCTTCTCCACAAGGTCCATACCCTGTACCAGGAACAACAAGTATTCCAGTACTTTCTAATAAGGAAATAGTAAAATCTTGAGACTTCATTCCTTCAGGAACAGGCGCCCAAATATAATATGTCGCTTTTGGCGATTCCAAATTCCATCCGAGATCATTTAAGCCATTCACAATAATATCGCGTCTTTTCGCAAGGCGATCGTTTTGATCCCCACAAATTGATTTATAATTTTGAAGTGCGACAATACCGGCTTCTTGAATCGCTTTAAAAATACCAGAATCAACATTAGTTTTTATTTTTCCAAGAGCTTGAACAGCCTCTTTATTTCCAACGGCCATTCCAATTCTCCATCCAGTCATATTGAATGATTTAGACAATGAGTGAAACTCAATAGCGATATCTTTCGCTCCTTTAAATTCCAAAATACTTTTTGGCACGTATCCATCATAATTAACTTCAGAATAAGCTAAATCCATACATATCAAAATATTATACTTAAGCCCAAAATCAACAACTTCTTGTAAATGTTCATCCGTAGCAACTGCTCCGGTAGGATTGTTTGGGTAATTGATGAAAAGCATATTCGCCTTCTGTCTAATGTCTTCTGGAATAGAATTCAAATCCATTTGAAATCCATTCTCCTCTTTAACAGGAACCATAAACGGAACTCCACCAGCTATCAATGTATTTACTTTGTAAACTGGGTATCCTGGATCTGGCAAAATCGCGACATCTCCTGGATCTAAAAACGTCAAAAATGCGTGAGCAATTCCTTCTTTTGAACCAATCAATGAAACAACTTCGTCATTTGGGTTTAAATCCACATTAAATCGGTCTTTATACCAAGCAGCAACGGCTTCTCGAAAAGACAACGTTCCTTGATATGGAGGATAATCATGCGTCGCAGGATTTTGAACGGATTTAACTAAAGCATCAACAATAACCTTAGGAGTTGGTAAATCTGGATCTCCAATTCCTAAATCTATTACATCAATTCCTTTTGCTATCGCTTCCGATTTTTTTTCATCTATAGTTGCAAAGATATAAGGAGGGATTCGTTTAATTCTATCTGTAATTTTCATAATATTTATCCTTTTTTACTGTAATTTCTTTAAATTTCTATTTGTCCGTCGAATACTAACTCTGCAGGCCCTGTCATAACCAAATGATTATCATGTTCTTGCCATTCAATCATTAACGGTCCACCTGGTAAATGTACTTTAACTTTTCTTTCACATTTTTTATTCAAAACCCCAGCAACTACTGACGCACACGCTCCAGTCCCACATGCAAGCGTTTCGCCAGCCCCTCGCTCCCAAACAATTAAAATTGACTCATTTGGGTTCACTATTTGAACAAATTCCGTATTTATTTTCTCTGGGAAATTACTATGAGACTCAAACAAAGGTCCTATTTTCTCTAGGTCTATCGTTTTTAAGTCATCTAAAAATACGACGGCATGAGGATTACCCATCGAAACCGCAGTAAATTCATACGTTTTTCCTAAAATATCAATTGGTTTGCATACAGCCTGATCTGTATCAGAAACAACGGGTATATCTTTTGCGATTAATATCGGTTCGCCCATATCTACCTCTACTGACACAACCACACCGTCTTTAATAATTAATGCTTGAACCATATTCCCGGCTAAGGTTTCAACAGAAAAAACAACCTTTTCAATTAGTTTCTTTTCATAAACAAATTTAGAAAAACATCGGATTCCGTTTCCACACATTTCAGGCTCTGATCCATCAGAGTTAATCACTCGCATTTTAATATCTGTCGAATCTGACTTCAGCGCGATTATGAGTCCATCTGCTCCAATTCCAAAATTCCGATCACACATTGTTCTAGCTAACGACGACAAATCTTTGTCATCAATTCTTTGGTTTATTCCATCAATCAAAATAAAATCATTACCAAGCCCATGCATCTTGCTAAATCGTAAACGTTTTTTCATTTAATTTCCTTCACTAGACTACGTGTCTATTAATTTTCCGACCCTTATTATAGGGTCCAATATCTTTAGAGTCAAAAATTCAGATCTTGTTTTTCAACAATCAATCACTTATTTACTTTTATACAAATACAGAAGCACCAAGTTTCCCTAATTTTTCTGGCAATCCTTGATATCCACGTCTCAAATGCTTTAATCCATGAACAACTGTTGTTCCTTCTGCCCTCAACCCAGCTAAAATCAAAGCCGCTCCGGCTCGTAAATCCGTTATTTTCACTGGAGCCGCCGATAACTTCTCAACACCTTTTATAAATGCATGATTTCCGTCTATTTTAATATCCGCCCCCATACGCTTTAACTCATATGCGTGCATAAACCGATTTTCGAAAATTGTTTCTTTTATAATAGAGGTTCCATTGGCGACAGATAATATAGCCATCATTTGGGCTTGAAGATCTGTAGGAAAACCAGGAAAAGGTAGTGTTTCAATCGTCGCTCCACCAAATTCTTTTTTCCCAATAACCCGAATCGAATTCCCATCAATCGTTAATCCAAATCCGCAGTCTTTCAATTTCCGAATCAAGGGTTCCAAATGATCTACATTTAAATTAGTGACCGTTACATCACCGCCTGTAATAGCACCGGCTATCAACAGTGTCCCGGCCTCTACTCGATCCGGAATCACATGATGGGAAACACCTTTTAGTTCAGAAACTCCCTCTATCTTTATACAGCGTGTCCCTACCCCAGTAATTTTGGCGCCTGCCTTATTCAAAATATCTGCTAAGTCATCTATTTCAGGCTCTAAGGCTGCGTTTTCAATGTAAGACACCCCTTCCACTAAAGAGGCTGCCATCATTAAGTTTTCAGTTGCTCCAACAGAAGGGAAATTCAAATAAATTCGCGCCGCTTTTAGTTTCTTTGCCCGTAACTCTACAAACCCATTTTGCAATTTAATCTCAGCTCCAAGATCCTGAAACCCTTTCAAATGAATATCAATCGGCCGAGATCCTATTAAGCACCCGCCTGGCAAAGGGACTTTAGCAAAGCCAGTTTTAGCAAGTATTGGTCCAGCCACAAAAAAAGAGGCTCTCATTGACGTAACTAAATCATAGGGAGCGATATGTCGAATTTTTTTCTCATTCCATATTTTAACCTGGTTATCAGGACAGGCTTCCACCCTCATTCCCAAAGAATTCAATATCTTAATCATTACTGCGATATCACTTAAGTTTGGAACATTATGAAGAACGGTTTCACCATTCAGTAAAATGGTTGCTGCTAGTAATGGTAATGCTGAATTTTTAGATCCAGAGGCACTTACCGTTCCATTCAAAGGTATGCCTCCTTTTATTTTAAGATGGTCCATTTTTTACTGACTCCAAAATATTATCGATTTTTCGGTGCACATTTTTCAAATCACCTACATTATCAATGACGTGGTCTGATAACGAAAAAGTTGCCTTAATATTCTGTCCACCGCTTTTCCCTTCATATTCATGAAGGTCCAATTTTTTAAATGTTTCGTAAGATTGCTCGTCTGTTTCTTTTTTTCGTTTTGATATTCTCGAATATCTTGTTTCAACTGGTGCATCAATCCCTAATAAAATAGCACCGTGAGATTTAAAAAACAGAACCTCTTCTGGCAAACGAATGCTATCAAATACGATTTTTTTATTTTCTGATTTTTCTACAATTTCTTTAAATGAACGTTTGGCCAATACATCCAACCCTTCTTCGCTTTTCAAGCGAGTCCCAATTTGAATCAAATTTTCTCGCGTATGACTTAAGCCTTGCCTATCCGCTTCAGATCTAACGATATCTGATAACGAAAAAACACTAAATCCCTTCTCGGACAAATAGTCGCATATCGTCGACTTACCCGCCCCATTCCGTCCGATTACTCCAAAAATTAAAAATTCGTTATTCACTTGTATCCCATCCACCCGTTCAATTAAATATTTCAATCATTTTATGACTATTTTAAATTAGAAAAAACTATAAACCCAACCTTATTATCATAATAACCTATGGTTAATTATAGACATGCTAGTTAATGTTTGGTAGTTTTACAATCCAATATGAAAATAGCCGTTAAAAAATTTGGTGGATCATCGGTTGGAAGTCCTGAACGGATTAAAAATATCGCTGCTCGACTGATTGAAGCAAAAAAACAATTCCCAAACTTAGTAATAGTTGTGTCCGCAATGGGCGATACAACAGATAACCTTGTTAAATTAGCATCCGAAATGTCTCCAAATCCGTGCCCACGTGAATATGATGCATTGATATCCACTGGAGAAAATGTTTCTGCCGCACTCTTAGCCATGGCTCTTAATGGTTCTGGAACGCCGGCCATTTCACTAACGGGGCTCCAAGCCGGGATTAAAACTGAAAATATTTATAACAGAGCAAAAATTATAAAAGTAGAACCTTCTCGAATATACGATGAATTGTCTAAAGGAAAAATCGTTATCGTTACCGGATTTCAAGGTGTAAATCACATTTTAGATGTGACGACAATTGGACGAGGCGGTTCTGATACATCCGCAGTTGTTTTAGCTTCCGTTATTGGGGCGTCCGAATGTGACATTTGCACAGACGTTGACGGTGTCTACACGACAGACCCTCGATTGGTTAAAAATGCGAGAAAACTAGATGAAATTTCTTATGATGAAATGCTAGAATTAGCATCGTTAGGTGCAAAAGTATTACACCCTCGATCTGTAGAATGTGCGAAAGAAAATAATATTATTATACATGTCCGAAGTTCTTTTAAGGACTCGGAAGGAACTAGAGTAAAGGAGGGTTCTAATTTGGAATCTCATAGACCCGTAACCGGAATAACATTAAATCAAGAACAAGCAACACTATCTATTCTAAAAGTCCCTGATACGCCAGGTGTAGCTGGTCTAATATTTTCAAAACTTGCTGAACAAAATATCAACGTGGATATGATTGTTCAAAGTATCAACGAAAATAAAATGAACGACGTAACATATACTATCGATAAGATAGATTTAGAATTAGCGAAAAAAATATCTCAAACCATTTGTGATGAATTAAATGCTTCAGGTATTGAATGGGATGATAATATTGCAAAACTATCTGTAGTTGGTATTGGAATGGTATCTAAACCTGGCGTTGCCGCTAAAATGTTTCAGGTATTTGGCGAACATAAAATTAATATTAAATTCATTTCAACTTCAGAAATTAAAATTTCATGTGTCATTAATAAAGAAGATGCAAAGCCAGCGCTTCAATATCTACATGATGCGTTTGAACTGGATAAACACTAGTCTATGGAAATAACGTCAGTTATTTATTATCTTGCCGTTATTTTTATTTTATCTATTCCGTTAGATTTGTTTTTCGACTGGTTACACGAAAAAAATAAATATTATAACGGCCAGCGAGATATTCCATTTATCATGATGCCCGCAAAGCCTATTCGATTGGCCTTTGCATGGGTCGGTTCATTTTTAAAAGGATTTTTACCTCTTTATTACGGATTTCAATTTGTTCCTGCTCACCATATTATTTTTGCGTTATCTATAGGGTTTGCACTTCACTTATGGTCTCCGTTTACTGGATTTAAATATTCTGGATTTACGATAAGTTTTCTTTTAGGAATTTATACATTTTTCTTCCCAGCAATGATTATTCTTTTCCCAATTATGCTTTCATTGTTATGCTTAGCCGCGAATTCAGTCGCGATAGGAATGTTACTTACGATTATTCTTCAATTTTTCACGATTAGCTTTACTGACGGAGCAGCAGAGTTTTATATTCTAAATATCGCAATTTTCATTCTAGTTTTTCTGAAATGGAGCAAAACAATTTTCGAGCATTTTGAACAGGCTCCGGTAACATTATATCGCTCTCTTTTACAAAGAGGCTCCCGAGATACTCTAACAAATTTGAATTAAACAGTTTTCGAAAAAACTTGTTTCTCTCTATCCTTTTTCAAATAGATATCAAATACCATAGCTATATTTCTAACGAACATTTTGCCTTTAGTTGTGACGGTAATCATATTTTCCTCACACTTAAGAAAACCTGCCATCTCACAATCATGAATCCCCGTTGCTTCGTCATGAAAATAGTCTCTAAAACTCACTTTATATTTTTCCTGAAATACGTTCATATCTAGTTCAAAATGACACATTATTTCATATATTACCCATTTTCGAATTCTATCGTCTTCAGACAATAGCAATCCTCTAGACACAGGAAGTTTGCCTTCTTTTAACAATTTGAAATAACTATCCAACGACTTAACGTTTTGAACAAACGTATTTTCCAAAAATCCAATCGAAGAATATCCAAGCCCAATAAATTCGTCAGCTGGTCTCGTTGTGTATCCCATAAAATTCCTATGCAATGATTGATTTTCAAAAGCATCTGCCAAGGGATCCGAAGGCAATGCAAAATGGTCCATTGCAATCGCTAAATAACCTAGTTTCTCAAACTCATTTCTTGCATACATAAACAAATCAAGTTTTACGGAAGGAGACGGTAGTTCGTCATCTTTTATCAACTTTTGATGAGAAACTACTTGAGGGATATGGGCAAAGCTATACAATGCTATTCTTGACGGTTTCAATTGAAAAACCTGCTCAATTGTTTTCTGAAACCTCTCCATCGTTTGATTCGGAAGGCCATAAATCAAATCAATATTTATGTTTTCAAAACCAACCTTTCTCACATCTTTAAATAAAGCGGATACAAGTTCAAAACTGTGAAATCGATTGATAGACTCCTGCACCTTTTCTGAAAAATCCTGTATTCCAAAAGAAAGCCTATTGAAACCTAGTTTTTTCAAACAACTTAATTTCTTCAAATCAATAAATCTAGGGTCAATTTCGATAGCAACTTCAGATTCAAAATCCAAATCAAAATAATCAGATATTCCGGCCATTAAACGCTCAAGAGACTCTACTGACAAGTAACTTGGCGTCCCACCTCCGATATGAAACTGCTTAACTTTTTTTCTACCGCCTATAATTCCTTGAACAAGACGAGCTTCCTTCAACACAGAATCTATATATTCATTCTGAAAATTCTGGGGAAACGATTTATGAATCAATACGGAACATGCGCAAAAATAACACCGGGATTCACAAAACGGGACATGAATATAAAGGGACAATGATTTATTACTTTGTCCAAACGAAACAAGTTTCTCCTTGTAAGATTCTTCCGAAAAATTACTTTCCCAATTTGGGGCAGTCGGATAACTTGTGTACCTCGGCCCTTTAATATTATATTTTTCGATTAATTCTCTACCAACTGTTTCCATTTTTTCTACCTTTTATATGCTCAACTCGCCAGCACATTATTTCTAATAAATATTAAATAAATCAACGTAATCTCAATAAAGGGTCAAAAGAACCTTCCTAAATAGACTAAAAAGTTTAACACAGATACCTGATTTTTCTATACCAAGACAAGCGAAATTTCGACTATTAAAAAGTTCCTTACTTTTGCCTATAATACGATCAAGTATGTAAATCCCTTTTTTCACACCTCTATTGAAACAGTCTAAATAATCCATTTATTTACGCATTCGTTTGGTTAACAAAAAACTTTCCCTTTTACAAAAACTTTTTTTCTAGCTATCGTTTAAAAGAACCTCTATGAAAATCAACTTACATACTCAAGTTTTCCTTGGGATTTTTATCGGCTTATTTCTTGGCTTATTTTTCAAAGAGTGGGTCGTAATTTTCCATCCAATCGGCGAAATATTTATTCGTCTCTTACGTTTAATAATGGTTCCTTTAGTTATTGCTTCGATTATTTCAGGAATCGTTAATCTTAAAAATATAAAAGCCCTAAAAATGCTTGGATTTAAAACCATCGTCTTTTACCTTTTCACTTCTGCAATTTCAGTCATTATAGGGTTGTTTCTAGTTAACGTTATTAAACCTGGCGTCTCTATAGTTGCTCATGATCTTCCACAACCGGACCTATCCGCCATCAAAGGTGAGCGCCCCTTTTCCTTTATCGATTTAATCCCAGACAATGTTTTTAGAGCATTGGTGGACGCCAATATGATTGGGCTAATTTTATTTTCAATATTAATTGGAGTTGTTCTTTTAAGTATCGAGTCTAAAAATAAATCCATATCGAAATTCTTTATCAGCATAAACGATGTCATGATGCTAATTACACAATGGATTATGAAATTGGCCCCGATTGGAGTCATGGTACTAATTGCAGAGCTAGTTGCTACCAATAGCTACACTGTTCTAGCTCCTATATTTCTATACGGAACCACTGTAGTTCTTGGATTAGCCATCCATTTCTTTTTGGTATTAACAGTAATCGTTTGGATTTTTAGTAACGAATCACCTTTCAAGTTTATAAAAACCATATTACCGGCGTTAGCAACTGCCTTTTCAACCGACAGTAGTGTCGCAACTATCCCAGTAACGGTGTCCTGCCTACATCAAATTAAACAGTTAAAAAAGAAAGTAACCGGGTTTGTTGTACCATTAGGCGCCACCGTAAATATGGACGGAACAGCTCTGTATGAAGCAGTTGCTGCTCTTTTCATTGCCCAAGCATATGACATCCACTTAACTCTATTTCAACAAGGCATAATTGTTTTAACCGCTATTTTAGCTTCCGTTGGCGCGGCAGGAATACCTAGCGCGGGTTTAGTTACAATGGTCGCTGTGTTATCATCAGTTCAGCTCCCTATTGAAGGTGTCGGTTTGATACTTGCTATTGATCGTATATTAGATATGTTTCGAACAGTCACAAATGTTTATGGTGATGCCGTTGGCTCGCTAGTCATTTCTGACCTTACGGACGATGAATCATTTGATGATTAAGTTTGCAGTAATTTAGTCGCTAAGAAAATATGTTAGTTTTATTTAAATAATGGGTATATATCATATATAAATCGTTTATTTAAATTAAATTATCTAAATTCGATACATTAAATGATTCTTCAATTATCGGTATACCATTCGGTGACAGTTAAAAACTAATAACTCTGCTATTTAGGGACGAGCTCGGATAAATAAATTATCCAAATTACAAATGATTCAAAGTAAAAAATATCAAAAGAGGTGATTTTATGAAAAAAAATTTTTATAAAGGGGCTATGTTAACAAGTGTATTAGCTGTTTGCATGCTCTTATTGGTCGGATGTGGAACGAATCTTTTTGAAGGGTTTGCTGATGAGCCAGAAGAAACGGATCCTATTGACCTGATTAAACAAGCATCCAGTCCCGAAGACTATAATAAAGTTGAAGAGGTTGCTTTAATTGTAATCTCTAGTGAAAATGCCAACCCAGAACAAAAACAAGATGCCTTAATTGCAAATGCAGAAGCTATATTTGGGCAAAATGAAGTTTCATCTCTTGAAATTGGAGCCAAATTTGCAGACGCTGCAAGTGACGGTTCTACAAGTGGAGATAACATGATAGTTGAAATCTCCGAAACGGTCGGTCTAACTGACGAAAACGGCGACGTTTCTGAAGAAAAGAAAACAGACATTTTAATTGCAGCTCTATCAACGAATGCAGCATCTGCTCTTACGACTGAATTAATCGGTTCGAGCTTCAAGGCTCAAGCAGACACAGCCGGAGAATTGGATGCAAATGAATCGTTAATCGGAATGATGGCAAACGCATTAGCCGCATTTGTCATAATTAATGACGTCATAACACTTCAAGAAGATGGAACCATTGATGAAGCGCAGGTCCAAGCGGACTATGGAGGGGATTACCGACAAGTTTTAACCCTACTAATCGAGCCAACTCTTTCTGCTGAAGTTACTGACTTTCTAAATCTAATCGACCCAGAACTTAAAGCTAAAATCGAAGCAAGCACATTCCCTCTTGGTGTCGCCTATTTTGGTGACGAGTGTATAAATTTTATTACATCAGATAAAGTTAAACTTTTTAAAGACGATCAAGTAGACATTATTCGTCGTATTCAAGAATATACCGGTGATTTTTATCAACTCTATGAAGCAGTTACAACAGATGGAACATACACTAACGGATCGACCTCTGTTACTTTTTCTTCGGAGGATTCAGACGACACGACTTCCGATAAGGTTCAAACCGTAATAGAAGACATATTCAAAGATTTCAAGCTGTAAGGAGATTCATTTAAATGCATATTAACAAATCATTAAAGACGATATTATTAACAATTTTCTCTATCGCTTTTATGTCTACATTTACAATCGGAAGCGAAAATGAGTCCGATTTATTATTTAGTTCATTAAGGCAACAAGCCATGGGTGGAATTTCCACGGCTACTAGTGAGAGTGACGCAGCTCTTTATCAAAACCCAGCTGGTCTTTCAAACTTAGGTGGCTTCCATCTTAAATTCCCTAGACTTCGTGCTATGTTAGGAACTGAAGGTCTTGAAAAAATGCAAGATGTTTCTGACATATCATCTGAAGATGGAGACGAAAGTGCTCAACTTGATATGTTGCAGGCATTGGTTCCTATGGATCAAATTTTTGGTTTTGGACTCTACCCTCTCGTATCCGTATCTATGCCAGGACTTGCGGCTGGAATCTATGTTGATTCTGCGTTTTCTGCTGCTTTGACTAGAAGAACTAGTCCCACATTACATGTTATTGGGCAAATAGATGCGTCAGGAATGGTTGGAATTTCTGACGACTTTGAAATACTTGGAGAAGAAATTTCAATAGGTGCGACATTTAAATATATTTCTCGTAGCAAAATATACAACGAAAATACTGGCGAATTATTTTTTGAGCTTGGTCAAGGAGACATCCTTGCAAACATTAACGGATTGCAAGAAGACAGACCAAACTTTTTTAGCATGGAAGGATTTGGCGTTGACATCGGCTTCTTAAAACCTCTTGATGGGATAGATGGAAATGTTGGCCTTGTCATCAAAAATATCGGAGCTTCTCTAGAGGGTGAAATGTCCCTTAAAGACGACGATGGGAACTATTCAACAACTACTGTAACAGGAGAAATCCCTGTTATTGCTAAACTTGGATTTTCTGTAGAACAAGATTTTGAATTTGTTCCTGTTGTAGGTAGTTTTTTAGGTGAGGCCACTTTTGGAATCGACTATGAAGTTATTTCAGACGAATCAAGTATGTACAAAAAATTACACATGGGATTTGAAAAAGAAATTATGTTCTTAAAGCTTAGGGGCGGATTAAATCAAGGATATGTCGTTGGTGGATTCGGACTTGACCTTTATATTCTCCATCTTAACTATGTATATAATACATATGAAGCCGGCGAAGAAATTGGAATGGACCCGAAATCATTTCATACTCTTGAAATCGGAGTTTTATTCTAACTCGATTGTAATCGAACAATAAAATAAAATCTTTTCAAAAATTTTGGCTGAGCTTCTGGTTTGAGGTTTCACTTTTACGGTGATTTTTCAGAATCAGTTGCTTAGCTAATTTTTTTGAACAGCTTCTCGATTACCCAATGTAAATGTATGTTGCAATTCACGATTAATATTGGACAATTACCTTCAAACAATTCATCATTAAACCGTTCACGAATATCCGATCTAAACAAATTATAAACATATACGCTGATTACGGAGCTCTTATTAAAAATGACTACTTCCACAATATCTGAATCGCTCATCACAAAAACATTATCTAAATATGTTCAACCTGGCCCTAGATTCGATCACTCTCTAAGAGTAGCTGTTCAAGCTCGGGCACTAGCAAAACACTGGAACCTCGACGAAACGATAGCGTACTCAGCAGGAATTCTTCATGATATTGCAAAGCAGTTAACTCCGGACTCAGTTAAAATAAAATCGTTACCACTTGACCCTTTAGAAACACTTTTTAAAACGTATCCTAAAATATGGCATTCTTTTTTTGGTCCTTCTTTAGCAAACCATGAGATCCCAGGTATTTCTCCAAAAATACTCAATGCTATGAAATGGCATTCAACAGGAAAGTCAAAAATGTCTTCCTTGGAAAAAATAGTTTTTATTGCTGATTTCATTGAGCCTGGTAGAACCTTTAACGAGGTCGAAAAAGCGAGAGAACTGGCTTTCAAATCCTTAGATTCATGCGTCTTTTATATTGCTAATTACTCTATTTTATCCCTAGTTGAACGACAATTAGTCATTCATCCATATACACTAAAATGCAGAAATCACTACTTAAAAACAAAATAATAAATATTTCGATTATCTTTTCAAAAGTAATTGGAATTTTCACAATTGTTTTGTTTTCGATGTTTATTTTTTCCTCAATTTTACTCTCATCTCGTTTCGTCAATGCCTTATACACGCTTCTCCCAGGGGAGCCTATTAGAGGAACAAACATTCTTGTTTTTGGGGTTGATGCGACAAAAAGTGTAAAACGCGCAGATAGTATTGTCGTCGTCCATGTTGATCCGATCACTTCTTACGTAGGAGCGCTCTCAATTCCTAGAGACAGCTACGTCGATATACCCAATCGTCGTCGAGCGACTAAAATTAACCATGCCTATGCGTTCGGAGGCTCTAAACTGTTAACTCAAACGGTCGAAAATTTCTTAGGAATAAAAATTCCATATACCATTAGATTAGACGTCAATGGAGTCAAAGAAATAGTGGACTCGGTTGGGGGGCTTTCTATAACCGTTAAAAAGCATTTACTTTACCAAGATGTTGCAGGTGGTCTGGACATAAATTTAGCGAAAGGCTCCCATATTCTTAACGGAGATCAGGCCCTGCAGTACTTAAGATTTAGAAAAGACTCCAAAGGTGATATCGGACGAATTGCTCGTCAGCAAAACTTCCTCAAAAATCTCGCCTCAAAATTATTTTCATCGACTAGTCTATTCGATCTCCCTAAACTCTATACCCTTTTAACAAGCTTTGTTTCGATGAACATTCCTAAAACAGAATTCCTAAAAGTCAGCCTTGTCGCGCAAAATGCTTTTCGAAATAACAATTTTTCGTACGCAACTCTTCCAGGAAAAATATTTATAAAAGATAGAGTCTCCTATTGGAAGATTAATTTGCTAAAAAAGGAGGGTTTTCTCAACGATACATTACTCGGGAATGACTTTCAATCAGACCCAGAAAAAATATATTCAAACGAAATCGAAATTATTAATTATTCTGGAGAAATTGCAGATAAACAACTAATTTCAAAAGCCCTTCCCAACTACAGATTTAAAGAAAAGCATATGCCGTCTACATTTGATTTCGAAGAAACAACTTTAATTATTTGGAGTAATTCAACAAAAGATTACCAAACAATTTCTGAACGCCTCTCGATTGACCCTTCTCAAATTATCGTCTATGATAATGCTCACAAAAAAATGTCAGCCTCGTTAATTCTGGGCAGTGATTGGCCATTAAAAAAACGGTCCATTAAAAAGACTTATTAAGGAACTAATATGGAAACAATCAACACCTATTTACAAGAATTAATTGACGCAGGTTCAGAAATTCAAGCAACAGATATAAAAGCATTCCAAATGGAAAACCCAGCATTTTTAGCCGATTATGTTGTCCTAATGACAGCTAAAAACAATATTCATATTAAAGCAATTTCGGAAGAACTAGACAAAAAAAGCAGTTCTCTCATGACAAAAATGCCGTCGACCGACATATATGATGAAGCATTAACGTCAGGAACTACTGCAAGTGGGTGGATGATACTTGATCTAAACTCAATTATTGTTCATATCATGACGCCAGAAATGCGTGAATTTTATGCATTAGATACTCTTTTAGAGTCTAAATCTATTGTTTTCCATCACTAATAGCTTCCAACATTTCGTTACACATTTTAAAATTAGTCGTCTCAAAATACGTCATCGATTGCTTTTTTATGGCGTAAACTCATCTAATTAATGTATACTATTTTACTCAAATTTGGGGCCGTAGCTCAGCTGGGAGAGCGCTAGGATGGCATTCTAGAGGTCCGGGGTTCGATCCCCCGTGGCTCCACCAAAAACTTGTTTATTTTTAATCCCCTTGCATGGGCAACCCATATGAATTCCATCGGCATCTATCTTTGTATTATCTATTCCCATTAGAAACTCTCTATTTCTTACAACATGACTTCCTTCACAAAAACCCAATCTACAACTTATTTGTTCAATGGAAACAAATTTAAAATCTAATAAACCAATTGTATTGAATGTTTAAAAAACAAAAATGCTGGGAACTATATTCTTAGATGGCATTAACACTTCTAGTAGTAGTCCATCTAGTTTGATAACAATTTTTCGGGGGAAAATAAATGATAAGTCCGTTACATCCAAATAGCTCAACTTCCAAATCAAAGATTCAACAAAATAACTCTGAAATAGACACAGGATTCTGCCACGATGCCTTAATCGACTACAAGCTCAATAAAGATAAATCCACACTAGAAGATCTCACGTTGGAGCTAGACCTTCTTAGTTGGGCTATGAAGCACGTTGGAAACGATAAATCATCACAACCACTCCTCCCGTCCATATAACGTATCGCATCCCCCTCTATTTAAATTCACTTCAATAAAATGGTACCAACTTTTTTAACGGTTCTTGTGACAAATCATATGGTCAATTTTAATTTAACATCTTCCAGAAAAACTATCTTTTTCTAAACATCTTAGTAATATCCTCTCCGTCTCCACTTTTTTAGTTCAGATACTCCATATTTGCTAAATCCACTATTTATGAATATAATAAACCGTTGGAAAAAACTAAGGAGAATACTGAATGACTACATTAACGAAAACAAAATCTGTTTATTTCTTTGGAAATAACACGTCCGATGGAACGGGAAAAATGAGAACACTTTTGGGAGGAAAAGGGGCAAATTTAGCTGAAATGACCCTACTTGGAGTTCCAGTTCCTCCAGGATTTACTATTTGTACTGACGAATGCGAAAAATATTATGCGTGTGATAAATCATTATCTGAAAGTTTGATTGAAGAAATCAAACAAAATATTCACCGTGTTGAAGAAGCTCTAAATCTTAAATTTGGAGATTCTAAAAACCCACTACTTTTCTCTGTTCGTTCTGGTTCCAGAGTATCTATGCCTGGAATGATGGATACCGTATTAAATTTAGGTTTAAATGACGAAGCTGTTAAAGGTTTGGCAATACAATCTGGTTCTGAGAGATTTGCTTGGGACAGTTATCGACGATTCATTCAAATGTTCTCTAATGTTGTTCTTGGACTTGAACATCATTCATTCGAACACATTTTGGCTGACAAAAAGAAAGCAAACGGTGTTTCTGAAGATACTGACCTTTCCGTTGATGCATTAAAAGAACTTGTTGCAGAATATAAAGCATTGGTAGAAAAAAGCGGAAACGATTTTCCTCTAGACCCTATGGAACAACTGACAATGTCAGTTGGCGCTGTTTTTGGTTCATGGGATGCTGCAAGAGCTATCAAATATCGACAAATCAATAAGATTCCTGACGAGTGGGGAACTGCTGTTAATGTTCAAGCTATGGTATTTGGAAACTTAGGAGACACATCAGGAACTGGTGTCGCATTTACTAGGAACCCATCTAATGGAGATAAAGCCTTTTATGGTGAATATCTAATTAACGCACAAGGTGAAGACGTTGTTGCTGGAATTCGTACGCCAAACCCAATCGCTCAACTTGAAAAAATCATGCCAGATATTTATCAAGAATTGGTAACTATCTATAAAAAACTAGAAAATCACTTCAGCGATATGCAAGATCTTGAGTTTACTATTCAAGATAAAAAATTATATTTACTTCAAACCAGAAATGGTAAACGAACTGCAGCCGCAGCTATTAAAATTGCAGTTGATATGGTTAAAGAAGGAATGATTACAAAAAAAGAAGCGATTAATCGTGTAACTGCAGAACAAATTGATCAACTTCTTCACCCAATGATAGACCCTAAAGCAAAAACAACCGTTCTAGCTAAAGGACTTCCGGCTTCTCCAGGAGCAGCTGTTGGACAATTAGCTTTCACTGCTGAAGATGCAGAACAAGCAAAATCTGAAGATAAGCCAGTTCTTCTTGTAAGAGAAGAAACTTCTCCAGAAGATATCGGCGGAATGAATGCCGCTGAAGGAATTTTAACGGCGCGTGGTGGAATGACCAGTCACGCAGCAGTTGTTGCTCGTGGAATGGGAAAAAGTTGTGTCGCTGGTTGTGGATCTCTTCATATTTCCGAAACCGACAAATCTGTTGTTATTAACGGTAAAACATACACAGAAAATGATTGGCTAACAATCAATGGTACTACTGGAGAAATCATCGAAGGTAAAGCGCCTCTAATGCAAGCTGAATTAACTGATGAATTCGAAGAGTTAATGTCATGGGCAGACGAAATAAGAACTCTTAAAATTCGTACAAACGCTGAGACAGCCGAAGATTGTACTGTAGCTAAAAAATTCGGTGCTGAAGGAATTGGACTTTGTAGAACAGAGCATATGTTTTTTGAAAAAGAACGTATTCAAGCCGTTCGAGAAATGATTTTATCTGGTTCTTTAGAAGGACGTAAAAAAGCTCTTGCTAAAATTGAACCAATGCAAGAAAAAGATTTTTATGACATTTTTACAATTCTTGAAGATATGCCAGTTACGGTAAGACTTTTGGATCCGCCTCTTCATGAATTTTTACCACACGATAAAGCGTCTATTGAACAAGCTGCAAAAGATTTAAACGTTTCAACAAAAATTGTTGAGCAAAAAATAAATTCTCTAAAAGAGACGAATCCTATGTTAGGACATCGTGGATGTAGATTAGGCGTTTCTTACCCAGAAATTTATGAAATGCAAGCTCAAGCAATTATGAATGCAGCGTGCCGACTTTCTAAAGAAGGTAAATCAGTTAAACCTGAAATCATGATCCCTCTAATTGGAGAAGTTCAAGAATTTAAAATGTTACGCCAAAAAATCGAAGCAATTGTTGAAAACGTTTTTAAAGAAACTGGAACAACTGTTGATTATTTAATTGGTACGATGATTGAAATTCCAAGAGCAGCTTTAACAGCTGAAGAAATTGCAAAAGAAGCTGATTTCTTTTCTTTTGGAACTAATGACCTAACTCAACTTACTTTTGGAATTTCACGTGATGATGCTGGTGTATTTTTACCTGAATATGTTGAAAAAGGAATCTTGGCATCTGATCCATTCCAAGAATTAGACCAAAAAGGTGTTGGACGATTAATTAACATCGCAGTTGAAGACGGACGTCGTGCAAAACCAAACTTGAAAATTGGAATTTGTGGTGAGCATGGTGGAGAACCAAACTCAATCGAATTCTGTTACAAAGCTGGTTTTGACTATGTATCATGTTCACCTTACCGAGTTCCAATCGCAAGATTAGTAGCTGCTCAAGTAGCGTGTGACTAACTCTTTCTCGTCGATTGCTCAGCAATCTATTGAACAAGTAAGACATTACCCTGGCATGGTTGAGATAATCTCTCAATATGTCAGTTTGAAAAAAAGGGGCAGAAACCATCTCGGTTTGTGCCCCTTTCATTCAGAAAAATCCCCCTCATTTACTGTTAGTCCAGAAAAAAAATTATGGCATTGTTTTGGATGCCAAGAATCTGGCGACCTTATCAGCTTCCTTCAAAAAATCGACAACCTTACCTTCAAAGAAGCCATTGAAAACATCGCAAGTTACGCTGGAATCGAACTAGAACGGACCGAATCAAAAAACTCCGGATTTTCCAGTGAAAACGATAAATTAAAAGAAACGCTACGGGACTTATTAGTCTATTCTAGAGAGTTCTTTAAGCAACAACTCTCTCAATCTAAAGGTGAAACAGATTATTTAACTAAAAGGGGTCTTTCCCCAGAAATTATTCAAAAATATAATGTTGGATATTCTCCAAATAACAATGACCTATTAACGGTCCTAAAGAATCATGGATTCTCCGACTCAGATATTAAATCTGCTGGAATGGGCGTTCTTTCAGAAAAAGGATATCTATATTCACGGTTTCGAGAACGTATTATGTTTCCCATTTCAGACCATCTCGGGAGAATCGTCGGATTTAGTGGACGTGTTCTTCCCGCGAATCAAAGCCCTGCTAAGTATATAAACTCTGAAGAAACACTAATTTTTAACAAGCGCTCCGTTTTATACGGGTTGGATCAAGCAAAAAAGCATGTTAATAAAGCAGGTTTCATTATAGTGACGGAAGGTTTTTTCGACGCACTTATGATTATTGATAATGGATTCCCTAACACGATTGCGTCGATGGGAACCGCTCTAACAGAAAATCACATACGTCTCCTTTCTAGAATGACCAAATCCATTATTTTAGCGTTTGATAATGATGGTGCAGGACAAAAGGCGGCTCAAAAGGCTATCTCTTTAATCGCTCCTTTCAATATGGATGTTCGAGTTCTTCGCTATAAAGAAAATGACCCAGCTGACTTTTTAGTCACCCATGGAAAAGAGTCTTTTACGAAAGCCCTCGAAAATGCAATGCCATCTATCGATTTTATGTTTCACACATTCAAAAGCCAAGAAAAGACTCTAGACGTTCAAGGAATTTCGTCGATTGTTAAAAACTTAGTCCCTTACCTTCGAATGTTAACAGACCCCATAGTACTTAGACACTATGTCTCCAAATTTTCTCGAGAACTTAAAATTGATGAAACACTCGTGATGGCAAAACTTAAAAACAAAAGCTATAATTTAAAGAAAAATTTCTATTCTTTAACTCAAAAAGAGAATAAACAATTCAAAGCAGAAGAGATGTTGATCTACTTCATGGCAAATGATTTAGAAACAAAACAATCGATTCTCAGCGTCGCATCTGTCGACTTAATAAGAACAAAGGAATTTAAAGAAATATTCGTTGAGATTTCATCGATTCCTTTATCTGGAAAAGAGCTTATAGACTCGTTAAAAGAAAAAAACAAAGCAATATTAATAAAGATTTTTGTAAATATGTCTCATAAATATGATGAACCTACCTCATATTCATGGAAAGATTGTATTAACTCACTACAAGACTCGATTAAAAAAGAAGAAGTTGAGCGGCTCAAGCAAAAGATTGAACAGGAAGAAAATAATAATAATAATAATAATAATAATGACGAAGTCGTAAACAATTTACTTGTTGAACTTCAACAATTGGTACAATCAATGAAGGAGAAGTAGTTTGAAAACAAGCTCTAAAATAAAAAATCCTATCCTATCTGACCAGCCACTTCCATCCCCACCCTTTTCTAACCATTCAAACCGTTCTTATGCCATTGACTCCGTAAATGCCTATTTTGACCAAATAAGTAAAATTCCTTTACTAACTAGAGAACAAGAGCACTCTTTATCAAAAAAAATAGCCGAATCCAATGACGTTATAGCACGCCAGAATCTAATCGTTTCAAACCTTAGATTAGTAGTCAGTATTGCCAAAAAATATAATGGAAGAGGTATTACACTATTAGACCTCATTCAAGAAGGAAACATAGGTTTGATTCGAGCAGTCGAAAAGTTTGATTACCAAAGAGGGTATAAATTTAGTACATATGCAACTTGGTGGATTCGCCAAGCGATTTCCCGCTCAATTGCTGACAATGCGCGGACAATCCGGTTACCCGTTCATATTATAGAAAATATAAATAAAATAAGGTGCGTCAGCAAGGAACTTGTTCAAAATCTTCTTCGATCTCCAAATAGCGAAGAAATATCTGAAAAAACAGGACTTACCCCCGATAAAATCGAAGAACTTATGAAACTATCAAGAACACCTATTTCCTTAGACGCCCCTTCAGGAGCAAATGATTTCAGTTTGCTTGATTCTTTAGCCGATAAAAATCAGCGCCTACCAGTAGACCGTGTTTCTGCAAAGTCCCTTAAAAAAGAAATTCTAACTATAATGGAAGATTTGACTGAGCGTGAGATAAAAATTTTAAGATTACGTTTTGGATTTGAAGGGGATACTCCAAAAACACTTGAAGAAATAGGAAAAATATTTTTGGTTACTAGAGAAAGAATTCGGCAAATTGAAACAAAAGCATTAGAAAAACTAAGACATCCTGTTCGTATAAAAAGACTTAAGGATTATATGTAATTCATTACCTATTTCAGGTCTGTACGTGGCTCCTCAAGATAGTTATAATTAAAACATATTTTTTTGGGGCCCATAGCTCAGTTGGTTAGAGCGTCCGGCTCATAACCGGCAGGTCCAAGGTTCAAGTCCTTGTGGGCCCACCAAAATTAATTCAGGTACTTGTATTACCCTACAGACGTTTCACTCATTGATATTGATAACATATTTATTTGAGCAATCGATACGTCTACATTCACGGATGTATCTACTGATACTTCTTCAGACTCTTCAGAGCTCTTTATATGAGCCATCAGTTCTTCTATATCGTCCTGACCCAGTATTCCTAAGAAAGTGAGCATAAACATTAACTTGACCGCTTGTTCTGGGGTTATATCGCCACTTAGGATTGCTTCTTTTATCTTTTCTATTAGTTCTTCTTTATCACAACTACATTTTTTAAAAGGCACTTTATCGTTCAATGCCCGTAATTCTTGCATTTGGAGAAAGTCTACAAACTTCTGTAATATCGCTTTATCTTTGTCTGCAATATCTTCTGACATTAACGCATTTTCTAAAGCAATAACTAAGGGACTCTTTTTCTCTTCTACTAATTCGTCTATTTGTTCTGCTATTACATTACCAAAATTTTCCACACCTGGTGTCGCCAATAAATCTGACGAACCTGTTGAAATATCCATAGCATTTGGCAACCCAATTTGAAATTGTCCTATATCCATATATTTTCTCCTTATATACTAATATATCGATAAAGTTTCAAAGGAAAATGTATTTAATTTTTGGAATATTATTTGGTATACTTTTTTCTCTAAATGAAACAAATTACAATTCTTTTATCGAGCCAAGGTCAAAATGCTAAGGTCGCCGACGCGTTTAACCTAGAGCTTAAAAAACACAACAACGCCTCATCTATCATAGATCTAGTAAGTTTAGATTTACCATTATATTCGGGAAAAGAGCATAAAAAAAATGGTATTCCTAAACGGGTTTCTAATTGTATTCAATTATTAAACGAGACTGATGCTTTTATTTTTGTCGCACCTGAGTATAACGGAGGTATTCCGCCTGTATTATCTAATTTTATTGCTTGGATAAGTGTATCTCAAAAAGATTGGCGAGGAGCATTTAATAACAAACCTGCTGTTATTTCTAGTTTCAGCGCCAGTTGTGGGCACCATATGCTTTCTTCATTGCGGACTCAGCTTTCTCATATAGGAATGAATGTCTTAGGAAGAGAAATCACCGCATCATTTAAAAAAGAGTTGAATTTAGAGTCAGTTGAACACGTTTGTGCGTCAATTTCGGGCGCTCAATAAAACCTTTAT
>JABIPA010000072.1 GCA_018698675.1 bacterium | reverse complement strand
GCTTTCTTAAATGAGGCCGAACTTTATTTTTTAGTACATTAGAAAAACGAAAGACCCATCTTAGAATGGTTGTATGAGAGATCTTTAGGCCACGTTCATCCATGATTTCGACTAGATCTCTGTAACTAAGTCGATAACTTAAATACCATCTGATGCAAAGTAAAATGATTTCCGGTTCAAAGTGTCTCCATTTGAATAGTAGTGGATGAGGTTTTCTTCTAAGACTCATAGAATCGTCTCCCTTATATATGAATATCTAGGGATATTATTTCAATGTGACAGTTTTGCACCACTACCATAAAAAGGCCTGTAATATCATTAATGCTAGTTGCCAAACTTTAAGAGTAATTTAAAATTACACATAAGTAATTTTCTTAGTTTCTGATTAGTTGGGAAATATTATTCGAAAGTAATAGTGCTTGCACTACTGTCTTTTTAATTAAAAATGTACTTAAAAATTAATAAAAATCGTTACTTTTTTTGTTTGTCTAACGATTTTTGTTTATTTGTGTTAGTTGATTTATATACTCTTTTTTGATAAAAATTCTCTATCATGTTTAAAAATGGATCTTTAACTAATAATTCTATTGACAAAAAAATAGTCTCTCTTGAATCTGAATTGAATTCTGAAATTGTAATATCTATGTTTTTGAACAATGAACATAACGATCGTATTTTAACGATTCAAGACAAAACAAAAAAAACGAAGAATAAATTAAGTTCTAAAGCTTATCGTACGTCGATGCAGATATATGGGCAGGTTAGAGGCTACCATAGGTTTGTATCTAATCTTTCTGTCAAACCAACCAAAGAATATGATGAATTTTCTCAAACAGAACAAGCCCAAATTGATTCAATCCTAACTCTCATAAATGATAAAAATAATGCAGGATTAAAAAATGTTCTTAACCAAGGCATTGATTTAAATATTAAAGGATTTCCAGGACCATTATTTTTTGATGGCATAGGTATCGAAGACTTTAACGAGTTTTTTCTTGGAACATGGACACTTTTACAAAAAGTCATGGTAAATGAAAACTGTGATGATATTTTTCGTACTCTGTTGGAATCAGGAATAGATGTAAACGGAATAAATACGTCTGGAATTACTCCTTTAATGTTATCGGCTTATTTAGGGGATTTTGAACAAGTCCTCTTATTGTTAGAATATGGAGCAGACATATCTCCCAAAGACTATAACCATAAAACAGCTCTTTATTATTGCTGTGATTCTACAGAAACTGAGGAGCGACTTCTTATTGCTGAACTCTTACTATCTTTAGGTTCCAAATTTGACGTTAGCTCGAATGAAATTTCTTTTAGCCGCCAAAAATTTAGTGAAAATGATTATTTTGACCTTATAAAAAAACAAAATAAAAAAGCCAACGATAATTTATTATTAAAGTCCGTACGATACGGAAATAAAAAAATCTTAAAATTGTTATTAGATTCCATGAATTCCTTAAGCCGTTTCACGGATGTTAAATGGGCCATTTTGTTTGCGGTTAAACAACCATCTACCGACTGTTTAAATTTACTAATAAACTCAGGCGCTCCCTATAAAGATCGATCTCCAAATGGGAGGACTCCTTTAATGGAGTCAATCGAAATTGACCATTTTGATCATGCCACTCTTATTTTAGATCACATGAATCAAGAAATTGAGGTCAAAAAATTACACGTGCTTGCCTTTCCAACCTGGATTCTTAACAATCACCCTGTAGTTAGTTACATTCCTAATTTGATGCAGCTCAATGTTTTTAAGGGACATGTGCATTTAAACCCGTCGATAAATATTGAGGAATCCTCCGGCTGTACGGCTTTACATCTAGCATGTTTTAAGGGAAATAAACAATTAATGGACAAAATAATTTCGTTAGGAGGGACACTAGGAAGCTGTTTTACCAACCAACAACAAAAACTAGAATTTGTCGTTTATTTTGGACTTCAACCTTTTATCAAACCATTAACCGATGACGGAGCGGATATCAATGCTCTTAAACCAAACGGAGAAACATTTTTAACAGACTATGTGGGAAATTCCTATAATAAAGCAGATAAGATTCCCCGATTTATTCGTGATGGAGCTAACATTGAAGGAAAAAACGAACATGGAAGATCTCCATTGTTCGTGGCACATAAAAAACAAAATGATGCAGCTGTTACTGAGCTTTTAAACTTAGGTGCAGATATTTATGCTCAAGGTAACGAGGGGATAAATATTTTGATGACTTCGATGTTTTCAATTAGAGAATTAAAGCCTAAAATTATTTTTTTGGATCCACGATTAAACTTGACCAATAATTCAGGTGAAACGGCTCTCATTATGGCAACTAAATATAACGATACTGGTGGGTATAACGGTACTGGCAAAATGAATTTTTTCATAGAAATGGGTGCAGACTTAACTATCTGTGATTCAAACGGACATGACTTTTGGTACTATCATAATCAAACTAGCAGTCAGGGTTGGTACCCTTACGAAAGGGATAACTTTGAACAACAAGTTAATTATTCTATTTCTTGTAGAGAGAAACGAATATTTATGATGTTTCTTACGGGGTATTCTTTTTTACATTTAGACCAAGATGCCATTCCCGAAAATAGACAGGAAAACGATGCAAGCGGATACATCGATAACGAAGTAAAAATCCCCATATTACAAACGTTTATCCAAGAAAATATTAATAGAAAAATTCTTAGGTATATTTAAATTTTGTAACCTAAAGTAGCTAAATAAAATGCGAAACCGGACGTATACGTTTGTATAATTATCTTTCAAAGATATCATCACAAATAAAAATAAAAGTTAATTTATAAATCCATTTTCAGCACAATTCTTATAAAAGCAGATCCCGTATTTATGAAAATTTGGAGATATTATTCCAAAGTGACAGTTTTTGCACCACTATCTTATTAACTCACATAATTCAGAAAAGTATCGATGATTGCCTTTCCTGTTTGGACTACGATTTTAGTGTTTTTGTCATTTAAACATGATATTTTTGGGGCGTCCGATTCTAGAGAGACTGGCTTTAACCAGTTAATCCATTGCAGAGCTTCTCTTGTGTGTATATTTGTGTGCGTTAAAATTAGTGTTGAAACAGATATGTTTTTTGGTAACGAAAAATATTTGATAGCCCATTCAATATACAATTGGCTTAAATTAACCACACCTGTTGGCTTTAATTTTTTAATTAGTGCAACTAAGACAGATGCCGAACAATTTGTGTCGCTTAAATTCAAATCTATGATCGATAGACTATCTTGTAATTGTTCCACATCCTCTTTAGGAAGAGATGCTAAATTTACTCCAGATAGATTTATTATTCCCTTTGGGTTTAGTTTTTTAATTAACGCAATAATAATTTTAGGGGACATTTCTATTTTGGAGGAACCTTTAATATAACTAAAATCTAAGTTATCTAATTCTAATTGATTTGAGAGTTGATTAACTTCTTCTATCTTTATTTTTTCAAATCCAATCTGAGAAAATGGGATTAAACCTTTTTTAAATAATTCAATTTTTGCACTGTAAGAGAAATATTGTAGTTGACCATCTAGGTGTTGAATTTCAATATTATTTGGCAATAAGTGTAGCATTCTGTAGCTTACCTTTTTTAAGGTCCAGGCGGAAATAATAATTTTATTTGTTACGTTAATTTTATTTGCTAATGCATTTACTGTTTCTATATCTAGATTTTGATAAATACGGGTCATTTCCTTTAAGTTTAATTCTTTTACTGACAAGCCATTTGGGAATAGTGCTACTTTATCAACTGATAACTGTGAAAAATCAATGTCAGAAAGCTTAATAAAGTTTTTTTCAAAAAGAGCTATCTGGCATTCTATGGAAAACGTTGATAAATTTTCTTTTAGATATTTAATTTGGGTATTATTTGGTAATAATTTTATGTTGCTAGAACTAAGGTTTTTTAATGAATCGGCATGAATAGTTATTTTACCTAGGACAGGAATTTTGTTTGTAATCGCAATAAATTTTTCAAAATCAAGAAGTCTAACACCGCATAAATTCATTTCCGAAATAGACCATTCGTCTGGCAATGATTTTATTTCTTCAATTTTTAGATTATGCAATACAGAGACAGACAGGAAACCTCTGTTAATTAATTCGATTTTAATAGGAATTGAAATCGTTATTGAACTTGGTATATACAGTTTTCCATCCGTCGGTTTGAAATTTTTGGGTAGAGATTTTATTTCGTCTAATGTAAATTCAAAAAAATTATGAGCAGGTATAGTAATGTCACGAGTTACACGTACTTTTTTTGCCAAGGCAAGTGCATTTTCTAAAATAAAAGGTGCTTTCAAATTTAAATCCCTTACAGTCAGTCCTTCTGGCAACGAATTTATTTGTCCTAAACTAAATGTTGCTAAATTCAAATACGAAACATGAATTAGCCCTTTATGTAGAGCTGCTATTTGAATTTCATCTGATCTTAGCGCTAGTTGCTCAGGAAATGTTTTTTGGGAGTCGGTATTTTTACACGTTATATTTGGAGGTAAAGAGTCTATTTCTTCCTTTGAAAGGCCACATATCATTGGTGAAGAAAGTGTTATCGTACCTGATATATTTAATTTATTTGATAGGGCAATTACTTTTTGCAAGTCGGCTGGTTTCAATTTTGATAAATCCAAGTTTTTTAATTTTAGATTCGCAGGTAATAGGGCGATTTGTACTAAATCAAAAGTATCAAGGGGTATGTCCCGTAAATCAATTACCCCCCTTTTTAGCATACCTATTCTAGATTCGATTGATACAAAGGAATGGTTCTGGACGTTGACCTTAGATATATCAATATTACTTGGCAAATTGTCGATTTCGTCGATAGTCATTTTATTGAAATGGTATGCCTCTAAAATTATTTTTCCTGATATATTAATTTTTTTGGCTAAGGCATGCACTATTTTGAGGTCAAATGGGTTTATTTTACGTAGGTCTAATTTTTGTAAATATAGGTGTTCTGGTAATGAATTTATTTCGTCTAAACTTAATGTAAGTAACGGTATGGAATTTATTCCGACAATATTTTTTTTAAGAGCAGCGATAAGAATTTCATTTGATAATGGAATTGGGGTTTTATGAAGTAGGTTTTTAACACAAATGTTATTAGGTAAAGTACCAATTTCGGTTGTATTTAGAAGTGAAAAGCTATCTAACGTTATATAAATAAAGTCGGTTATGGCTACTTTTTTAGAAAGAGCTAATAATTGTTCAATATTAACAACTTCCTTATACTTAAAATCTAAAGTGTCTATAGTTAATCCATCTGGTAATAGTTCTATTTGAGGGATAGTTAATGTCTCAAAGTCAATTGCTGTGTGATGAATTAAATTTCTCTTTGTCATGGCAATTTTAACTTCCGAAGATAGATTAGTTAGTTGCAACCATCGTAAATCACTAAGTTTAATAATGTTATTTGGTAGCAAATCCATTTGGTTAACGGAGAGTTTGCAAAATAGTTCTGCTGATAATATTAATTCGCCAGTCACTTCAATTTTATGTGTCAAAGCGATCACTTTTTCAAAATCACACCTACCCATAAATCTAGAGGTTTTACTAAATCTAGAGAGGTCTAATTTTTTTACAGATAAGTTATCTGGGAGATTTAAAAGTTGTGTTAGAGAACACTCTGAGAGCCTCCATTGCTCAATTTGAGAAAAGGAGGCCATTTCCCTTTTTACAAACCCAATTTGAGCGTCTATGGAACACTTCGTTACGTCTAAATTTTTAATGTAAATGTTACTTGGTAATAAGTTCATTTCTGTAAAGTTGAGGTTTCTAAACATTAGTTCACTCATGATGATTTTTCCCTGGATATCTATTTTTCTTGATAGGGCAAATATTTTAAAACAAGTGCTTAAATCATTACCATGGTACGAATGTTGAACGACCAAATTTTCTATAGATAGACCATTTGGTAATAAGGATATCTGGTCTAAATTTAATGAGAGGATATTAATATCTGATAGATCAACATATCCTTTTTTTAATAATAAAATTTGAGATTCTTTTGATAGTGTTTCAAACTTTTCTTTTTCATGTAAATCGCCAATGACAATATATTTAGGTAAATCCATAATATCGGGTCCCGTTAAATTGACTAATTCTGAAACGCTAATTACTATTTTGTCAGTTATCTTTATTTTTGTTGAAAGAGTCTTAATAAATTCTATGGAGCTATTTGTTCCACTTAATATTAATGTGGTAAACGATAAATTAATTGGTAATGAATCGAGAGAGTTTGGGTGAAGCCCATTAAAATTCCAACTGCTTAAATCGACAGTTCCTGTAGGGTTTAACGTTGTTAATAAGTTGAATAAAGTTGTTAAACTACCTATTGTTTTACTTAAATCGAGATTTGTAACTGAAGAACTATTTTCTGATGTTTCTAATTGCTGATCTGTGGTGCTATTTAAATTTAGATGGCTAAGAGTAACTGAGTTAGTAGGTTTGTATTTCTTAATAAAGGCGTATGCTGTTGGTAAAGAACACATAGTGCCACTTAAGTTTAACTCCGTGATAGTACGCGTGTTTATTTTTGCTTCTACTTGAGAAATCGTAACTGTTCTTAAATTTACTCCTCTAAAATCACGTATTCCGGATAAACATAATTTTTCCATTAACGAGATGGCTTCATTAAATGCAAGTCCCTGCATATCCAATCTTAAAGTGTCTACTGGTAGATCGTTAGGAATATATTCAATGTGCTGCGTAGTAATATCGTTAATTTTAATAAGAGTTGTATTGGCGTTTCCGTCAATTTTATCAATTAACGACATTATGAGTTGTAGGCTCTTTCCGTTTATATGTGAAAACTTATATCCTTCGATATTATTTTGAATAAAGCTTATTTTAATATCTTTTAATAGGTTATTAAGTTCGTTTTGACCACTGTTCAACTGGTTCCAATGTATGTTTGATTTTGAAGTTTCTAGCAGTATCTTTATAGCGTCTTCGTTGTTTAGGGGTGGGGTGGATTTTAGATAGGATGCGACAAATGTTTTTGGTATCCCGTCGGTTATGAGTCTTTTCATAATATTATCCATTATGGGCGCAATGTTTTTTTCGGCACCACAATAGGCATAACTGAGTCGGCATAATTTATTTGGGCTAATTAGATTTAAATCACCACGCCTCATAATTTCTTCGGAGCAGCTTACTGCAAAGTGAGGGTCGATAAACTTATATAATAATAGTCCAATCATTTTTAATAGGTCTAAGTCAGAGTTTGTAGTTCCTTTTTTATGTGACGCCGTGGGATCCCATTTTGTCGGAAGCTTCGTATAGTCTTGGCCATATTGTATATAATCTAAAAATAGTTCTACGACGGATACGGGCATATCGTAAAAAGGACTAATTTTAGATGAAATAAAGGGGGGGGCATTTTTATGATACTCTCTATCCTGGGCCAAATGTTGCAATGGATTTAAATCTCGGTTTTTAAGTAAAGAAGTGGGGATTTTTATACTACCATCTTCACAATCTATATTCATTATTAAATAATTTGGATTTGAAATGATTTTTTTCATACTTTTCCCTTTTTTAAAATATTTATTGTTATTATTATAATTATCGAAATATTTATATACAAATTTCATAAAAATTGGGTTATATATACGTATATCGAAAACTATAAATATAGTTTACCTCAAGTTTATTGAATTGGTTTTAGAATAGCGGTGTAAATATTCTAAAAATTAAGTCGTGTCTCCCTTAATTTTGAACACCTTTGGATATAATTCTAATGTGATAGTTTTTGCACCACTACCTTATTTTTTAGTGAATCAGAATAGCGAAAGACCCATCGGAGAATGGTTGTATGAGAGATCTTTAGGCCACGTTCATCCATGATTTCGACTAGATCTC
>JABIPA010000071.1 GCA_018698675.1 bacterium | reverse complement strand
TAATAATAGTGTTCCATTCTTTTTTAATCATCATTTTTTTATTGGAGTCAGAAGAAATGGACCCATACCCTTTTTGATATAGACGTGTTCGTAAGTACCCACTAACATGAAGGCCATTACTTTTAGATTTCATAAAATTCTCATGATTTGTTTTTAGGACAAATTCTTTTTTTTTAAATGTTAGCTCTAAGGGTCGATTAAACGGGTCCCTTTTATAGTCAGACTTTATTTTGCTAAATTCTTTGTAGGATTGCTTTGTCGTCTGTGTTTCTTTATCCAAATAATTAACTTGGGCTAAACTTAAGGTGTCTGAGCCGGTCGTAAATTTAGTAATCATTTTAGAGATCCAATTCTTTATAGATATCATCTAAACTTTTCGACGACACTTTTTCCTTTTGCTCGGCCGTACACAGCGTATTAAAGGCTTCTTTTTGTTCTTTAAGTGTTTCGTATATTGCTTTGAAGTAAAATCCTTCACCACGTTTCATATCGCTTATATGGTCGTAGGCTTCTTCTGACTGAATAATTAAACTTTCAATTCTTTGCTTTAAATTTTTCATTGATTCTTTTTGTGCCTTTAGATCCGGAAGAATCACTTCTAAGTTTTCTAATAACATGTCGTTATTAATGTCCAACTTATCCGATAGATGAGTTTTTAAAATAGAATTACATAATGCAGACTTAGAGACTTTTCTTTTTATTGCTAGTTGAGTCAATTTTGTATTTACTGACGGATCTATTCGAAATGTATATGTTTTTTTCATTTATCAGACTCCTTTTCACTAAAATTAACAGCGGATGTTAATTTTTTATTTTCATAAAATGGGACGACTTTTTTAATTGATATAGGTGCTTTATTACCTGTAACAAAGATTGCGGATCCGGTCGGAAGACATCGAATTTTATCTGCTGATAAGAGGGGCTTATCTTCATCTCGTGTATTCTCTGAGTTTTCGAGTATATCGTTTGCCTGCCTATTCTTAGATTTAGTTTGGTTAACTCGTTTCCCTAATACATGTGATACATAGTCAGCAGATTCGGGGCCTAGTCCCGGGTAAAACAGTTTGGATACTGTGGCTCCTGAAAGGATATTTTTTGCTTCATCTTTATAGACACTTTTCACTTGTTCTAAATCTTGGAGGATCATGGTGAACGAAATATTTCGTTTCCTAGCAACATTGATCACCTCTGAGAAGTCGGGAATTTTACCAATATTTGCGAACTCTTCTAAGATGAAATAGATAGGGAGTCCTTTTGAATTATTAATACTGTATGAAAATAATTGGGAATAAAATAAACGCGTAAACGATGAACTGTATCTTATTTTATCCTCTGGAATAATGAGATAAAGGACCGTTCGTTTATTTCTTAAATTGTCGAAATCTAAAGCATGAGCTGATGTAACACGTTCGATATTTTCATCCGAAAATAACTCTATTCCTGAAATGGTTGTTACTAATATACCGGAAGATGTTTCCTCAAAACTGTTTTTGTATGTGCTATAAGACTCTTGGATTTCTGGTGTCGAATCTTTATCTATTATTTTAGTCAAATCTTTTTTTGATCTAGCTAATAACTTACGTATAAATATGAAAGTAGGTTTTTTTTTGTGAACAGCTAATAGAATGACAGCTGTTAAAAGAGTTCCCGCTGAAATGGCCCAAAACTCGTTTCCAGGTGAACTCATTTGAAAAAGAATAGTTTTTGCGAGTTGTTTTGCTTCAGATAACGTTTTGATATTTGCTATCGGATTAAAAAATGTAGTATTTGTATCAAATGGAGCGAGTCTAATAATATTTATGTTCTGAGATTTTAAATATCCTGCTGTTTTTTGATAGAGTTCCCCTGATGGGTCCGTTACGACAATTGAATAGTCTTTCATTCCAATTAAATTTGGAATTGTAAATTTAGTCGTTTTTCCTTGTCCTGTTGGTGCGATAACGGCTAGATGTTGATAGGATAATTTGTCTGATATGCGTTTATCATTATAAATAATGAGGCCATTATTAGTTTTAGAAAGAATATCTCGTTTTTTAAAAAAAGAGGCCCATTTTGATCCTTCTTTTGGCCTGAATTTAAATTTTAACCAGCTAAGGATCATTAATAGGATAGTCATTCCACCTAGAAAAACAAAAGACCCATCATCTACTATTACCATATATGGATATATGAATTGAGCTAAAACGTAAATTTCGGAATAAGGGATTAG
>JABIPA010000070.1 GCA_018698675.1 bacterium | reverse complement strand
TATGAAACAGAAAAGCGCCATTATGCACACGTAGATTGTCCTGGTCACGCAGATTATGTAAAAAACATGATTACAGGAGCAGCGCAAATGGATGGAGGGATCTTGGTAGTTAGTGCAGCCGACGGTCCAATGCCACAAACAAGAGAACATATATTACTAGCAAGACAGGTAAATGTACCGTCGTTGGTAGTATTTTTAAATAAAGTAGACCAAGTAGATGATCCGGAGTTAATTGGACTAGTAGAGATGGAATTAAGAGAACTACTAAGTGCATATGAATTTCCAGGAGATGATGTTCCATTTGTACAAGGATCAGCATTAAAAGCATTAGAAGCAGAAGATTCATCAAGAGACAACGCGGATTGTAAAGCAATTTGGGAACTTATGGATGCCGTTGATTCTTATATCCCAATGCCTGAACGAGATGTAGACAAGCCATTTTTAATGCCAATTGAAGATGTATTCAGTATCACAGGCCGTGGAACGGTAGGAACTGGACGTGTTGAAAGAGGAACCATTAAAGTTGGAGAAGAAGTAGAAATAATCGGAATGGGTGAAGAAGTTAGAAAAACAACAATCACTGGAATCGAGATGTTTCGAAAACTGTTAGATCAAGGTCAAGCAGGAGATAACATGGGAGCGTTGGTTCGTGGAATTGATAAAGAAGACCTCACAAGAGGACAAGTTTTATCAAAGCCAGGAAGTATCAAAGCACATACTCATTTCACAACTGAAGTATATGTATTGAAAAAAGAAGAAGGTGGACGACACACGCCATTTTTCAAAGGATATAGACCACAATTTTATATCAGAACAACAGACGTAACAGGAGATGTTACATTACCTGAAGGAACGGAAATGGTTATGCCGGGTGATAATGTATCACTTGAGGTAAAACTAATTGTACCAGTAGCTTGTGAAGAAGGTATGAGATTCGCAATTCGTGAAGGTGGCCGTACAGTTGGTGCCGGCGTTGTTACTAAGATTATCGAATAGGAAAGAATATAGTGAACACTAAAACTAAAAGCGAACATAAAATTAGAATCAGATTGAAATCTTTCGATCATCGAATTCTGGACTTGTCTGCACAAAAGATTGTAGGAACAGCTCAGAGGTCGGGAGCGAAGGTATTAGGTCCGATTCCATTGCCGACGAAAAAGAAAATATGGTGTGTTCTTAAATCTCCTCACGTTGATAAACGTGGAGGAGAGCATTATGAGATTCGTGTGCATAAAAGGATTATTGACATTGTCGATCCTCCAGCTTCAACTGTTGATGCGTTAAGACAGTTGGATTTACCCGCTGGTGTTAATATAGAAATTAAACTTAACTAAGGTAAAAAAATATGAAGTTAAAAGTATTAGGTAGAAAAATAGGAATGACTCAGATTATCGAATCTGAGGGAACTGTGGTTCCAGTTAGTATTGTTGAAATAATTTCTGGGCAAGTTCTGGTTATAAAATCTGAGGAATCAGATGGTTATGAGTCGGTAGTAATTGGTTATCAAGATGTTGAAGAAGATTCTCTTATAAAACCAAGGAAGGGCTATTTTCAAAAATTGAATATTAGTCCAAAAAAAATAGTTCGAGAATCTAGAACGGTTTCACATGAGTTGTCAGTTGGCGACGAGATTGGGATGGGCCAAATTAATGTAGGCGATTCAATTGACGTTCAGGGTAAGACGATCGGTAAAGGATTCGCCGGCGTTATTAAAAGACACGGGTTTGCCTGTGGTCCAATGTCCCACGGCTCAAAAAGTCACAGGAGACCTGGATCCATTGGTGGAGGTACCGATCCAGGCCGCGTTTGGAAAGGCAAAAAAATGGCCGGTAGAATGGGGAATAAATTTCGTACAATTCGGAACCTAACAGTTGCGTCTAAGGATATCGAAAATAATGTTCTTTTCATAAAAGGTTCGGTTCCTGGGAAAAAAGGTAATCTTTTGGTAATAAAGGTAGAGTCAAATGGAAATTAAGTTAAAAAAATATAATCTAGATGGTTCAAAAGACGGAGATGTTTTATTGAATTATGATGGTAAGCCATCAGAAAATACACATCAATTACACCTACTTCGTACGCTTCAGAAAAAGATAAGACAACAAGGCACAGTTCTTGTTAAAGGCAGATCTGATGTTCGTGGAGGTGGCGCTAAGCCCTACGCTCAGAAAGGTACAGGGCGCGCCAGAAGAGGAACAAGTAGAAGTCCTCTAATTGTAGGCGGTGGTGTGATTTTTGGACCTTCTATGAGGTCAACTAGATACAAACTGAATAAAAAGCAGATAAGTTCCGCCAAGATTGACTTAGTAAACAGGAATTCAGACAAAATTGTTATTATCAATTCCGTAGTTGATGAGAGTTTGAAGACGAAAGATGTCGCTAAGTTGATTAGCTCCCTTCTACTTGAAAAGGGAAAAGTGCAGATCGTTTTGGATAAATCGGATAGTTCATTTGAACGAGCGGCGCGGAATTTGAAAAATGTTTCTATTCAATATAGCGGACATTTGGATGTAGAAAAAACGATTCAATGTGGTTTGACATTAGTGTCAACTTCTTGTTTAAGTGTTTTGGGAGGTAATTTAAGTGAATAAAGAAGTTATCATTAAGCCTTTGGTCACAGAAAAATCTATGGCGCACAGCAAGCAAGGAAAATACACGTTAGAAGTTAGACAATCCGTAAATAAAATCGAAATCAAAAGCGCTGTTAAAAGCCTTTTTGGTGTTGACGTTAAATCTGTAAATATCATAAAAACAAAACCAAAAAAACGTCGTAGAGGAAGGATAGTTGGAGAGACATCTTGGATGAAAAAAGCTATTATTACTCTTAAAGACGATCAGGTTATTGATAGTATTATGAAGATTTACTCGTAGAGGATAAAAAATGGCAGTTAAAAATTATAAACCAACATCAAATGGAAAACGAACTAGAAAGACAATAGACTTTTCTGATTTAACCTCGAAAAGGCCAGAAAAGCGATTGACAACTACTAAGTCAAAAACCAATGGAAGAAATAACTCGGGACAAATTACTGTTAGGAGACGTGGTGGGGGGCTTAAGCGCCTTTATAGAATAGTTGATTTTTCAAGAACTAATAAAGATGGAATCAAAGGAAAAGTAATATCTTTGGAATATGATCCGAACCGCTCAGCAAATATCGCGTTAGTGGCATATAGTGACGGTGAAAAGAGATATATTTTGGCAGCCGACAAACTGAAAGTAGGTCAAATTGTTGAAAACGGCGAGAATTCCGAAATTCAACCCGGAAATTGTTTAAAAATTAAAGATATTCCCGCTGGCACTTTTATTCATAATATCGCGTTACATGCGAAAGGAAAGGGCTTATTATGTAGGTCCGCAGGGTCCTGTGCAACGTTGGTTGCTAAAGGGGATAAATTCGGAAATGTTAAACTCCCCTCTGGCGAAACAAGATTGATTAGTGTAGACTGTGTTGCCACCGTTGGAGCTGTTGGAAACTCCGACCATCGAAACACACAACGAGGAAAAGCAGGTATCTCTAGGTTGAAAGGTCGACGACCTAAAGTTAGAGGAACTGTTATGAATCCTTGCGATCACCCTCATGGTGGTGGAGAAGGACGTGCTCCAATTGGGCGGGAATACCCGTGTTCTCCTTGGGGAAAAAATACAATGGGTATGAAAACAAGAAATAAAAAGAACAAGTCAAATAAGTATATAGTTAGTAAACGAAAGTAGGAGGAATTTACCTTGGCCAGATCATTAAAAAAAGGACCTTACGTCGAAGAGGCATTAGAAAAGAAAATAGACAAGTTAAACGAAAGCAAAGAGAAGAAGCTTATAAAAACTTGGTCTCGTAGAAGTACAGTCACTCCTGAGATGATTGGGCATACTATTGCTGTTTATAACGGAAAGAAACACGTTCCAGTTTTTATACAAGAAAACATGGTTGGTCATAAGTTGGGCGAGTTTTCTTATACTAGAACATTTCGATCGCACGGCGGCGGGAAAAAGTAGGAATAATAATGAGTAAAGATAAAACTGCGGTAGCAAAAGCGAATTATATTAGAATGTCTCCTTCTAAAGTCATGCGAGTGGCTAATTTGGTTAGGGGAAAGAAATTGAACGATAGTAAACAGGTTTTAAGAATTCTACCTCACAAAGGCGCAAGACTTTTGTTCGACCTATTGAATTCTGCGGAAGCAAACGCAACAAACAATTTTAATTTGAATCCTGAGGAACTTGTTATTTCAAAATTGTTGGTTAACGAAGGTCCTAGGTTGAAAAGGTCTCAAGCACGAGCACGAGGACGTGTTTTTGCCATAATCAAGAGAACATGTCATTTAGTGGTTGAATTGGAAGAAAGGAAGTAGTTACGCATATGGGACAAAAAGCACATCCTAATGTAATGAGGATTGGTATCGTAAAGGATTGGGAATCTACATGGTTTGCCGATCAATCTAACTACTCCACATTAATTTTAGAAGATATTAAAATAAAAAGTTTTATTGAAAAAGAATTGAAACGCGCTGGTGTTGTTCGAGTTGAAGTTCACAGAAAGAGTCAACATACAGAAATTAAAATTCATGTTGCAAGGCCTGGTGTCGTTTTTGGTAAAGGTGGTAAGGATATAAAGTTTTTAGCCGAAGAAGTTAATAAACTAATAAACCGAAAAGCCCAAATTACTATAATTGAGGACAAGGATTCTGAAATTAGTTCAAAAATGATTAGGGAATGGGTTGCCATGCAACTTGAAAAAAGGAACCCGTTTAGACGTGTTATGAAGATGACCGTTCAAAAGGCAATGAAGTCTGGTGCTCAAGGTGTAAAGATTTCATGTGCTGGGCGATTGGGTGGTGCTGAGATAGCTAGGACAGAGTGGTATCGGGAAGGGCGTGTACCATTACACACGCTTCGAGCGAATATTGACTATGACTATGGCGAGGCTAACACTACTTTTGGAAAAATAGGAATAAAAGTTTGGATATACAAAGGCGATATCATTAAAAAAACTAATGTGAAGCCGGCACGTAAACAAACGGATAGTTAAAGAGGAATATTTCAATGTTAATGCCAAAAAAGACTAAATATAGAAAGTTACAAAGAGGACGAAATCGCGGAGTTGCTAGAAGTGGAACTGAAGTTTCTTTTGGCGACTACGGTTTAAAAGTCATTGAAAACGGGTTGATCACGGATAGACAAATTGAGGCCGCGAGGCGAGCTATGACTCGGCATATTAAACGTGGTGGAAAAGTGTGGATACGAATTTTCCCAGATAAAAGTATAACTAGATTGCCTGCGGAGACTCGTATGGGTAAAGGAAAGGGAAATCCTGAGTTTTGGGCAGCCGAAGTAAAACGTGGTAAGATGGTTTTTGAAATTAGTGGAGTCGACGAAGAGGTTGCAAAACGTGCTCTAGCCTTGGCTAGTTATAAATTGCCACTTAAAACAAAATTTCTTAAAAGAGAATATTAAATAGGAAAATTATATGAGTGAAAATACAATTACAAAGCTAGAAAAAAAGATATTGGATAAATCTAAGTCTTTATTTGAGTTGAGAATGAAACTTGTTAGTAATGATTTGAAGGATACTTCTAAAATATCGAAAACAAAGCGTGAAATAGCAAGGCTGAAAACAGAGCTTGGAAATACAAGGAAACAAAATGTCTAAATCAAATGAGTCAAAAGTTAAAAAGTTGAACTTCAAGGTTATTAAAGGGACTGTAAAAAAATTGAGTGACAGTCGAACCGTTCAAGTTCTTGTTGAGGGAACTAAGGTTCATTCAAAATACAAAAAAAGTTTTAAGTCTTCTAAAAGTTATCCTTCTGATATAAAGGAAGGATTTAAAATAGGAGTTGGAGACACCGTTTTAATTCAAGAATGCAAACCAATCAGTAAGACTAAAAAGTGGTTTGTCAAAGAAGTTATATCATAGGAGTAATGGAAGATGGTTCAAGTTGAGTCAAGATTAAAGGTTGCTGATAACTCAGGCGCTAAAGAAGTATTAGTAATACGAGTACTCGGTGGTTCTCACCGAAAGTACGCAAGAGTCGGTGACCGGGTTGTTTGTGTTGTTAAGAAAGCAATACCTAACGGAACGGTTAAAAAAAGTGAAGTTGTAAAAGGTGTTGTCGTTCGAACAAAAGGGAAGATTAAACGAGCCGATGGCACCGTTATTCGTTTTGATGAAAATGCCTTGGTACTTATAAATCCTGATGGAAATCCAGTTGCTACTAGAATATTCGGACCTGTTCCCCGCGAATTAAGGGATAAGCAATACTCTAAAATTGTTTCGTTAGCACCAGAGGTTTTATAGGAGTTATATATGAACAAAATTAAAAAAGGTGATGAAGTTATCATCACTGTTGGCAAAGACAAAGGGAAAAAAGGTGTGGTCAAGGCTGTTATGCCTAAGGTTGGAAAATTGACTGTAGAGAAGTTGAATATAGTTACCAAACACGTAAAAGGAAATGAGCAGAATAAAGGAAGCATTGAGAAGCTAGAAGGCCAAATTGATGCGTCCAATGTTAGACTTATTTCTCCTGAGTCTAAAAAAGGAGAAAAAGTCGGGTTCGTTACAAAAGATGATAAAAAGATGCGAAAGCTAAAAAAATCGTCTTACGTTCTAGGCTAAGGTGGAAATAATATGAGTGGAATTAAGCAATTATATAAAGAAAAAGTGTCAAAAAAGCTTCAAGAGAAATTTGGATACGAAAATGTTCATCAAATCCCAAAAATTTTGAAAGTTGTTATTAGTAGAGGGGCTGGGGAGTCAATTTCTAATAGTAAAGCAATTGATAGTGCGGTAGTAGATGTTCGGTCTATTAGTGGACAGAAGCCGTTGCTAACCAAGGCAAAAAAGTCTATTTCTAACTTTAAGTTAAGAGAGGGACAAATTATTGGTAGCATGGTTACTCTCAGAAACCAAAAAATGTACGAGTTTTTAGAAAAATTAGTTCGTATCTCTCTCCCTAAGATACGTGATTTTCGCGGTATTCCACGGAAATCTTTCGATGGACGGGGTAATTACAACCTAGGAATTAAAGATTGTACTATTTTTCCTGAAATTGATTTAGACAACCTTGATAAGGTACGAGGGTTTAATATATCAGTAATAACGTCAGCGAACACTAACGAGGAAGCCTTTGAGCTGTTAAAAGAAGTTGGCTTTCCTTTTAGGATGAATTAGGAATAGGTGGAAAATTAAATGGCAAAAACGAGTATGGTTTTAAAAAATTTGAAAAAGGTCGATACAACACAACACCGTAATAGGTGTAATATATGTGGTAGACCAAGGGGCTTTTTGAGATTTTTTGGTTTATGTAGGCTTTGTTTTAGAAAAATGGCAAGTAATGGAAAGTTACCTGGCGTTAAAAAGGCATCTTGGTAGGAGTATAAATATGAAAATTACAGACCCAATTGCTGATTTGTTTTGTAGAATCAAAAATGCAATTAATGTTAAGTCCCCTGATCTAGTGGTTCCGTTTTCGAAAATAAAGTTGGGAATTTGCAAGATTTTGAAAGACGAAGGCTTTATTAGATCGTATGACGTAGTGAGTTTAGATTTAAATAAACAATCAATTAAAATTGTTTTGAAGTACGCGCCAAATGGTTCTTCTTTAATCAAGGAGATGACACGGGTAAGCAAATGCAGTAAAAGAGTTTACTGTAAAAAAGCTGATATCCCAAAAGTGCTTGGTGGTTTCGGAATTAGTATTTTGTCCACTACAAAAGGTATTCTAGATGGTAAAACAGCGAGAATAAACAATCTTGGTGGGGAACTACTAGGTTTAGTTTATTGAGGAGTACAATATGTCACGAATAGGAAAGAAATCCATTTTATTAAAAGATGGTGCAAAAGTAGAATTTAGTAATGGAATTGTAAAAGTGAGTGGTCCGAAGGGAACTCTTTCAAGAGAAATAGATCCTCAGATCACATTGTCAATATCTGAAGACCTTGTAAATGTAGAAAGGTTGTCGGAAGATAAAAAAGTTCGTTCCAAACACGGCTTGTATAGAGCTTTGATTCAAAACATGGTAGACGGTGTTACTGTCGGTTTTTTGAAGGATTTGGAATTAGTGGGTGTAGGATATAGAGTTAAAAAAGAAGGCAATGGTCTTAATTTTAGTTTAGGGTATTCTCATCCAGTTGTTTATGATTGTCCAAAAGGTATTGATTTTACTTTAGAAGGGCAGACAAAAATAAAGATTAGCGGAATTGATAAAGAACTAGTCGGTAGTGTGGCTGCCAACTTAGTCAAGCTCAGAAAACCCGATGCTTATAAAGGTAAAGGCGTAAGATTTGTTGGCGTTCCTCTTAAATTAAAAGCTGGAAAAAGCGTCAAAAAATAGGTGGAGATAAAATGGCAATTAACAAATATGTAAGAAGACGTAAGATTTTAAAGGGGCAAGATAGATTGAGGCTTGTTGTTTCAAGAAGTCATAATGCAATCGTTGCACAGATTATTGACGACTCTAATGGAGTCACATTAGTGTCTGCAACATCGATTAAGTCAAAAAATGGAGGGAATGTTGAGTCAGCATTTTCTACTGGCGTTGACTTAGGAAAAAAAGCGAAAGAATCTAATATAAGTTCTGTTTGGTTTGATAGAAATAATTATTTGTATACCGGGCGTGTAAAGGCTTTGGCTGACGGGGCAAGAAAATCAGGTTTAAAATTTTAAAGGAGTTATGTAACGATGCTAAAGAATAATTCGTCTGGAAAAGGCAAAGATTCGACATTTGGAAAAGGCAAAGATTCAACATTTGTTGAGCAGGCATTTAAAATCAATAGGGTCAACAAAGTCACTACTGGTGGTAAACGGTTAGCCTTTAGGGCATTCGTTATTGTAGGTGACAAAAACGGACGAGTTGGAATTGGTGTTGGTAAGTCTAAAGAAGTCCCCGTTGCCATTAAAAAAGGGATCGACCGAGCGAAAAAGAGTTTAATTAAAGTTAATATTGTTAACGGAACATTACCACACGAGGTCTTGGCACACTTTGGAGCTGCTAAGGTTCTATTAAAACCTGCTAAACCTGGTACTGGGGTTATTGCTGGGGGTAGTGTTCGTATCTTGCTTGAGTCTGCCGGGTTTAAAGATGTTGTCGCAAAATGCATTGGTGGTTCAAATACGATCAATAACGCAAAGGCGGCAATTGAGGGTTTAAAGACTTTAAGAGACTACAATGAACAAGTGAAATTACGTGGTAAAAAGTTTTCTGTTACGATAAAAGAAGAAAAAAAGGAAACTACAAAAAATGGATAAATTAGAACTAAAACCCCTAAAGGGAGCTGTTAAAAACAGGACTCGAAAGGGAAGAGGAAACTCCTCCGGACACGGTGGAGAGTGTGGAAGAGGTCATAAAGGCCAGAGAAGTAGGTCTGGATTTTCGCAAATGGCCGGGTTTGAAGGTGGTCAAATGCCTCTTTATCGTCGTATCCCCAAAAAAAATGGATTCTTCAATTTTAATCGGACTGAGGTCGTATCTTTTAATTTAGAAGTTATTAGCGAAATTTGTAAAAAAAGCAATTTGAACGAAATAGATTTGAGAGATCATTTGACAAAAACTCAAAAGCTTTCAGGTGCTTTAGTAAAGGTTCTTGGTAATGGTGAATTGACGAAAGGTATTAGTATTACCGCAGATAGGTTCTCTAAAACGGCGATTGAAAAAATTGGAATTTCAAAGGGCAAAGCTGAAGTAATTAAATAGAATGAGTAATTTACTTACCATATTCAGGTTGAAAGACCTAAGAACAAAAATTCTGTTTAGTCTTTTTATAGTTATTGTTTATCGACTGGGAAGTCATATTCCAATTCCAGGGGTTGATTTGGACGCAGTTAAAGCATTGTTTCAACAAGGTGGTCTTTTAGGGTTTTTTAACCTTTTCTCCGGTGGAGGTATGAGTCGGTTTTCTGTCTTTTCACTTGGTATTTTGCCATTTATCAACGCATCGATAATTATGCAACTATTAACTATCATGTACCCTAAGTTAAAGGAGATTGCTGAAGAGGGTGACTCAGGACGAAAACAATTGAGTCAGTATACTAGATACTTGGCAATCTGTTTGAGTTTTGTACAAGCATCTGTTATGAGTATTGGGTTTAAGGCCTTTTTGGTGCCAGATGCTCATTTTGGATTGTTTTTATTCTATTCGATAACTGCTTTAGTCGCAGGAGCCGCAATTGTAATGTGGTTAGGCGAAGTTTTAACGGAATACGGGATCGGAAACGGTGCGTCCATTCTTATATTCGTTGGAATTATAGCTCAAATGCCTAGTTATATTCGGAATACTGTTGTTCAGGTTCAAGGAGGAACTAGCATTTTTGGTGTGATTTTGATGATTTCCGTTTTTTTTGGAATTATAGTTAGTATTGTTTGTGTTCAAGAAGCACAACGTCGTGTTTTGGTGCAGTATGCAAAAAGGGTCGTAGGACGTAAAATGTATGGTGGTCAAAATACCTATATTCCTCTGAGACTAATCCAAGGTGGTGTTATGCCAATAATATTCGCTTCCGCTATGTTACAGTTTCCTTTAATGTTTTCCCAGTACGTAGATATTGAATTAGTTGGTGATTTTTTTTCAAAATATTATCGCTACGATGGATTTCTATATAATTTTTCCTTTTGTTTTTTGATATTCATATTCACATATTTTTACACAGCTATTTCCTTCAATCCGAAGGAGCTTGCCGATAGTATTAAAAAATACGGCGGCTTTATACTAGGCGTTCGGCCTGGGCGGCCAACTGTTGAGTACTTGGAGAAAATTGTCTCTAAGCTTACATTAGTCGGCGCTTGTTTTCTTGGATTTGTCGCCTTGGTTCCTGTTGTATCTGCTAACCTTACTAAGGTTACTAGTTTTATGGGCCTAGGTGGAACAGCCCTTCTAATAATTGTAGGAGTTGCTATGGATTTGGTTAAACAAATCGAGTCCTATTTGGTTTCCAAAAAATATGAAGGCCTGCTTCAATGACACTTTGTTGTCTTTTAATTGGTGCACCTGGTTCCGGCAAGGGTACTCAATCCTCGATTATTTCAAAAAAAAAAAATCTAGTTAAACTCTCTACAGGTGACTTGATACGCCAAGAGGTCAATAAAGGTACCGCAGATGGCGAGAGAATGTCACTACTAATATCGGATGGGAATTTGGTAGACGATGCAACTATGATTCTTCTTTTGAAACGCTTTTTTGAAGAGAACCATATAGAGACTGGGATTGTTTCAGATGGATTTCCTAGGAATTTGAATCAGGCAAAAGATTTATCTAAATTTTTTTCTTCCAGTCCAGAAAGTGTTGAATTGAAAGTTCTTTATTTAAAAATCCCTGTTCAAGACTTGATTGGAAGAATATTAAGTAGACGTATCTGCGTTCGGTGCAATGAAATTTTTAGTATGAAGGACTCTAGGGAGAGTCTGTTAAAAGTTTGCAGCACTTGTGGTGGTGAATTGATTTTACGAAACGATGATAACGAGAAAGTAGTTCGGAAAAGGCATAAAATCTTTGAGGAAACAATTTTACCAATGTTGGAATTTTATGGTGACAAAGTTACAACTATTGATGCTACTTTAACAAAAGATAAAGTTACCGAATTGATTTTAAAGGAATTAGAAGACCAATGATAGTATTAAAGTCGTCAAAAGATTTAGAAAGTATGAGAAAGGGTGGAATCATATTAGGTAGTGTTTTTTCACTTTTAAGAGAACATTTGAAGGTTGGGGTTACCGCAAAGTTTTTGGACGATTTGGCTCGTGATCATATTATAAATGCTGGTGGAAGGCCTTCCTTCTTGGGGTATAGGGGATTCAAATATACACTTTGTGTTTCCCGAAACGAAGAAGTTGTTCATGGTTTAGCAAATGCAGAGAAAATTGTTTTGCCTGGGGATGTTTGGAGTATAGATTGCGGCGTTTATTATGAAGGGTTTCACGTTGATGCAGCTAGAACCTTTACAATCGAACCCGTGACAAAGGAAGTTTCTAAATTAGTAAATGTTACCAAGGAGGCTTTTTTTGAATGCATCAAGTTTGCAAGGCATGGAAATCGGCTTGGATATGTTTCTAATGCTCTTCAAACCTATGTGGAGAACAACGGGTTCTCAGTTGTAAAGGACCTATACAGTCATGGAGTTGGAAAGGAATTGCACGAAGATCCCTTGATTCCAAATTTCGGCAAAAGGGAATCTGGTGTTGTCATGAAAAGTGGTATGACCTTTGCCATCGAGCCGATGGTGAATATTGGATCACATCATGTCTTAACATTACCAGATAAATGGACTATAATTACGCGGGATAAAAAATTCTCTGCTCATTATGAGAATACGATCTGTATTACAGATGGTGAACCAGAAATTTTAACGTTGGAAAAATAAAGGTGGATTTTAAATGAAGGTGCGAGCATCAGTTAAAAAAATATGTAACAAGTGCAAAATTATAAAGCGACACGGTGTTTTAAGGGTTATTTGCGAAATACCAAAGCACAAGCAGAAGCAAGGGTAGAAGGAGATAGTATATGGCAAGATTGGCTGGGGTAGATTTACCCAAAAACAAACGAATTGGTATCGGATTAACTTACATTTACGGGATTGGTCCCTTCGTGGCACAGGAATTATTGAACTCCTGTAACATTGAAAATACAGTAAGAGTAAAGGATTTGTCTGAAGGACAAGTCGTAGAGTTAAGAAGCGCGATAAGAGAATATGTAATCGAAGGTGATTTGAAAAGGCAAGAAAATGCCAATATTCGCCGGTTGAAAGATACGGGTTCCTATAGAGGTGCGAGGCATAAGAGGAAATTGCCGGTTAGAGGGCAACGAACTCATACGAATGCCAGAACTAAAAGGGGTAAGAAGATCGCCGTTGCTGGTAAGAAAAAAGTTACTAAATAGTCTGGGAGGATAGTGTGTCATTAAATAAAAGTAAAAAAGTAAAAAGGCATGTACCAGCAGGTACAGCTTATATCAAATCAACCTTCAATAATACTGTAATTACTATTACTGATTTAGAGGGTAATGTTATTGCAAGTAGCTCGACAGGAAATGTTGGGTTTAAGGGGACCAAGAAGGGAACTCCATTCGCCGCGCAACAAGCAGGAGAACAAGCTGCTAAAAAGGCGATTGATGTGGTCGGAATGAAGCGTATTAATGTATTAGTAAAGGGGCCTGGGTCAGGTAGAGAAACTGCTATTAGGGCTATTCAAGGCGCTGGTTTAGAAGTTGAGTCATTGAAAGACATAACTCCGGTTCCGCACAATGGATGTCGCCCTAGAAAAAGAAGAAGGGTCTAGGAGAAAATATATGGCTAATTATAATCAACCCAGTTGTAAGATTTGTAGAAGAAATAGGGTGAAGCTATTTTTGAAAGGTGCTCGGTGTTTTTCAGCGAAATGTGCTATTGAAAAGCGAAATACCCCTCCCGGCCCTCGAAAGGTAATGCTAAGAAAGCTTTCTGAATACGGTAAGCGATTGAGGGAAAAACAAAAGATTAGATGTTTTTATAATGTTACCGATAAATTATTAGGTAGATATTTTAAAGAAGCGTCGTCTAAGAAGGGTATTGCTGGACATAATTTGATTACTATTTTTGAGACTCGTTTGGACAATGTTCTGTATAGATCAAACTTTGTTCGTTCTAGATATGAAGGAAGACAACTTATTCGTCATGGGCATTTTCGAGTTGGAACTCAAAAAGTAGATATACCTTCATATAGGGTGAAGGTCGGAGAAGAAATTAGTTATGTTGAAAACGGGAAAAAAACGATATTAGAATTTAACAACAAAGATAATTCTACAGCTCCTTCATGGATTAGTGTTGACGAGAAAAGTAAGTCAATTAAAGTTTTGGAAGTTCCTCAACGTAGTCAGGTGGATGTGCCTGTTGAAGAACAATTGGTTGTCGAGTTTTTAAGAAACAGATTGTAGGAGAATAGTTGTGAAAAGCGTTATACCTTGGGTTAAGTTTGATGAAATTGAATTAGATCGTGGAAAGTTTATAATATCGCCTTTGGATAGAGGTATGGGAGTTACGGTTGGTAATTCTTTGAGAAGGATTCTTCTGTCTTCAATTGGTGGGTATGCAATTACTTCCGTTAGAATTGAAGGGGTCACCCATGAATTCTCGACCGTTCCCGGTGTTTTAGAAGATGTTATGGATATCGTAAGTAATTTAAAACAATTGATATTCAAGGCGGATGGGGATGAGGACAAAATCTTACGAATAGAAAAATCTGGTAAGGGAATTGTAACTGGTTCGGATATCGTTTTAGATGAGTCCGTATCATTGATTAATGGGGAACAGTATCTAGCGGAGATTACAGAACCGAAAGCGAAGCTTAATATTGAAATTACTCTATCAAGTGGCATTGGATACGATGATTCGGATGTTCGTGAAGTAGTAGAATCTGATATTAATCAGATCAATATAGATGCTTATTTTTCTCCAATCGTTAAGGTAAATCACCAGGTTGATAATATCAGAGTAGGTAATGAACTAAATCACGATAAATTGACGTTAGAGGTTTGGACCAATGGAAGCGTAGGACCTGAAGAAGTAGTAAGAAAAGCTTCAGAATTGATGGTGGAGAAATTAAGTATTTTTAATACTATTAATGAAAAGCCAGAAGAATTGGAATCAGAATCTGAGAGCTCGGACTTGGAGAGTACTCGGGAAAAAGCAATGGGTATGTCAATAGATGATTTGGAACTATCCGCAAGATCTTCGAATTGTCTTAAAAGAGCGGGAATTCAAACCCTAGGGGATTTGGTTCAAAAAGATATCGCTGAATTAATTCAAATCAAAAACTTTGGTAAAAAGAGCGCTGATGAGATAAACGGTAAATTAAAACAGTTCGGATTAGAACTTAAGTTAGAAGAAGGATAGAGGGGTTTTTTATGAATCATAGAAAAGGCAATAAAAAGCTTAATAAGCCAACTGATCAGAGGGTCGCACTTTTGAGATCGTTAACACTGGCATTGTTCGAGAATCAAAAAATTAAAACTACTGATGTTAGAGCAAAGGCTGCTAAAGCTTACGCTGAAAAGATTATAACGCTTGGTAAAAATGGAGATTTATCGTCAGTTAGAAAAGCTATGAAAATGCTTCCGAATCGGTCAGCTATTAAAAAGATATTTAGTCTTTCGAGCAAATACTCGGAAACAAATGGTGGATATATTCGTCTGACTAAGGTTGGTTTTCGTAAAGGAGACGCAGCTCCTGTTTCTCTTTTAGAGCTTGCCTAAAAAAGTTTCGTTTAAGTTATACGTTGAGTATGACGGGAGTAAGTTCTTTGGTATTCAGCGGCAGTCTTTTAGTCCGACGGTAGAGTCAGTACTGAAAACGGCCGCGTTAAAAATATTTGGAAACGACGTGATGTTGTTGTATTGTGGACGCACGGACCGTGGCGTTCATTCGGTTGGAATGCCGATGTGGCTTACCGTCGAAAGTTTGGTTTGTCTGGATAGCTTCAAAGTTAAAGAGGCCTTGAATTCAGTTTTGACTGATTTGAGAGTCACTAAATGTTTTAAGCAGTTTTCAAATACATTAAATATTCGGAAAAGTACATTTGGGAGAGAATATTTCTTCCTTTTTTCGAAAGAGGAACCCTCCGTGTTCTTACAACATATGGTTGGTTCTGTAGAATGTGTTATTGACCTCGAGGTTTTAGGTTTGCTTTCTAATCTTGTTGTTGGGAGATTCGATTTTATGAATTTTTCTAACAAGAACGGAAATGAATCGAATGGAACTTGGAGGACACTTTATAGCTGTCGTGTTAAGAAGCTTAATGCATTTAGTGAGTTTCAAAGAGGCGATGGTCAGTCATATTGTTTGTCTGTAGTTGGACAAGGGTTTCTGTATAATATGATAAGAAATATACTTGGCGCTTTTTTAGCTTGTAGTCAGAATAGATTATTAGTTGAGGAGTTTGAAAAGGCATTGACTCGCGACGATGAATGTAAGCGTTTTTATAAAACTGTAGATCCTAACGGATTGGTTTTTAGAAATGCTACGTATATTAACTATTAAAGGAGATTTTTGAATGAATAAGAGTCAGAAGTCGTATTATCCTTCGGGAAAAGATAAAAGAGAAAAAAGTTGGCATCAGGTGGATGCTAAAGATCAGGTATTGGGTAGACTTGCAAGTCGAGTAGCTAGTATTCTTTCAGGAAAAGAGAAGCCTACTTACACGCCGTCGGTTGACGAAGGCGATTTTGTTGTTGTTACAAATATCAAGAAAGTTTTGCTTACAGGAAAAAAGCGAGAGCAAAAGAAGTATAATTGGCATACAGGTTTCCCTGGAGGAATTAAAGAACGCTCGTTCGTTGACATGTTAGAAAAGCAACCACAAAAGGTTCTTATGGAAGCCGTAAAGGGAATGTTGCCTAAAAATTCAATGGGTAGGCAGATGCTGACTAAACTTAAAGTTTATCCCGGGGATAGTCATCCTCATAAGGCGCAAAACCCGATACATTTGAATATTAATGGAGGAATTGATGAGTAACGTTTTAGACGAAAAGGTTAAATTGAAAGTTGCGAAGGACGCGAATTACGGGACTGGTAAAAGGAAGTCTTCAATAGCGAGAGTTTGGGTTGCTCCTGGAAAAGGGTTGTTTGTGATTAACGGGTTCAATTCTTCTTTTTATCTTAAAAGAGGTATTTTAAATGATTCGGTTATGAAGCCTCTTAGGTTGCTCAATATTGAGGGAAAATATGATGTATTTTCTACCGTTTCAGGAGGCGGTCTAACGGGACAAGCAGGAGCATGTCAATTAGGATTGACACGAGCCCTAATGGAAATGAACGGTGAATTTAGAAAACCTTTAAAAGAGGCTGGAATGGTGACTCGAGATGCGAGAGTTAAAGAAAGAAAGAAATATGGCCGTAAAAAAGCAAGAAAAGGTTATCAATTTAGAAAAAGATAATTTTATGTATAAACTAGGCATTTTTAATAATATTTCTGAAAAAGGCATTGGTAAATTTACTTCGCCCCATTTTTCTCTTAGTAAAGAGGATTTAGATACGGACGCAGTTATTGTAAGAAGTCACGATTTGAACGGTATTGAATTTAATTCAAGGGTGAAGGCAATAGGACGGGCCGGAGCCGGCGTAAACAATATTCCCGTTTCTAGGTGCACCGAAAAAGGGATTGTCGTTTTTAATACTCCTGGCGCAAATGCTAATGCTGTTAAGGAACTCGTTCTGAGCGGGTTGTTTTTGACAGCGCGTAATATTGTAGATGGAGTTGAGTTCGTTAAGTCTTTGAAAGGTTCCGAACCTACAGATTTTAAGACCAATGTCGAAAAAAATAAGTCAAGATTCAAAGGAACTGAAATCAAAGGCAAAACATTAGGTGTTATTGGATTAGGGGCCATTGGGACTATGGTAGCAAATTCAGGATTGAGTCTAGAAATGAATGTTGTTGGTTTTGATCCATTTATTACAGTTAAAAATGCTTGGGGACTTGGTAATAGTGTTAAGAGAGCATCTTCGTTAGACGAATTATTATCGAGTTCAGATTTCATTTCTATTCATATGCCCCTTACTGAAGGAACTCAGGGGATTATTAACAAAGAAACTCTTTCCAAAGTTAAGTCGTCAGCTGTGTTTTTGAATTTTTCAAGAGATGGAATCATCAATGAGATTGATATTTTAACTGCATTGGATTCTGGTGGATTGCGGTCTTACGTTACCGATTTTGGATCATCCGAGTTAGTAAAAAATAAAAATGTAGTCTGTCTTCCTCATTTAGGCGCATCGACTATGGAAGCGGAAGACAATTGTGCGATTATGATTTCTAATCAAATTAAAAGTTACCTTGAAGATGGTAATATTATTAATTCTGTTAATTTTCCAGCCTGTTTTATGGAGAGGGCCGGAAAAGTACGGTTGGCAATTATGAATAAAAACGTTCCGAACATGGTCAGTCAAATTACCGCAGTTTTGGCAAAAGAGGATTTAAATATACAGGGAATGATGAATAAGAGTCGTGGCGAAATCGCTTACAACATCGTTGACCTGGGGAATTCTCCTAGCGACTCGTTGATCGAGGATATAAAATCCGTAGATGGAATCCTTTTCCTCAGAGTTTTGTAGCTAGTATTTTTTTTTGTGGCCCTTTTTTTGGATTTGTTGGTAGTGAAACTTTTCTTTTGTTAATTCAACATCCTATTTTGGGCTCAAATTTATAACTTCAAGCCAATTCAGCTAGATTCGAACGTTTTTTTTAGCTTTTTATTTCGTTTTTTTGTATTTATTTGGTAACTTACAATTTTGAAGAAGATAGTGATTTTCGAGGGTTGGAGCTTTAAGTTTGAAAGCCTTTCGTCGAATTTTTGGTTTGGATACATAACTCTTTTACTATTTCAAAGTTATTCTTAAATTATTACATGTGTTGGCCTCACTTAAGAATCTCACCTCGGATGTATTACAAATTTTGCCGCAGTTTGGATCCTGAGGGAGATTTATTGTTTATCTACCGAAATGAATTCTTCCTTTATTTTTCCCAAATTTCTGTCTATTGAGTTGATTAGTTTGATAAGGTATTAGTCTTCCTTTAATTGGATCACATCATTTACAAAATAATTAAGCTCCTCAATTCGCCAGACTGAATGGTCTGGTATTTGGGCGCTATTGGAATAACAATTGTTTCTAAATAACCTTGGTGGACGACACGCTCACAATTCACATGATTTATATGGGGAATCTCTAAACAACTTTTCAACACCATTTAACCCTAATTTACTCGGAAATCAGGTTATTATTATATTTCATTTGAATTTAAGGTTTGACGGAGGGGCGTAGTTAGCTTTGTCCTCGTTGAGGTATGTTTCATATATATTTTCGGTTTCTTTATGTTTCTGTATTGTGGCGCTCATGGGTTATACCCAACACGAGGAAATACTCTTTTTGGGACTTCGTTGACACTTTTCTTCTGAATTTATTTGTTTTTGGGAGAAATCTTACATTAGAAATGGTATCCATCTATTTTTCGGCGTTAATTTCTATATTTATTTTTATTAGTCCCTTTTTAAGTGTTGATGATTTTGTTAATTGTTGCGTTAAATAATTTGATGTTATTCATTAATCATGTATTCCTGTTTTTTCTAATAGAATGTTCACGCATAAAATATTGGCTATTATTAGATTCTAGATAGTACTTTCTTACTTATATAAGATGCCAATGTTTTTGTTTCTGGAATAATTCTCTTTTTTTTTCGATTAATTCGGTGTGTCACTAGTAGTCGTATGTTTTTATTTAGTTGGATGTTTTTTGATATATATACAATATATTGATTCTTTTTTTTAATATATTTATACTGTTTTGTGCTCATTTTTTTGTGTTTGCGTGTTTTTTTTTATGATTATCTAAAAATAGTCAAAATATAGTGTTGACAAAGTGTTCTTAAGTTAGGTACAATTTGCATCCTAGTTAAAAAACGTTCTTTGAAAACTAAATAACAAGTCTAGATTAAAAACGTGCGAGAGCCTATTTTTTTTATAGTTTTTTGTTTCTAAAAAACATAACATACTGACTTGATTTTATTATCAAGTCTTTCAATTAGCTGAGAGTTTGATCCTGGCTCAGGATGAACGCTAGAGGCGTGCCTAACACATGCAAGTCGAACGGACAGTTCTTACGGAAGCCTCGGTGGAAGTTTTAACTGTTAGTGGCGAACGGGTGAGTAACGCATAGGTAATCTGCCCTTAAGTTTGGAATAACTATCTGAAAAGATAGCTAATACCAAATATACTCATTTCCCGTAAGGGAGTAAGAGGAAAGCTTTTCGCTTAAGGAGGG
>JABIPA010000069.1 GCA_018698675.1 bacterium | reverse complement strand
TTTGCTTAGGCGTTGTGTTTTTTACCTTAATGTTTTTTGATTGAAGGGCTTGCCTGTCGCTTTGCTTAGGCGTTGTGTCTTTTTATCTTAATGTTTTTTTGCTTGAAGGTCTCGTCTACTGGGTGGTAGATATTGATTTAGCCTTGTATGTGCTTGTTTGCGGTCTTCTCTTTATTTATTTATTTATTTATTGGAATATTAAATTAGTGAATTTTGGACTATTTCAGGAATTTGGGCTTTTTTTCGCTTGTTTTATTTATTTGGACGAGAATATTCGTTTCTCTCGAAGTCGTATATATCATGTGAGTGATAGAAAACGTAATAAAATTCAATATCGTTGCCGTATATATTTGTCTTCGGGCATTGTTTTGATTTGCCTTTTCTTAGTTTTGAGTTAAATGTACGGAAAACCATATAGTGATTAATTTAGGGCCTTTAAGCATGAACTATCTCGAGATGAAGACTGTTGGTTTTAGATCTATTCGTTGATATCGGGTAATTTGTCTGGGCCCCGCAGTATAGTGACGTGGTTTTTATGGGCGAAAAAAAAGATAGCTATTTAGCTATCTTTTTTTAGATATTTTTTTTGAATTAAAAACTACTTTTTCTTAGTTTTATTGTTTTGACTAAGAAGAAATAGACGTTCTTGAGAACGCAATAAAGATTGTTCTGCTCTTAGAAGATCAATACCTATTGGGTTTGCAATCCGTTTTACAGCCTTGTTTCTTGCTTCTTCTGCTCTTTTTTCGCTTATATCATCGATTGTTTCGATATAAGGAACTAAAAGAGAAACAGACTCTTCACTTATGTGAAGTATTCCTGACGGAACAAACATAATAGATCCACCTTCATTACATTTAATGTTAATTTGGCTAGGATTTAGTTCAAATAGAGCAGGGGAGTGATCAGGATAAATCCCAATCTCTCCCGTTTTTCCGGTTACACTGCAAAATGTTACTTTTTCAAATGTTGAATGTAATCCTTGAGGCGTTACAATCTTTAATGAATAGTCTTTTTTATCCATTTTTACTTTCTATTTCTTTTGCTCTAGCGATTACGTCTTCAATTCCACCAGCCCATGCAAATGCTTGTTCTGGTAAATGATCGTATTTTCCATCAATGATATCTTTAAACGATTTCACTGTATCTTCTTTTTTAACATACTTACCAGGCATACCAGTAAACTGTTCTCCAACAAAGAATGGTTGAGAGAAAAACTTTTGAATCTTTCTTGCTCTAGAAACAGTAATTTTATCTTCTTCTGATAATTCATCCATTCCAAGAATTTTAATAATATCTTGCAATTCTTTATATTTTTGAAGAACTTGTTTTACTTCATTCGCGATGTTGTAGTGTTCTTCACCAATAATTCTAGGATCAAGAATTGTGGATGTTGAATCAAGTGGGTCAACAGCTGGATATATTCCCGCTGAAGCAATTTGACGTGACAATACAGTTGTCGCATCTAAATGCGCAAATGTTGTTGCTGGTGCAGGGTCTGTTAAATCATCAGCAGGTACATAAATCGCCTGAACAGATGTAATAGAACCTTTATTTGTAGAAGTAATTCTATCTTGAAGTTCTCCAACATCAGTACCAAGTGTTGGTTGGTAACCTACTGCGGAAGGCATTCTACCTAAAAGAGCAGATACTTCAGAACCAGCTTGTACAAATCTAAAAATGTTATCTACGAACAAAAGAACGTCTTTTCCTTCGTTGTCTCTAAAGTATTCAGCTTGAGTAAGTCCCGTAAGAGCAACTCTAAATCTTGCTCCAGGAGGTTCATTCATTTGCCCATAAACTAGAGCTGTTTTATCAAGTACTCCAGATTCTTTCATCTCTAACCAAAGGTCGTTACCTTCTCTTGTTCTTTCTCCAACTCCAGCAAATACTGAGTATCCACCGTGTTCCATTGCGATGTTTCGGATAAGTTCCATAATAAGAACCGTTTTTCCAACTCCGGCTCCACCAAATAATCCGATTTTTCCACCTACTGGATAAGGTGCTAATAAATCTACAACTTTAATTCCTGTTTCGAACATTTTTGTTTGTGTACTTTGTTCGTTAAAAGCAGGCGCTTCTCTTAAAATTGGTAACTTTTTCTCTGTTACGATTGGAGCACCATAATCTATTGGCTCTCCAACTACATTCATGATTCGTCCCAATGTTTCTTTTCCTACAGGAACCATAATAGGCTCTTGTAAATTAGTAGCGCTCATTCCTCTAACTAATCCGTCTGTACTAGTCATAGCGATTGCTCTTACTTGATCATCACCAAGGTGTTGCATTGTTTCGAAAATGATTCGTCTGTCGTCAACTTTAACTTCTACAGCATGACCTTGTTTAGGAAGGTTTCCTGTTTGGAATTTAAAATCAACAACCGGTCCGATAACCTGTGTAATTTTTCCTTGCGTTGTATCCATGTTTTCTCTTCCTCCTGATTTAGTTTTGGGTGAATGCACCGGCAACTATTTCTGATATTTCTTTTGTAATTTGAGCTTGTCTAGAACGGTTGTATAACAACGTTAAATCATTAATCATTTCACCAGCGTTATCAGTCGCTGATTCCATAGCTGCCATTCTAGATCCTTCTTCAGACGCTTTACTTTCTAAAATTCCTTTAAAAAGTCTATTTAGAATAATTTCTTTTCCAACCTTGGCAAGAATACTTGTTTTGGATGGTTCGTAGAAAAAATCTGATTTTGATATTTCTGAGTTCGTAGTGTTTAGTTGAAATGGGAGTAATGTATCGCCCATTGTTTCAAATGACACGCCACTTAAATATTTATTATAAAATAACTTTATTTCTCCGAATTCGTCTTGTTCAAATTTGTCGATGACGGGACCAAATGTATCCATTGCATTTTTCGGGGTAACCGAGTCAACAAAAAATGATAAATTATGTCTTTTTTCAAAATTCACATTTTTAAAGTAAGCAATGGCTTTGTTTCCGATTAAGTACGCCGTGATATTTTGAGGATTAGATTCTTTTAAAAAAGAATCTACCTGTTTAAATAAGGCTGTATTAAATCCACCACAAAGACCTCTGTCAGAAGCTACAACTACTATAGCCGTTTTTTCTGATGTACCTTCTTTTTTGAAAAGAGCGGGAACTTCGTCAGAATCCATACGACCTAATAACTCATCTAGAATTGTATTCAATTCAGAGAGATATGGTTTTGTAGCAGAAACTGATTTTACGGACCGCTTAAATTTTGCGGCCGCAACCATTTTCATTGCTTGAGTCAGTTTCTTTGTTTTCGTAACTGATTCAATTCTTATTTTAATTTCTTTTAATTGAGCCATAAAAGCTGCCTACTTTTTCTCAGTGAATAGAGGAAGAATTTCTTTGATTATTGAATCAAGTTTTCCCTTTATTTCTTTTGTTAAATTCTTTTCAGATTCAATTGCATCTAGAAGGTCTGCATTTTGAATATTAAGAACTGAGTGAAGTTCTTTTTCAAATTCACCAACTTTTTCAACTGGAACGTTATCTAGGAACCCGTTAATGGTTGAATATACAATTGCAATTTGTAGAGAAATTCTCAATGGCTCATACTGTCCTTGCTTAAGAATTTCTATAAGACGCTTACCTCTATCTAGTTGAGCTAATGTCGCTTTATCAAGGTCTGAACCGAATTGTGAAAAAGCTTCGATTTCCCAATATTGAGAAAGGTCTAATCTAAGTTGACCGGCAACTTGTTTTGTCGCTTTAATTTGAGCACTTCCACCAACCCTAGAAACAGAGATTCCAGGGTTAACTGCTGGTTTAATACCAGAATTAAAAAGCTTAGACTCTAAATAAATTTGACCGTCTGTAATTGAAATTACGTTAGTTGGGATATAAGCTGAAACGTCGCCACCTTGTGTTTCAATGATTGGGAGTGCCGTTAAAGAACCAGCTCCTTTTTCATCAGAATATTTAAGTGCTCGCTCAAGAAGTCTGGAATGTAAGTAAAATACATCTCCAGGATAAGCTTCTCTTCCAGGAGGTCGTTTAAGTAACAAAGACAATTGTCGATATGCTACCGCGTGTTTAGATAAATCATCATAAACAATTAAAACGTGTTTTCCTGCATCCATGAATTCTTCACCGATTGCGCACCCCGCATATGGAGCAAGGTATTGAAGAGTCGCAGATTCTGAAGCTGCTGCTGAAACAACGATTGTGTAATCCATTGCTCCGAAGTCTTTTAATGTTTGAACTATTTTAGTAGTTGTCGATTTTTTTTGTCCGATTGCTACATAGATACAAATTGTATCTGAGTTTTTTTGGTTTATTATTGTATCAATTGCAATTGCTGTTTTACCGGTTTTTCTGTCACCAATAATTAATTCACGTTGACCTCGCCCAATTGGAATCATTGTATCAATACATTTAATTCCGGTTTGAAGTGGTTCTTTAACGGGTTGTCTATCGCAAACACCAGGCGCAACTCGTTCCATAGGACGTCTTGCCGTTGTTTGGATTGGTCCAGCACCATCAATTGGATTTCCTAGAGAGTTAACAACTCGTCCAAGAAGTGCGTCTCCGACGCCGATATCCATAATACGTCCGGTTCGTTCAACTTGCTGTCCTTCGGCTACTTTTTCACTTTCACCAAGAATAACAACTCCAACATTGTCTTCTTCTAAGTTAAAAACTACACCATAAACATTTTCTGGGAATTTCAATAATTCTCCAGCCATTGCATTTTCTAGTCCGTATACTTGAGCGATACTATCTCCTACTTGAAGAACGTATCCAATTTCTTTTACTTCTACGTCTGAATCAAACGATTGAATTTGTTTTTCAATAACAGAAGTTATTTCTTCAGGATTAATTTTCATTGTTTTCCTTCCTTTGCCTAACAGTTGCTAAATTTTTGACGCACTTTTTCGATTGAGTGTTGAACGCTTCCGTCATATATCGTGTTTTTAATTGTTGCTTTAAATCCACCGAGTATCTCCGGATTTACTAAATACGTTGGATTTAGTTTTTTGTTTGTTTTTTCTTCAAGTGTAGAAATTAAAGAATTTGCACCACGCATATCTAATGCTGTTGCCGTTTCGATTAATACATCTACTTCATTTTTTATCTCTTTTACTTTTTCTAGGATCATTTCTCCAAAATCAGAAAGTAGACCTATTCTATTTTTAGTTATAATTAGATAAAAAAAGTTTTCTATCGTTTGACTGGCTCCGTTCTTTTTAACGAGAGCAGCCATACGAATTTTTTTGTTATGTTTTTGAATAAAGGGGGATACCATTTGACTGTATTCATCTTTGTTCTCGAGAATATCCTTAATGACGTTTGATGCGATCGCTAAATCACTGTTCACCTTGGACTCTGGAATAGAATTAATTAAAGCATTAATATATCGTTCTGCAAGAATTCTATTTTTCATTATTTAATTGTCTCAATATAAGAACTAAGGAGCTCTTGCTGAGTTTCTTTAGATACTTCTTTTTTGAGCACTTTTTTAGTTAGGTCAATCGTAATATTACCAACTTGTGAAATTAACTCGTTTTTAGAACGTTGAAAATCCAATTCAATTTCTTTCTTTGTATTTTCAAGAATTCTAGATGCTTCCTCTTTTGTTTTTTCAAGAGAAAGTTCTCGTTCTTTTTTAGATGACTCTTCTGCTTTTTCTCTTATAGCTTTTGCTTCAAGTAAAGCCTGTTGAAGAGATTCATTTTGTTTTTCAATAATCTTTTCAGATTCTATTTTGTTTGATTTTGCTAATTCTAAATCGTTTTTTATAATTTCTTGTCTTTTGTCTAAATACGATACCAGGCTTTTAAACAATAGTTTGTTTAAAAGCCACAAAAGGATTAGAAAGTTTACGATTTGAAAAGTGATTTCAAATAAATTGGTACTTATCACAATATCTCCTTAAAAAATCGTTTATACTACGAAGATTAAAATTAGAGCAACAATAAGAGAATAAATTCCTGTAGTTTCAGAAATTGCTTGTCCGATAATCATTGTTCTTGTAATAAGTTGACTTTGGTCAGGTCGTTTTCCTAAAGCTTCACAAGCTTTTCCTGCAACAAATCCCTCTCCAATTCCGGGTCCAATCGCTCCAAGTCCCATAGCAATACCTGCTCCTAGTAATGCAACCGCTCTTATTAATTCTTGTCCTGTTATAGCTTCCATCGTTTCCTCCGTGTTTTTTTATTTATTTTTTATATTTTGACTAGTACTTGTTTATACAACAAATATTAGTATCAGCGACACAACCAATGAATAAATATCAGTTGTTTCCGTAATTGCTTGCCCTATGACCATCGTTCTAGTCAAAAGACCCATTTGTCTTGGGTTTTTACCAACCGCAAGATTCGCATTCTTAGCAACGAGACCATCACCAATTCCTGGTCCAATCGCTCCAAGTCCCATCGCTAACCCACCACCAACAACAGCAAAAACTTTTACTATGTCATTTGACGGGTCAATCGATAAAAGAATTAGAGATACTGTTAGTGCAAATATACTTGATGTTTGAGTAACTGCTTGGCCTACAATCATTTGTATAGTTAATATGTCAGAATTTTCTGGTTGGCGTCCGATACCTTCCATGCATGAACCACCTGGTAACCCACCGCCTAAGCCGGCTCCAATAGTACCAAGCCCGATTGCGAGCCCAGCAGATAGTAGGTAATAACCTTTATATATAGATTCTCCAGCTTCTGGTGTATAGAAAACGAGAATTAGGGATACGACTAATGCAAAAATTGCAGCAGCTTCAGTTACAGCTTGCCCGACGATCATTACACGAATTAGTTTTCCAGACGCATTTGGTTGTCGTCCAAGAGCTTCTACTGCTTTCATCGCGATGAATCCTTCGCCTATTGCTGATCCAATTGCTCCAAGCCCGATTGCGATTCCTGCTGCTAATATTGAAAATAGAGTTATAGTTTCCATGATTTACGCCTTTTGCTGTGCTATATATGTTACGGTTAACATTGTGAATACGAACGCTTGAACGATTCCTGCAAATAGTCCAAAAAATGCTAATAAACCGACAGGAACGATTACGCTATGAATTAGAGACGAAACAATTACAACAATCATTCCTCCACCAAAAATATTCCCAAACAATCTAAAGGCATGAGAAACAGTATTCGAAATTTCGCCAAGAATATTCATATAAAGAAAGGGGTTTAAAAAGAAAATGAATTTCCAAAATCCAGTAGTAGGCCAAACGTCGCCCATATAACCTTTAAGGTAGTTACCTATTCCGTTTTGTCTAATTCCATATGTATGAGCGATGATTAATATCATTATTGATAATCCCAAGTCAGTTGCTAGGAATTTGGTTGGCTCTTCTATATTTGGAAATTTAATTAGGAATGAGTACCAAGCAGAAGGGTCTACTTCTAAAGTTGCCCAGCTTGTAAACGTAACTAACTCACTGCCGAACATATTTGCTCCTGCAGCGATTACCGCTCCGAAAAACCTAAAAATATTTGGAAGTATTGAAATCCAGTTTGAAAGAAGAATAAACATAAATACTGCACATATTAAAGGAAGGAATTTGCGGCCATCTTTTTTTCCTAAAGTGGAAACTGTAATATCGTCTAAAAATTCTATGATTAATTCAAAAAGACTTTGAATTCTTGAAGGGATAAGATTTATTTTTTTTCTTGTTATGATTGCCATTAGAACTAAAATTGCCATAACAATCCAAGTCATAATTATCATCGATTTGTGGTAAGAGAATACATTTCCAAATAATGCTATCTCAGCTAATTTTACAACGCCTAATTCATCCATAGTTAATTAAATTTCCTTATTTTTTTAACGCTTTTAACAATCTCAAAGATGATAAAACACCCCTGAAAGGCAAATAAGGATAACAGAATTATTGGAAGATTAAAATAGTTTTTCCAGGCCAAAGAAATGGCAACCGGAATCGCTACTAAACCTAGTCGTATGAACTGGTTTTTAAAGTAAAGCGAACTTTCTTTTTTCGATATGATTTGGGCCCCAGAATTAAAAAGGTTTTTTAGACTTAAATAACTAAATCCAATACCTAAATTTAGGGAATAGAAGATAGTGGCGTCTTTTTTAAGTAATGCGAATAGACATACTGTTATGTAGAAGTAGATTATTGCTAACGTAATTTTTTTTTCAATTAATTTAAGATTTTTCATTTTTATACCTTATGTTTCCTATATTAGACATTAATTTACTTATGTATCAATTTTCTTGGGTTGAAATTTATTTTGCCTGACCACTTTTATATCAATTCGCCTTTTAATTTAAAAGGTTGATTTTTGATTCCCTGGTTTGCGTGTCTAAAACTTGGATTCTTTTTCGAAAAATGTTTTTAGGTACAGAAACATTATATAGAATCCAATTACAATTCCAATAAACATAAATAATATTGTCAAAATTCCGCTACCGTTTAAATATCTATCCAAACTTAGTCCAATATAGAAGAACAGCAGTATACAAATTATCATTGTTCCGCCTAATTTACTTACAAGGCTTAAATATTTATTTGCTTCTTTTTTTTTCATTTTTTTCCTAGAATTACTGTAAAATTGTACCACTGAAAAATTGGCGCGGCTAACGAAAAACCCGCACATTTAAGTAGGTTGATATTCTCGTCTTTTGTAAGAGGAGTAAGGACGGTCTTTAATGCTTTTTTTTTATTTTTAATTTCTTTTTCACTATACCCCGATTTTGTTTTGAATTTGTAATATTCTTTTTCGAAATAGTCTGTTGTCCATTTATCTTTTTCTATTGTTTTTTCTACCAATATAAAGATTCCGTCGGAAGCAAGGGTTTTGTGGAGTTTTTTAAGTAAGCCAAGTCTGTTCTCTTTTTTAATAAATTGTAGGGTAAGGATCATTGTAATCAAATTTGATTCTGGGAGGGGATGACTAAAGTCTTTATTTAAGTCTTGTTCCATCCATTTAACAGTATGTTTTATAAGAGACTTGTTTCTTGTAGAGTTAGTTTTAGCTTCGTCTAACATTGACGGGCTGTAGTCTAACCCTATTAGGGTAGATGGTGTTTGTATTTCCGTTCCAATATTTATAAGGGTCGTACCTAATGAACAACCAAAGTCTATTACTGTAGGTTGTTTTTTCTGAGACAGATGCTGAACGGCTGTTTCTGTAATTATGTTTTGTATCTCTTGGTAAAAGGGAACGCTTCTATTTAACATGTCATCAAAAACATTTGTTGTCGATTGATCGAAATTGAATGGGATTTCCCCCATTTTTTCATTTAAAAATAAAGTATCTTTGTTTGTCATCGTTTCCATTTATATCATTATCCTTTAAAATGAAGAATTCTTTAAAATAATTTTTTTTCAGATTTGAAGTGATTTTCGTGTCTATAAGTGCATTTGTGTATTTTTTGATGGGTTAATATTTCATTGGTTGTTAAAATTATTCGTATTGGATTTTTTGGTTACGAAGGGAGATTGGCCATTGGATTTAAAACAGAACGAATTAAATAAGTTTGATAGTGTGAAAGGTGATTTTAGGAAAAAATCATTTAGTATTGTTATATTGGGGGTTCTACTCTTATTGGGTGTATTATCCGGATGTAACGAAAATAAAGGAGATGTTAAAGAAGTGGATATTTCGTCGTACATAGATGTAAAAGAAGTTGTTCTAGATAATGGTCTTACGGTAGTGGTTGTTCCGGATCCTTCTGCGAGTTTGGTTTCGGTTAAAACCTTTGTTAGAGCGGGTTCAATTGATGAGCAACCTTTTTTGGGGCATGGCTTATCCCATTACTTAGAGCATGTGGTTGCAGGTGGCTCGACGTCTGTAAGGACTGAGGATCAATATAAAGAGAAGATATCTCTTTTAGGTGGCGCATTTAACGCATACACGACAACAGACCATACGTCATACTACATAAATACGGTACCTGAATTCACTTTAGACGCTGTGGATATTTTGAATGAATGGATGTTTGATTGTGACTTTAATCAAAAAGAATTTGATAGAGAACACAAAGTTATAATTAAAGAAATCGAGAAGAATGCAGCAAGTATTCAGCGTAAATTTTATTACCAATGCCAATCCAATTTTTTTAAATACAGCCCTGTAAAGTATCCAGTTATTGGATACTTAGATAATTTCAAAAACACATCAAAACAAGCGTTAATGGATTATTATAAACAACGATATATTCCTTCGAATATGATTTTAGCAGTTGGTGGGAATGTCGATGCAGACGAAGTCATAGAATATGCAAAAAACACATTTGGAAAGCGTTCTATGGTGGCTAGCCCTGTATATTTATATGAAAAAGAACCAGAATCTTTTTCGAAACGTATCAGTGTAAATGAGGGGAAAACAAATGTTACGTATTTAAGTATTCGGTTTTCAACCGTAGATTTATTTTCGGATGATTTGTACCCATTGGACTTGTTGGATTTTATATTAGGAAATGGCGAAAACTCTATACTTTATCAATTGTTTGTTGAAGAAACTCAGTTAGCATTTAGTGTAAGTACTGCTTCGAGCACACCTACATATAGCAATGGATATTTCGAATTCTATTTTGAAACTAAAGCAGAGAATGTGGATAAAATCGTTAGCCAATTAGAAACTGTGATTGAAGATATTAAAAATGGAAATTTGAATGCAAAGCAAATTGAAAAAGCGAAGAAACAAAAATTGGCCGAAGATATATTTTCGATTACAAGTATCGACGAAAAAGTCTCCCGGGTTGGACAAGGCGTTTTATACGGGAATTCGATTCATTTTTTTGAAGACTATATAAATAACTTTAGTTCGATAAAACCAAAGGATGTCGTTTCCGCGGCGAAAACATATTTGAATTTTGATAGGGTTGTTATTACTGTTTTAAAGCCTGAAGTTTCTCAAAATGAAGAGAAAAAGAAAATTGTAAATGAGAAAAAGAATATAGAGCAAAATAAGCCTGTTCTTAAGACACTAGAAAACGGCGTTAAATTGATAATGTATCATGATTCATCTCTTCCAAAAGTTTATGCAAAATTAATGATGCTTGGAGGCCTTCGGAGTGAGGATGAAGAGACCAATGGGGTCAGTAATTTTGTTGCTCGACTATTGGGAAATGGTGCGGTTGGCTATGAAAAACGTCAGCTTAAGGAATTAGTTGAGGGGAAAGGGGCTGAAATGGAAGGCGCTTCTGGACGAAATACAATTTACTATAATTTGGATTGCTTGTCGGATGACTTTAATGAGTTGTTTCCTTTGTTTTTGCATACCTTTTTTAACCCTGAATTTAATGAACAAGATTTTTCTTTAGAGAAGTCGAAAGTTTTACAATGGATTTCTCAACGTGAAGATGATTGGTATCGAGTAAGTCGATATGAATTTAATAAACGATTTTTTAAAGGACATCCTTACTCTTTATCTACCTTAGGAGAAGTCGAGTCTGTTGAATCGATGACTGTTAAGGGGTTGAGAAAACATTTTGATGAATCTCTTAATTTGGAAAACCTGGTTATAACAATTTTTGGTGATTTTGATGAAGATGTTGCGGTAAGGGGTGCAGAACTCGCAATTAAAAAAATTGAGTCACGGATGCTAGAAACTAAAACGTCTGAACATGTGAAAGATTTTTCAAAGACTATTGATAGACCTTTGAATATTAAAAGCAATAAAGTTGACATAAAGATACCTCAAGATGTTGCGTCTATATTTATAGGTTTTGACAGTTTTTCTTTTTCTGAGTCCAAGGATAAAGTGAAAGTGGATTTGATGAACTCTGTTCTTTCTGGAATGAGTTATCCAGGCGGTCGGCTTCATAATGAATTGCGAGAGCATGGATTAGTATATGTCGTTCAGGCGTCTAATTTAGCAGGTATGGAGCCAGGGGCTTTTGTTATCGTGGCATTATCCAGCAAAGATAAAATAGAGACAGTCGAATCCATGATATTTGCTCAGGTGGATTCTTTGAAAACGGAAATAATTTCGGATAAGGAATTTGAACTAGCGGTTGCTCAACTTCGTTTTTATTACAAAGATCAAATTAGCACATTGGATTCATTTTCTATGAAAGTTGCAACGGACGAATTGTATGGACGAGGATTTGATTATTATCAGGAATTAGAATCTGAACTTTTGACTCTTACTAAAGAAGATGTACAAGCTATGGCGGATAAATACTTTGTTAATCCACAGACGTTTATTTTTTCTGGTGAGGGTGAAGAATCAAACTAAATCTTTATATCTAGGAAATTTTCGATATGGATCTTAAGTTAAGTGGAAGAGTTGCAATTGTTACAGGTGGCGGGCGAGGAATAGGGCAGGCTATTTGTTTGTCTTTGGCGCGAGAGAATGTGTCCGTCGTTTGCTTTACTCAGCATAAAGAAACTCTAAAAGAAACAATGGAAAAGATGGCCGGTGTTTCCGGGGAAGGGGATCATTTTGGCTTGTGTTTAGATATTTCCGATTCTAAAGCAGTTGCTGATGCTGTGAAGCAAGTTGGGACTCTGTATAAAAAAATTGATATTGTTATCAATAACGCAGGTATTTCCCATCATCCAAGTTTGATTTTTAAATTAGAAGAGACCGAATGGGATAGGGTAATTGATGTAAATTTGAAGGGTATTTTTAACGTCCTGAAATATACTACGAAATGGGTTATGAAAAGTGACCAAGGGAGAATTTTAAATGTTTCATCCGCTCTTGGGCAATTGGGTGCTGCTGGAACTGTTGCATATTGCGCTTCAAAATCTGGGATAGTAGGACTGACTAAATCGGTGGCTAAAGAGTTGGCACGGCGCGGGGTTTGCTGTAATGCGATTGCGCCAGGGTTAGTAGAAACAGATATTAATAAAAAAATGTCGGGCTCGATGAGAGAGGTCCTAGAATCACAAATATTATTTAAGAGGTTAGGTACTGTTGATGAAGTCGCTTCTTTGGCGCTGTTTTTGGTTAGTGCTCAATCGTCTTATATTACTGGGCAGATAATTAATATTGACGGAGGTTTGGAATGACTTTTTTCTCACGACGACTTCGTGTTTCAGATATGAACTATGGAAATCATTTAGGAATAATCGAGGTTCAACATATTTTACATGATGTTAGAGTCGAATTTTTTGAGTCAAAGGACGTATCTGAAAATAACTTTGGTGGTGAAGATTGTCGGCTAGTCGCTACAGAAACGGGCGTTAGAATGTCTAAAGAATCTTCTATTGGAGATGTTTTGAGTATTAAATTGACGGTAGCTGACGTGCGAAAAGTTCGGTTTAAAGTTGACTATGAAATATTTAAGGTAAATGGAGAGGAAAGAATTTTAATTGGAAAGGCTTGGGTTCAATTAGCATTATTAAAAAATAATAAGCTAACTGAACTTCCTTCCTTTAACTGGCTTTAGAACGAATATTTAGTTGGTTTTAAGGTTCCATCAATTCAAACTCGCCAGAGTTTGTTGGGTAAATTACGTTAATTTCTTCGGTTGTTGAGTTTCTGAACATTAAGAAATCTAAATGTTCTTCAATAATAATACTTGCTGCATCTTCAGGGCTTAACGGTTTTGGTCTGTATTCTCTTGTTTGAAGATGAGACTTTTTGTGGTTAGAGTTTTCGTTAGTTTTTACGTTTTTTGTTTGAGCAAATAATTTATTGTCCGAACTAACTTTACGTTCTTTTAATTTTTCATTGTATTTTTTTAGTTGCTTTTCAAGTTTGTCAAAAATTGAATCGATACTTGCGTATAGTGTTTCTGATGTTTCCTGAGCTCTTAAAATTGTTCCAGATGCCCATACAGTTGCTGAAGCATATTGCCTCTCTGTGTCATCTTTATTTTTTAGAATGTCAAAATCAATAACGATTTCTTGAATGTTTGCAAAAAACCGGTCCATTTTTGATATTTTTTTTTCTGCATATTCTTTTACTGCAGGAGATACGTTCGAGTGTCGTGATTTAATGTTTAATTTCATGATTTCCACCTACTACGAGAATTTTTTCTTTTTTGTTATTTTTAGGGCACAATGATATTATCATAATGTACGGTAAACGTTCAAGAATTAGAATTAAAAATTGAAGTGAAAAATGGTGGTATTATGAGTTTAATCGGAGTAGTTTTGGCGGCGGGAAAAGGAACTCGAATGAAATCATCGATTCCTAAAGTGTTACACCCTGTTTGTGGGAAACCTATGGTGCATCATGTTGTGGATTCCTTAGGAAAGATTTCGGCAGATCAAATTTTTATTGTTGTCGGATTTGGAGGCGATTCTATTAAAGGATCTTTTTCTAATGACAGCCTTACCTTTGTTGAGCAAAGAGAACAACTAGGAACTGGTCATGCTGTTCTTCAAGCGGCAAATGAGTTTAATAAAGACACCTCCGACGTTGTGTTGGTGTTAGCTGGAGACTGCCCTTTAATATCACCAGACACCCTAAATAGTTTGGTTCAAGAACATAATAAATCGAAGGCTAAAGCAACTGTTTTAACCGCTAGTTTGGATGACCCGGCTAGATATGGAAGAATTATAAGAGCTTCCGATGGGGAACTGTTAGGTATCACGGAAGCGAAAGACTGTAGTTCTGAGGAATTACTAGTTAAGGAAATTAATACGGGCGTATTTTGTTTTGATAAAACATTTTTAGTTGATGGACTTGCTGAGTTAGGAACGAATAATACTCAAGGTGAATATTATTTGACGGATATTATTCATATTTTAAAAGAAAAGAAAGAACGTGTTGGGGCTTATTGTTTGGGCGACTTCACTGAAGTATTGGGTGCTAATACGAGACAAGACCTTGCTGTTTTGAATGGAATTGGTTTTGACAAAAAGAATCAAGAGCTTATGCTATCTGGTGTTTCGATAATTGATCCCAAATCTACATTTATTGATCAAGACGTTTATATTGGAGAAGATACGGTTATCCATCCTTTTTCAGTTATTAAAGGACGCTCGGTGATTGGTAAAAATTGTATTATAGAATCGCATACCTTGTTAACAGACGTGAATTTAGAGGACTCAACCGTAGTTCGTGCCTTTGAGAACCGGTCGTTTAGTGGAGATATAGGGTAAAATTTGATTAAAATTCTCACTAATATTGAATTCCCTTTGTTTATTGATAAATTGGAATCCGTTCGTGTACATGAAAAAGTTCTTGTACATGTAGAGACGGATGCCTTGCGTTTTTCTCAATATTGTCAACATTCCTCCCCTGATATTTTGATTGTTGTGCCGAACTTGAGGTTTGACTCTGAATTTGAAAAGATAAAAATGAACTCGCAAACCGGTGCATTATGGGTGGCTTGTCATAACGACCTTACTGTTAATAGAGAATGGGTTAATGATTGTGATGCGATCGTTAGTTTTACTGACTCTAAAGAAAAATTGCAGAAATTATTAAAAATATTTTTAGATATACGAACGTTAAGACAGTCTCAAAAGTTGGATAGTTTTTCGGATAAAGAATTGGTCAAAAAAATAATTTTGGAAAGGAAATTGTTTTTGATTGCTCGGAAAGGGTTTGAGCAAACAATTTCACATAAAAACTTTGAAACTAAATGTTTGAAATTTATAAATTCTAGCTTCCAAATTGAGAAGAAAATAGATGAAATTACTCGGTATATGACCTCTTTCTTTGAAGGTGCAAAATGTGTTGTTTCCTTAAAACACGATTCAAAAACTCTTGTTTATTCGTCAACGGATAATTCTTTTTTTAAAGGACAATTATTTAATGTGAAGGATACTGTTTTGGAGGCGGCACTTGTTGGGACCCCTGTATTCGAACGAGAATTGGATTCTCCGTTGTTATCTGATACTGGAGATGTTGCCGTTCTTGCGTTTCCTATTAAGGCTGGAGCCGAAATTATTGGATTGTTTACCTTTTATAGAGATGCATCCTGTTCTTTCGAGTTACGGGATTACACGACGGTTTGGGATATTGTACGTGAATTAGGTGATTTATTTGTTGGCGTTTCTATTGATGATGTATTTAATATATCTCTTGAAAAAGATACGGGATTGTATAGCAAAGGTTCATTTTTAAAATGTATCGAAAATGAAATTGATTTTTGTGATAGAAATAGTTTGAACCTGTCTTTATTAAAGATTCAATTAAATGGTTTATCCGAATTAAAAGAGTCGTTTGGTAACGACCTTTGTAATCAGCTTGTAGCGTCTTTAAAAATAGGGATTCAGAAATTCTTAGTAAATGGGGCTTTGATGGGACGATTTGATTTTGATGAATTTGGGGTTTTGATCAGAAATACAAACTCGAAGCAGGCGTCTATTTTGGCAAATGCTGTTTCTGAATTTGTTGATCATCGTAATTATCAATTGATGAAAATAATAAATTCTAATGGTGACAAAGATAAGGTTTTACTTGAACTAGAAGGCGTTTCCTCTGTAAATGTTGTAGACCTTGATAAAGATCAGAATGTACGAGGTTGGGTCAAAAACTTATGGAATGAACATTTTAAACGGGTTCATAATAGTAGGATGAAGTACCTTGAGGACGCGGCGGCTTCTCAAATTAATTTGAGCTCTGTTATTGGGTTTGCATCGTTTCCTATTCAAGTTGGAGTTTCTTCCGATAAAGACATTGTTTTAAATGCTGAAGACATTGTCTTTAATGATGTATCAGAAGGAATTGATTATAAAAATGATCTTATTTTGATGGCGGATAAAGCTCTTGATTTTGCAAAGCAATCAACTACCTGCCAGAGCGTATCTTTTCGTTCTATTTGTGCTGAGTTACAACCAAGTTCTAAGTTTTAATTTATGAAAACGACAATCCCAACTTTTAAATTGAAACCTGTATTTAAGGAAATGTTAGGAGACCTTGAAACTCCAGTTTCTTTGTACATGAAATTAGGGGGCGTGAATAGTTTTTTACTAGAGAGTGTTACTGGGGGAGAGAATATTGCACGGTACTCTTTTGTTGGACTGGATCCTTTTTGTACGTTTCAGGCCAAAGGCGAATCTATTTCTGTTGATATTAGTGGAAATTCCTATAACTATGAAGATAATCCGATTGATGCTCTTGAAAATTTGATGTCTAGATTTGAAATTGAGCATGTCGAGGGGCTTCCAAAATTTGTTGGGGGAGCCGTTGGTTTTTTTCCATGGGAAATTATTGAAGATATTGAACCCGTTTCTTTGAAAGGAACAAACAAAGATACTGTAAAAGGTCAATTTATGTTTCCTCGTGTCATGATAATTTTTGATCATGTTAAACGACGAATTATTTTACTTGTATGGAGTATTGATGGTGATGAATCTGGAGCGAGAAAGCGGTTGGATGAGATTGAGACTCTGATTAAAAAACCATTAACGGAGTATCATGTCGATATTGATTCCCAGTCAGTTAAGGATCCTTATTCAAAAACGAATTCAAATTACAAAAAAGAAGACTTTTTAAAGCATGTTGATAAGGTTAAAGATCATATTTATGAAGGAGATGTCTTTCAACTTGTCTTGTCTCAAAAATTTAGTATAGATTCTAAGAAAAAACCGTTTGAAGTCTATCGAAAACTTCGGTCCGTGAATCCGTCTCCTTATATGTTTTACTTTCAATTTGAGAAACAGATAATTATCGGGACATCACCTGAAATTTTAGTTCGATTGGAAGATGACCACGCTACGTTACGACCAATTGCAGGGACAAGGCCTCGGATAATTGGAAAAGAAGACGAAATGATTGAATCATTACTAAATGACGAAAAAGAATGTGCAGAACATATTATGTTAGTTGATTTAGGACGAAATGACTTGGGGCGAGTTTGTAAATATAATTCGGTTAAGACAACTTCGATTAAGGAAATTGAAAAATACTCTCATGTTTTACATATGGTTTCGAATGTTGAAGGTAAAATAGATGATTCTAAAAATGCCTTTGATTTATTTAAGGCGACGTTTCCTTGTGGAACGGTTAGTGGTGCTCCTAAAATTAGGGCGATAGAAATTATCGATAAGCTAGAGCCCGAAAAACGTGGCATTTATTCCGGGGCGATTGGGTATTTTGACTTTCGAGGGAATATGGATTTTTGTATTGCGATTCGAACGATTATTTATGAAAATGATAAATATTATGTGCAGGCTGGAGCAGGGGTTGTTGCAGATTCTGTTCCTGAAAATGAGTTTCAGGAAACAAGGAACAAAGCCAAAGGCATGGTTATGGCATGCCTATAACCCATCTACATGAAAATGTCCGCTTCCATATTTGTATTTGTGTATAGATATACACGGCATATAAATCTGAAAACGGGCATTTTTATGTATACGGGTTATATGCGCGGGTGAGACTGTTTTGGGGGAACGGGATTTATTTGTGTATAGATATACACGGCATATAAATCTGAAAACGGGCAATTTTGTGTATACGGCTTATATGCGCGGGTGAGACTACTTTGGGGGAACTGGGGATTTTTATTTGAATTGAATGGATAATTTTATTGAGAGTTTAGAGGTTTTTATTTTATGTTAGTTGTTATTGATAATTATGACTCGTTTACTTATAACTTGGTTCAATACCTGGGGGAATTGGGGCAGGATATTGTTGTTTTTCGGAATGATAAGTGCACGATTGAGGATATTGAAGCTGAACGGCCGAATCATATTGTGATTTCTCCTGGGCCTGGGAGGCCTTCGGACGCGGGGGTGTCTGCGGATGTTGTTCGTCATTTTTATAAGAAGGTTCCTATTCTGGGCGTGTGTTTAGGGCATCAGGTTATCTCGGAAATATTTGGGGGTAAAATTACGTATGCTCCTACTTTGATGCATGGGAAGACGTCGGATGTTAAGCATGATGGGAAGACTGTGTTTTGTAATGTTCCTAATCCTTTTGTTGCTACTCGGTATCATTCGTTGGTGCTAGATCCAACAACGATTCCTGAAGAATTAGAATTGACTGCTCAAACTGACGACGGGGTCATAATGGGTATTCGTCATAGAAAGTATCCTCTGGAGGGAATTCAGTTTCATCCTGAATCTATTTTGACGGAAAATGGTAAAGATATTTTACGAAATTTTTTGGACTTAGTGTAAAAAAGGTTTGTTATGGTAATTCCAGTTCCCAATTTTTTTATTCCGGTAGATTTTTTAGTGCGATGTTTGCTGTCTTTAATTTTAGGCAGCTTGATAGGTCTTGAACGGGAAGTTAAAGGTAAGCCGGCGGGATTAAAGACTCACACTTTGATTGCGTTAGGTTCTACCGCGCTAACTTATTTGTCATTTCAGTTTTCTTATCAAGGAGACCCTTCTCGGATAGCAGCTCAAATTGTGTCAGGGGTAGGTTTTATTGGGGGAGGAGCGATCCTTCATTCCAAACATATTATTAAGGGGCTTACTACTGCTGCGACTTTGTGGGTTGCTAGTGCGTTGGGAATGCTTGTGGGCGCAGGTTTTTTTCTTCAGGCTGTGTTTTTGTGGGCGGTTATATTTTTCTTTTTACTTATTTCTAAGCCGTTTAGTAATAAGGATAAGGCCTTAGAGACGTTTAATATGCAGATTGAAATTAAATCTGTTGTTGCTATTCAGGAAATTGGGGAATTGATTAAACGGTTTCAGTTGAAGTTGCATAGTAAGTCTGTTGTTCGGAAGAAAAAGATAGTGCTTGAAATAAATTATGCTACTACGTCTATGAATCATTATTTATTTTTGAAACGGGTGTTTAGGATTGGTGGGGTTGGGGATGTGTTTAAGTTTTAATTGAGGGTGTTCTGATTTTAATTAATCGAGAATTAGCCTATTAACTTTTATAGAGGTAATTGATTTAGTGTTTAATGAATTTTTGTGGTGAGAGTTAGGTAAATGAAAAATCAAAGTAAACGTTTAGGACAAGTTTTTTTAAAGGATAATAATATTCTTGATAAAATAGTGAATTATGCGGATTTAGATTCCCAAGATAAAGTTATTGAGATTGGTTGTGGCGAGGGTGATTTGACTTACAGGTTGGCGGAGAAGGTGTCTCTTGTTTTGGTGGTCGAGATTGATAGTCGGTGTATTGAATCTACTGTCAATCGGTTGTTAGAGTCTGACGTGGGGTATGTTTTGGAATCTAGGCGTAATGTGGAGGGAATTGGCTGTTCTTGTGTTGAGTTGGTGTCTGAGTCTTTAAATAAGCGAGTGTTATTTTTTTTGATAGATTTTTTGAAGGTGTCTTTGAAGGATTTGTTAGAGTTTAGTGTGTCAGCTAATTTAAGGATTGAAAAAAACTGTGATGCGAAAATTGTAGCGAATGTTCCATATTATATTTCTGCAAAAATAGTTCAAAAGTTATCTAAAGAAAAAACTTGTTTTCAATTTGCTGTTTTGATGTTTCAGAAAGAATTTGGCGAGAAATTGAAAGCGGCTCCCGGGGAGAAAATTTATACGTCTTTGACCGTTTTTTCTAGATATCATTTTCTAGTGGATTATGGGTTTGATGTGAGTAGGAGGAGTTTTTTTCCGGTGCCTAAGGTTGATTCGTGTGTAATAAAATTTACTCCTCGGTTTTGGTCTATGGATAATGATGGATTTAAGATTGATACCTTAGAAAACAATGATAAACATTCGGATTCGGATATTAATGAAAAATTATTGTTTAATATTGTACAGACGGCTTTTTGGGCTAGGAGGAAGACATTTATGAAATGTTTAAAAACGTCTCCTTTTTATGATTTTTCCAATGATTTAGTTGTAGGGCTTCCTTTTTTTAAAGGGAGGGAGTCTATTCGTGGAGAAAAGCTTGGTTTGAGTGACTTTTTTGAGGTTTATAGGCAGCTTGTAAAAGGAATGGCTGGTAATATTTCCTTGTGAGTTTTTTTGCGTGGAGTATTTTTTTGATTTAATTATGTTATTACAGCTTTTTAACTTTGACTACATGAGAGGAAATAATTTTGAAAAATAAGAAAGTTCTGGTTACTGGGGGCTTAGGCTTTATCGGATGGAATCTTGTTAAAAAGTTATTGGATAAGAAGTATCAGGTATTGATTCTTGATATATCGTCGGCTTTTGGGGATAAATTCGAATTGGAGTATTTGAATCATAAGCTTCTTTCAATTTACAAAGGTGATATTTTAAATTCGAAACTGTGTCTGGAATTAATTTCTAAAGTAGATGGTGTGTTTCATTTGGCTGCTAATAACTCGGTTTCTGAGTCTTTGAAATTTCCTGAAAAATATTTGAAAGATAATGTACTTGGGACGTTGAACTTGTTGGAAGCTTGTAGAAAAAGTGGTATAGATTTTTTTATTTTTTCATCTTCTTGTTCAGTATATGGAGAACAGGATACTATGCCTATTTCTGAAGGTGCAAAACTTCGTCCGATGTCTCCTTATGCTGTCCGGTAAACAATTGTCTGAAAACTTGTGTAAGCTGTATTCTGATACGTTTTCGGTACCTACCGTCGTTTTTCGATATTTTAATGTATTTGGCCCTGGGCAAAGTGATGAATCTGAGTACTCTGGAGTTATTGCGAAGTTTATTAATAAGATTAAGAATGAAGAGTCTGTGACTATTTTTGGAGATGGGCATCAGACTCGGGATTTTGTTTATGTTGATAACGTTGTGAATGCGAATGTTAATGCTTCTTTGAGAATCGAAAATGTTTGTGGAAAGGTAATTAATCTTGGGACCGGAGTTTCTGTTTCTATTAAGGAATTAGCTGAAAAGTTGTTTGGAATTTTTGATAAGAACGTTGATATTAATTACGAGGAGGCTCGGGGTGGGGAAATAAAGGATAGCAAGGCGGATGTTGCTTGTTTTATCGAATGTTTTTTAAATGAGGGGATTATTGGTTGTGAGGAGGGGGGATCTCTGTGGATAGGATGATCTAATAAGATCTTTTTAAAAAAATAATATAGGTTTTGTATGAAAGTTTAATGGGTTTTGTTTGAAAATATAAATAGTTTTTTTTAGGATATTCTTTTGAACCTATTTACCCGTATGGAAATGTAATTTATGATCGTGAAGATATCGTTTTGTTTGTTATTGTTTTTAAATTCGGTTTTTAAATTTTTAAAGACTATAGTACATTCGTATGTTAAAAATTGGTTTTTTAAGGTACACTTATTTTTTTTTGTAAATATGCTCAATGGGGCTGAGTTTTTAGAATGCATTTAGGTTAAGTCAATTAATAGGAGTGAGTGATGTCAGAAAATAATGAACGATTAAAAACATTATTGTTAGATATATTTATGATGCCAGAGTCTGATTATAAAGATGGAAATGGTCCAGATGATATAGAAAATTGGGACTCTTTAGCCACTGTCTCGATGGCTGTTGGCGTGCAGGAAGAATTTAGTCATCATATGACCCCAGAGGAAGTTTCTGAGATTAAATCTATTGGAGATATTAAGACGTTTTTGGTTAAGAATGGCATCAGTTTCTAGTTTGAAATCGTCGAATAATTTGGTTCCTTTGTTTTCTTCATCATGGATTAAAGATGTAGACTGTTTTAAGAAATCAGTTTTAAAATACGATACTAACTCTACGTTGATTTTATACTCGAGTTCTACAGAGTTTTTGTTGTCAGATATTTCTGGGATAAAAATTAAGGTGAAAGAACCCACTTTTTTAGAATGTAAGTCTATTATTAAACAGACTGAAAGTATGACAATTGATACAATTGTTGCTATAGGTGGGGGTAAAGTGTTAGACGTTGCTAAATTTTGTTTTTTTACTAATTTAAGAGATGTTGTTTTTTCAGATTCTATAGGTAGTTTAAGTGAACTTAAACAGACCATCGAGTCTAAAAAAACAGCGCAATTGATTGCGTGCCCAAGTCTTCCTGGAGCAGGTTCTGAATCATCGAAAGTCGCGGTTATATCAGATATAGATTCAAAATATCCTTTTGTGTTTGATAGTTTTTTTTCTGATGAAATCCTTTATATAGCGCCGTTGTATGGCCAATTGAAAAATCGACAAATTGTGATAGGTTTATTTGACGTTTTGAGTCATTTAATGGAGGGGGTCTTATCACCTATTGCTCCATTTATTATGAAGCAATATGCAAAAATGGGATTTCAAATGGTGATGGATATTTTTAAAAGGCATATGCAGGGGGAGTCCTTTAATTTTCAAGATATTATGGTTATGTCTAGTTTAGCTGGATATACTCAATCTTTTACATCTGTTGGTCTTTTGCATGGTATTTCTCATGTACTAGAGAGTCATGGGTATGGAGATCATGCTTTTTTAAATGCATGTTATTTTGAACCTGTTATGAAGTATAATTCGGAGAAGTCTCCTAAGGTTCAGGGCTTGGTGTCTGCTTTAGACCAAACCGTGGATGAGTTTTTAGGAAATATAAGATGCATAACTGAGAGATTTAAAATTGAAAAACCTGTAGTAAATGGTCCTGATGATATTTCTTTATTGATTGCTAAAGATATGTGTACCCGAACGAATGTAAGGCTTGTTAGGCAGCCGGATATTAAGAATATTTTGGAAATACGATGATGAATCCATTTTTAGAGAATACTTTGCCTTATGAAATTGGAGAAAAGGATAAAAGAACGTTTTTGTTTGATAGGTTGTCGCAACTTGAAGCCTTTCATATTAGATTTTGCGACGATTATAAAAAAATAAGTCAAAATTTGTCTAAGCAGAATCTAGAAATAGAGGATTTTATTTATATTCCTGCACCAATTTTTAAACAACATGAATTAATATCGGTTTCTAAAGATACGATAAAAAAGATGATTAACTCGTCTTCGACTAGTTCTAATACCCCGTCTAAGGTATTTTTTGATCAAAATACTTTAAATCTTCAACGAATTTCTGTTCATAATTTATTGACATCTTTTATTGGTGCTGAACGGCGTCCTTATATTATTTTTGATGATAGAAAAACTGCACAAGGTAAAAATTCAATGTCTGCAAGAGGCGCTGCTTTAATGAGTTTAATGGGGTTTTCAAAAAAGTTTTTTTTCGTGATGAAGGAAAAAAATGGTCAGTTGAATTTGGATATGGATGCTCTTTCTCAGGCTCTGGAGTATGCTGAAAAAGAGGGCGGGTTTATTTCGTATGGTTTTACTTGGATTTTACATCTTGTTCATGAGCAGCTTTTAAAAAATAATTTTCAGTTTAATGCTGGCAAATTAAAAAATGTTTATTTTTTACACTCGGGCGGGTGGAAAAAACTGTTAGATAAAGCCGTAGATAAAGAGACTTATAATAAAAATATTGCAAATGTTTGGAATATTAGTCCGTCTCAGGTAGTTGATTTTTATGGAATGGCTGAATTAGTGGGACTTGTTTTTCCTGATTGCGAGTATAATGTAAAACATGTTCCTTATTATGCAGATATCATTGTTCGTGATGTTAATTCGTTTGAGCCCGTAATCAATAAGCCTGGTTATATGCAGTTTATTTCGTTACTTGGTCAGTCTGCGCCGACTCATTCAGTCCTTACTGAAGATATTGGTGAAATTGTTTCAATAGATTCTTGTGCATGTGGACGAAAAGGAAAGGCCTTTAAGTTTATTGGGAGAAGTACAAAAGCAGAGGTTCGTGGATGTGGAGATATATATGCGTCTAAATAAAGTTTCTTTTTTTGATTTGGAAAATAGAAAAGAGTTATCAATGAATGATTTAGAAAAGTCTATTGAAGAGCTTCGTGTGAATAACGATTTGATTTCTTTTTCCTATGAACAGATAGTAAAAACATTTAGTCAGGTCTATAGATTGATGGCAAAGCCTACGCATCCTTTGTATTCTAAATTAAGACATTTAGGGCTTAGTTTCTTTTTAAGCTTTATTCACTCTGAAAACTTAAGGCATATGTTATGTGATTCGTTGGGAAAAGAAGTTTTTTCTACGGGTCGTCGAGAGATTGACTCAAAAAGACTTTGTATGGTTTCTCCTAGAGGGATTTCGTTACATTGGTTGGCGGGAAATGTCCCAATTTTGGGGCTGATATCTGTTACACTTGGTTTAATTACTAAAAATAAGATTATTATTAAACTTCCTTCTTCGGGAGAAGATTATGTGTCTGATTTTTTGAAAACTTTTTTATCATCTAAGATAGATGATGAGTTTCAGTGTGTTGGTCAAGCTATTGTTAAGTCATGTATCGTTACCCGCTTTAATCATTTAAATTTGGAAGCTAGTAACGTAGTTGCAAAATATGCAAGTTCTCGGGTTTTATGGGGAAGCCAAGATGCGATTGATTTTTCGAGTAAACTTCAGTCATTAGTTCCTTCCGAATTGATTTCATTTGGCCCAAAATTGTCTGCTGCTGTTATTGATGAGGCGTTGATGGATGATTTAGGCTATGAACGTCTAGTTACCGATATTGTATTGTTTCAACAGATGGCTTGCACGTCTCCTCAATTTATTTTTGTAAAAGGGGGACCCATCCCAAAGCAACATGTGATTGACGGTGTTAAAAACGCTTATGAGCGGATTAAGAAAAAAAATGCTTTTTTGCTTAATCAAACGGAGGATTCGTCGCACTCAATGAAAAAATTGGAATATTCTATTTCCTTAAGTATTAAGGGGTATAAACTCCATTCTAAACCTGAAGATGGTTTGATTGTATATGAAGGGGAGCCTGATATTAATTGTTTTGGGTATGGACATCATGTTGTTGGAGTGACTTCATTTGAGAATGAACATGAGATTCGGTCTAAAATACCAGCTAATATTCAGGGTGTGTACTATGTTTATGGCGATTTGGAAGAATTGTTTAACCAGCTTGGAGATAAAGTGGACCGAATTGCTCCGGTAGGGCAAGCTCATTCGTTTGAACTTCCTTGGGATGGTTTAAATGTATTGGATAAATTGTCTCATAAATCTATATTGTGGAGGAATAATTAGATGAAATATAACTTATATATTTTAGGTGCGGGAGATTTGGGGCGAGAGATTTACGCTGCTTTTCAGCAAACGGGAAATAATGGCTATAAAAATATATTGTTTGCAGATGATGATAGGGAGAAAATAGGAGGGGTGTTAGACGGTTTGACAGTCGTCTCTTTTGAGACTGCGTTAAATGATATTAGAGCTAAATATATTTCTGCGATAGCTCCATCTCCTGAGTTAAAAGAAACTTTTTTGGGACGATTTTCGGAAAGATTTGATGATTTTGTGTCTGTTATTCATCCAGATGCGACGGTGTATCCTTCTGTTGCAATTGGGAAAGGTTGTTTTGTAGCGGCAAATTCTACCCTGAACCATGGATCTATTATATTAGACCATGTTCTAATTAATTGTAATGTATCGATAGGACATGATGCTACTATTGGTATAGGTTCTAGTGTCAATCCAGGGTGTATTATTTCTGGACGGTGTAATCTGGATTCTTTTGTTTTTCTTGGAATGTCGGTTAATATTTTTCCAGGAAAAACTGTTGGGGCTTATTCTGAAATTAGTGCTAATACCGTTATTTCAAGAAACGTTAAGCCTAAAGTAAAAGTGTTTCCTATTGTTAAAAATTATGAACTCCCAAAAAAAGGCTAAAGCAGGTGACATCATCTCTGATGAGAGGAGAATTTCTTCGGATCTCATAAAGTCATTTGGAGATATTAGTGATGACAAAAACCCTATTCATTTTGACAACGAATTTGCAGGAAAGACTCTTTTTAAGAAACGGATTGCGCATGGTCTATTATCGGTTAGTTATATATCGGCGTTGTTAACTAAACTATTGGGTGATGGAAACGTTATTTTGAGCTTAGGGTTTGATATTAAAGCTCCTGTATATGTAGATGATATTATTGTATTAAAGTTGGAAGTAACTAAGATTAATAGGAATAAAACTATTGAATTAGAATTTCGAATTAATAATAAGTTAAGTGAATTGCTTTTAATTAAAGGGACTATTCGGTGTATAAAAGTTTATTGAGTTATAATCCGATATATTTGAATAAAGACTTAAGGGTTTGATTTTTTATTAATTCTTTTACTTTGTTTAAATCTATTTTTTGGTTTGCGGTTATTGGGTATTTGTCAATTTCATAGATTTGTTTTGGCCAGTATATTTTGTTTACACTTGATGATAAAAATTGTCTAAAATTTGGATCTTTAGTTTTTTCCTTTAATTTTACTACAGCAATTATTTGGGATTCATTTTTTTTAATTTCTAGGTTAAATGTATGGGCTTCCTCAATATATTCATTGTCGTTTAAAAAGTTTGTGATCGTTTGTAAAGATATGCGTTCTCCTCCTACGTTTACTATATCGTCGTATCGGCCCAGTACATGTAGGTTTTTTTTATCATCAATATACCCAGAATCTCCTGAATATATCCATTCAGAAGACGAGTGTGGTTGAATATTGCCGGAAAAATCTAAAAGTCCCATTGAAACGGAACTTCCTTTAAAACATATTTTTCCAACTTTTTCATTATTTGAGGATTCAATTTTTAGAGTGATAGATGGGATTGCCTTCCCGGTTTTAGTGATAGGACCTGTTTGATTGACGGCTCCAACTGTGAGTCTAGGCAAAGCTTCTGTGCAGCCGTAGTTGTTTAATATTGTTGCGTTAGGGAATAATTTTTTAATAGAAGTAAGGTAAGCATAGGGAAATGGAGCTCCTGCAAAATTTACTATTTTGACGGACTGAGTGCTATATTTGGTTGTGCAAATTTGTAGTTTGTCTAAAAGTTGAATTTGTTGTCCGACCATACATATCATATGAATATTTACTTTTTTAATAAGTGCTAAAAATCCTGATAGGTTTTGAAGGCCATTTGTTATTATTAACCATTTTTCATAATGGATGCTCCAAAAAAGTTGATTGATTAGTGCGTAAGAATAATATAGGGGTAAAAATACTAACGTATTGTCTACTGAATCTAAAAATTGAGCATTATTTATTGCTTTTACGCTAGCTGTAACCCCAGAGTCTGATGCACAAACTATTTTTGGGATTCCAGTTGACCCACTTGTACATAATGCAAAAATAAAGTCGGAATTTGGGTTGTATAGAGGTTTGCAAGGTTGGTCTAAATATTTGAATTGAAAATTATGAAATATAGGTATGTTGGGATAGTCTAATGATATTTTTTTGATTTGATTATCAGACCATTGACCTGGAATTATTATTGGCTTAAAACCTTCGTCAATAAACGTCAATAGATGAATTATCGATTCATATGTGTTTAATAAACGATAGAAAAATATTCCTGGAGTGTCGTTTTTTAAAGATGTTTGTAATTTTATGTTGATCGAGCTTATTTCTTTATGGCTTAACACTTCTTCTTGATAGGTTGATATTTTGAAGGAGGATGTTCCATTTAAAATGGATTTTATTTTTATTCGAAGTGAGTGTGTTGATTTTTTATTCATTTTTATTTTTGTATTATTTTTTTAGTATTTTACTGTATTTTAGTATAAATTTAGTAATTAAAAAAGTTGGGTTTATTTTTATAATGATTCATTTATGAATGGCGTCTCAATTTGTTTTTTAATATAATGGTCTTTAAAGAAAGATATCATAATAATGCGATTGAGAAATGGTGTTTTCAGGTTTAGTTGCGATCGACTGGTTATCATTTTTTTTGGTATTGTTCAGACGGCTTAGGGTTTTACGGAAGATGTTTTCTCATTGTTTGAGAAGGGCTCCGTTTATTTTTTGCTTGGGCCTTAGGAACTTTTTTTGCGGGCATCTATTTGTGTAGAGATTCATAATTTGAGGTGTTTTTGAGGGTTATAGTTAGTTATTAGATAAAGTTAAAAAAGGTAATTTATTGTGAAAAAAATATTTATTGTGATTGGAACTCGTCCTGAGTCTATTAAAATGGTTCCCGTGATTAGAGCTTTAAGATTATCTTCTATATTTGAAGTCGTTATTTGTATTACTGGGCAACATAGGGAACTTTTGGATCCAATGTTAAAATTTTTTAATATTGAGCCAAATATAGATTTAGGGGTTATTAAAAAGGATATTTCGTTATCAGATTTATCTGCGGATATTTTTCGAAAGATAAGTGTAGAAATTAATTTGGTTAAACCAGATTTAGTTTTGGTTCAAGGGGATACTACGTCTGCTTATGTTGCGGCAATGGCAAGTTTTTATCAAAAAGTAAGAGTTGGTCATATAGAGGCGGGGCTACGATCATATAATAGTATGTCTCCTTGGCCTGAAGAAATGAATAGACGTTTAATTACTCAATTAGCTAGTTTTCATTTTTGTCCTACTGAAAGTGCGCGTGAAAACTTGTTAAAAGAAGGGGTTTCAGACCTTTTAATTTTTGTGACTGGAAATACAGTGGTTGATTCATTGCTTGCCACTATCGATCGTTTAGAAAAAGATCATTATTTACGAAAAAAATGTCTTAGAAATATTGAGAAAGCAGGATATAAAATTTTTTTGGATAGAGGGGGCGTAGAGAATTGTTGGGTAGAAGACTATGATTCTTGTGCTTCAAGATCATTCGTATTGATTACCGGTCATAGGAGGGAAAATTTTAACAATGAATTGGATGATATTTGTGAAGCGATCCGTTGTTTATCGTTAAAATTCCCTTTTTTAGACTTTGTTTACCCCGTTCACTTGAATCCGCTTGTTCAAAAGAAAGTTAGAACAGTATTGTCTGGTATTTCAAATATATATTTGACGGATCATCTTGATTATCCGTCTTTTATTTTATTAATGAAAAATTGTAAATTTATTATGACAGATAGTGGTGGAGTTCAAGAAGAGGCATCTTGTTTAAAGAAATTTGTTTTAGTACTGAGGAATGACACAGAAAGGTTAGAAAGTGTCGAGGCCGGCGTTTCGCAGGTAATTAAAGGGTTGAGGAAAGGGGATATTATTGAAAAAGTTTCTGATATGATTGATCATATTGATGGTTTAGTTTTTTCAGGTAGTTATGAAGAAGTGTTTGTCAATGTTGGGTTTTTGTTTGGGAATGGAAACTCAGGGAGAATGATTTCTGATAGATTGGAAAAATTGCTTGATAGCTAGATATTGAGTTTACCGGATTTTTTTGTTTATTAATAAAATTTTGTGACAAAAATTGTAAAATAAGGATATCTGTTTTACACTTATTTTATGAAAAATAAAGGTGTTCTTATAAGAGTCGCTACTTCTTCTATGGCATTAAATGTATTGCTTAAAAATCAATTAAAATATATGTCAAGGTATTTTGATGTAATTGCCGTTGGAGGTGGGAAAGATGGGTTGATGGAAGTTCGTAAAAGGGAAAATGTATCTGTTATTGATGTGCCTATGACAAGGTCAATAACTCCTTTTAGGGATTTGATATCTTTATGTAGATTAATTATTATTTGTTTTGTTAATCGGCCTATAATAATTCATTCGCATACGCCTAAGGCTGGGTTATTAAGTATGATCGCAGGTTGGATTACTCTAGTCCCAATTAGAATACATACAGTGGCTGGTTTGCCTTTGGTTGAAACTAGAAATATCAAACGTAAAATATTGTTATTAGTCGAAAGAATAACCTATTTACTTTCGACAGATGTTTATTGTGTTTCTACTAAATTGATGAAGTTAATTATTCGTTTGAAATTGATTTCTAGTGATAAAATTAGTGTTATTAACAAGGGAAGTTCAAATGGTATAGACGAAACATATTTTTTAGAAGATGTTGAAAGGATTATGGATAGTTTTGGGATGAAGAATGGTTTTAAAGAGGATGATTTTATTTTGACGTATGTTGGAAGGTTGGTTGAGGATAAGGGCGTTAATGAATTAATATTGGCATTTAAAGAGATTTCTAGATTTAATAAATCGATAAAATTATTATTATTGGGTTCGTTTGAAGAGACTTTGTGTCCTTTAAGTAGTTTTTCAATTCAGGAGATAAAAACTAACTCAGGTATAGTATGTACAGGGTTTGTAGATGATATTAGGCCTTACTTAAGGATGACTAAAGTATTTGTGTTTCCTACTTATCGAGAGGGTTTCCCTAATTCATTATTACAGGCAGCGTTAATGGGAATTCCTTGCATTACAACAAATATTAATGGTTGTAATGAAATTATATTGAATGATTATAATGGAATTATTATTCCAAAAAAAAATATGGTTTGTTTGTTAAATGCTATTGAAATTCTTTTTAAGAATCAAAAGGTTTACTTGAAGTATAAAAAAAATGCCGAAGAATATTCTAATGTAATTCTTAACGATTTCTCTCAACGTAATTTCCATGATTCTCTTTTAAAGGAATATGAGCATAAACTTAAAAGTTTGGAAGAATAGGTTTTCGCATGATTGTGAATAAATCCGTTATTTTGATTTCTTCGTTATTTCATGGAGGTGCGGAAAAATGTGTAAGTACCTTTTTAGGATCTCTTTCTGAATTGGAACTAGAGTCTATTGACTTGATTTTGCTGTATGATAATATATTTTTTGAAATTCCAGATAAATTAAATGTAATTGTTTTGTCGAATCGAAAGCCTCCGAGTAATTTTTTAATTAAAATTTTGGACTTGATTGTTTTTTCTTTTAAGTTATTTAGGTTAAGTAGAAAACATAAATATAAAATTGTTCAAAGTTATTTGTTTTATTGTAATTATATTAATTTGTTTTCAAGGATTTGGGGAGCGCCTCATAGTGTTCAGGTATTTAATCGTAGTAGCATAAGTCGGTACTATACTGATAAATTTGCTGATAAGTTAAAATTATTTTTACTGAAAAGCTTGTATAGGAACGCCGATTTGATTCTTAGCAATTCTTTGGGGGTTTCTTTTGAAATAGGAAAGGTTGTTAAGAATGTCGAACTTAAGGTTATTCATAATATATTTGATATTCTTTTAGTTGAAAAGAAATCTTTAGAAGAGGTTTCTTATTCTTTTGATGATGATAAGGAGTATATTGTTATTGTTGCAAGATTAATTAATTTGAAACGTCATATTGATTTATTTAATGCAATAAAAACATTGGAATCGAAACATAAAGATATTCATGTTCTGTGCTTAGGAGATGGTGAATGTAAGTCCTTTTTGATGAATGAGGTTGTACGATTGGATTTGACCGAAAAGATAACCTTTTTAGGCGCTATAAAAAATCCATATCCTTTTTTTCGAAGGGCTTCTATAGCCGTATTATGTAGTGAAGTAGAGGGGTTTCCAAATGTGTTGGTTGAGGCGTTAATTAACAATTGTGCTGTTGTTTCTTCAAATTGTAAGCATGGCCCGGCTGAAATATTGGAGGATGGTAAGTATGGGTTGTTGTATTCCGTAGGAAATATTGAGGAGTTAGTGGGGCATTTGTCTGAATTGCTGACCAATCGATTTTTAGCAGATAAATATCAAAATATAGGAAAGTTAAGGGCTAAAGATTTTGATATTAGTATTATTAAGCCTAGTTTATTAAGGGTTTTAGATATTTAGATCTTTTTAACGATATATGTAAGGCCGATAGAAATCCATAATGATATTAAGAATGCAATAAATATTTTTTTTAAAAAAATATTTATTTTAAATTGAGGCACTATGTATGGTGTATCTATTAATATTATTGAATTTAGTTTAGAAATAGATGTATTTTTGTTTAATGATGGATTAAGTTGATTAGCGTATTGCTCCATAAAATTTAAAGCTAGTCTAGGCGATTTTGATATAGCTAATAATTTATACAGTCCATTTTTTCTTGTTATCTTTATTTCGCTAATTATAGTAGATTTATTTTTTAAGTTTAATTCTGCTAATTTTTTTTTAGTTGTTGTTAGTAAAAAAGCATCATAATAGTCATAATTTGGGGGAATTATTTTTTTTTCTTTGATAACAAAAGTTGTTAAAACAACAAAATTTATCTTAACAAATAAAAATGATGTTAAAAAGAGGGTGCAAAAAATTAAAAAAGTTAAGTAGCGTTTGCTATTTTTGTCTTTTGAAGACATTATTATTTAGATTTAATGTATATTTTTTTATAATATGAGTATAAATTTATGGTGAAAAAAGCCATTAAAGTTAAAAACTCTGACAGAATAAATATGATTTTTGGGTTTGGAAAAACAGGTTTATTAACTTTGGGTTTTTCTGGTTCATCTAGTAGTGTTATGAGTTTTTTATTTCCAAATAATTTTAATTTATTGTTTATATCGTTTAAATTTTTTAATGCCGAATGGATTACTTTTAGTGACATTTCCGGATCATTGTTAACGTAATTTAAATTGAATAGACTGTTTTCATCTAATTTTATTTTTAAATGTTTTTCTAATTTTAATAAATATATTGTGTGTGTCTGAATATCTTTTGTGTTGTTTTTAATTGTTCCTTTTTTGATGGCACTATTTATTTCTGTTTTAAAGTTTATTTTGAGTTCATTTGCGATTCCATTTTTTAAACGTTTACTTTTTAATATAATTAAAATGTATTTGGAGAGGTTGCTGGGTGTATTAATCCCAAAAATTTCTGCATAGCCTAATATTTGGTTGGAGGGGTTTTGAATAGAGTCAGTTTCAGGAAAGAAGGTGGTCGATACTTCATACTTTTTTGGTAGAAATAGCATTAATATTCCAAATAGAAATATTCCAAATATTAATGAAATAATTATTTGTTTGTAATATTTTTGTAGATACTTTGGAAGTATAATAATTAAACTTTCATTTTGCTCACTTTTCATTCTCTATATTAAATAACATTTGTTCTGAATTTTCAAAAATTATTTTTGAATTTTCTTTTTTTATTGAATCGCAAAATATTAATACTATTGGAATCCAAAAAAATCTTGAATATATATTATTATTTGTTAATAAATTGATACATTGAGTGATTAGGATAAAAGTAAATAAGAGTTTAATATACGGAGTTTTTATTTTATTTAGTTCATGGGTTAATGTAAGGAATAGATAAATAAATCCTAGTAACGTGAAAATTCCTCCTTCTATTAATATCAGTATGTAGAAGCAATGGTATTGAATCATAAAGATTCCATTTTTTGATTTTGATTGTATGCTGTTGTATTTACCGTTTTCTAAGCCAATTCCTATTAAAGGATTGGTCGTGAAAATTTCAAGGCCTAACTTAAATTGATTCACTTTATCCCCACCACTTCCCATGTCACTGATGCTTTTTACAGTTAAAATTCGTTTTTTAAATTGAGGGGTAATTAGTACATCTAAAAAGTTAGTGGTCAGAAAAGCGATACCGAGTATTAATAGCAATAATAAAATTAGTGTTTTTAGGCGTAAAAGCTGGATAATATGATTTTTACCAATGTAAAGAATTAGAATTAGTAAGACGATACCTAGAGTAAAGAAACTAGAAAATGAAACGCAAGTTATTAATATAAAGATACATCCTAAAAACAGAATTATATAAATTGTTCTGTTTTTAAATGTTCTATTTTGATAAAAATATATAAATGAAATATATATTATAAATACAACGGCAATCTTTGCGGTAGTATTTGCGTTTAGTAGTATTCCTGAAAATCGATATCCGATTTTTATTATGTGAGGGTTAATTATTTTAAAAAACATTAAGATATTGAATAGGACAAAAAATATTACGCAATAATCTAGGGCAAAAAAAATATATTTTTTGTCAATTGATTTATCGAACGTTTTTATAAAGATAAAAGGTAGCATTGGTATTACAAATGTATATTGTATGAATGCTTTTAAAAAGGATGTTAAGTCGACTACATTTGTTAAAGAGAGGATATACCCTAAATATATTAGATAGCTTGAAATTAGTATGTTTTTTTCAAGTTTTACCAATGGGTCTTCGATAATTTTTTTTACGGTTATTATTAGAGGAAGTATTAGAAAAATGTCTGCGATATAAATATTTAATTGCGGGATTTTAAAAATATAAAGTTGAGAAAAAGAAATGAATAATAATAGGGAAAGCTGGTTTAATTTTATTGTGTTCATGATGATAGCTTAAAGAACAATTAATGTTATCAATAATTTAGTTTTATATCAAATTAATAAGTTACCTTTACTTTAGAGATACTTTATAATTTACTCGAATTATATATATAGTTTGAATTAAGGTGAAAGGCGTGAAAATTGAATAATAAAATTTTTTTGAAAGAATCGAGTTCTATTATTGTTAATAGATTTATGATAATTGTGTTTAGTTTTTTAGCTGAATTGGTTATGATTAAGTACCTTTCTGTTTCAGATAAAGGAACTTTTTTTTATTTGCGAAATAATATTGAGTGGATTGCAATTTCATTTACATTTGGGTTGAATTTTTCCATTATTCACTTTAGATCTAGTGGGAAACACTCAGTAGATAAACAAATTTTTATGACTATAATATTGTCTGTTCTTTTTTGTTTGCTGTTTTCATTTTTTGGTTCTTTTGTAGAAAAAATACGTGTTTTACTTTATGTCCACAAATCCTTTTTTTTTGTTGCCACTATTGTGGTAGTTTTGAGACAAATTAGTTTGTATATCGAGAAACTTTTGTTGTCTGAACATAAGTTGTTCCTTCATAATTTATTTATATTACTTCATAGAACAATAGTTAATATTTTTATAATTATTTGTGCAATTTTATCGAAAGATCCAATTTTATATGCGTTGGTGGCTATGATTCTAGTTTATTTATTTTGTAATGTATTTTTTATGAAATATATAAAGTTTAACTTTGCTAAAGTTGAGAAAAGAGTATCTATTTTGAAATATTCTGTTTATTCGTATTTATATGAATTATGTTTTCAATTGAAGAATAAAGGCGAGAATATACTTATTTTTAGTTTATTTGGGACTAGCGCGCTTGGCGTCATTTCTGTTGCCAAGAGTTTTTGTGCAATAAATGTTATTTTATCGTCTTCTATAGGTCTAATTTTATTTAAGTCTACGTCGTCTCAAGATGTTTCTTTAAAACAGTTTATTAAAATAAATTTTTTATTTTTTCCGATTTTATTTTTTGTTTATTTTGGAACTGGGTTTATGATTTTTTTATTGAATAAATTTTATTTTCCGGAATCTTATTCTCAAGCTTTATATTATTTTATTTTTATTGGACTTGCTGGCGTATTTGGAGCGTATTCGGAATTTCTACAGTATTATTTATTGGGAAAAGGGGTTAGTCAGGTGCAATTATATTCTATTTTAATAAGTTTGGTTCCTTTTTTGTTAATATTTATCTATAGAAACCTTTCAATTGTTCAGTTTTTTGTAATAGTGATAATATCTAACTTGGTAAGAATGGCTTATAGTTTGATTATGATAATTTATTATAATCAAAAGAAAATGATAAGTTAATTATTTTTAGTTGGATGTATAAAAATGAAACTAATGGGATTATAAAATAATGTGTGGAATATATGGCATAAATAAAATATTAGATGAAGAAATAATTTTATCTAAATTAAAATTAATGGAATCTAGAGGGCCGGATAAGACAAATATTTCGTTTCCGAATAGGATGGTTTCATTGGGACATGTAAGGCTTTCGATAGTTGATTTAGATAGTAGATCTAGTCAACCTTTAACAATTGGTAATTATTGTATTGTATTTAATGGAGAAATATATAATTATAAAAAACTTCGGAGAAATTTAATTCATTGTGGCGTAAAGTTTGTTACTGAAAGTGATACGGAGGTATTATTACAGGCATATATTAAGTGGGGGGATAAAGTACTTGATATTATCAATGGAATGTTTAGTTTTGTAATATACGACGGTGAATTGAATATATTTTTTGGAGCTAGGGATAGGCTTGGTCAGAAACCTTTTTATTATTATTTAGATGACGATAAGTTTGAATTTTCGTCGTCTTTAACTTCTCTTAAGTATGGTAATGAATTTAACGTTAGTTCTGATTCTAGGGTTCTTTATTTAAGATATGGACATGTTCCAGATCCTTATTGTATTTATGAAAAAGTATATAAATTAAAGGCGGGGCACTCATTTAAGTATTTTTTAGATCGAAATGATTTGGAAATTAATAAGTATTGGGATTTAAAAGGAATGGATTTCAATGATGAAACGGAAGATTTTCAAAGTGTGAAGAAGCGTCTTAAAAATATTCTTATTGATAGCGTTAAAATTAGGATGAATTCTGATGTATCTATGGGCTCTTTTTTGAGTGGAGGAATTGATTCCAGTTTAATAACTGCAATTGCATCAAATATATCTGTTGAAAGGTTAAGAACATTTTCTATAAAATTTTCTGAAAAAGCATTTGATGAATCAGTTTACGCGGAAGAAATTGCAAAGTTGTTAGGAACAGATCACACGACGATTGAGTGTTCGGAAAACGAAATCCTTGAGCAGATTCCTGTTTTTATAGAGAATTTTGATGAACCTTTTAATGACTCTTCTGGATTAGCCCAATGTTTGTTGTCGAAATGCGCAAAAAAGCATATTACGGTGGCTTTGTCTGGAGATGGTGCTGATGAGCTGTTTTTAGGATATCAGCGTTATTTGAATATAAAAAAAGTTTCATTTTTATATAAATTTTCACTGATTAAATTAGTTTTTAGGGTTATTTTTGGATTTATTCCGAGTTATAAGGCAAGAAAAATTGCATCTGGTTTAAGGTTCAAGACGTTAGAAGATACGTATCAATATAGTACTAGATTGTTCTCTGATGATGAAATTATTACAAAAAATAGGGTTTTGCCTAATAATTTTATTAGTTATTTAAAGAATAAACCGCGAACAGTGCTGGAGTCGCTTTCTGACTTTGATATTAAAACTTATTTAAATTTTGATATAAATACGAAGGTTGATCGTTCCACGATGGCCTATTCGTTGGAAGCAAGGTCCCCATTTATGGACTATAGAGTGGTTGATTTTTCCCAAAAAGTTCCTCTTAGATATAAGTTGAGAAATGGTTCTGGTAAATTTATTGTAAAGGAAATTTTAGCTGATTATTTACCCCGGTCATTGTTTGAACGAAAAAAGCAGGGTTTTACTGTTCCATTGAGTCATTGGTTTAAAAATGAATTAAAGCCTTTAGTTTTATCTTTAAAGGATCCTGATTTATATAAAATTATTCCTGAAATTGATCCTAATCTCGTTTCAAAACTAATCCAAAATCATTTTAAAGGTAAAGAAAATAACACAGCTAAAATATGGTCATTGTTATGTTATAAATTGTGGGCAGAAAAACACTTTTTAAATTGAAATTTAAAAAGTGTTTATTTTATAAAATGTTATTTTTTCTTTAAAGCGTCCAATAAATAAAATCTGTTTTATCAGGACTTAAGCAAAGTGTTTTTTTTATGTCCATAATAATTTTTTTAGACTTATGTCCTTTAATTTTACTTAGAAGGTCTTGTTCCGTTAGGTGTTTATATTTGTCATGAGGCACGGCATATATAATGGCGTCTACATTTTCAATGTCATTAAAATTTGAAAGTTTTAATTGGTATTCTTTTTTCAGCTCGGTTTTGGATGCCATGGGATCTACTATGATAGGAGATATCTGGTATTCTTTGAGTTCGTTAACAATATCCATTACTTTACTGTTTCGAATGTCACTCACATTTTCTTTAAACGTAAATCCCATAATAAGAATTTTTGAATTTTTAATTTTTTTATCAGTAGAAATAAGAAATTTTATAAGTTGTTCGGCGATATTTTTTCCCATGCTATTGTTGATTCTACGTCCAGCAAGAACTACTTGAGGTGTATAGCCGAGTGTTTCTGCTTTATATGTAAGATAATAGGGGTCAACGCCAATGCAGTGACCGCCTACAAGGCCTGGTGTCATTTTAATGAAATTCCACTTTGATGAGGCTGCATTAATTACTTCATAGGTGTTTATATTCATTTTATTGAAAATTATGGATAATTCGTTCATAAGTGCTACGTTTAGGTCTCTTTGAGTGTTTTCGATAACTTTTGCGGCTTCTGCTACTTTAATACTTTCTGCACGATATATTCCTTTTTTTATAATTTGGCCATATATATTTTCGAGTAAATTTAATGTTTCCGTGTTTGATCCTGAAACAATTTTTGTAACATTTGTTAAGGTTCTGCTAACATCTCCAGGGCTTATTCTTTCAGGCGAATAACCGTAAAAAAAGTCTATATTTGCTTTTAAGTTAGTGTTTTTCTCTAAAATAGGAATACAGACCTCCTCTGTTGCGCCAGGAAATACTGTTGATTCATAGACTACGATGTTTCCTTTCGATAGGCACGATGCGATTAAACTACTTGCACTTTCTAAATATGTTAAGTCTGGAATGTTTTGCTTGTTAATAGGTGTTGGGACAGTGACAATGTAGAGTGCTGCCGTTTTAAGGTCATTGACGTTACTTGTATAATTAACAGAGGACTTGACAAGTTCCTTTTCATTTAATTCGTTTGTTCTGTCTATATTTTTTTGAAGTTCATTTATTTTAGTATTGTCGATGTCATAACCTGTTACTTTGAAGTGTTTAGATAATTCTATGGCTAGAGGTAATCCAACATATCCTAGTCCAATGATAGCAATTTCTTTTGATTGTTTTTTGAAGTCGTTGAAAGTGTTCATTTAATTTCCTTTGTACCAATTTATTGTTTTATCGAGGCCAATATCAAGAGTGATATTTCCTTTATAATCGATCAGTTTTTTAGCCTTGTTTATATCCGCGAGGCTGTCTGATACATCTCCGAGTCTGTTTTGTTTATATATGATTTCACCTGTACTGGTTAATATATTTTTGATCGTTTTAGCTAATTGATTGATTGTTATTTTATAGCCGCAGCCTATGTTTATTGCTTCTCCATTAGACTTGTTGTCACTAAAAGCGGCTTTGATATTTGCATCAATTACGTTTTCAATGTAAGTAAAATCTCTGGTTTGTTCGCCATTTCCATAGATTTCGATGTTTTGATTTGCTTTAAAGGATTTGATGAACTTAGGAATTACCGCAGCGTAGGCAGATAAAGGGTTTTGTCTAGGACCATAAACATTAAAATACCTTAGGTTTAATGTTGGGAGATTAAAAGTATTGCTGTATAGGGTGGAATAATATTCAACGGTTAGTTTCCCTAATGCGTATGGTGATAGAGGTGTCGTACTCATAGTTTCAACTTTAGGGAGAATAGGTGTGTTGCCATACACAGACGATGACGATGCACATACTACTTTTTTGATGTTGTTTTTTAATGAGCTTTCCAAAATATTTAACGATCCTGATATATTATTTTCATGATATAAGTGAATGTTTTTCATGGATCGTGGAACAGAGCCTAGCGCTGCTTGATGCAATACGTAATCAACGTTTTTTGTTGCTATTAAACAAGTATTAAAGTCTCTGATATCCCCTTTTATGAAATTAAACTCTCCATATAAATTTTCTAGAAATTTAATGTTGGAGTTAAGTCCATTTTCAAGGTTGTCCAAAACGATAACTTTTTGATTGTTTTGGAGTAAGTATGCAGCAAGGTTTGACCCTATAAATCCGGCTCCTCCAGTAATAAGAAAGGTGTTTTTTTTATTTAACATTTTTTTATTTAACATTTTTTTATTTTTCTCCTTAGTATCCGAACAATTTTACATAAGTTCCAAACTTGCATCAATAAATGCGTGTTTTTGATATTTAAAAATTAAAACTGAGTTAGTATTTTGGATTATTTTATTCCCCTAAGTACTCTTTCATTGGAGTCGAATTAGTTTGATTAATATTTTTTCTAAATAAAATAACTTTAATTGTTAAGAATATGATTATAATATCATTTTTTAGAGAAAGGTTTTCTATATAAGATATGTCAAATTTGAATTTATCGTTCCAGGAGAGAGAGTTTCGACCTTTTACTTGAGCTAGACCGGTAATTCCTGGTTTAACACTATGTCTTTTTTTTGCCCATGTTGGGTATTTATCAATATAACTTGCCAATAATGGACGAGGGCCTATAAAACTCATGTTTCCCTTTACTATATTGAGCAATTGAGGAAGTTCGTCTAGCGATGTTTTTCTGATTATATTTCCTATGAAAGTAAGCCTTTGGTTGTCGGGTAAAAGTTTGTTTTTAGTGTCTTTTTTATTATTCATGGTTCTAAATTTGTATATATTGAATACTATGCCATTTACCCCCCCTCTTTTTTGAGTAAAGAGCACCGGACGGCCCATTGAAATAAGTATTGTAAGTGACGTTATTAATAGAATGGGTAATATTATAACTAATAATAAGATTGCCAAGGCAATGTCACTAATTACTTTTATGTTTTGATACATGTGTTTGTTATTTAATAGTAGACAGGGCTATTTCTATATTTTTTGCAATTATTTGTATTTGCTCTTTTGAAATCGTAGGGTGAACCATAAACATCATAGAAGTTTGTCCTAGATATTTTCCATTTTCACATGTTTTATCGAACTCTCTAGGGTAGTCTTGAAAAGCTAATTCTTTATTGATTTCAGAACAAGACCCTGCCATGCATGGGACAAAATGCTTATTTAATATTGCTAATACTTTATCTCTAGTCCAAGCGCTTGGTAATTTGTTTAAATTTACAAAGGAATAAAATTTATAGTACGAGTGTATATATTCTTCAGGAATAGGATTTACGGTTATAAAGTTAAATTTTAAAAGTGCATTTTTAATCGTGTTAGCATTAAAGTTTCTTATTTTTAGCCAAGTATCTAATTTTTTTAATTGGATTAATCCTATGGCTGCTTGCATTTCGGTCATTCTGAAATTTGTTCCAAAGGCGTCGTGAAGCCATCTGAACCCTGGAGGATGTTGAGTGTTAAATACTTTGTCAAAACCTTTTCCGTGATCTTTATATTCCCAAGCTGATTTCCAAAGAGATTCGTTATTAGTTACTACCATTCCTCCTTCTCCACCAGTTGTCATTATTTTATCTTGGCAAAATGAAAAGGCACCAATATCTCCAATAGTTCCAGTGAATTTGTTTTTATATTTTGCTCCATGAGATTGAGCGCAGTCTTCAATAACGTAGATGTTTTTTTCTTTGCAGAGGCCTATGATTGGGTCCATGTCGCATGAAAGTCCCGATAGGTGAACGCAAATTATAGCTCTTGTTTTTTGTGTTATTAAAGGTTTGACGGTAGAAGCGCTGATGTTTTGAGTGCTTAAGTCAACGTCCGCGACAATTGGGACTCCTTTTTTAGCAACGACGGCGCTGGCAGTTGCAATAAACGTTCTGCAAGGAACTATAATTTCATCTCCTGGTTGGATATTTATTGCTTCTAAAGCAAGTTCGAGGGCAAGTGTCCCATTTGCAACCGCAATAGCGTGCTTTGCATTTATGTGAGTTTTAAATGCTGTTTCAAACTCCTTAACTTTTGTACCGGTCCAATAATTAACTTTTCCTGATTCAAGTACTTTGCAAGTGGCTTCAATTTCATCTTTTTCAAAGCTAGGCCAGGGATTTAAATTGACTTTAGTTGCATTGTTTGATTCGTTTATGTTCATTTACTGTCTCCGTTGATTAAAATATATATTTTGTTTTTATTCTGAATATAATTTTTCAGTAGTTGTAAAGTTCGAGAAAACTGAATCTTTATAGTTTTTGAGTGATTCATTTTCGGATGCTTTTTTAATGATTTGGTTAACTCCACTTTCTATGTCGTATTGTTTTTTAAAATTTAAAAGGGAGTTTATTTTATCAAAATTTACTTTGTAATTTCTTGGGTCGACGATGTCGTCTGATATTTCGAATTTTGCTTGAGGCATCATTTCGTGAATTTTTTCTCCAATATTTTTGATAGTAAAATTCATGTCGTTTGAACCAACATTGAATATTTGATTTTTGACATTTTCGGAAGGAGCATTTGATGCTAAAAAGAAAGCTTGTGCGACGTCATCACAGTGAACGAATGGTCTCCATTGGTTTCCTCCAAAAACAGAGAATTTTTTGTCTACATGGGCTCTAATTGCAAGTGTATTTACTACCAGGTCATATCTCATTCTAGGCGAGTATCCGAAAACTGTTGAAAGTCTTAACACGACAGGCTCTACTTTTCCGCATCTGCTAAAAATGATGTCTTCAGACATGATTCTAGTTTTAGCATATAGGGAGACAGGATTTAGCTGAGATTCTTCTGTTAAGAATTCTGAACCGCTTTCTCCGTAAACACTACAACTTGAAGCAAAAACGATACGTTTAACGCCGTAAAAATTTGCTGTTTCAATCAAAACTTTTGTGGCTTCGTAATTTAAATTTAATGTTTCTTCTGCATTGATACCGCAAGCAGGGTCACCTACCAATGCAGCTAATGCGATAACGGTGTCGACTCCTTTTAAAGAGGTGACGACATCTTGGATATTTGCAATGTTTCCATTAATTATTTCTAGATTTGGATGGTTAAAGTATTCAGGAAGGTAACTTTTTCCAAAAATGAAATTATCTAGAACTCTTACTTTTTGTCCATTATCTAATAACTTTTTTACGAGATGAGTTCCTATATAGCCAGCTCCGCCAGTAACAAGAGTAATCGATTTTTTGTCTGTATGAGATTTTTTATTAACAAATTCTTTGGAATCGATAAGATCGTCGATAGTAAAGTTGAAATTCATTTGTTCATCTTGCTTTACATATAATTGGGAAACTTTTGGAATTACTTTTACACGAGTATTACATTTTCGGGCAGATGAAACTATTTTTTGAATATTAAATTGAGGTGCTGAAGGCATTGCGACGATTACAAGGTCGATTTCAAGTTTTTGAACATAGAAACTTAATTGGTCAGTAGCTCCTAAAATTTTTATTTTTTGGATTTCGGCCCCTATCTTTTTTTTGTCATCGTCTAGGCAAGCCATGAAAGTAATTGGAATTTTATTTTTTTGGATATTTTGAATTAAATTGTTTGCAGACTCACCAGCTCCTATTAAGAGACATTTTTTACTTTTAACCTTAGTTGTATTGTGGGTTTTTGAGGTTTGTTTTGAATTATAGAATAATTTTCTACCACCTCTAAAGCTTAAAGCAAGAAGTATAAATAAAGAGGCTTCTAAAAATATAACATCAGTAGGGAGCGCTTTGTATATAATATTTATTATGAGTAAAAGGCTACTAGTAAAACTGATGTTGATAAGTATATTTAAAATTTCTTTATAGTTTATGTATCTCCATAGTTGTTTGTAAGAGCCCATTACTATATTTATAGCGATTCTTGTTGTTGGAACTATTGCAATTAATGTAAGTAAATTTTTTGTTGATAAGTTTATGGTCATTAAGTGATTTGCTAAATATATACTACATGCTCCAAAAATGAGGTCTAGAAGCATTTGGGTTTGTTGTCTTTTTTTTCGAGTTTCTCTAATCTTATTTAATAGATGAATAAATTTTCTTTTCATTTGTTTCAAATTCCTTTAAAGTCAATATTTTTTAAGTGATTATAATATACTACAATAATTTTAAATTTAAGGGAAAGAACTTGTTCTTGAAGCGTTGACGTTGGATTTTTTGTTACCTGTAGATGGGAGAGATGTTCTATTAAAAATCAATCAATTATTATTGTAGGGGCCGGAATTATAGGACTGACTTTGGCCTACCATTTATGTAAAGAAAAAGATATTTCGATATTGATTTTGGAAAAAGAAACAGATGTTGGATTCCATGCATCTGGTAGAAACAGTGGTGTTTTGCATGCTGGGATATATTACCCTTCGACATCTTTGAAGGCTAAGTTTTGCTTAGAGGGAAATCGTTTTTGGAAATGGTTTTGTAAAGATAATCAGATTCCCGTTTTAGAATCCGGAAAGGTACTTGTTTCAAAGAATGATGAAGATCTTAAAACTTTGGATACGATTTATGAACGTGCTATTAAAAATGGAGCTGACGTTCAGAAATTGACTGAAGAAGAGTTGGCGTTAATTGAGCCTTTGGCAAAAACATACAAGAGGGCGTTGCTTTCAAAAGAAACTGCAATTGTAAATCCAAAGCAAATATTGAATAAACTTAAAGGCATATTGTGTGAAAATGAAAATGTTAAAATTTTATTTGGGACCAATGTCAAAAATGTTTGTTCTGATTCTCAAGTTGAGACTAATAACGGGGGTTTTGATTATGATTATCTAATAAATGCGTCTGGCACTGATAGTATTAATTTAGCCCATAAAATGGGAGTAGGGTTGAAATATAGATTGCTTCCTTTTAAGGGAAGTTACAAGCTGTTAAATAGGAAATTTAATTCACTTGTGAAGGCTAATATTTATCCTGTTCCTGATTTGAAATATCCTTTTTTGGGAGTCCACTTCACAAAGGCGGTTAGTAGTGATGTGTATATTGGTCCAACGGCGACGCCTGTCTTTGGGCCGGAAAATTACTTTTTATTAAAGGGAGTAACATTTGAGTCTTTTAAGATTCTTTATACTATTATTATTTTGTATTTTACGAATAAGTCTTTTCGAAAATTAGCGAATAGGGAACCGAAATATTATTTTGGAAAAACATTTTTTAATGATACTCAAAAAATGTTTAAAAGTATTCGATATGAAGATGTTTTGCCTTCTCAAAAGGTGGGGATTAGGCCTCAGTTAATTAATTGGCAGGAAAAGAAAATGGAAATGGACTTTGTTGTCGAGAAAACTGGTAATAGCCTACATGTTTTAAATGCTATTTCACCTGCATTTACGTCGGCGCCAGCGTTTTCGAAATATTTGGTCGACAATTATATTTTTAGAGATTAGAAAATGAAGTTATTAGTTTTTTTGATACCATTTTTATTCTCTATTTCTCTTTTTTTTTCTTGGCAGGTATTTTCTTTTTTTGGAAACAGTCGAAACTTTTTTAAAGACAAGCCTGATTTTCGAAAGCTTCATTTGAGCCAGAAATTACGATTGGGTGGGATTACTTTTGGGGTGATATATATTGTTTGTGTTTCTTTATTTTTTATAGATGATGTAGGCATGTATTGGTATTTGGTAGGTGGCTTTTTTATTTGTTTTTTGGGTGTTTTAGATGATTTTAAAGAATTGTCTTGGAAAGTTAAATTATTTGTCCAAAGTATCATTGGAATAAATATAATTTTATATTTTTACTCTACGGTAAGTGTGGTTCAGTTTTTTAGTATTAACGTGACCTTTGATAAGGTTTTGATTTTTGCATTGTTTTTTATATGGTTTATTGGTGTTACAAACTCGGTTAATTTGATTGATGGAATGGACGGGTTGGCAGCCGGTTCTTTTGTAATTGTTTTAGTTGGTTCAATTGTACATGGCGTTATTATGCGGAATGATTTGTTTGTATTTACTAATGCGATGTTGGCGACTTCTTTGGTTTCTTTTTTAATTTTTAATAAACGCCCAGCTAAATTTTTTATGGGAGATGGTGGGAGTTTGTTGTTAGGGTTTCATTTGGCTGTTTTGCCATTAGTTTTTTTATCAGGAACCGATGCTTCTTTGCCTATAAATGTAACTCCTTTTATTATTTTATCTTCATATTTTATTATTGATACACTTCGGGTAATTTTTTTAAGAATTAAAGAAAAATTAAATCCAATGCACCCTGATAAAAATCACATACACCATAATTTGCTGAACTCTATTGGGTCTTATAATGGTACCTTGTTAATTATCTTTTTATTGGTATCTTTGTCGTCTTTATTAATGTTGTTGGATGTGAAGTACAGATTTGGGTTTATAGCGTTATATTTTTTTCTAGTTTTGCTTGGGATATTTATTTTTTTTCCTATTGTTTTGCAGTTGTTTTTTAAAGTATGTAATTTTATTTGCCTTTTTTTTAGAACTCAATTAAAAAAGGAAATACCGTCAAAAAATGTTTATCTAATAGATAGTATGTTTAGGGGTTGTTTGTTTTTGTATTTGTTTTGTTTTTTATTATTGACCCAAATTAATGAATTGACGTTTACCTATTGGTTTTATGTTTTGCCTGGTTTATTGATTTCTCTCATTTTCGTGGTTTTATCTAATGATAAGAATATGAAAAAAATTATTTTAGTTTTAAATTTTATTTTTTTTATTGGCATTTTTGTTTTTGGGACTAAAACTGATTTCTTTTGGTCGGATATGATTGTTTTATTGAAAAACGGAGTGTTGTTATTGTTTGTGTTTTTAATTATTTTCAAACTCTTGCTAAGACGTTCTAGTTTATTATTAAGGTTTTGGAATGTTTACGACATTTTATTCTTTTGTTTAATGATGCAGTTTATTTGTTTTTATTTCTTTTTTCATGATTTTCCTTTGTTTGAATTTTTTGAAATATATATATTGTATTTGGCTTTTCAGATATTTTATCGAGCGGAGTTGGGGTTTTGGAATATAAAAGTGCGGTAGTTTTTTGAATTTGAAATTCTATTTTTACTGCTTACTATATTTTATATATTATTTCTTTATTTTTTGTGTCTTTATAGCTAATATGCACACTAAGAGTATCCTTTTTAATCATATTTTTTGGACGTTTTGACTTTTGGAGTAAGTAATAGCTGTTTTTCAGTTAAATTTATTTTTATTAATGTCATTTGATAAACTTTGTGGTGTACTCTAATAATTTTTTTAAATAAAAAGGGTCTGCTATGTTCGAGTTACAACCTCTACAATCATATGTAATGTCATTTTTTCCCAGTAACCCCGTGCCTAATTGTCATACCTATTTGAAAGGGCCTTCTTTGTCGAGGGTGACAGGTAATTCAACGAATTTTGAATCTAAATCGATTAAAAATCGGGCCTTTATTGAAAGTCTTCAATGGATGCATGATATTAAAATTGAGAAGTTTAAAGGGGTTACTGATGTTTTAGAGATTATGCAGATATCTGAGAATCAGAGTATTAGAAATGCTTTAAAAAAGGAAACTTATTATTCTCGAATTGGCTCTGAAGAGACCTGGTCGGAGTGGCTGGAGGATAAGACGGCTTTAGGGAGGGTTATTTCTTTATTGGATGATTATCAGGGGAGTTATGGGTGTGTTGATGTTTTTGTTAGTAGAATAGGTAGAAAAACCCTTAAAAGGGCTCTTAGCGAAGCAAGTGAGTTGACGAAGAACTTTCATGTTTCTAGGCGGTTGACTTGGGCGAGTTTGGTTGAATTAGGGAGCATTGATACTGATGGTGATGCTCAAAATGTACAAGTTGTAGGAGCTTTGGCATATGTTGGGGATGGCTCTTCGGGTCTTAAAATTATAGATACAAGTAATACGTCTAATCCAATACAAATTGGAAGTTTGTCCACGGGGTATACACATTTTGTGGCGGTGAATGGAAGTTTTGCTTATGTTGCTGCTGATTCTGCTGGTTTGAAGATTGTAAATATAACTGATCCTACTAATCCATTATTGGTTGGGAGTTTAAATACGGATGGGTTTGTTGTTAAAGTAACAATAGCAGGGAATTTTGTTTATCTTTCGGATAGAAATGCTGGGATTAAGATTGTAGACGTAAGCGACTCCACTAACCCAATATTGATTGGGAGTTTGGCTACAAATGGATATGCCTATGACGTAGAAGTAAGAGGAACGTTGGCTTATATCGCGGTTTATTCTTCAGGTATTGATGTTGCTGACGTAAGCGTTCCTGCGAACCCTACGTTAATTGGAAATTTAAATTTAGGAGGACATTCCTTAGGTATAGACGTAATAGGCACTTTGGCTTATGTAGCGGGAAGGGGGGCAGGTCTTAAGGTTATTGATATAAGCAATTCATCTAATCTTGTTGTAGTTGGGGGATTAGTTACAGATGGGTTGGCATTGGACGTAGAAGTAGTTGGAGGGGAGGCTTATGTTTCATATGATTCTGGAGGATTTAAGGTTATAGATGTAAGTGTTCCGTCTAATCTTGATTTACTTGGAAGTTTGAGTACAAGTGGAAATACGCAAGGTGCAAAAATAGTAGGAACGTTGGCTTATATTGCTGATGGTACGGAGGGTTTTAAAATTGTAGAAGTTGATTTAACATTACCTGACCCGACATCATCTCCAACAGGCCAACCTTCTAGCAAACCAAGTGGTCAACCAACAGGCCAACCTTCTAGCAAACCAAGCGGCCAACCAACAGGAGAACCTTCTAGCAAGCCGAGCGGCCAACCAACAGGACAACCCTCTAGCAAGCCGAGTGGACAACCAACAGGAGAGCCTTCTAACAAACCAAGCGGCCAACCCACAGGACAACCTTCTAGTAAACCAAGCGGTCAACCGTCAGGGCAACCTTCTAGTAAACCAAGCGGACAACCAACAGGACAACCTTCTAGCAAACCAAGTGGCCAACCAACAGGAGAACCTACTAGCAAACCAAGTGGCCAACCAACGGGTCATCCTTCTGGAGAACCGAGTGGCGAACCAAGTGGTAAACCAACCGGTCACCCTACTAACAAACCAAGCGGACAACCAACGGGTCATCCTTCTGGAGAACCGAGTGGCGAACCAAGCGGTAAACCAACAGGAGAACCTTCTAGCAAACCAAGTGGCCAACCAACGGGACATCCTTCTGGAGAACCGAGTGGCGAACCAAGCGGTAAACCAACAGGTCACCCTACTAACAAGCCAAGCGGCGAACCAACGGGACATCCTTCTGGCGAACCGAGTGGTGAACCAAGCGGTAAACCAAGCGGTAAACCAAGCGGTAAACCAACAGGTCACCCTACTAACAAGCCAAGCGGACAACCAACGGGGCATCCTTCTGGAGAACCGAGTGGCGAACCAAGTGGTAAACCAACCGGTCACCCTACTAACAAGCCAAGCGGACAACCAACGGGGCATCCTTCTGGAGAACCGAGTGGCGAACCAAGTGGTAAACCAACCGGTCACCCTACTAACAA
>JABIPA010000068.1 GCA_018698675.1 bacterium | reverse complement strand
TATTTTTGGAACAGATTATAATAAACAAGCATTAGCAATTGCATCAGAAGGTATTTATAAAACAAATCAAATAGAAAAATATGCCTCAAATTATATAGAATCTGGTGGCACATATTCTATTGAAAAGTATTTTTTGAATAAATACGGGTTATCTAAAATAACGACATCGTTAACGAAAAATATTAGTTTCCATCATCATAACTTAATATCCGATGGCGTGTTTTCTGAATTCAATCTAATTTTATGTCGAAATGTCTTAATCTACTTTGATATAGACCTACAAAATAGAGCATTATCTCTATTTTCCGACAGCCTCATTAACAAAGGTATTTTATGTCTAGGCGACAAGGAAAGTTTGGGATCGGAACATAAAAAGTTATGGAAGAAAGAATCTTTACACAATAAAATTTTCACAAAAAAAGACGAGACCTTTAATGATTAAACCAAAATTAGTTGTTATGGGAATGTCTTTTGGAGGAGTTTCATCGTTAACAACCTTTTTACCTTTACTAAAAACAAATTTTCCATATCCAATTGTAATCGCTATGCATAGGCATAAAAATAGTACAAATGCATTTTTTGATCTTTTAGACAAAAAGTTATCCATTCCTTTAAAGGTAGCAGAAGATAAGATGGAATTAGAAAACGGAACTATTTATTTTTCTCCCAGTAACTATCACCTATTAATTGAAACAAATGGAGCGCTCGCTCTAAACTTTGACCCTCCATTAAACCACTCAAGACCATCTATTGATGTTCTTTTTGAAAGTGCCTCTGAAATATTTGGAAAATATTTAATTGGCATTCTTCTAACAGGAGCAAATGACGACGGAGCCAACGGATGTAAAAAAATAAAACAAGCAGGTGGAATAGTAATCGCTGAAAACCCAAAAACTGCCAAAATGGCAATAATGCCAGAGTCAGCAATAAAAGCATGTAAGGTCGATAAAATCTTAGATTTAAGGGACATCGTTATTTATCTAAATACATTTAAGGAAAACAATGAAACCATTTAAGCCAAAAATTCTAATTGTTGATGATAGGAAAGAGAATTTAATTGCTCTTTCACACCTCTTAAAGCCAATTGATACTGAACTTTTATTGGCAAAATCTGGTCGAGAAGCACTCTCTTTGGTTTTACAACATGAATTTGCGATTATCCTTTTGGATGTTCAAATGCCAGAAATGGACGGATTTGAATTCGCAGACCTTATTAGAGGTAACAAAAAAACAAAGGGAATACCAATTATATTTATTACGGCAAGTAACAAAGAAGAAAAACATGTACTGAAAGGATACAAATATGGAGCTATTGACTATATTTTTAAGCCTGTCGAACCGACTATTCTCATAAGCAAAGTCAAACTGTTTCTGGAGATATTCAACAAAAACAAAGCACTAAAAGAAATGATGCTAGTCATCAAAAAAAAAGAGATTAATCTAGAGGAAAGTAATCAAGAACTAGAAAACTTTGCCTCCGTAGTCTCGCATGATTTAAAAGAACCGTTACGAAAAATCATATTCTATGGATCTCAAATTAAAGAGGCATCATCTAACTCTTTAGATAAAACCATGCAAAACAAACTTCTTTCAGTACTCGATGCAGGGAAAAGAATGCAACTGCTCATCAATGGTTTACTAAAAATTGCTCGTATTACTACAAAAGAGTCAAAGTTTGAACGTATCGACACCACAAAAGAAATGAAATCTGTCATTTCTGACTTGCAAGAAAAAATCGACGTTCATAAAGGTAGGGTTGAATTTCATAACCTTCCGATTATCTACGGAGACAGCGTACAAGTTCGACAACTTTTTCAAAATTTAATCGACAATTCAATAAAATACAAACGAAAAAACGTATCACCAATCATAAGGATTCAAGGAATTAAAAAAGATGATTTATCTGCAGAAATAATATTTTCAGATAATGGACTAGGATTTAATACTGATGAACTCGCAATAATGTTGACTCCCTACGAGCGATTAAAATCCTCACTTCATAGAAAAGGCTTTGGTATTGGTCTAGCTACCGTTAAAAAAATAATGGATAGACATAAAGGATCTATAAAAGCATTAGGCGTACCAGGAAAAGGATCGAAATTTATAATAAACTTCCCTAAAAATAATAATTCAAACGTATTACCCGCTACGCCTAATTACGTACCAGGTTTTCCACTAACCCATGTTTACAATAACTCTATTGCTACAATATTAGTTGCCGAAGATGTCCCTAAGTTTCAATCACTATTTTCAAATTTTCTACAAGAAGGAAAGTACTCCTTTACAATTGCACCTAACGGAAAAGAAGCTCTTGAGCTTTATAAAAAAAATCACTTCGACCTAATATTAATGGATTCGGACATGCCAATTATGGACGGATTTTCTACTGCTGAAAAAATTCGAAAATGGGAAGAAAAGACAACAAAAAATAAAACACCTATTGTGTCTGTTTCTCAATTGATTATGCCGGATGACAAAGAACTCTATCTTGGAGTTGGGATTAATGACTGTTTAGAAAAACCTTTTACTTTTGAAAACTTAGACAAAAAAATCAAGAAATGGATTAAAAAAACTAAGTGACCAAAACAAGGTATCTTTTTCATCAAATAGGTACCACGAACCTAATCAATAAACCTACCGAAAAATGTTATTCTCGGTAGATTTATTTGAAAACGAACCAGTCAATTTTTTGAATCTAAAAGGGCACGACTTTATGATTTAAATACATTTAAAGATAGCATGTAGCCTGTGTATCCTATAAACATTATCAAAATTGAAAATAACAATGCTAATGAAAAGTGAAATCCTCGTTTTATCAAAAGTGGAAATACGATAAAAAACAATAAAGAAGGCAGAACTGCCCAAAAAATGTCATTTGAAAGTTCCACAACCTTTTGACTGCTTCCAGTTTCAATATAAAGCCAAATCATAGCCATTATTGACGTTAAAGGAAGTGATGCGAGTATCGCGGCAAACCAACTAACCCTTTTTGCAATTTCAGAAATACTAACTACAATCAAACTCGTTAAAATAATTTTTATAAAAATTTGCATATGAAAAAATTAACTCCTTTCGTTAATATAATCTCAATAATAATAGTCTTATTCAAATTTATGAACATCCTTTTTATTTAATGTGAGTGATCTCTATTCCCATGATTGTGAATAGTTTTCTTTTTTGATTTTTCAATTACCTTTAGGTCATATTTTTGTTTCATAATACCCTCCAAACGCGCACGTTCGTTTCTAATATCTATTTCTTTGTGTGCATGGTAATGATTATCTGTACTGAACCCAAATTCATCTGGATGAGTCGTATGTAAAAATCCATGCATTTGCATAATAAACAATAACCCCCCAACAACTATTAGGCTCCCGTTTGCGAAGGAACTAAATTTAGTAAAAGATTTTGTTCTTCTCCAACTTGAAATTAGGATGAGCATTCCAAGAAGTGCGACGACTTGCCCAAGTTCTACTCCCACATTAAACGATAAAATTCTCATAATTAACCCATGATCTCCCAACGGTAATTGTTGAAGTCGAGTTGAAAGACCAAACCCATGAACCAATCCAAATAAAAAAACAACAAAAACTAAGTTAGGACTCTTAATATTTAGATATTTTTTGAATCCATCAATGTTTTCAAATCCTTTATAACAAACACTTAATGCAATAATTGCATCTACTAAAAAATAATTAGCAGAAATATTAAATATTGTGGCAAAAACAAGCGTAATACTGTGTCCTATAGTAAATGCCGTGATAAATTTTAAAATATCTTTGAACTTAGTTAAAAAGAAAATAACTCCTAAAAGAAACAATAGATGATCGTACCCCGTAACCATATGAATAGCTCCTAATCGGATATATTCTAAGTATCCTCCACTTAACATGGAGGATTTGTCTGCCTCGGATATTCCATGAGCAAATAACTGTGTAGTTGGTAATATAGTAACCAAAAATAAAAATACTTTTTTTAACATTTGAAAACGCTCCCTTTAGTGTATGAATGATTCGAAATCTACTACCATGCCCTCCTCCGTAAACATTGAGGGATCAAGGTTGTGTTCCTGATTTATTGAAAGGTTAAACTAGTAAAGGAGGCGGATTTGGATAATTTGAGTAAAAAATAAAACGAGTAATAGGGGGATCTACGCCAGAAATCTTCCCTAAATATTCTTTAGAATTAAAATAGAACGATAAATTATTAGGTAAAAAGGTTTCAAATAGATTTATGTCTAGCGAATAGGCATCTATCTTAATAATAGACTGATCTAGACTAATCATTGTTTCTTGTTCTTCACCAGAATGATCACTATCGGGTTCGTTATGGTGTGATGCATCATGGCCAGATACGTGAAAATGAAGATTAGAATCAAAAACTGTCAAAGAGTGATGTACTGATTCCGAAAAACTTAAAATAGATGTGCAAAAAATTATCGATATTAAAAAAATAGATAGTATTTTAAAATTAAGTTTCATATGAAATTTAATTTTAACCGTTTAGGTTAAAATTTTCTATAAAGGTTACAGATATTATTTTATCTGGGTGTGATCGAGCCACAGATAAAAAAAATGCGATTGCTTTTCACGTATTCCATCCAATTCATTTCTAGATTTCTGATTATACCTAGTTACCACTTGTTCCGACTCAAGTAAAATGGCGATTAAAGACAAATTAATTCACCCGGAAATATAAATCCTGCTCTATGAAATTGTGCAACATCCATCGACATGAAGGTCCGGGCATACCCCCTTCATAGCAAGCTTAGTAAATTGGTGCTGAGGCAGTATTAGAGCTTCATAATCTAGTATCAAATCCGATGATTGTTGAATATAAGGAATATTCAAATGTGTTAATGTTGATTTAACAAATAGGTCAGCAACATCAGATGTTCCTCGTGTGAAAGGAGCCTCGTGAATTTGTAACCAATAAAATTTAAAAAGCCGAGATGCAACGTCTTTGTTCGACATCTCTGGAGAGTCATATACTTTGGTGGCATCTTGAAATGTATCCATACCTCGCAATATTCCCGGCCTTGCTTGAATGGCTACAGTTCTTGGGTCCGAACCTCTTTTTACTGTAATCTGTTTTATAGTGGTAAGCGTTACATCTTCATTATCTTTTTTTATTTTTACTTCGAATTGGTTTCGTTTCTGTTTTTTTATTAATTGGCCAGCTTTTTTGTAAATCGGTGTATTTAATGGAAAAGGAACTGCTATCGAAGCTTTTCGCTTTGATGCAACTAATTCACTCTTGTCAGAGCCCATCATAGTTGCTAGAAGATGTCTTTGAACTCTTATATAGAACCAACTTATGTCTACAATTTGCTTAGAACTAAATTGTTTTTCTTTTAGTTCACCAATGAGTTGATCCGTTTTATGCACTATTCCGTAATACCCAACTTTAAATAGAGAACTTTCAGTGCTCTGTAATTGGCTCGTAATTAGATTAGGGTCTATAGGCCTACGTTCAATAGCCACAATCGTATCTATAATATTTCTATAAAATTGTTGGTCTTGAGATCCCAATTCTATTTCAAAATCACGTATGTAAAGATCATGTGGACTTACATATTGGATTGATGTCGTCGTAGGACGTAAATGCTCCAACATATCGCCAAATAGTGCCTGAATATCGACTAATTGTTTTTCTATTATTTGATTTTGATCTCGTTCAAATGTATTTACTACGGGTAAAATATCAGTTGGGATACTGTACTGTTTTAATCTGGAGTTCGTATCAACTTCGTTAGATGTAGACTCAACATTTATGCTTGGGCAGACAAAATCAGCGGCCATTTGGATAAAATTTTCGGGACTTGAAATTAAAGCTTCATAATCTAACCTTACATCTCGAGACAGCGGTTGGTGTTGGATCTTTTTATGGTCCAAAACAGCCTTTATAAGCATTTCTGCGATAGATGATGTCCCTCTAATTAGCGGCATGTCATGTATTTGAAGCCAGTAAAAATATAGTAGTTTTTTTACTGAATCGCTTGAAGTAAGTTCTTCCTCTATAATTGGTTCGACTATTTTGAATACGTCGATATTATTTTTTAGAAATGATGCATGATGAAAAGCAATTGGTATTAGAGAATCATTGTCTGCTATGTCTTCAAATAATTTGATACTAGTAGGTATTATGCCTGAAGAATTCGCTGTTTCTATTTGAATAGTGATATCTGTTTTAGATACTTTAAATTGATTCATCGCCTTGTTTGATACGTCTAAGTTCTTTGGAAATGGGGAATTCATTTCTACAAAACGATCTTTAGAGAATTCGAAAGAGTCTTTGCTATCCATTTTCTCGGCTATTAACCGTCGTTGAATACGTAGATAAAACCATGCTGTTTTGGCTATATCACTACCTGAAAGTTCTTCGGATTTGAGTTGGTCAATTAAATGCGCTGTATTATTGATAGCTCTTAAATACGCAATTCGATAAAAGAATTGATTCCCATATGCGCCAAGGTTGTTACCAGGAAGGTCTGTTGTTATAAGTTTGGAATTAATGACAGATGGGTGAGTTTTCATGCCATCTATAGCCACTAATGTCGAGGCTATTAATTTAAGGTCCCTATTTGGAAGATCAAGTTTACATATTAGTTTTTCCGTATCTTGATCAACATACTTTATCGAGTGCCCAGTTAGAGTCAATTTCTTCATGACGTTTAGTGAAATTGATTGTATAGTCGCGAGCTCAAATTCCACAGTATCGGACAAAATTCTATTTGCGATAATTTTGTAGTTCATGTTTATTCCCCCCCATTAGCGTAACACTAAATTATCGGTAATTTAGAAATAAAATTTCAAAAAAATCAAAAAAAAAGAAGGAATTTATATTTAAAATCAATAATTTTCTGTATTTAAAAGAGTTAAATTAATTCTTAACAGAACTAAAACGAGGCAAAAACTGTGCATTTAGAATAATACCCAAAAATATTCATAAATAAGGGAGGTAATTCTATGAGTCTTAGACGAAAACATCATCAACTACAATTTAAATGGAGGAATTTCGAGACAGAAATTATTTTACTTAGTATTCGATGGTATTTAAGTTATCGACTGAGCTATAAATATCTAGTAGAAATCATGGATGAACGTGGCCTGAAAACTGCGTATACACCCATAAAAAATAGAAAATGATTTTTGAACTAACATTTGAATAAGCATCGAAATATTAAAAAAAAATATTCTATGTAGTATACTCCAATCAAATGAATCAAAACATTACAACTTCACAAGAAATCAATCCAAAAGAAATTCCTTTTAAAAGCTGGTTATCAATAGCCTGGTCATTTGCTTGGAGAAGTCTAATTGTAGCCTGTGTAGCTACCATTCCAGGAATGATCGTTGGAGGAATTATCGGATTCCTAGGTGCGATGGCAAAGATTCCTGAAACACCGGTCCTAATAGTTGCTATGCTTGTCGGATTTGGAATAGGTATATTATCTTTAATTTTTTTATTAAAATGGTTTTTTAAAACAAAATTTAAAAATTTCCGTATTGCAATTTTAGAACACGATTCCTAAAACTTTTTTCACATTGCTTCAATTAGACTGAGTTGAAGATATTTCCTATTATTCTAAGAAAAATCATTAACACAAAAATACAGTAAGAGTTACAATTAAATAAAAGTCACCAGGAGGATCCTCATGTTAGAAGCACTTATAATTATTCTACTCTTATTTGTCTTATTTCTTTCACACCAAATTTCAAATCTTAAAACATCAATTCATACACAAATATCAAATCTAGAAAAAAAATTACTTGAAAAGGATAAACTCTCCCTAAATCTAATTTCAAAAAAAGAGGGTTTAAAACCAATTACATCTGAACAAGAAAAAACAATAAAATCGCCCTCGGCAAAAACACTAGAACCTACGCCTAAAAGAATAACCCCAAAACCATTAAAAAAACAAAAAAGAGAAGCCTCAAAATTAGATCTTCTTCTTAAAAAAATGTGGAACTGGATCTTAATAGGATCTGAAAATAGACCTGACAATGTCTCAATAGAATATTCAATTGCCAGTACTTGGCTACTTAGAATTGGAATTGTAGCCATAGTGGCCTGCGTAGGATATTTCTTAAAATGGTCAATGGACCACGGTATTTTAGGTCCTTGGGGACGAATAAGCATGAGTATACTTTCCGGTTTAATTATGGTTGTTTGGGGAGCATTCATTACTGGCAAAAGATTTCATCTAATTGGTCAGGGTTTAATAGGTGGTGGTTTCGCGACATTATATTTTAGTTTGTTCGCGGCAGGCCCTTTATATGATAAGTTGGCGACCCCAATCGTCTTCTTGTTAATGATTTTTGTCACAATCTGCGCAGCAATATTGTCCCTTCAATTTAATTCTATGTTAATTGCCATATTAGCCACAGTTGGCGGTTTTGCGACTCCTTTATTACTCCAAAGTTCAGAGCCTAACTTTGCTATTCTTTTTGGATATCTTTCTTTACTTAATTTAGGAGTTATAGGTTTATCTTATTTTAAGCAGTGGCGCCTACTAAATTATTTAGCCTTTTATTTTACATATTCTTTTTTATTAGGAGCTATGTTCCAATATAAAGACGCACTGTTTCCAACATTTATAGTGTTTAGTACATTTGCATTCCTCATACAAGCAATCTTGGTGTACTTAAATAATTTACGAAAAAAAGTAGCGTCCACTCCTTTAGAAATATTTCATTTACTTTTAAATACTCTCATTTTTACAGGACTTGGATATCGACTATTGGACATAACATTCGGGCGCCCTTTTCCAGCAATTTTGGCATTAGGTCTCGCTATATTTTTTATAGGCCATACAATCTTGTTTTTAAATAATAAGATTAAAGACCGCAACCTGATGATTACATTTCTTTCTTTATCCGGATTCTTTTCGGTCTGGACCGTGCCACTTATTTTTGGTCAAGAAACAATAGGCGTATTTTGGTCATTACAAGCACTTATGATGATGTGGTTAGGTCTAAAACTAAAAAATCAATATCTCAAGGGAATCTCTATGTTGCTCTACTTTCTTACTGCTGTAAAAGTACTATTTAGTGATATTAGAATAGACTATATGTCTCGATTAAGCGCTCATACCTTTAAAGATTATTTACCTACATTAATCGAACATATTTGGCAGTACGGTATTATTATTGGATCTTTTGTTGGAGCTTTTTATCTTCTTGAAAATACTCCAAAATTTTTCACACGTGTCATTAGTTCATCAGAAAACGATACCAAAGAATGGATAACATCTACTGCCTATAACAAATTATTTTTCTGGATGGGGTCTTTATCAGTACTAACATTTTTACTATTGGAAGTTGGACAAATCTTTAGTTTTTCAATTTTATTACAAGGTCCAGCGTTGTGCATAATCTGGACCGGTTTTTCTATTTTCTTTATTTCTAGATGGAGAAAAACATTTGATCACCCACTAATTTGGGTAGCAGGGTTCTTTCTAAGTATTCCTTTTTTCCTTCTTTTTATTTCCGAATTTTCAAAGTGGGGAGCAGGATATTTTGTTTATACATATGCAAGCTCCCCCCTATTTATTATTGCTCGTTTTGTCGAGTTTTTCATTCTAATTATTGGATGTGTGATTGCAAAAAATTTAATTCTAGGAGGAGTTTCTAGCAATAAAATAAGCAATCCAAACAAATCATACATCAGCTCAGCACTAATCGGTATCGCAATTTTTGTTTTCTGGATGTTTTTAAGTTTTGAACTTGGAACAGTTTTAACATTGTCCTCGCCTAATTTCAAAGACGGTGGATTGAGTATTCTTTGGAGTGTATTTGCAATGTCTCTTTTAGGAACTGGAATTGTAAAAAATATAAAAAACATTCGATATTGTGGGCTTGGCCTATTTTCCGTCGTCGTATTTAAAGTCTTCTTTATCGATCTAGCGCAAATGGAAATGATTGTCCGAATGTTGGCATTTTTTGTAGTTGGAATTTTATTAATTCTAGGTGCTGTCGCTTATATAAAGGGCGACAAGTCATTTAAATTTGGAGGAGAAATTGAAGAAACTAAATAACCTTACAACCTATATCTTTGGGCTAATTCTCATATCAAATTCTCTTTTTTGTAGTGTTCCAGAAAATTTTCCATTTGTTAAAAATATAGATGGCAATTTAACTCCAAATAAATTCTACTCGATTTTATTAGACGAAGATATTTGGGTAAATTTAAATAAAGACAAATCTAATATTCGGCTATTTGATGACGAAAAAAATGAAGTCCCTTTTGTTTTAAAACAAAAGAAAACCTTTAAAAAAATAAAGAAATCTATCCCTATCGATTCAAAATTAGTTCACATGTCACATCCTAAAGACAACTCAATTGATATCATATTTAAGTTAAAGAAGGTCAAAGATATTGATTCTATAGAAATCAAAACCAAAGTTCAAAATTTTGAAAAGAACATCTCTATTTACGGGAGTAATTCTAAAGAAAACTGGGCACTTCTAAAAGAAGACACAATTTTTGATTACTCCTCTATAATCAATCACCATAAACTAAAAGTTAAACTACCAAAGTCCTCATACAATTATTATAAAATCAAAATTAATAATGTTATAGAAAATTCCGAATCACCCATTATTTCATTAAGTGTAGAAAATGGGATATCCGACAAAAATATTATCAACTATCGTAAAACCATATATAAAAAAACATTCAAAGTAGATCATGTCATATTTTATTTCTCTCAATCTAAACTCATTCCCACTTCAGCCGTAGAAACAGAACCAAAAACGCCTTCATGGTCTGCTCATATAGAAGAAAACAGCCATAAAACTGAAGTTTTAATAGACAGTATAGGGGCTCCTTTGCAATCGATTACTATCGATACAAAAAGAAAAGTATTCGAACGACCAATGACTGTTCAAGTTTTAAAAAATAATTCAAAAACATGGAGAACCATCAGAAATCTAAAAATGAAAACAAATAAAAATAATAGGTTTTTAATCTCTTTAAATGGAGCATCTGGAAAACAATTTCGACTTATTATTAACAACGAAGATAATCCGCCAATATCCATAACTAGTCTACAATTAAACAGAAGACGTTATCATTTCGTTTTCTCTCCAAATCAAGAAACACCTCTTTCTATATATTATGGAGGTCAGACAGATCATTTTCCGACCTACGACATTCAAAAATATTCACAAACACAAGAATTTATTTCTGAATTAAGAAAAATGAATGTATTAAAAATTAGCCATCAAAAAAATAATGCGTTTTATGACCCGGACATATCTAACACCAAAAATTCCGATGAAAAAGATTATTCTTTTTTGTTCAAACTAGCTTTGTTTTTACTGGTATTGGTTTTAATAGGAGTTATTACCTTAGTAAGCAAAAAAGTTGGAAAAATAACTGATGATGAAGAATAACCTAAAAAAACATAAATGAGATTACGCAATAGCTGCCGGTTACAACTATATTTTTTATTACCAATTTAAAGAACATTATTTGCTAGAGTCCTTTTAGTTTATAGATATTTTTAACAAACAAACATCTTATATAACTAAACGTTTATTCGAAAATCAATCCATCATATTAAATGGGAATAAGGTACGCTATTGAGGGGTATAAACGAATGGATAGACATCACACACAAACATAAATTTAAAAAACAATAAAATATATCCAAGTGGCAAAAGCCATTTCCTAACATGCTGCCGACCTTTCGTTAATCACTCTTTTAGACAACAACACTAGTTTATCTTGGGAAAATGACCATGGTTAAGTTTGTTTTACACTAAAACAAAAAACATTGATAGAATAATTAGTAAAAAAATAAATAGAACCATCAAGTAATGGGCTTAGACAATAAATGGCTGTTATAATAATATTTTCAAAAAAATGCAAAACTCACTGGATCTCTTTACAATCAGATCTATTTAAAAAAATAGACCTAGACTATCTAAGTACTGGAAAATAAATATGAATCATATGAATTTCAAAATTAATCCCCACGTATCACCTTCGATTAAAAAAGAATATCTTCTACTCAATAACTTCATAACCATATTTATATCCTTAATAATTTGTTGTATTGGGCTATCAATTACAGGTTGTTCCAAGAAAAATACAACAGCTCCAAAAACAAATATATCTACAAACCTAAATGGAACACTTATCTATCACCTATCTTCTGAACCTGGTTCCCTAAACCCAATTTTGTCGTCAGATGTCGCCTCTTCGAAAATTGAAGATGTTATTTTTAACGGATTATTTAAAGTAAACGATAAATTAGAACTTGTCCCGGATCTTTTGGAATCCTATACCGTCACGAACAATAACAAATCATATGTATTTACTCTAAAACCAAATATCAAATGGCATGACGGACACCCTCTTACAGCGGAAGATGTGAAATTTACCTTTGATAAAATATTAGACCCAAAAACAAATACCGTTCGACGCTCAGGCTTTATAATAAATGGAGAAGAAATCAAAACAACTGTCATATCAGACACCGTTTTCAAAATTACCCTATCAGAACCATTCGCACCCTTTTTAGCCAAAATTTCCATGCACATCATTCCAAAACATATTTTAGAAAACGATGACATAAACACAGCTTCTTTTAACCATGCTCCAATAGGGACAGGCCCCTTTAAATTCAAGAGATGGAAAACGAGCCAATTTATCGAAGTGACTCGAAACGAATCATTTTTTGGAAATAAAGCAAAAGTTAAATCTATACTTTATAAAATTATACCGGATTCAAATACAGCTCTCGTATCCTTAGAAAAAAAAGAACTAGACGTAGCAGGTGTTCCAGCAAAAGACCTAAATAAAACAAATAAAATCCCTCACATAAAAACATACACATACGAAAACTTAGGCTACAGTTATCTAGGATTTAACTTAAAAAAATGGCCCTTCTCAGACTTAAAATTCCGACAAGCAATGTCTCACGCAATTAATAGAAAGGCTTTAGTAAAAGGTGTTTTAAAAGGATTAGGAAGTCCCGTTCATATCCCTTCCACACCAGTATCTTGGGCATATCCAGATACCCCCATTTCTTTCGACTACAACCCGGAAAAATCAAAATTGCTTCTAAAAGAAATGGGCCTTGTTTGGGATCCAAAACTAAAAATCTTCAAACATAACAACAAAGCAATAAGCTTCAATTTAATGACAAGTAAAGGAAGTAAAACAAGTAAAAAATCTGCTCAAATTATTCAACAATATCTAAAAAATGTCGGAATAAATATGACGATTAGCCAAATGGAATGGAAATCGTTCTTAAATAAACTAGAGTCCGAAGAAGAACCAAAACCATTCGAAGCAGCTATGCTTGGTTGGAGCTTGGGAATAGACCCGGACGGTTACTCAACATGGCACTCGACACAGTACCCTAAAGGATTTAATTTTGTTGGATATTCAAATAAAAAAGTAGATTCCCTATTAGAAAAGGGCCGAACTGAGCTTAACAAAGAAAAACGAAAAGAAATATATTCGGAGTGTTTTAATATAATAGGAATAGACTGCCCATATCTTTTTCTCTTTTCATCTAAATCGATTGCGGGTGTGAACACTAGAGTTCATGGACTATCAAAACCAGGTCCTTCAGGGTTGTTTAATATTATAGAAAACGTTTGGGTAACCGATTAACATATGTTTGGTTATTTTCTAAAACGCCTTTTTAGTTCAATTCCATTACTAATCGGAATTACATTTATTTCGTTCATACTCATTAACTTGGCACCAGGATCCCCTCTTAACGAATGGGCTGATCCAAGCTTATCAATAGAAGACACTCAAAAAATTAAAACTAATTTAGGCCTGAACGATCCTGTTGTCGTTCAATATGGACGGTGGTTGAAAAACGCATTAAAAGGAGATTTAGGCCGCTCCTATTCATATTCGAAACCAGTGACTGCCATGTTAAAAGAAAGAATGCCCGCAACACTACTCCTATCGATTTCATCACTAATTCTAATATTAGGAATAACATTGCCATTAGGTCTTATTTCCGGCGCAAAAAAAGATAGTTTTTTCGATAACTTTGTCCTTATTTTTTCATTTATTGGTCTATCAATTCCAACGTTCTGGCTTGGACTTATGTTAATTTTGGGATTTTCTTTAAAATTAAATATTTTGCCAACTTCCGGGTTTATAGACCCTCAACTTTCTGAGGCATCTTTATGGATTCAATTAATTGATATATCAAAACATCTCGCCTTGCCGTTACTTACCATTGTAATAGGGGGACTCGCTAGTCTTACAAGGTACCACAGATTCGGAATCATCAAAATTTTAAGCCAAGACTATATTCTTGCTGCAAAAGCCAGAGGAATTTCAAAAACCAAATTACTTTTTATTCACGCGTTTAAAAATGCGTCAATTCCCATCATCACAATTCTTGGCTTGAGTTTACCAGGTCTTATTGGAGGCTCCTTCATCATCGAATATATTTTCTCTTGGCCTGGAATGGGACAGCTTGGCATAGCGTCCATTTTTTCTAGAGACTACCCGGTCATTATGGGATCCATCGTCTTTTCTTCAATTTTAATTATTCTAGGAAACTTATTTGCCGACATCGCTTATACATACGCAGATCCAAGAATCAGGCTAAAATGAAAAAATTCAAACCATTATCTTTACTATCACTAATTTTTCTAGCAGGTCTCGTTTTTTTAGCAATTTTCTTACCTCTCCTTTCAAATACAGACCCAAATACATTTAATCCAGATCTAATAGGAGATGCTCTAGCCCCGTCTTTAACGAACTGGTTTGGAACCGATGATTTAGGACGGGACTTATTTATTCGGACATTTTCTGGTGCGAGAATATCTATTCTAGTTGCGGTCGTTTCCGTAAGTATCTCTATAAGTATTGGTCTTATCTTAGGACTAATTTCAGGTTTTAGTTCAAAAGCAGTAGACTCTATTTTAATGAGATTTGTCGATTTAATGATGGCGATTCCTACAATATTTTTAATTTTAACTATTCAAGTTATTCTCACCCCAAGTATATGGAACGTGATGATTGTTATTGGCCTTACAAGCTGGATGGGCGTGACACGAATTGTACGTGCTGAAGTTTTGAGTATACGAGAACAACTATTTATTACTGCAGCAAAAGCTAGAGGAATTTCAAATACGAAACTACTGTTTAAACATATTCTACCGCACACCCTTCCCCCTGTTATTGTTGCTGCAACTCTAGGTATGGGTTCGGCAATTCTAACCGAATCCGTTTTAAGCTTTCTTGGCCTAGGGGTTCAGCCACCAGATGCAAGTTGGGGTAATATGTTGGATAATAGCTTAGGATATATGAGAGAATCTCCTTGGATGGCAATTGTACCAGGTACATTTATTACATTAACGGTTCTTGCTTTAAACATTTTAGGAGATGATTGTCGTGCAAAATTCAACCCGAAAGAATCCTAATTTATGCTAAAAGTAGAAAATATAACCACTATCTTCAAAACAGGACAAAACACGGTAACTGCCGTCGATGATGTCTCTTTTGACGTTCCAGAAAATTCGACAATAGGCTTAGTAGGTGAATCTGGTTCAGGAAAAAGCGTAACAGCACTTTCAATACTACAACTCCTTTCTTCTAATGGAAAAACAACATCTGGAAAAGTTTTATGGAAAGACGAAGATTTATTATCTTCTTCCGAAAAAAGTTTCCAATCAATAAGAGGTAAAGAAATCGGTCTCATATTTCAAAACCCGCTAGCCGCCCTCAATCCTGTTTTCACAATTGGGAATCAACTAGTAGAGACATTACAACTACATAACCCAAAGCTTTCCAAACTTAACGCATTAGAAAAAGCAGAGCATCTTCTAACAGAAGTAAATATTCCGGATGCAAAAAAACGGTTAAACGATTATCCCCACCAATTTTCGCTCGGAATGTGCCAACGAATCATGATAGCAATAACAATCGCAATGAATCCCAAGCTACTCATTGCAGACGAACCAACAGCTTCCTTAGATGTAACCATTCAAGCCCAAATCCTCCATCTTTTAAACGAACTCAAAATAAAAAACAAAATGTCCATACTACTCATTTCTCATGATTTAGGAGTAATCGCTCAACATTGCGACCATGTTTTAATAATGTATCTAGGAAAAATAGTCGAAAGTGGAACGCCCCTTGATATATTCAAATCACCACAACACCCTTACACACAGGCCCTAATTGACTCTATTCCTAATCCGGACCCATCGATAAAAAAGGAACCAACACTTTTAAAAGGAGATATCCCAAGCCCTCTCAATATTCCAACAGGTTGTCGATTTCATACGAGGTGCCCAAAAGCCTTCGATACATGCGAAATAAGTGAACCTCCTTTCCAAAACCATTTAAAAAATTCAAAAACATCTAAAGTTGCATGCCATCTGTTCGAAAACAAACCTAAATAGACATCTCAAACAAGGTCTATCCTGGACCTCCAGAATATTTTTCGTTATTCTCAAAACTAAATGAACGCCTCAAAAAAACGATTAGTTAGCGGTATCCAACCAACCGGTCAAATGCATCTTGGAAATTACCTAGGTGCAATACAAAACTGGGTAGACTTGCAAAATAAATATGAGTCTTTTTTAATGATCGCTGATTTACATTCTCTAACAACCCTTTATGAAGGAACATCATCCTTAAGATCCAATAAAATGGAACTTGCTCTAGATTTACTTGCTTCGGGAATAAATCCTGAAAAATGCTGTTTTTACTTTCAATCAGATATTAAAGAGCATGCCGAATTACATCTAATACTATCAATGCTAACCCCTATTCCTTGGCTTACTCGAGTCCCAAACTACAAAGGAAAAATCGAAGAATTAAAAGAAAAAAACTTAGATACATATGGATTTTTAGGATATCCAGTTTTAATGGCGGCCGATATATTACTTTATAAAGCTCAAACCGTACCCGTTGGTCACGATCAAATTCCACATCTCGAACTTACAAGAGAAATAGCGAGGAGATTTAATCATCTTTATGGAGATGTTTTCCCTATCCCCGAAGAAATATTAACAAAGCACCCTGTTGTTATAGGAACTGACGGTAAAAAAATGTCAAAATCATACAATAACACCATTCCAATAAACAGTTCTTCAGAAGATATAACGAAACTATCAATGAAAATGATTACAGATCCGGACAGAATCAAACGAACAGATCCTGGTAATCCAGAAATATGCCCCGTTTTTTCGTTCCAAAAAATATATAACTCTCCAGAAAGGGTCTTAGAAATCGAAACCCTTTGCAAAAAAGGAGAAATTGGATGCGTCCAATGTAAAAAAGAAATGGGCGCATTAATAGGCGATTCTCTTTCTACCTTCAGAGAAAAACGTGCTGAACTCGAATCAAACACAAAAAATGTTGAAGAGATACTTAGAGACGGACAACTAAAAGCAAAAAAAGTTGCCTCTGAAACAATGAATGAAGTTAAAAATGCTCTAAAATTATGAATATTTTCAAAACAAAATCAAAAACAAAAAAACAATCCGTCACTAGTAATTTCTCATCATTTCAATACGATCTCTTGCAAAACTTATCCGTTAAATCCAAATACCAGAAATCACTAGATTCAATTGGAAAAAAAAATAGAATATTATTATTCACTCATAAGCTCACGTCATGGCCATTTTGGATAAAGTCTCAATTAAACCCATCTGGCGCCTATTACCAATCTCAATCTAACCCAACACTTTTAAACAACGACTGTTTTAGAAATTGGACAAAATTAAAAACAAATACTCTTAAAAATGAAATTCTAATAGATCCGAAAGGCCTTGTTAATTTTGGTCCGTTTTTATGGTCTATCGATTTTCAAATTTTAAATGATAAAAATAAATCATTTCGTTCGTCCGAATGTGAGTCTATTTCTCAACAACTTAATACCGAAACGGGATGCCTAGAAACGCATTATGACTTCGAATCGTTTGTTGCCACATGTTCTGTTTGTCCATCCACATCAACATCCGTGGTTCTGCTTAAACTAACGATCTCAAAAAAAGACAATTCGACAACAACTGATTCTGAATCTAAAAATGAGCTCATAATCAACATTAAACCCTTCTCTCCCGAAGGCGCTGGCTCAATCGAAACGATACAATATCTTTCAAGCCACGCATTAATTATAAATAAAAACCACATAATCCAACCAAAAACACCTCCTAAAAACGTCATTTGCGGAAATTATGAAACATGCCAAGAATTCGAGATATCAAAAACTATCGAAATGCTTCTCTCCGCAACATGTTCACTTAAAATGGCTGGTTCATTCTTAACCTATCAATTGGACCAAACGAAAAAAAACGAATTCCATTTTTCAATTAGCAATGTAAATCAAAAAACGTTTTCTGAAGAATCTAAAACAGAAACAATAGTTCCTGATTTCGAAGAAGTTTTAGAAAAAAACAAAGAGTATTACAGTCTAATGCAGCAAAAACACACGAGCATTCAGTTACCCGATATGGCTATGACGTCGTTAATTACAAAGTCATTCTTCCATCTCTCAAATTTAGCATCTCTAAAAGAGATTGAAACAATTCAATCTCTTCCTACATCCAAAGGAATAGAAATTCCTCAACTTATAAACGCTTTAAACAACTCAGGTCAAAAAATATTATCTAAAAAATTGGTTCTTGAGTTTGTAAAATCATTAAACGCACCTGAAAAACAAACGGAGTGCAATCCAATAATTATAAAAACTATTTTAGATACTTATTTAATTTCAAATAACAAATCATTGTTAACAGAAACATATTCGTACGTAAAAAAAGAAATAGAAAAAATTGAAAAAAATAAAAATACGTACACAATAATCCTAGACCCAAACTTTGAAAAATCGATTTGGTCATTATCCGGCCTTGAATCTGCTATTAAAATTGCATCCATATTAGAAAAAATGTCCGATAAATCATATTTCCAAGGAATTACAACGAAACTGGCATCCCATATTTTTGACCAATTAAAAAGTTTTTCGGTACAAACCTCTCAAGTAGTTACACCCTCTTTATTAAATCTTTTAAATTTGGTTTATCCCCTGAACCTAGTTAATGCAAATGACTCAATTATAGACACTCTTTTGAAACAACTAGAAAAAAACTTATTTTATAAAGATAAAGTTTTCAACACATCATTTCCAAATGGCTTTCCAATCCTTCAAAATTTTCAACTCGCTCAACTTCTATTAGAGCGAAAGAAAGATCTATGTTTTTCAATTTTAAATTGGATACAAGGAAAGTGTCTTGAAACAGGTAGTTGGCCAGATACAGTCCATCCTATTTCAGAAGGCGGTAGTGCTGGAAGCGGTCATAGTTTAACGGCCTCCGCAGAATACATATCATTTGTCAGAAATTGTATTTTAAATGATAAAACAAAAAAATTAATTTTATTTCCATTTCTTTCACCAAAAATGCTTCCTAAATTTGGTTCGCCACTTGCTATTAAAAACGCCCCTACAAAATTTGGTACAGTGTCTCTCCTACTAGAAAAAGTTGGCGATCAATATAAATTAGAAATTGACTCAAAATTCCATAAAAACCCTATATCAATAACCGTTTGTTTTCCTAAAAAAGTAAAAATGGTTTCACATAAAGGAAAAGAATTTAGCAACAACACGGCTAGCTTCGATGTGCCACAAAACGAACCATTCACGTCACTGTTTTTCACTCCAGATAATACTGACGACTTAAATAATTCAAATAAATAAACAAGGGATATATACATACATATGAAAGAATCAATTAAGCTTCACCAATACGACATTATCAAACTCAAGATAGAAAAAATTGTTTATCAAGGTTGGGGTATGGGCAGACTTTCAAATTTTGTCGTCTTTGTTCCGAACACCTTACCTGGCGACTATGTATCTGCAAAAATCATAAAAAAAAGAAAATCGTGGGCACAAGCCGTTTGTCTTGAAGTCCTTGAGCAATCTGAGTTTAGAGAAAAAGCGATTTGTGACAAATATGGTCTATGTGGTGGGTGCCAAATCTTAGATGTTTCGTATGAAAATCAAATTAAACTTAAACATACTATTTTAGACGACTGCTTCACCACATTTCTACCCGAAGAAAAAGAAAAAATAAAACCATTTATAGAATCACCTCAATCAATTTATTATAGAAATAAAATGGAATTCTCTTTTGGAACATCTGCTACCGACAAAGACAAACTAATTATTGGACAAAAAAAACGAGGAGATTTCAGCACAATTATCCCTCTAAACAAATGTTACCTTATGTCAGAAGTTTCAAGTAAAATACTCAGCTGGACCGAATCCTTTTTCAACGAAACAGATCTAACAAGCTGGTGTCCGACAACCCACAAAGGAATTCTAAGACACTTAATAATTAAACGTACAAAAAGCGATGACCAGTATTTAATCAATTTATCCGTAAATGATGACCCAAACCAACTTTATTCTCGCTTTGCAAAACAACTCCAAGAGACATTTAAAGAAGTAACATCAGTATATTTAAGTTCAAACAAAGATATTTCTGACACTGCTTTTTCAAAATCAATTCACCACTTGTCTGGACATCCATTTTTAGAAGAAACACTAGGCCCCTTAACCGTGAGACTGTCACCATTATCCTTTTTTCAAACAAATGCATTACTATTTGAAGAGTTGTACACAGCGGTATCGAAGCAATTACCTCTTTCAAAAACAGATACGGTTATGGATCTTTATTGTGGAACAGGAACTATCGGTCTGTTCTTAGCATCAAAAGTTAAAAATGTAATTGGCATCGAAGAAAATCCGGCGGCAATTGAAGACGCAAAAATAAACACAAAACAAAATAACATTTCAAATATTGAGTTCATGTGTGGACGAGTAAAGAATATTTTAAAATTCAATACATTTTCACCAGACGTAGTTGTTGTCGATCCACCGCGTTCGGGAATGGTTCCTAAAGCACTTAAACGGATTGGTGAAATTCAATGTCCTTATATTATTTATGTTTCCTGTAACCCTACAACTATGGCAAGAGATATAAATGACTTAAAAGCTCATAAATATGAACTACAATCCCTTCAACCGGTCGATATGTTCCCAAACACGTTCCATATGGAAACAATTAGCTTACTCAAGAGAATAGACTAATGGAAAGAGTGTTCATTCGTTATCTACTATGAAACGCGCACCCTTAATTCTCTAATCCCAAGTATAGTAATTTCTTTAAACAAAAATTCCTACGCAGCTCAAATATAGAAATATAACCCGCTCATATCCATAGGATTTACTAAAAATAAAACCCTATAAATTAAGCACAAATTTAAAAAATTTTAGCCACCACGTATACAGCGTACCTGAAAACAAATTTTTAAGTATTCTACGCCCTCGGAAATGAAGCTAGACCCCTTAAATTTTTCTTGATACACTTTTTTTATTCACGTAACAAAAAATTTAAATATATCTAATTACTAGAGAGGACACCAAAACTATGTCAAATAAAGTTGCCAAAAATACAAATTATTTTAAGCCAGGGTTTTTAAACCGAATTTTAAGCCCAGCATCAGTATTCTTCGTCTTGAGTCTTTTACTGTCATTCTTTGTTGGTAAAAACATTTCGCCTACTTGGTCTGTTTCAAAAACAAGTATTGATATGCACATTGAAGCAAGTACAAATGACTACTGGTATACATATAAAGGTAAAAAGAAACTAGTAAGTACTCCAGTTTCAATTTCCGACTCTTCGCTTAACCCAACATCAATAGCTCAAATAAATGAATCAGGTGAAACGCCGATTAAATCTGAAGTAGTTTTTGAATCAAAAGTAATTAATGGAGAAGAAACCATACTTTATTACACACTTAAATCTCAACGGCATTGGGGGTATTACTCCTTTTTGCCTGCTATTGTTGCAATCGTTTTATGTTGGCTAACGAGAGCACCTTTTGCAGCCCTCGTTGGAGGAATTTTTTCAGGCGCATTACTTCTCGGTCTTTACGATATTACAGAAGCCGTATTTGTACCTAGTTTCGCATCAAAAGGGGCTGCTGGAATTTTACTTTTATACCTCTTTTTATTAGGCGGGTTAATGGGAATCTGGTCCAAAACCGGAGCCGCTCAAGCCTTTGCAGATTATATGACGAAAAACTATGTAACGGGCCCACGATCGGCAAGACTTGTAGCATGGCTTCTAGGCGTTATCTTCTTTCAAGGAGGAACGGTTAGTACGGTTCTTGTTGGAACAACCGTAAAACCTTTAGCTGATAAAGAACGAATTAGTCACGAAGAACTATCTTACATCGTCGACTCAACAGCATCACCTATCGCATCTGTGCTCGCATTCAACGCGTGGCCTGGATATGTTCAATCCTTTATTTATGTAGCAGGAATTTCGTGGTTAGCCACAGAACAAGCAAGAGTTGCTTTCTTTTTCGGCAGCGTTAAGTATTCTTTTTACAGTGCGATCGCCGTTCTTTTCACATTCTTACTTTGTATCGATAAGGCGCCATTTATCGGTAAACGAATGAAGAAAGCGATTAAAAGAGCAAGGGAAACAGGCGAACTAGATGCACCTGGAGCAGAACCCCTTAGTTCAAAAGAATTAAGTGAATCCCATTTACCAAAAGGTTATACTTCTCACGTTGCAGAATTTTTTGTTCCGTTAATCGTTTTAATTGGAACATCAATCGTAACCTATTTAGTTGGAGGATCCCCTCAAGTTAGATTAGCTTTTTCACTTGCATTGGTTGTAGCAATAGCATCGGCTTTGTTTAGAGGAATGAAACTATCTGACTTGATGGTTGGAATTGAAGATGGTCTAAAAGGAGTCGTTGTAGGTGCCGCAGTCTTACTTCTAGCAATAACTATCGGTAATTTAAGTAAAGATGCTGGAGGAGGAATATTTTTAGTAGAACTTCTAGGAGCGAAAATTCCATTTTGGTTATTACCTGTAGCGTTACAAGTATTGACTATGTTTATAGCATTTGCGACAGGAACAAGTTGGGGAACATATGCCGTGGCATTTCCATTAGCAATGCCACTCGCCTTTGCTGTAGCTTCAACACAAGGTGTTGAAAACTTAGTATTCTATATCTCTATATGCTTTGCAGCTGTCCTTAATGGAAGTGTTTATGGTGACCAATGCTCTCCTATTTCAGACACAACTATATTAAGCTCACTCACTTGCGGTTGCGATTTAATGGACCACGTTAAAACTCAAATAGTCCCTGCTTCATTTGCAGCTGGAATTGCTGGAATTGGATGGACTGTTATGGTTCTCTTATTTGCGTAAAAATATATACTAATATAAACAAACTAGTTTTAGGCACAACACTTCAACCTTGTTGTGCCTAAAACATTAAGACCGAAGAAATAAACCGGTTCCTATCCCAACTGAAAAACTTAAATTATTTTAATATATAAAAAAATTGCATAAAACGAGATCACCATTGTCAAAAACGAAAATTCTTTTGTCTCGAAAAAGTCCCAATTGACAATCGACAAAGTTTTTGATAAAATAACGGTCGCCTCTTAGGATATTCCTGAATAAAATTAAGTAAAATGAATATCTAAAATAACCATGTCACAAGTACATGATTTTTCCAAAAATAACTAAATAATATAGTTTAATAAATTTATCCGGCCAAGGAGATACACGATGGATAGCAAAGTTTCAAAAACGAGCGAAGAAAAAAAAGCTCTCGAAGAAAATGACGATAGATTAGATATTGTCGAACTACAAAAAAGCCCAGTTTCAAAATTACATATTTTAGCTGATAAATTAAAAGTTGAAGATTACAAACAATTACAAAAACACCAATTGATATTCAAAATACTTCAAGCAAAAACAGAACAAAATGGTCTGATTTTTGCACGAGGCGTTCTAGAAATATTACCGGACGGCTACGGTTTTCTAAGAACATACAATTATTTACCTAGTACAGAAGATATTTATGTTTCTCAAACACAAATAAGACGATTTGGACTATTAACTGGAGATACTATATCTGGTCAAGTAAGGCCTCCAAAAGACGGAGAACGATACTTCTCTCTTCTAAGAGTTGAAGCTATTAACTGGGAAGACCCTGAACAAATTAAAGACAGAACAGTATTCACAAACCTTGTCCCTATATACCCTGACGAACAATTAAAACTTGAAATTGGCCCTAAAGAAATTGGTGCCAGAATTATGGATATGTTGATGCCTATTGGAAAAGGTCAACGTTCTTTGATTGTTTCTCCTCCAAAAGCTGGAAAAACAACCATGTTAAAAGATATTGCTAACAGCATTAGCAAAAACAATCCTGAAGTTGTTATCAAAGTACTTCTAATTGACGAACGTCCAGAGGAAGTAACGGACATGGCAAGATCAATTGACGGTGAAGTTGTTTATTCAACATTTGATGAGCCTCCTGAGCAACACGTTCGAGTTTCGGAATTAGTTCTTGAAAGTGCTCGCCGCTTGGTAGAATGCGGAAAAGATGTTGTAATCCTTCTAGACAGTATTACGAGACTTGCAAGAGCTTATAACTTAGTTGTACCGCCTTCTGGAAGAACTCTTTCTGGTGGTCTTGATCCTAGTTCTCTTCATAAGCCAAAGCGTTTCTTTGGTGGTGCTAGAAACATTGAAGGCGGAGGAAGTTTAACAATCATTGCAACTGCTCTTGTAGACACTGGTTCAAGAATGGACGACATCATCTATGAAGAGTTTAAAGGTACAGGTAACATGGAGTTACACCTTGATAGAAAGCTTGCAAACAGACGTATCTTTCCAGCAATTGATATCATTAATTCTGGAACTAGAAAAGAAGAACTTCTACTCAGTGCCGAAACACTTAAAAAAGCGTATCTTCTAAGAAAAAACATTGATTCTGATAGTTCTACTGAAGAACTCATAAAACTACTTAAACATAGTAAATCTAACGAAGAATTTTTAAATTCTCCTATTTTTGGATAATCTCTAAAAGACAAAAAGGCGAAGACATCTCATCATTTGATGATGTTTTCGCCTTTTATTAAATTTTTTTAGCTTATATTAATAGTTAATGCTTCGGTTTAAACTTCATTACCAGTTCTCCATAAAACACAAAATAGTTTACTCAATATAAGCCATCTCAACATCTATCAATAAAATGTATGTATAAAATAAATTTCGATGTCCTATATGAAAAAAAAATGAATTAATATTAAACTTACATGTTCAACAAAAAATTAAGAAAATTCCAATCTATCTAAAAAAAATTTCGGTGTGGCTCTAGATTTTAGCGTCATATATCAAAAATATATAAGTAAAAGTTTATCGTAAAAACAACCCCCTTTAAAAGAGTCCTTAGTTGGATTCAGATTGAGAGACGCGAATTAGGTTAATTTCTATCCGTCGATTCTTCTGACGGCCTTCACGGGTATCATTTACAGCAACTGGCCGATATTCTCCATACCCAATTGCAGACAACTGATCTGCTGGGTAATCCATATTAGCCATAAAAAATTTAACAACAGAATAAGCACGAAAAAAGGACAATACCCAGTTAGACTCAAATTCCTCTGTACGAATAGGAACATTATCTGTATGACCTTCTATAATAAGTGGATTTCTAACATGTCCTAGAACCTTACCTAAACCTCTCATGACCTTAAACCCATGAGGGGTCAACGTAGCAGCGCCACTTTCAAACAATATCGGGGAATTCAGTATGAGCTTAATTTTTTGTTCATCAACAAGTACTTGAACTTCATCTTCCAATTCTTCTTCTTTAATATATCCAGCAATTTTACTAATAAATAAAGATTCAGATGTAAGATGCTCTTGTTGTTCAATATCTTTAGCCCCAAACTTCAAGCGCATCTGTACAAAAAAAGTATCATCCGTTTTTTCATTATAAACCAAAACGAATAACATGATAAAAAGACACATCATAAAGGTAATCATGTCACCGTATACGGTTCCTACCTCACTACCATTATCCTCTTCTTCTGCTTCTACAACTTTCTGGATAGCCATCTACTTACCTTTTTTTCCTTTTTGTTCGGTTTTAGCTTTAGTTTCTAAAAATGCCATTAAGTACTTTTCAACTTTAAGAGGGATTTCCTTATCTAATATTGAAAGAATCCCCTGAACAATAATTTCTTTAGTTACTAACTCTTTTGCACTTTTCCCTTTAAGTTTATTTGCCGTAGGAATAAATATTACAGTAGACAAAATAAGACCATAGAGAGTCGTTAACAATGCAAGAGACATCCCCGAAACGATGGTATCGATATCTGTTACGTTCTGAAGTACCTGAGTAACTCCAATTACGGTCCCAACCATACCAAACATTGGAGCAAAGGTTCCCATTGTCCTTACTTTACTAATTACAGAATCATGTCTTCTTTTAATTTCATTAATATCTGTTTCCAAAGCTTTTTCAATAAAGGCTCTATCAAGTCCGGCTCCAACCAAACCCAATCCATGTTCTAAAAATCCGTCGCCAACCCCTTCGCCTTCTTTAACCAAAGATTGTTTACTTTGAGTTTGAGATAATTCAGATATTTTAACTAATAATGAAACCGCTACTTTAGGATCTAATTTCTTAGGTTTAAAAACCAGCTGTTTAAAAACGACTAAAATAGCTTTAAATTCTTTCCACGACGTACTTAGCAACGTAGCTGAAACAGTTCCTCCAAAAACTAAAATAAACGAATTCACATCAACGTAAACTGAAAAGGACTCCCTTAACGCAGGAACACCATAATAAAAAGCCGCATAAGTTAAAGCTATACCAAGAATCCCATTTATATCCATTTACTTTATTCCTTTTTTTACAATTTGATCTAAATTAATTTCCAATTTTCTCACGTAACTTTACAAGGCCTTCGCTTTCTAGCCTAAGAACAATATCAATAATATATGCCTGAGCTTTATCAATATCTTTCTTAGTAGAGGTCTTTCCTTTTAATTTCAAATACTGCTCAACCATATCTTTTGCACTCGGATTTAAGTTTGAGTATATTTTTTGATGGACATCTTTACTAACACCTATCAATGCTTTAGATAACATTTCTAAATTAGCATCAGAGAAAACTGTCTTCAATTCATCATCAGATAAAAACTTAAGGTCATCAAAAATGACAACATTAGCTCTAAACTTCTTATATCCCTTAGGATCCGACTTTCCTAGAACATCTAAAATCTGTTTCTTCACTTCACTCGGAATAAAGTCAAAAACATCTTTAAATATAGATTTCCCACCTGTTAAGCATTCTAAAGAATCTTTTATTTTAGATTCAATTTTGTCTAATACAGCCCGTTTAAGTAATTGAGCATCTATAATCATCGTCCCGATTTTAGCTTGATCATTTAAATCATATTCCGTTAACAATCGAGAAGCTAAGTGTGCCTCAAGAAAAGACACAACAACAGCAACCTGTTCTATAGGCGTCTCATCTTTTTTCAAAACAAAAATTAACTTTTCGATATTATCATCTTGAACAAAGTCAAAGTATTGTTTAACTGGAGCAGTTTGGGTTAGTTTCATACGCCCACCGCCACCACTGCCACCTTTCGGAAGTTCAATATTCGGATTTACACTAATATTTGGACTATCTCCACCACTTCCACCACTACCTTCTCCAGATGCAGCCGATGCTTTAGAGGCGAAGAAACCATACAGTCCAATACCAACAAGTAAAAGTAATATAGTAATCATATCCAGAACATTTGATATTCCAAATATATTTTCATTTTCGCCTGCTATAACAATATTTTGAGTTGGAGGAACAGCCGCTCCTTTTAGGAATTTTTTCCGTTCAGAATTAACTTTATCGCCACGTTTTGGATTCAGTTCCAAAACGTTCTCAATTAATTTCTTAACTTTATTAAGTTTAGAATTAGGAAACTTCTTATCAACAATCAAATCAACTGTAATTTTATTAATCTTAGGGGGAGTTCGTTCTACTCTAGAGTTATAAGGTAACTGTTGTAATTTATCAGGAGAAAGGTTTTTAATAACTGGGTATCCAGGAAGAATTAATATTTTTTCTTTTGTTGTTTTCACCGCAGTAGATTTTTCAACTTTGATTTTTGACTGTTCCGTGTACTTAATGCTCCACGAATCTTTCGCTAGATCTACCTTAGTTCGAACAAAAATCCGCCCTTTCCCGTATACACCGTCGATTGCCTTTTGAGCTTTCTCAGTCATACTATTTTCAAGCTCGATTTTTTCTACATATCCAGCAAACAATGATGGTGAAAAAAACAACAAAGCCAGTACAACAATTAACTTTTTCATAGATTTTTATCCTTTCCTATTCAACGAACATCCTAACAACTAAACCAAGACCTCAATACTAAAGATATGTAAATCACATAAATCAAAATGAAATCTAAAACAAAATATCTTTCGCCAAAAACTTGTATCTTATTTATTCTCTTCTTTCTTCGTACCTTTATTCAATTCAGATTTGGGTACCTTTACTGCAAATTTTCCATTTTCCATTTCTTCGACAATTGCTGAAAAACCTTGAGCCTTCAACTCTTGAGCATAACTATATGCTTGGTCACGTTTTGCAGCCACTCTCATCAATTGTGTTTCAACTTCAACCGTCTCTTCATCCTGTTTCTCCGAAGCTTTACGTTCTGCCAATCGTCGCTTATTTTCATCATTTTCTTCTTTTAGAAGTTTTTTCGTTTTATTAATAATATCGGATAATTCTGTATTATCTGGAACAAGAAACAAAGACGTTTCCCATGCACCAATAGCTTTCTTTTTTTGACCACTCATATAATAACTAGATCCCAAACGGTCATAAATTTCCTGATTTTTTCGGTCCAAGTATGTCAATATTTCAAGATCCTCAATTGCACCTTGATAATTCCCTCCATAAAATGAAATAGACGAACGATTCCAGTATTTAGATTCCATATTCTCTACTTTATAAGAACCAACTTTAAGGTCAAATCCATATTCTAAGAATTTTTTCGCCTTAAAAAATCGTCGATGAAGATAAATACTATGAATTAGCATATCTCTAGCTATCTTTTTTTCACCATCAATATATAGCTGCTGAGCTTCACGATAAATACCAGACAATCGAACCTTCAACGACTTAGATACATCTCCATCTGTTTTAAATAGTTCCGAATTCTCTTTATCTTCGACTTCAACTTTATGAAACAACTCTAATTGCGCAATTTGGATTTTTTGTTTGGTACTTATAGAAGATTCCGGCAATTTTTGTAAAACATCTAACTGTTTAGAAAAATTCTTTTCTCTAACAGCTCGATTATATTGATCGTTTAACTCTCCAATTTCGTCATCTGTTAAATCTTTTTTCTCAACAGCATCTGACGTTTCATCATCATTGAAAAAAGAATCGCCTCCATTTTCTTGATTCTGAGATAGTAAAATAGTTCCTATCGATTGCGTGTATGTTTCTAACATCGAAATCCCAAAAACATCCTTATCAGCAGTTGATTCAAACGATAAAGTTGGAACAACTAATGCAAACATGAAACTAGAAATTATGAAAACCTTCATTTGTTTCTCCTATTCAATTCTTATATTCACTCTGGAGTGTATAATTCTTTCCCAACAATTAGAAATCTGAAACACCATAATAAATGGCATCTATAGTTTGTTCAATATCAGTAACAGAATGAGCAGACGACATAAAGCCTGCTTCAAAAGGAGATGGCGCCAAATAGACCCCTTTTTCAAGTACACGCCGATAAAATTTTCTAAAATCAATCGATTGAGATTTCTTAACATCCGACAAATTTTCTATTACTCCATCCGTAAAAAACAAAGAAAACATAGTTCCTACAGAATGAGTCTTAAACGGTAAATTTGTCTTCTTCATTACAGTATGAAGACCATCTATTAAACGTTTAGTTTTTTCCTCTATTGAATCAAAAATAGTTGGTTCGTTTTTGAGCTTCTCTAAAGTGGCAATTCCAGCTGCCATCGTTACTGGATTCCCAGATAATGTCCCAGCCTGATAGACACCACCTTCGGGAGAAATACATGACATAATCTCTTTTGAAGCACCATACGCTCCACAAGGAAGTCCGCCTCCAATTACTTTCCCTAAAATAGTAATATCAGGTTTTATTTCAAATACCTGTTGAGCGCCATGAATACCAGCTCTGAAACCAGTCATTACTTCATCAAAAATCAGACATGAATTATGTTTCGAAGTTAAAGTTCTAAGTGTCTCCAAAAAACCATTTTTAGGTAAAACGACCCCCATATTACCCGCAACAGGTTCAACAATAACTCCCGCAATATTATCGCCATAACGTCTAAATAAATCTTCAACTTGATCTGAGTTATTATATTCTGCAAGCAATGTATGGCTCACTTCGTCTTTTAAAACGCCCAAACTATCTGGTTGTCCATGAGTAAGAGCACCTGAACCCGCCGAAACCAATAAACTACTTACATGTCCGTGGTAACAACCTTCAAATTTTACGATGTACGATTTACCTGTATATCCACGCGCCAATCGTATCGCAGACATTGAAGCCTCCGTACCCGAGTTTACAAATCTAATCTTCTCTATGCTTGGAAAAAAACTTATGACAAGGTTCGCTAATTTTGTCTCTAATAAAGTAGGAGCTCCAAATGATGTTCCATCGGAGATAGTAGATTGAATATAGGATAATATTTCTGGGTGCGCATGTCCAAATAAAAGAGGCCCCCATGACAATACATAATCGATGTATGATTGACCATTTTCTCCAACAAAGCGAGACCCTTTACCTTTTTTTACAAAAACAGGATCTCCATCAACAGAAGAAAACGAACGTACAGGACTATTTACTCCACCAACTAAAACTTTCTTCGCGTCATCAAAAAAATTGGAATGTTGCATCAATTAAAAATTCTCCAAGAAACTAAATTCAATATTAAAACGAGGTTAAAAACTTACGTTTAAGCCTACCATACGACGAAATAGGTTTCAATTTACTTAGCTAACTAAGTTCAAATAGAATCGCAAACCACATCACAAGCAGCATAAGAAATTATTAACGAACACCCAGACCTCTTTAAACAAAGCATCGCTTCTCTCATAGCCAATGATTCATCTATCATACCTGCTTTACCAGCTGCTTTAATCATCGAATACTCGCCAGAAACGTGGTATCCAACTACCGGTAACGGACCTTCTTCAGACAAGGTTTTAATAACATCCATATACCACAATGCTGGTTTAACAATTACAAAATCAGAGCCTTCTTCAAAATCCAAACTTGCCTCCATAAGACCTTCTTTATATTGAGTAGGGGCAATTTGATAACCTTTTCTATCTCCTTTAAAAGAATCACTGACTCCAGATGCCTCGCGAAATGGGCCATAAAGAGAAGACTCAAATTTAGCAGAGTACGCCATAATTGAAACTGAGGAATAATTAGCCGAATCAAGAGAGTTTCTCAACGATTGAACCGTTCCATCCATCATCCCCGAAGGAGCAACACAATCAACGCCTGCAACAGCATACGAATTCGCAATTTTATTCATGATTAAAAGAGTTTCATCATTATCTATCTCGTCATGTTCAATTACGCCACAATGTCCATGAGAGGTATAAGCGCAAAGGCATAAGTCAGCAATAATATATAAGTCGGGATACTTAGATTTAATACGTTTAATAGCACGTTGAACAACCCCATCTGACACATATGATTTGGAAGCCTTTAAATCCTTCACGGTCGGAATTCCAAATAAAATAATAGACAGGATACCTTTAGATACAGCCCTATCACATTCATCTAAAACAGATTCAACAGAATATTGAAAAACACCTGGTAATCCATCTATGGGTGCTTTTTCACCGTCTTTTAACTGTTCGCTAACAAATAAAGGGTATATAAAATCACTTCTATGCAGTTTATGTTCAGATAACATTTTTCTTAAATTAGGAGATTGTCTATATCGATGCATTCGAGAAAAAGAATTTAATATCATTTTATACCTCTTCGTTATTTAATCTTACTAGTATTTTAAGGACCCCATTTACACATGGAGTTTCTGAAACATACATTTCATTTTTCAATTCTCTCTTAATCAAGAAACTATAGGTTGTTCGTCCAATTGCAATTATTACATTCGTCTCAGAAATTTTAATATTATCTAAAACAAACGCAGCTTGCGACGGACTCGTAAAAATCAAAATATCAGAATCATTAAAATTTATGGAGTATGAAGGTAGCTCAAAAACTGGCTTATAAATAGGAGAAAAAACCAAATCAACACCTAAATCAAAAAAGTCTGTTTTTACAGATAAATCAGAAACATCGGAACATGGAAAAAAAACGGATCCGTTATAATCCTTCGGGTACTCTGAAATGACGCCTTCAATATTTGGAACAGTTGGTTCGAAATCAGGACGAATACCATACTTAGACAAACAATTGGTCGTCGATGGACCTACAGAGATAATCTTTTTTCCGGAAAGGATTCTTAAATCTAAGCCATTTTTTAATATTAAATCAATGAAATAACGAACGGCTGTTTGGCTAGTAAATAAAACAATAGAACTCTGCAATAATAAGTTAATCTTAGACTCTTTTACTTCCATTGCCTCAAATTTAGCAACAGGAAAAAGAACTACATCGACACCTAACAAACTCAAAAACTCTTTCCATTCCTGATTTTTATCCTTATCCCGAAAAAGAATCACTCTCGTTCCGAATAGTTTTTGAACTTTACGATAAGTCAACGAAGCAACAACATCACCTACAATAAAAATGGCTGGAGGTTTAATGCCTTCTTTTAGTTGTTCTTCTACTATCGTTCCTAACGTTCCTGATACGATTTTTTGGGAAGACATCGTCCCATGATAAATTAATGCGCAGGGCGTTTTATGTACCCATTTTTTTTCAACAAGAAGTCTTTCCACCAAAACGTTCAAAGTCGTTACGGCCATAAAAAATACTAAGGTATCAGAATCTGGAATAATGATATCCCATGGGTTTTCAACATTAGCATCCTTAAACCGACCCGTTATCGCTGTTAACGAACGTGCAATATCTCGATGCGTTAAAGACAAACCTAAAGAAGATGAAATACCGGTAAGAGAAGAGATTCCTGGAACAACAATGACGTTCCAATTTTTCGATCGAATATAATCAAGCTCTTCGCCCCCTCGTCCAAAAATCATCGGGTCTCCACCTTTTAATCTAACAATCAAACGACTACCCGAATAATTTTTCGAAATTAACTCGTGAATTTCATCTTGTTTTTTCGAATGGGCCCCTTTTCGTTTGCCAACATCTATTAAATTACAATCACTCTTCGCAAATGAAAGAAGAGTAGGATGAACTAAAGCGTCATAAAGAATAACATCTGCCATTTCCAGAAACATTTTCCCTTTAACGGATAATAAATCAGGGTCTCCAGGTCCAGCACCTATCAATACAACCAATGGTTCTTTTGCGAATTCTCGGGGTTGATAACTCACGTTACAGCGATAACCTCTTCAACGACTCTCCAAATAATCGAATGGAATTAACGTGATCCTCCACTAAGAATATTTCTTTTCCAGTATGAGTTTGAGGAACCGCTCCTCCAGATTTAAAAAACCAATTTACAAGCAATTCATTCCCTTTCAGCTCAGAGGTAATTCCTAACGGAATGTTACAATCAAACTCAATCGCCTTTAAAAGCTCGTATTCCATTTTTGAAATTTTTAATTGCCTAGAATCTGAAATAGAACGACACAAATTCACCATCTCATTTTTGAAATCCGTCGTCTCCAAGCATATAACACCCTGCCCTGGAGCTGGATAACAAAATCCAGGGTCCAACACTTCATAAAACTTCGGTTTTTTATCCAAGCGAATCAATCCAGCGTAAGACAACATAACACCATCTACGGTTTGCCCAACTAAATTCAATCTAGTTTCTACATTTCCTCGAATAGGAATACACGACCATGTGGGAAATTTCATTTCTAACCATGCTTGACGCCTAGCACTTCCAGTTCCGATTACCGGATTTTTCAATTCATCAAATGGTTTAGAGTAAACAAGCACATCGCTTTGTGTCTCAGGAGTAAAAAAGCCTTCTAAACAACACCCTTTCGCTAACCGAGAGGTAACGTCTTTAAAGCTATGCACAGCAATATCGATTTTATTGTCTAAAAGGGCGTGTTCAAGTTCTTTAATAAAAATTCCTTTTCCACCCAAATCTTTTAAGTTTGTTGATTTATCACTATCGCCTTTTGTCATTATAGGAACTATTTCTACATCTATATCCGGGTATTTAGAGAGAATATTAGCTTTCACCATCCGTGTTTGAACTTGAGCCAACGCGGAACCTCGTGTTCCCAGTCGTACCGACTTAGGTAAAATAGTTCTATCTGGAATCTCATGCATAAGAATAATTTTTCCACTCTTCAAGCTTAATAAGCTCTTCATCAACTATTTTCATAGCATTCACCTCATCCTCTTGTCGCTTATCAAGAGTTTTAACAGCGTATTCCTTTAACTGACTTAATGTATGCACTGTCACAAAAGAAGAAACCTCTGCGTCTACATTTCTAGGCATACCAAGATCCACTATAAATTGAGTTTTGCTGTTAGAACTCAAGTTTCTTGGGTGCAAAATATATTCCTTGGACCCAGTTGCTGCAATAATTAAATGAAAATCTCCAGCTCTTTTATCCAATAATTCGAACGGAAATGTTTGCAATTCATACTTTGAACAAATTCTATCCAGTTTATCATCCGTCCGATTAATGATGGTTATATTGTTATGCCCCAACGCAACGAGCTTCTTTATAGATCTTAACCCCATAGTACCCGCACCTACTACTAACACGCTCATATTCAAGTACTGCGGAAACTTAGCCCTTATAGCATCAATACCTATAGAAGTTACAGAAGAAGCCCCTTTACTAATAGACGTATGAGACCTAACTTTCTTGCCAACAGAAATCCCCATTTGAAAAACTTTGTTTAAATATTTTTTGGTTGTTCCTTCTGTGTTCGCTACAAAGTAAGCATTTTTAATCTGGCCTAAAATTTCGTTTTCACCAAAAACCATAGATTTCATACCACACGACACTTCAAACAAATGTCGAATAACATCCTGCCCTTTTTTAAAAAGAAATATTTGGGCTAGCTTCTCCTCATCAATAGATTGGAATTGACTCATTATGCTTAACAGCACCTTTTTAGCACTAACTAAATTATCTGCTTCAAAATATAATTCTATACGGTTGCAAGTAGACAAAAGTACACATTCATTAATTAAGGGACTTTTTTTAACTTGCCTCAAAAAAGAAGGGATATCTTGAGATCTAAAACAAACTGATTCTAAATTTTCCCAAGATACCTGCTGAAAACTCGCTTCAAAAAGACCGATTGAATCCATAACAATTAGCCATTTGTATCGCCATCAGAATCTTTCTCTTCATTAGATTCTGAAATCAGTTTCAATAATTCTTGTACGGCAATCTTCAATTGGTAATCTGTCTCTATTGAATATTTATAATCTGTTTCTTCCATCATTTTGATATTATCGGTAGGAATTTTAGCGTCAATATCTACTTTAATACCTTTTTTAGTGATATCTACCATATCAGGCGTATAGTATCTAGCGATCGTAATTAAGACCGCGGAGTCATCTGGTAAAGGAAATATTTTTTGAACAGATGCTTTTCCAAAAGTATCTCTTCCTACAATGATTCCACGTTCGTTATCTTTGATCGCTCCAGCAAAAATCTCAGATGCAGATGCAGACCCCTGATTTACCAAGACAACTAAAGGCCCTTTAGGATATATAGCGCGTCCACTTACTGACTCTGAATTTTTCTTTCCATTTCTGTCAACAGTATGAACGACATCTCCCTCATCTAGAAACATAGAAGAAATAGATATTGCATTTCCTAACAACCCACCACCGTTATACCTTAAATCAACAATCAATCCTTTTGCTCCTTTTTTAAGAAGCTCTTTTATACCGTCTGCTAATTCCGAATCAGCTTTTTTACTTTCAAATGTGGCTAGTCTCAAATACCCAATTTTCTCCGGAACGGCTAGTTCTCCTAAAGTTTCTGGCAATACTTCAAACTTATCGACTGATTTTAAAGGGATTTTATCTCTTATAATATCGACATCAAATGGTTCTTTTGTTCCTTCTCTTAAAATGCCTAAAACCACCTTAGTATTTTTAGGCCCTCTAATTTTAGTAACTGCTTCGTTTAAACTCATACCTTTCGTTGAGTCTCCATCGATACTCACAATTTTATCTAGAGACTTTAACCCGGCTTTATAAGCAGGAGTTCCTTCAATAGGAGAAATAACGGTTAAGCCTTTGTCTTTCATTCCAATATGAATACCAATTCCAAAAAATTCACCACTCATCCGAACTTTCATTTCTGAATGACTTTTTGGTTCCAAAAATCTAGTGTAAGGATCGTCTAATTCAGCTAAATAGCCTTTAATTGCACCATATTCCAAATTTCGACGATCAATTTCTTTATCAACATATTCGGACGTCACCCAAAATTTAACGACATTTAATAAGCTAAAGTCATTTTTATAAAAACCATCCGACTCAGATTTTCCAATTAAATTTGAACAAAACGCGAACACAACTAAGGTAGCTAAACCAATTGCAATTATTTTAAACGGACTTTTTTTCATATATTGCCTCTACTCTTTTTCAAAATTCTTTAAACGACATCTAATTAATGACTGGTATAACCAAATTATTTTACTCCAACCACACAATAATGTCTAAACACAAATTAATAATTTCCAACGAACAAACCGTACTAATGAAAAACATCGGCATTAAAAAAATATTGGCCAATAGAAAAAAAGGACTGCCATTCTAAAACCATTTTAAAGCCCTTGTTATTCGATGAGGGATGGGCTTTAATATTTCCATGAAATACTCACTAAAAAAATCCCTTCATTTCAAAAAAAACATAGGTCCTTTATTGTTAATTATTCTTGATGGGATAGGTATTGGTAAAAAAGACAAATCCAACGCCGTACATGTAGCAAATACGCCATGCTTGGACTCACTTATTTCGTCTCATTTATACACAGAGTTGAAAGCGCACGGAACAGCAGTTGGAATGCCATCTGACGACGACATGGGAAATAGTGAGGTTGGACATAACACTTTAGGCGCTGGAAGATCCCTTCCTCAAGGAGCAACCTTAGTAAATAACGCTATTAAAACAAGAAAAATTTATAACTCGAAACGTGGAATTCTTCGATAAATCATTGTATAAAATTCGAGTCGACCCTCCATTTTTTAGGACTTTTATCTGACGGAAACGTCCATTCTCACATAAATCATTTAATGGATATGTTAGATAAATCTGCGAAAGAAAATGTTAAAAAAGTAAGAATTCATTGTTTATTAGACGGAAGAGATGTCGACGAGAGGTCTGCTTTAAGCTATATCGATCAATTAGAAGGTAAATTATCAGAAATAAATAATTCAGAAGGATTCGATTATGCCATTGCCTCGGGTGGAGGCAGAATGCTTATCACTATGGATAGATATAATGCTGATTGGGAAATGGTTAAAAAAGGTTGGGACACTCACGTTTTAGGGAATGCCCGCCAATTTAGTTCTGCTAAACAAGCGATCAAAACAATGTACACAGAAGATTCCAATATTAATGATCAATATTTGCCTCCGTTTGTAATTTCTAACAGCTCGTCTATCCCAATTGGAAAAATCAAGAAAAATGATTCGGTAATATTCTTCAATTTTCGAGGTGACCGCGCTATAGAAATGTCTATGGCGTTCGACTCCCCCAATTTTAACAAATTTTCTCGTGACCAAATTCCAAACATCCATTATTCGGGAATGTTATCATACGACGGTGACCTTAACATTCCAAAAAACTACCTTGTTCAACCACCATATATTAAAGATCCTATAAGCAAATATTTATGTCATGAAGGAATTCGTTCATTTGCTATTTCTGAGACCCAAAAATACGGACACGTGACTTATTTCTGGAATGGAAATAGTTCTGGATACATTGATAAATCTTTAGAAAAATACATAGAAATACCTAGTTATACTGTTCCCTTCGACCAAAAACCAGAAATGAGAGCTCCAGAAATCGCCGATAAAACAATTGAATTGTTAAATTCAGGACAATACGATTTTGGAAGAATCAATTTTCCTAATGGAGATATGATCGGTCATACTGGAAATTTCGACGCAACTGTTAAATCTGTCGAAGCCGCTGACTACCAACTTAGTAGATTATTAGAAACTATAAATAAATTAAAAGGCACGGCCATTGTTTTAGCAGATCATGGAAATGCAGATGAAATGTATGTATTAAAAAACGGTATTAAAAAAACAAAAACTGCTCATAGCCTTAATTCAGTACCATTCGCCATAGTTGATCCACTTTTTACACATTCTTATCAAATTGCCCCTATTTCATCGCCTGGCCTCTCAAATGTAGCGTCTACAATTTGTAATTTACTTGGATTTGAAGCGCCTCTTCATTTCGACAATTCATTAATTTCTCCATTACAAATCAAATAAATAAACGAGAAAGCCTAATCGACACAAAAAGAATACAGGCAAATATTCTTATGCATAATTAAACTTTCTCTTTCACTTTTACAAAATACGAATGAGATAAGTTCCAAATATTTTAATCAAAATCAAGTTTTATAAAAGATCAAACTAATTAAAATTAACAAAAACTAAATAATTTAATAAAATTAAAAAAGTACCGCTAAAATTAATTCACTAGCCGGGTAATATTGTTTTCTAAATATAAAAGGATAAATCATGAAATTTATAGGCGATTTTCACATACATTCTCATTTTTCGAGAGCAACAAGCAAATTTTTGACCCCCGAGCACTTAGATTACTGGGCAAGGTTAAAAGGAATTTCGGTTGTCGGAACGGGCGATTGCCAACACCCTGGCTGGTATCAAGAACTATCTAAAAAGCTAGAACCATGTCCAAACGGACTATATAAATTAAAATCCGAATACAAATTAGAGCTTCCTCTAGAAAAGAATTCATCTCTCCATTCAAAACAAGTCTATTTTATTCCGACGACAGAAATCAGCAATATTTATAAAAAAAACGGAAAAGTAAGAAAAGTTCATAATGTCTGTATCTTTCCAAACCTTGAAGTCGTAAAATGGTTTCAAGGTAAATTAGAGTTAATTGGAAACATAAGATCTGATGGACGACCTATACTGGGCCTAGATTCCAAAGATTTATTACATCTCACGTTAGAATCATCTATTTCTTCGATATTTATTCCAGCCCATATTTGGACGCCTTGGTTTTCAGCATTAGGATCAAAATCTGGTTTCGACAGCATCGAAGAATGTTTCGAAGATCTCACTCCTTATATATATGCAGTCGAAACAGGTCTATCGAGCGACCCTCCAATGAATAGAATCTGTTCATTTTTAGATAGATACAATCTAGTATCAAATTCAGATGCTCATTCCCCAGATAAACTTGGAAGAGAGGCAAATTTATTCGACACAGAGCTAACCTATAACCATATTTACGAAGCCCTAAAAACAGGAATAGGTCTAAAAGGTACCGTCGAATTCTATCCTCAAGAAGGTAAATACCATTATGATGGACACCGTAATTGCAGAGTGTTTTGGAACCCTTTAGAAACACTAACCCACGGAGCTTTGTGCCCAATCTGTAATCAAACAGTAACAAAAGGAGTCATGTACAGAGTTGCAGAACTAGCAGATCGAAAAAATGCAATTCAAATCAAAAATGAATCATTCAATTCAATAACCCCTCTTCCTGAACTCTTGTCAGAAATTGCAGGAGTGGGCCCCAAAAGCAAACGAGTTCAATCGGATTATTTATCCACTTTATCAAAACTTGGTTCTGAATTTGATATATTATTAAATACCGAAATAGAAGAAATAAAATCTAAGAATCTTCCGATTCTTGCTGAAGGAGTTAGTCGATTGCGAAATGGCGAAATAAATATTTCAGAAGGGTATGATGGTGTCTTTGGAAAAATAAACGTTTTCAAAAAAACGAATAAAACAAAGCCCGTCAAATTAAATCTCAAGCACAAATATTCAAAAAAAGAATCTGTAGATTTTGACGTATTAGAATTTCAAAAAATTAAACAAATTTTGACTGAATAAATACAAATAATTTAAAAACTCTAAAAATAGAGAGCACCTATTTTTAGGTAAAAAAATTTCACACGACTTGTAGTGTCCAACAAGCGCGTAACCCTAAATCATATTTTAAATTAGAAATTCGTAATTAAGAAGTAACTTCGAATGAAATATCCAAAGGAGTTCCATCACTAAGGTAAATAGCTCCACCTTTTATTCCAGCAATTTTCCCTTTAATCGGCTGATCACCTAAATAATAAGTAATATCAGCAGCTCCCATTTTCTCACTATGTTGAAGTTTAGCCATATTCATATACTGACCCAAATCTACATTCGATTTACTTTCAAGAGCATCATAATCTTTATTCGTACTGTTCATAATTTGGTTCATAAACTTAGCCTGTTCTAATCGAACGGACTGGCCCAATTTACTAGCCGACGTCATACTTGTATCTTTTGCATCTTCATTCGCACTAAACTTAACTTTAACACGTTCCATTTTTTCTGATTCAGCATTCATAACATTTACAAAATAACCGTCTTCTGAAAGAACAACTTCTTTAGCTACTCCAGAAAACTCACCATTTTCAAGCTTAATATCCTGTCCAAGAAATTGTTTTAAAACATCAGGAATTGTACTTGGTCCGGAGTGAACTGAATTTTTCGCATTTACATCCGCCATTTTCATCAAACTAGGCGACATATAAGATCCACCTAATCCAGATTCACCGCTCGACATAGACTGCATCATAGTCTCAAAAACAGAAGAAAATTCAGCCGCTTTATCCTGATTAGCCGAAGTAATACTAGAAAGACCAGCTCCACCTGCTAATCCTGCTTGGGCCCCAACCGACGATAATCCACCAAATCCTAATCCCATAATTCAGACCTCCAAATAAATTTTGATACTAACTTAATAATACCCAAATAAAACTAAATCAAACACAATAAATTATTTTAATATTAAAATATACTCTAAAAGAGTACCAAATTTTCAACTGAAAATCAAAAAATATATTTAATGGGACCTTTTAAAAATTCTCTTTATATGCCCACCAGAATACTCATTAACTTTATGAGTCAACAAAAAAGCATCCCTATCGTTCTCATAAACAATTACTTTTAGTTTTTCCAATTCATATTGAGTAACAACACACATCAATATAGGTTGATCCGTATTATAGTATCCACCCTTTGCCTGAAGGATTGTCGCGCCCCTTCGAAAATCATGTAAAATAGTTTCTTTTATATCGTCAATCTTTGAAGACATAACCATTACACTTACAAATTCTTCGATTCCGTATATGATGAAGTTTATAGATTTTGAAGCACATAGATATACCAAAACAGAATACATAGCGTTCTCAACTCCTAAAAAAAACGCAGCAAATGAAAAAACAATAATATTCACAAAAATCAAAACATTCCCGACTGTCACTCCAAATCTTTTACTTAATACAATTGCCAACATTTCGGAACCATCCAAAACACCGCCCCCTCTAATTGCGAGCCCAATACCCATCCCCAAAAAAAGACCTCCAAACACGGCGCCTAAAACACGGTCATTGGTGATATGAATATAAGGAAACAAATGAAGACATACCGAAAAAAAAAGAATTCCAATAAACCCGAAAAAAGCAAATCGGACAGAAATCTTCTTTAACCCTAAATAAACAAAAGGTAAATTCATACAAAATAAAACTACAGATAATGGAAAATTAAAAAACTCGGCGACAAGCATAGAAACACCAGTGACTCCTCCGTCAATAAAATGATTAGGTATTAAAAATGATCGAATGCTAAAACACGAAACTAAGACACCAATCCCAATAAATGCAGCATTTGCAACAATTAAAAAATTCATAGATTTACGCATCACTTTTATTATTTCCTTTCAATGCAATTTCCAAGTGAGAAACTTTAAAAGAATAACCTTTCTTTATAAGGACGTTAGGAAAAACACGCTGACTATCCAAAACCAAACAACTCATTTCGCCTAATAATAGCTTTATTATCCATTGAGGGACATTAGCCCAAGAAGCTGTTCCAAACAACCCAGCAATCGCAGAAAAAAAGAATTCTTTTTGAACTGGGCTAGGAGACACCAAATTTACAACGCCTTCTACACCCTTATTTTTAATTGCAAATTCAATAGCGCCAACAACATCATGTATACTAATCCATGAAATCCAATCCAAAGAAGATCCTATACAGCCTCCAAAACCAAACCGAAAAGGAAAGAACATTTTTTTACATGCTTCTGAAGAAGGATCTAAAATAAGCCCTAATCTCAACTTAACAACTCTATTATTAGAAGGTAATTCATCCAAAGCACCCTCCCACTGCTCGCATACATCTGATAAAAAACCCTCACCCTTAAACGAGTCTTCATACAACCGCTGAGCTCCTCTATTGCCATAAAATCCAATAGCAGAAGCATTTATCCAAACGCAATCCAACGTCCTAGCCTTAAGAAAAGAAACAACTCTCTGAGTTAATTTCACCCTAGAGTCTTTAATCTTACGCTTAACACGCATAGACCACCTTTTAGCCCCTATCGAATATCCAGCCAAATTTATAACAACATTAATATCTCCTACAAAACTTGGCGGCTGATCAAAAAATAAATTATAATCATAAACAACTAATTTAGGGTGAATACATTTTGAAAAAAATCTAGATTCATGTCTGACAAGCAATAAAACCAAATATCCTTGTTTCAACAAATATGGATATAAAAATGATCCAACAAACCCTGTTCCTCCTAAAATCAATATCGTTTTACTAGGTTTATCATTATTATTTTGTGGTACATCTATATATTGAGTATAATTCATTCTCTTATTTTACTTAGTTATTGTATTAAAAGTATTAAAAAGGTTTCAAGACACGTTTTTTTATATGAAATTAAAAAATAATTTAAAAATATATAGGCTTTCAGTCATCAAACTACGAAATATCATAGTCGACAAAACACCTTCCTTTATTCAACAAATAAAACGACATTTCAACTGCTCATCGAATAAAAAAATATACATAGGAATAATTGGGTGTATTCTATTTTTCTCGTTTGTCATATTGAATCCAATAACATTAAGACAAATCGGAAGTCATCTCGTCTACTCAACAGGCTCTGTTAAAAAAGCTGACGTGCTAATTGTTCTATCTGGAGGTCATGGAGAAAGGGTCAAAAAAGGATCTCTTTTATTTGAAAAAGAATATGCAAATAAAATTATTTTCACTGGAGGTCCTTTATTTAACAATACATTTCCATTTTATATGAAAAAATACGCAATAAGTTTAAAGGTTCCATCCAAGAATATATCTCTTGAAACAAATTCATTTAGTACGATGGACCATCCTATCAACTTAAACCCTATTTTAGAAAAAATGAATACCAAATCAATAATAATTGTAACATCTGCGTACCACACAAATAGAAGCTTCAAAACATTTAAAAAGTATCTAAATCCGTCTATAAACATCCAGATTGTTGCAGCTCCAGACTCTATTGATTATAAAAACTGGTGGAAGCACCACGAAATGGCAGAACAAATAATAGTAGAGTGGGTTAAAACAATTTGTTATGGATTTAAATACGGAATATTTTAAATAATTTGAATGCAAGTTTTTATATCTATTTCTACGATAGGTAAGTTATAGAGACATAATTAAATTAAAGGGTTATAAAAAAAAATGGACAAAAACACATTTAAACAAAGAATACAAAGATGGATGATATTATTAATATTAGTATCTATAACCTCGTCTACGCATGCTCTTTCTTTAAATAAATTTTCTCTTAATTCTTTTGTTCATTTTGGATCTGGAGTAAATAATTTCTTTAAAGGAATCCCTCTTCAATCTAATTCCGTCAATTTAAACAACAAAACTGAAAACATCGAATTGCTTCGAGTAGGCTTCTCCAGCATTGGGCAAAATATGTCGGAAATCACTAGAGGAATCACCGCTGATTCAGAAGAAGACAATATTAAGGCAGAAGTACTAGGAGATGCATTAACATTCCCTAATCCTTTTAAACAATCAACCGGAACAACGTTAGGGTATCGGTTATCAAAACACATGGATATTGAAATTAGAATTTTTAATATGTTAGCAAACCAAGTATTTAAGGGTAGTTACCTATCAGGAACTGAAGGCGGAAAATCTGGATACAATAAACTTACATTAGATTCGTCATCCTTAAACGGTCTTTCATTATCAGCAGGGGTTTACTTTTTTATTATTATGAACGACAACAATGTATTGGCTAGAGGAAAAATGGCGGTTATTCCATGAAAAAACTAAGTTTAATTTTAATATCGTTACTCGTTTCATTTGTTCCTACATTTGGAATCGCAGATTATTTTGAAGTAACAGAAATTGGTTCGTCCGCTCAGTCAATACGAATCGGAAATATTGAAGGGTTTAGTTCTTTTTCCAATTCAATTTTTGAGAACCCAGCAGGTCTTTATCGATTAAATAAAGTTTCGGGGACCCTCTTCACAAGTAAATTGATGAACGAGGTAAATTATTTAAATGGATCCATCGCATACAGATTTAAATTTGGTGTATTAGCTTTCGGATATTTTGACGCTTCTGTTTCAGGAATCCCTTTTACTGAAGAAGTTTTTTATGACGATACATCTGAATTTGAAGCAACCTCTTATTTTAATTCCACAAATTCTCTAATGAAGGTGGCATTACAATTCTCTCAATCAGACACATTGCATTGGGGAATAAGTGGTTCTCTTTTCAAACAATCTATATACACGACTGAAGGAAATGGAATGAATATCGACGCAGGTCTTATTATCGATTCGGATCCACTTATGCTGTCAATATCGCTCAAAAATGTTATGTCATCAATGAAAGTTGAATACACAAATGGTGGAAAGGAAAATCTTCCTCTCCAAACTGTAGGCTCCATGAGGTATACTTTAGGTGACCTTCGAGTTTATGGACAATTTAAAACAATTAATAGTAATAGATTATTTCTAAAATCAGCTGGAATTAGTTATAGGCCTTCTTTTTTGTCTATAATTGAAGTTTCAGGAGGATATAGAGAAGTGCCCGTTTTAAGAGAAACCAGCCCTAGACTTAATGGTGGAGTGGGATTAGAGCTAACAGGAATGCAATTTGACTATGCTTTTGAAATTAAACTTGATAATGACGGACTTGATCTAAATGAATTCAATCAATTCCATTACTTTTCTTTTGGATTCAAATTTTAATAACTTAGGTAAACGTATATGAATCAACTAAAAAAATGGTTACTTACATTACTGTGTATTCTATCTTTTTACACATATGCCTATTCGCTTGCCCAACCAAGACCATTAGCTATCTCTGGAGTATTTGTCCATACTGGAACTGACGTCCGCCCATCAGATCCGTTTATAGTAACAATTGGCCTACAAAACACAAGTTCTCCTACAGCAAATGCCGTGTTTACTGAAACAAAAGAAATTACATTTGTAAATGGATACTTTACGCTTGAACTAGGGTCCCCAGAACATCCATTAGACCCACACCTCTTATCACTATCAAGTCCAAACATTTCTATTTCTTTAAACGGGGATAAACGTATTTTTCCTTTAACATCTATTCCTTATGTAATAAAAACTGAACTAGCAGATGATGTTCTAAACATTGAATCCCATAAAGTTACCGGGAATTTTATATCGACAGTAAATATCAATTCTGACATTCGTGTTTTTTCTGAATCAAGCACATCATTTAACCCTACTTTTTATTACAATAAATTAAAGAGTTTCTTTGGAATCAACCAAGCAACTCCAAACTATAAAGTTGATGTAAAAGGAACAACTAATGGAACGTCTTATTATAAAGACGGAATAGAACTAAGTAACGCTTTAACCTGGAAACCAACAGAAAACAACAAATTATATATTCCTAAAGATGCAGCAGACTTCATCGGAATTGGATTAAGTCGGCCAAAATACACGGTAGATATTGCTGGAACAATAAATGCCACTGAATATCTTGTTAGCGGCTCTGTATTAACCGCAGCTCTCGAGTGGGTGAGCCCAACTGAAAATTCAAGCGACACCTATTACCAAAATCTAGAAGGAAATGTATCTATCGGGTATATCTCCGCTAAAGAAAAATTACACATAAGAAACGGAATAATTGTTGGAAACACACTAGGTAACGAAGAAGGTAGCATAAAGTGGACAAATGCAGAATTTGAAGGATATACCCAAGAAGGATGGAAATCACTAACAGGGTTAGGTGGAGTCGGAATTAAAAATAGTATCGTACATTTCCCAGATTCCGACGGAGAATCTATTAGTAGTTTAACTTCCTTCAAATTCAATGAAGATAAAATACAATTAGGATTAGGTACAACCATTCCTTTTGCTACCGTTGGAATATTATCTAAAAGTACAGAAACAACGGAAAACATAATTTTATCTGTAACATCTACCGAAAACGAAAAAATATTTCAAATAGATGGAAATGGAAATATAGGAGTTGGTACAACCACACCTGAGTTCTTAGTTGACGTAGAAGGCCTTTTAAATGCTAGAAAAATACTATTAGGTGGAGTCGACTTTAGAAACGCTATACGATCTGGAACGTTCTGGTTTTATGGTCCAAATGGAATTTATTACAATCAAGGAAATGTAGGAATAGGTCGTCCAGACCCATCGAATCGCTTAGAGCTAGCGCAACGAGTTGGCGCCCCTGACATTGACCCAGCAATGACATTCAGCTTAGGTGATAGTTCATCTTACACACTTGGAGTTGAAGCTGGAAAAAATGGACTATTTAAGGTTGAATTTGGAAAAACCCTAGGCTCGTCATTTCCATTATTTGTAAGTATTGATGACAGAATGGGTATAGGTGTTGAAGAACCACAAGGGAATCTTCACGTTAGCGGAAGTATAGGATCTATTTTTAGTGGATCTTTTTTAAAACGTGTTGAGGATAAAACTGGAAATTCTGAATTTGAATCGATAAGTGACGACGCTAGCTACGAACCGATGGGTGCAACTGGAAACGGAACTAGACTAATTTGGTATCCTGTTCGAAGTGCCTTGAGAATTGGGCATTTAGACACATTCTCTCCTGCAAAAGGTGAAGATTGGGATCATGTTCAAAGAACGGAAGAGTACAATCCAGTTGGTCAATATTCAAATGTCGGTAAATACAGTCAAGTAATTGGTAGAAATTCTATAGCAAGTGGTAACTACACGTCGGCACTTGGTGGTAGACAAAATAAGGTTGGTGGAGCATATTCATCCGTCTTAGGAGGTCAAAATTCTGAAACACAGGGAATATATAGTTTAGCTTTAGGAAGCAATGTGCAAGCTCTTCACCATGGTTCATTCATTTGGGGTCATTCAAGTATAGGAAAAACATCCACTGGTACAGAAAATCAATTTGTCGTATTTGCAAATGGAGTTGGAATTGGAACTACAAAAACGAGCGCTACAGAGCTTTCGATAAGCGTTGCAACAACAGAAAACTCGAAGAAAATAATAAATATCGTTGACGAAAACAACGATAGTCTTTTTTCTATACTTCCATCTGGCAATGTTATTTTAGGTTCCGTTCCTTCTTCATCTATAATAACATCGTCGCTCATTGTTGACGGTAAAACTGCGGTAAACACAACAAACACAATCGCCGACCTGACGATTGATAGCAAATATTTAATAAATACACTTAGTGAAGAAAATAACGTTTTAACGTATAACGTATTTACTGCGTACGGAGTTGAAGATGAAACAGTCTCACCAGCATTCGTTGTAGATAATATACAGCGTGTTGGGATCGGTAAATTCCCAAATCAGATTGATGCAGGAATATATATAACAAGTGGAAATATTGCAGCGACTGGGTACACGCTTCCTACCGGAGAAGAATTATCAGGCGATAAGCCATTAATTGTCTGGTCTTGGGAACAAACGACTCCAAATTTATTTTTCCCTTCTGGAAACGTAAATGACGAAGGTAATATTGAATCAACACACAACTATGTTGGAATTGGCACAACTTCCCCAAATTCTTTACTTGAGTTAAGTAAATTGACAATAAACCCTACGGGATCGGACCCCGTCATAACTTTCGAAATCGATGCAGAAGACAAGTACTCTATAGGTGTAAAAAGTGATTTGCCTTATTTTCACTTTAACGAAGGAGGTTCTCTAGATTCACTTACTCCTTCAATCGTGATAAATGCTAATGATAGTGAAATGGGAGTGGGTATAGGAACTACCCTACCCGAGTCGATATTACATTCAACAAAACCAATAATATTTGGAAATACCTTAGGTGTTTTAAAAGAAAATTTATCAACTAAAAACACACAAGTCCCTTCGTTAAATACTTATTCTTTATTTGTCAAAGGCGAAAAATATTCGCCCGCCGGAGTAAAATGGGAACCATTACAATCACCGGATCGTATTTATTATAATAATATTGTAAGTTCAACCCAACGCTCATTCGTAGGTGTTAATACAAAATTCCCTCAAACAGAGTTAAGTGTAAGTGGTTCCATTCAGGGAAACAGTTATCATGTCAATGAAGAATTAAAAATAAACAATGTAGTTAAACTTTCTAAATTTCAATTTAGAGACCATTCGTCCGCTGATGACTTTGCCGATTTAAAAATCGTTGACAATAATTTGTTATTAGAAACAACATCAACTATTAACAATATTTCGAAAGTTTTATCGGAAGGAAGAGCGACTACTGATAACCCATCAGGAAAACTTGTATTTTGGGTAATTCCTCATGAATCAGGCGAAAGGTCCTATCTTTATGAAGCTGACGTAGTCTGGAACGACGTAACGCCTAGTATTACGCTTACCGGTAATTATACAAATTCATTTAGAACGGTTCTAGATAACGATGCCGAATATTTAAACGAAATCAAAATAGGATCACCTAATATCTATCAGGCTTATGAGGTTTCTTCAACATTAACGCATGACGGAGACCATGAAAATTCGTTTGACCATACGAATTCCAGCATCAACATAACAATAGATGGTTGGCCTAGCAGTTTAAGTGGTGATCCTTTCCTCCTAAAAGGACTAGACATCTCGCTAAATCAACCAGAAGGTATCTCCTTTTCTCAAAACGGGATAGGAATAGGACTAAATGTTGATATAGAAGATGTAAACGTACAAAGTGCAGCGGTTGGAAGTGAAGGGTTTAAGAGGGCGGCTATTTTTCATGGGCAGGTCGGGGTCGGTGGAACTCCAAACGCTGATTTAGATGTACAAGGTAGTATTATTGCAACAAAAATAAACATTACAAATAGACTTAGCGCACTTGCTGCGAACATCGGAAATTTTAGCCTGTTTGTTAGTGACAATATTGGTATAGGTACTAGCGCCCCGCAAACGAATCTTGAAGTAATTGGCGACTCAAGAGGTACAAACCTAAGCGCAGGAGGAATAGATTCAACTACACTTAGATTCGAAAATGAAACATTTCATATATCAAATGGAAGAGTTGGACTTGGAACAACGGAACCTACCGCTTTATTTGAACTTAATAGAACATTTACAAGTAGGGGCGACGATTTTTTCTTCAAAAAAACAAGTGTCACTCTCAATAATAATTTGGCGTCTAGTCTGACTACTGAAAACATTACCGCCTTAGAGGCGTCTATTGAATCAAACGACGAATTTAATTCATTAGGATTCGAAGCTGATGCAGACGTTTACGCAACGCCTATTAACATTGATCTATCAAATTTAACAGGGGAAACGGATTCAAAAATTGTTGGTATAGATATAGTAACATCAACAGGAAATATAGGGACCCAATACTCAGCTATTTTTGAAAACGGAAATATCGGCATTGGAACATCATCCCCTGCTTCGTCAGCATCATTACATGTTAACGGAACAATCAGAGCGTTTAGTTTTCCTACTGCAGCTTTTCTTACCAGTCAAGATTCAGCATCCTTTAATAATTTAGTTGGAACGGACGACTATTTGTTAGGATCGTCTGTTATGAATGAGGTCTCTCTTACAACCCTTTATCAATACGACGACATGTTCGTTTCGGAGCCAATTAGTTTAAATAGCATAGAATCTGATATTGGATATTTATTTGTCGAACGTACTCTCTCTGTAAATGGTACGACGACGGTAAATACGCTCATCAGCGAGTCCCTTTCTGCAAATGACGCAACGTTTACTAGTCTAGGTGTTAACACAAGCACCATTCATCCCGAGGGAGTGTTTGTTGACGATCTTATTACTATGGATTCTTTAGTCGTCTCTAACTCTGCTACAGCAGGATCTTTTGTTATAACAAATAATATTTTAAGAACTTATGGAGAGAATCAGTATCTAGGAATAGGTACTACATCAGCGCAAAAAAGACTAGACATAGCCCTCTCGTCAAATAAAACATATGACTCTTCTGATAATAAAACATGGGGATCTATATATGTTCAAAATACAGGAGGAGATCCAGGATCAACTGGTTCTGCCGCGGGAATCGAGTTTAATATTGGCAACACAATTGCAGGAATAGTGGCTGTATCAACAACCAATTCAAGCGTGACCGGATCCTCTCTAGTTTTTATTAATTCAAATAGCGTAGGAACGGCTTTTGAACGATTAACGATCTTAGAAAAAGGGTATATTGGATTGGGCAGAACTAATCCTGAACAAAAATTTCACGTTTCAGGAAACACCTCAGTAGATACAATATCGTCGATAACCTCTGGCTTAATTACCCCTCTAATTACAGCAGAATCCACGGTTACAATTTCCCCATCTATAAACATTAAATTAACCACAGAGTTCAACAATTCAATATTAACAACAGTTGCCCTTTTAGAAGAAACAGTAACAACACCATCCGTTCTGCAAAATTATTCAAATATTTTTGTTTCTAAAGCGAGTAACGATGATTTATTTTTTACGACCACGCATTCTGATGGAACAAACATTACAGGTAACTTATCAAAACCATTAAGTTCCATTTCAAGTAGAGTTCCATATTTTGATTATAACCATAGTCTGACATCAGTTTCCGGCCTAAATATTTTATTAAATGATGACATAAATGTCTTAACAATAGGCTCAGAGAACATAGGGGCCCGTCTCTTTCATGAGACCTATCTATCGCCTGAAGAAACGGGTGATATTCAGATTGAATCGATAAACACACTGTTTACCAGACGGGTCACACCTCAAACAATAGGATCTACCATTTTTAGTGGGTTATCGATAACTACGACGGCGAACACTGGAAGTACGGCTGCCTTAGCAACAGATGATTTACTATATGGAATAAAGGTAGATCTAAGTACTTTACAAGCAAATTATTTAACAGAATCAGGTGAACAAAAAACTGCATTTAAGTACCCGGCACTATTTTCTGGAGCCAGTGTTTATGTTGGAGCAGATACCCCATTAAGTCCGTCAGCTTCTCTTCATATTAATTCAATTACAAATACGAGTAGTTCCGTAAATCATGTATTGTGGGTCAAAAGTTTAGACGATACTAATACGACAGATGACGCTCTAATTGTGAATCCAACTGGAAATGTTATTATTGGAAAAAATGACTTATCGACAAATAGTACTGGAAGTGGCCGCCTAGTTGTCACGGGGGAAAACGACGCTACCGATAAAGCATTATCAGTCATTAACTCGAAAGGAACATCTCTTTTAGAAATTCAAAACAACGGCGCTATTAATATTTCGAATTCTGTCTCAACCCTTACTTCTTTTGGTATCGAATCAGATGAAACAATACTAGCAACAGCTCTAAAAACAAACGAATTAAATGCAAACAAAATTAGTATGGATTCTGGGCTTATAATAGATACCACAGGAAAAATAGGAGTAGGAACCACTGCACCAGAAGCCGATTTTCACTATATAAAATCGTTCGACGAAAATCCTGACGGAGGTTTCTCTTTAACAAAAGAATCATTAATTGTAGACACCACTTCATCCAGAGACTTGGCCGGGCTTGCATTAACATTTGTATCGTCAATTAACGCAACTACTTCAAAGAATATTATAGGGAAAATAGATAATTCAGGAGATATAACCGTTAAGGGTATCAATTTAATGATGAATGAGCTTTCTAGTGGAAACATCAGAGGAGTTATCGTCGACTTAGGATCCAAAGCAACTAATAACTACTCAGCTTTATTAAACGGAGGGTATGTCGGTATAGGAACTAGTTTACCAACGACAGAATTGGAGGTTATTGGAGAGGTAAAAGCAACAAATTATTTCTCAAATCAAGATAAATCTCTTCCCTACATTAATAAAGGCATATTTACAAATCTAGTTGTTACATCAGATATTACGTTAAATAAATTCAAAGCAAACAGCATTGTCGCATTAGACACGCTGTCTCTTGGAAACTCTAATGAGATGCTAAAAGAAATGATAAATGGAACCATTCTAAATTTCTCGTCAAGCGTAAGAGGTATTGTTGCAACATTTAATACCTTAGGTGTTCCTACTACATCTGCAACAAGTAGCTTTAATATAAACGGAAAAGCCATACTAGCTGATACAACGATAGACATCCTTAAATTCAAAAATAGTTCAGACGAAATAAACTCCCCCGGAGACTTAACAATCAAAAACTCATTAATTAGGTTTCCTAATACAGTAAACATCTCGGAATCCATCCAATCTCAGGCAGGAATAAAATTTTTAAAGCACGGCGCCACTCCAAATGCATCTGGAGTCTATCAACCTTTGTTCACTAACAAACAAGGGCATCTCTATAGCGTATACAACAATGATATAAAAACTGTCACAGCAAATATTTCATCTATAAATATTACAACAAATGGAAACTTTGTTTATTATGATTCCTCTGGGGTTCTTGTCTCTAATCCAGACTTTTCTTGGGTAAATAGTGCAACAGATGTCTTCACTATTACTAGTGCAAGTTTAAGTATTTCTAGCACGCTTAATTCATCTGAATCCACAGACCCAGTTAGCAGCTTGAAAAACACAATGACTTTTGAACCTAGAGTAATAAATACGAATTCAACATTTATTGGAAATCTAATCGAACTAAATGGAAATAAGAAAATTGGTCTCGCGGGATCAGACCCCAATTACGCAACTGGATTAAAAGTTGATATATCTACATTAAAAGCAAAATATTTTGCTGCAAACAACGATTATATAAATGCCGATAAATTTGCGGCAATATTTACTGGTGCACCGGTTAAAATTGGTGCGGATATAATTGGTGCAGATGTGGCTACAGCGACTTTACAAATTTCGCCATCATACAACGCTAGTCACACTTCATCAACATTCCCCCCAGGTTTTAAAACTACAGGGAAAAATGGAGAGCTGGGACTACTTGTAACCTCTTTTAATATAGGAATTGGAATTACTCCCACCGATAAAAAACTATTATCAATTAAAGGGCCGTCTGATTCCAATTCAGATAAAAGTTTAATTGTTAGAAACTCTTCAGAGGGTATGCTTGCAATTCAAAATGACAAAACCATAGGTATTGGGACAACATCTCCTGAAGCAGCACTTCATCTGAACTTTGACGTAGATATACCTTTTATAGTAAGTCCAAACAACAACTCAAACTTTTTTAATGTCGTTGCAAACGGTACTCTCGGAATAAATACGGAAGTGCCTCTAGGTCAATTTCATATCACATCTAAAAATGAAAATACAATGTTTAAAGTTTCATCTGGAAATAATGTGTATTTTGAAATAACACCTTCGGGACAGATAGGCTTCGATTTTGATAATTCGGATGGAGTCGATATAAGTTCTAATATTAAATTAAAAACAGCGTCTAAAATACACTCGGGCGACGACAACTCTCTCAACACAGATCCTATTACATCAAATACGCTAGGAACAATTGGACTTAGCTCCGTTTCTGGTACCGATGATTTATATTTTGGTGTTAGCTCTAACAATGGTCATGTCTATGCGTCTTGGGGAGACTCCGGTAACCAATCATTTATATTTGAAAATAGATTAACTGGCGAAGCGCTTCGAATTTCATCAAATACTTCGGAAGGATTAGTAGGAATCGGTACGTCAGTTTCAGATATTCCTTTAACAATTAAGCAAAGGTCATCAAGTCACCCCATATTATATATGGATAAAAGTACCACTTATAATATTTTTGAAATTGATGAAGATGGAAAAATTGCGTTTAACTCAGAAACATCAAGTACTTACGATGTTACGGTCGGCACATACACAGGAGATTCCACAGCTGACACAAATACTTTCAATTTAATCATACACCCTGATTCGGCAAGCGATTGGGCGATTAATAACGAATCCAATATAGGAACGATATTAAATTTGCCGGGTTTATATATACTACAATATGACTTAGCAACAGATATTTTTATTCCGGTTACGGCACCATCAGAAAACTTTGTCCTTTCAGGAAATACAACATCAATCGAAAAATACGTTTTCGAACAAATCGAAACTACCGTTAAAACTGATTTTTCACAAGATGTTCATGGACTAGAAGTGGCCTTTAAAATGGGCGCTACCATTGACAACGATGATTACAACTCAAAAGCACAAATAAGACAAAATAAGTACTTGGGCTCTGTCACATGGAATGTTTCGGACGAAGCTTTTTATGGCTTGAGAGTAGATCTTAGCGACGTCAATATAAATGACCCTGACCATGGCCAAGAACCAGCTCCTGGATTCGGTGAATTTCATGGCTATAAGTATCCACTGGGAACGCAAGGCGGTACCGTTGGAATTGGGACGATAACACCGTCCACAGATGTTGCCTTACACGTAAAACTTACCGATTTAATGAGCAGTGACACATTAATTGAATCAGGAGTTACCTTGATGTTAAGAGGAGACGAGTCTTCCTTAATGTTTAACGATCAAGGAAAACAACCGATACAAGATGGAAGAGTAATTACTTACACAGAATTTCTAGTCTCAGAAAATTCACTCGCAACATCGAACCCTACTTTAGGAATTGGACACATCAAAAACGGAGACGGTGAATATGAACCTGCAGTCGGAATCAATTTAATAGCAAACAATTCTCCTATATACAATCTGCCACAAGAAGCATTATCTGTTAGTGGAGATATTAGTATAGGTATAAATTATGAAGAGGTCGTCGTCGAAGAATCCAATTGGGGAAGTTTGCTATATTTTTCTGGAGGCCCAATGGTCGGAGCTTACGATAACTGGAATACAGACAACTCAGATCCATTTTATATGGGAAGATATAATACGAAATCAGCTGCAAATCCTGATTTGTCTATATCTTCTCTTAGAGTAATCATTGGGGAGCTTTTATTAGAAGATCCTAACGCAAAGTTTACTGTAGGTCATGGTGAAAATGAGTGGGAATCCATCTTTACCGCGAAAGCTTATGGAATCCCTAACGAAATAGACGAGTCTGTAGATCCTGCCTTTCAAGTTATTGTTCCTCCTACCCCGGAAGGAGGAATTGGCATAGGTACAAGTGATCCGATAGCTGCACTTCATGTATATGGATCTCCTGATACTCTTGGAAACGACTTCCATAAATGGCCATTTTCAGACGATTTGACAAGCATAGACCAAAACCTAGTTTACCTTGAAAATACAATGGAGGGACTTTCTTATTCAAATGGAATAGCCGCTGGATATACGGTAACGAAAGGAATTTTAACAATTCAACATGACGGATATGGACTTACCACATTTCCTCCTCACACATCAAATTTCATTACATTTTTTAATGGAACCGAAGAAACACCTGTTCCAATTGGAGCAATAGAAGGTAGTTACGATGCTGATACCAACGTAGAAGGAGGTATTACCTTCTCTTCTGGAGCAGCTGACTATGCGGAATATATAGAAAAATTAAACGAAACAGAATCAATGGAAAGTGGAGACATAATTGGAATTATCAATGGAAAAGCAACTAAAAAAACGAATCAAACGCAACATCACATGGTTGTTAGTTCTGCTCCAATAATCGCTGGAAACTGGCAGGGCGATGACTCTAATCTTGTATTAACCGCTTTTTTAGGACAAGTTCCAATAAAAATTAAAGGTCAAATAAGAGCCGGCGATTATATCATTCCGTCCGGTAAAAACGATGGCTACGGAATAGGAATCCGTCCCGAAAAAATTAATAAAGATAACGTTGATAAGATAGTTGCTAGATCTTGGGAAACGTCGATAACTTTCGGAAGAAAAAAAGTTAACGCAGTTGTTGGATTTCCTTTTGGAAAGCTTGTCTTAGCCGAATCAATTAAAAAGTTAAGCAATCTAAAACAAAAACAACATCTATTTAAATCCGAAGGAGCTCAAAAAATAGATACGTTAAAATCTAAAATTAATAATAGACAACTCATAATAGATAAAATAAAAATAGACATCGAAAGATTAACGTCTAAAGCAAATTAAAATAAATACCTAGCTAATCCAATTAACGGATATGATAATATCGTCACAATTGGAGATAACATATCAAACGTCGCTAATAAAAATATAATTAAAAACCCATACTGTTCTAGCCTATAAAGTTTCGCCTGATATTCCCTACTCAAAAAAAATGCCAAAATTCTTGACCCATCTAAGGGCGGAATAGGCAACAAATTAAATACGGCCAAATAAATATTAAGTTGAAAAAAGTAGGCCACTACGTTTGTGGACAAACGATAAAACTGGATATTTTGCTCAAAAAAACCATTGTTCATAAAAACTGAGTAGACGAGTAAAGAAGTGAACCCAATAAAAAGATTAGACATGGGGCCTGCCAACGCAACAAACATCATGTCTTTAACAGGACTCTTAAAATTAGAAGTGTCTACGGGAACCGGTTTTGCCCATCCCAATAAAAAAGGAGCTCCGGAAATCATCAATAATCCAGGAATCAAAACAGATCCCATAGGATCTAAGTGTTTTATTGGGTTAAACGATAGACGTCCCCTATCCCTAGCCGTAGAATCCCCGAGACGCAACGCCATATACCCATGAGCCAATTCATGAATAATCACCGAAAAAATTAAACAACCAAAAGGAATAAATATCATGACCGTGGATGTGATTTTAGATAATTTTCTCTATCTTTATCAAGAGATAAGTTTGTATACACTTGCGTTGACTTAATATCAGAATGCCCCAAAAATTCTTGTACCCCTCTAATATCTCCACTTTTATTTAATAAATGAGTCGCAATGCTATGCCTTAAAATATGAGGCGATATTAAAACACCAATTCGTTTTCCATACTTCCTCAACAATTGAAATACGGCCTGTCGTGATAACGGTTTCCCAGATCTGCTCAAAAATACAAATTCAGGATTAGTTCTTCTCACCATCATTTGTCTTTGACTCTTTATGTATTCAGAAAGAAACCCAAATGCAATTGTACTCATAGGAACAACCCTCTCTTTACTTCCCTTCCCAATAATTCTAATAAAGTCCCTTCCTACAATATGGCTTAATTTCAAATTAATAACTTCACTTACTCTCAAACCTCCGCTATATAAAACCCAAATCAAGGCTTTATCTCTTAAGCAAAATAAATCTTCATCGGAAATAGACTGAATCAATTCTTTAAATTCAAGTTCTTTCAATACAAGAGGTAACTTTTTAGCCTTTTTTATCGTCATAAAACTCCCTGATAAGTCAAAATCAATTAAGGACTCTTCCTTCAAATACAGATAATACATTTTCAAAGAAGTTACGTAGCGTGCAATTGAAGATGACGCGTACAAAGCCTTTTCCAGGTCAAAATAATAAGAAGAAATAGAAGATTCCGATATATCAGAATACAAAGAAAAATAAAGATTCAAATCCCGTTTATACGAATCAACTGTGTTTGAAGATAAGCCCTTTTCAATCGCCAAATATCTACAATACTCTTCCAAAAACCGTTTCATAGTTATTCTAATTTATTTAATTTTATCTAAACTCAAATAAAATGCTAAAACAGTCTTAGCATCTTTAATCCAATTATTTTTGATATATCGCTTCAATTTATCAACAGAAAAAACCTCAACAGATATACGTTCATCCTCATCCAAGTCCTGAACTCCAGATATAAGATTCTTTGCAAGATACACATGATATATTTCATTACAAAATCCAGGAGTTGGATAATATTCGCCCAAACATTCCCAATCCAAAGAGGTATACCCAGTTTCTTCTCTTAATTCCCTTTTTGCTGCATTAAGAGGATCTTCATTTGGATTTATTAATCCCGCAGGAATTTCCAATAACGTTTTTTCAAGTGGCTTTCTGTATTGAGAAACCAATATAACTTCATTTTCATTTAATAATGGTAAAACGACAACTGCTGGAGCATGCAAAACCAATTCTCTGGTAGAAAATGTTCCATCAGACAACTCAACAGTGTCCTTACGAAGTTCTACAATTTTTCCAGAATAAATTAATTCCGACTCGATGGTTGTCTCGGTATGGTTAGGCATAAGAATACAATCCTACATATTTATTTTATACATTGTCAAAAATTTAGTTTTACTAATCGAAAATTTAAATTAAACTACCTTATGTATAAACTATGAATAAACAAAAAAAAATTCTCGTAACGGGTGGCGCCGGTTTTATAGGTAGTCATTTATGCGATCAACTTATCAAAGACGGCCATTACATTATATGTTTAGACAACCTTTTTACTGGCTCTAAAACAAATATTAAACATTTGTTAAATAATCAAAACTTCGAATTCATAAGACATGATATAACTCTACCAATTTTACTTGAGGTAGATGAAATCTATAATCTTGCATGCCCGGCTTCTCCAATTCAATACCAACTAAATCCAGTCAAAACAATTAAAACATCTATATTAGGAGCTATTCACGTTCTTGGTATAGCAAAAAGAGTTCATGCTAAAGTTTTACAAGCCTCTACTTCCGAAATCTACGGAGACCCTTTAGTCCACCCTCAGCCAGAGTCCTACTGGGGAAATGTTAATCCTATAGGAGAGCGAAGTTGCTACGACGAAGGAAAGAGAGTCGCTGAAACACTCTTTTTTGACTATCACAGACAAAACAATGTCGAAATAAAAGTAGCCAGGATATTTAATACGTATGGTCCAAACATGGCTAAAAACGACGGACGAGTTGTTAGTAATTTTATAACGCAAGCGTTAGAGAATCGCCCACTAACAATATATGGAGACGGTTCGCAAACACGATCTTTTTGTTATATAAACGACCTTGTTAAGGCACTAATAAAACTCATGAATACAAAAGATAAGTCATTTACGGGACCTGTAAACATCGGAAATCCGAATGAGTTTACTATTCTAGAACTTGCTGAAAAAGTAATTAAAATGACAAAATCAAAATCTCCAATTGAATTCAAACAACTACCGTCAGACGATCCTAAAATCAGGAAACCATCAATAGTTCTTGCAAAGAAATATCTAAACTGGTCTCCAAAAATTGAATTACACGAAGGATTAGAAAAAACAATTTCATACTTCACACATAGGCTTAGAATAGAAAACAATTGATTTCAATGATACTATATAAATTTAATCCACAAATAGCATGCAAGTTTTTAATAGGTATTACACGATTATATAATATATAACGAAAGGATAATCTTAAATTAGGTTTAAACAATGAAACTATTGAAACAATTTATTATAACTATTTTTATTAGTCTTTTTCTAACTTCGTTCGTGTATTCTAACACAACTCCAATGCAGATCACCTTTCAAGCAACCCTTTCTTCATCATCACAAGGCCTTATTAACGGCAGATACCCTGTTACCGTCCAACTATTAAATGGAAGTACCCAATTAGTATGGTATGAAAGTTTTGATGGAGTCCTTTTCGTTAACGGTACATTCAGTATTATCCTAGGCGCAGACCCAACAAGTGAACCCGTATTAACAGCAACCATGTTCGATATAGAAAACCCACGCTTTAAAGTATTAGTGAAACTTGATTCTAGTGAAGAACATGTTATTTTCCCACTCCCTTCAGCCCCCTATGCTATCCAGGCAAAGCTTGCTGAAGAAGTTAAGGAAGTTAAAGCAGAAAGAGTATCTGGAACATTTATATCTACTGTAAATATACAAAACGATTTAGTTGTCGGTGATTCAAGCTTGTTTGTGGATACGAGAACAAACAAAGTGGGAGTTGGTCACCTTACCCCTAATTACACATTAGATGTAAAAGGAAGTATAAACGCAACAGACTTCAAAATTAATGGAGAAGATATTGAGTCTATTTTATCTTGGAAAAAAAGAGACACAGGGGATCTTTATTACACTGACGGATTTGTGGGAATTGGTACATCCAATCCTCAATACCATCTAGAAACCATAGGTACCGTAAACGCAGCAGAGTACTACATTGACGGTAAACCATTAATTAAAGAACTTGAAGGAATTTTATCCTGGAAAGTGGGAAAAAATAGCTATGATATATTTTTTAATGACGGAACCGATACGGGAAATGTTGGTATTGGGGTAACGACTCCTAAAGAATTACTACATGTAAATGGAGGAATCATAATAGGCGAAACCAAGCAAACAGGAACTCCAGAAGCTGGAAGTATCCAGTACAAATCGTCAGATTTTTTAGGATACACAGGATCCAACTGGGAGTCTTTAACAGGTATACAGCCTTCTGGAATCATTGAAACAAATGAAGTCGCTTATTGGACGGGAACAAAGCAACTGTCAGGTTCTTCTTTATTTAAATGGGACGCGGCAAACTCTTATTTGGGAGTTGGAACAGAAAACCCTACTGCAAGACTTGATATTCATGAAATTTCTTCGGACACTGAAAATGTTAAACTTTTACAAGTTAAAAACTCTAATAATGAAACATTATTTGTTGTTGATTCAGAAAATGTAGGTGTTGGTACATCTACTCCAGAATTCAATCTTGACGTTAATGGAATTATAAACGCAAACGATTTTAGAATTGGAGGAAAACCAATTCAAACCCAACTTTTAGCAGGAACCTATTGGTCATTGGAAAATTATGACCGAATATTTTACGATTTAGGAAACGTAGGAATCGGAACATCACAACCCAATAACTTACTTGAAATCGCATCTCCAACTGGCAGTGCCTCAATGTCATTTGATATCGGCGGGACAGATTTGTTTACATTAGGAATAGAAGAGTCAAATCCAGAAGCATTTGTCATATCAAAAGGCGGAGATCTCAGTATCCCTGTATTTACCTTTAAAGGCGAAAAAATAGGAGTTGGTCTAAGTAATCCCGAGGCAAATTTGCATGTCAGTGGGAACACCGGTGTCGTTATACAAGGATCAATTAATTCAGAAATTGCCCTACCCTCTTCGGGAAAAGGTACGCGTATGATGTTCTTTCCAGCCAAAGCTGCCTTTAGAGCAGGTACTGTTGAAGGGACCGAGTGGGATAATATTAATATAGGAACTTATTCAATTGCCATGGGTTACGGAGGTATCTCTAGTGGAGAAGGCAGTGCAATCTTAGGTGGGTATAAAAACACCGCTGAAGGGGACTATTCAGTTGTCCCCGGTGGTCGAGAAAACCAAGCCTTAGGTGATTACAGTTTCGCTGCTGGTTACCGTGCAGTTGCGGCTCATAAAGGTAGTTTTGTTTGGGCAGATTACGATCCTACTTCAAATGCAAATTTTGAATCAGGAAGTTCTAACCAGTTCGTTATTAAAGCATCAAATGGCGTAGGTATAGGTACGTCTGAAACGTCAGATGCCGTAATGACAATACAAAGAGACAAAAATAAAGAATATTTGTTCAAGGCAATAGGAAATAACGATGGTAAAAATGCACTAGTTGTTAACACATCAGGAAATGTAGGCATAGGGACATCGGACCCAGGGACGGCCCGTTTAGCTATTATGAATGGAAATTTTGGAATAGGAACCGTTACACCTAATGCTCCCTTAACTATTAGAAATACAAGTCCTAATCAGTATTTATTATATACGGAGGGATACAGCGTCTCAAATACGCCATCTGTATTTGTAGTAACCTCATCCGGAAATGTAGGTATAGGGACAACAACCCCTACAGAAAGGTTAACCGTAGTTGGAAAAATATTAGGGACTTCATTTCAAATTGTAGATCCTGACAATCCTGACGCAACAATAACTCTGCAACCGAACCCAGGTTCGCCTTGGGCAGACCCTTCGAAATCTGACGGAAACACCCATAGATCTCAAGGATTAATTGGAATTGGAACGCCATCCCCAAACAGTTTATTAGAACTATCAAACAGGAGTGGTAAAGATCCCATAATCACTTTTGACCTAGATGGAGTAGATAAATATTCGATGGGTGTAACCCAAGATATATTTAGTATTCAACCAGGATCTGGTCTTTTCCAATCAAGCCCTGTTATTAGCATTGGGTCCGAAAACATTGGTATTGGCACCTACGACCCAAGTACAAACCTTCACGTCGTTGGAGATAGTATATTAGAAGGCAAGGTCGCTGTTGGAACGACAAATGTTTCATCAATTTATTCAATGTTAGTTGACGGTCCTCTGAATATTGAAAATGATTTATATATCCAAGATACTAAATTCGAACCGAAAGAATCTCCGTGGAAAACCGAGGGGTTAAATATTTACTATATCAGTGGAAACGTTGGTATTGGCGTTTTAAATCCGTCTGTAGAACTAGAAGTAGATGGAATAATTTCTGCTAATACAATTGTCCTAAATGATAACTTAGATATTGGCGGTTACTTGACGGCCGACAATTTAAGGTTAATGGATACATCTTCCAACATTAGTGAAGCGTCCGGAAACCTCTATGTAGAAGACGGCGAATTATGGTATCAATCTCCAATAAACACGCTAAAAAAAATATCGTCCCCTTTAAAAAAGGAAGCTGGAGATATCGGGTTTCTTGCATTTTGGACAGGTGAAGAATCAATTGGTGAATCTGGTATCGCTTGGGATAATAACAATAAAAAATTAGATGTATCAGGAAATTTCAATTTAAACAATTCGTTTGTTGACGGAGGGTTTTCTGTAACAAATAGTGTTAGCATGGGTGCTCCAACCGCTCTAAATATTCAATCTTCGATTAAACACAACTCAATACAAGCTCAAACAAAAAACTTTACAGGTCATCAAATAAACGTAGATATTGAGAAAAAATGGGGGATAGAATCAGGCACTGTAACGGTAAAAGGTTTAGATATTAAAGCAAGTCAGTCTGCGACGGATTTCTTTTTGAACAACTCAAGTTTCATTGGTCTTAATGTTGATGTCTCAGGAGTACAAACATCTTCAACTGGAAAAGTTGCAGCTGCAATATTTAAAGGTGGAAACGTAGGTATTAATGTAGATGACCCTAGTGTTGCCCTTGAAATAGCAGGGACTGTTTCCGCTAACTATTTCAACCTAAATGATTCTCTTTCTGTCCCTGAAATAGCTATTGGAATCGATACGCTTGTTGTTACAAAGTCAATAACAACAAACCTACCTGTCGTTGGAATAGGTACAACAACGCCGTCTACGCAGCTTGAAGTTGTCGGAACCATTTCGGCGAATAATTTGATTGTTGATAATGGAATAACCGCAACGACAGCCAATATTGGTGATGGTACCTTCTATATAAATGAATTTGGAAACATCGGAATAGGAACAACGAACCCCAATTTATATGGTCAACTTGAAATTAACAAATCAATTGAAGCTCCATTAGGTGCTGATTTCACTGTCGAAAAAGTGGCTATTACCATAGATGGCGCCGCTGAAGACTCCCATTTCTTTTTACGAAAAAACATAACAGGTCTAGATATAAACGTTGAATCTAATTCAAATTCAAACAAGCTAGCTAATGAAAAAACGGCAACTGGAATAAAAATTGATACATCTTCTTTAAGCCTTGAAGCAAATGCAACTGCAATTGGACTCAATATTGATGTCTCTGGAACGGGTGGTACAAGATATGCTGGACTATTTAACGGTGGATTTGTCGGAATAGGAACTCGAACACCAAATGCTGAGCTGCATGTAAGTGGAAATATAATTGCAGACAACTTATTTTTAGAAGGTAATATAGAATCAGATAGAGCTACCTTTAACTATCTCGTAGTAAACGAATCTACAATATTAAATGGGTCCGTAACAATGAACGAGCTTCATGTATTAAACAATATTACTGCAAATTCCTTGGTTTTATTAAGCGAACTAAAAGTTAGTACCGCAAGTTTAAGCTCTTTAGACGTTGATACGGCTTCCGTTAACCAAACGATAAAAACAGTAGAATTAATTGTATCAAATACATTGTCTTCACAATCCGGTCTTTTTAGCACAGGGGTTGGAATTGGGGTTTTATCTGCTCCAGTTTCAGGACTATTAGTATCCGGAAACGTTACTGCAAACTCCATAGATGTAATCGATAGTTTCATAATGACAGATGCTACTTTTAATGTGAATGAAGGATCCTTATTTGTTGGAGCTAATTCTCCATATGTCGGACTTGGTACAACTACACCTACGGCACCACTTCATTTAGTTTATACAAATAGCTCATCTTATTCAGCTATTAACAACCAATCTTGGAACTCAATAAAAGTGCAAACATTAGAAGACGGATTAGGCAGAAATGCAGGTTTATTACTTGCCCCTCATTCCTCCGCCCCGTCATCTACTGTAGGATCTGGAATTGTTGCAATAAAAAGCTCCAACAGTGAAGTAGATTTCGGATCTCATCTTGCTTTCATTACAGATCCTTTATCAGGAGATTCCTCTGAAGCTATGAGATTAACTGATACAGGTTATCTTGGAATAGGTACGACTACGCCACAAACAAATTTAGATATCATTGGTAACATGGCTATAAGCGGAAACCTTACTGTTTCAAATATAACCTTAGATAAAATTTCAAACTCTAGTGGAATTACAATAACTGGAAACGGAAACTTGATATTTGAAACAACAACATCATTTAATCAAAATTTAAAGACACAAAAAGGACTTCATTTTTATGAGGGAGACACACCTAGTGCTTTAGCAAATTATGGTCAACTTTATGTTAACAAAATAGATTCTGACCTTTATTACATGAAAGAATCTGGCACTTCCGTAAATTTAACAAATGCATTTACTGGAGAAGCTTCGAAAATTCCATTTTTTGATTCATCAAATTCACTAAGTGACGAAGCTGCTTTATATTGGATTGATGAATCTAATTTATTAAAGGTAGGAACAGGAAATAGTCTCACAAAATTTGAAATAGTTACAACAATGAACGATACGACAACAGGCAACTACAACAGTCATCATATAAACATGTCAGTATCTAAGAGAACTGTCGCTCCAACCAGTTTTGGTGACAACAAGTTCACAGGGTTAAATATCGTGTTCGAGTCAGAGGATCCGACCTCAGAATATCAATTTGGGCGCCTTGCTGAAAATGAAATCGGTATTGGACTTAATGTAGACGTATCCCAACTAATTGCGAAAGGATTTAGTAATTCATCATCTACAACTTTAAAAGGATATAAATATGCTGCGTCATTTAAAGGCGGAAACGTTGGAATCGGAACATCACTGCCAAATGCGGCTCTACACATAGTTAGTGAAGAAGCCGGAGAGTCTGTCTTTAGAGTCGATACATTAGACCATTCAGGTACCCCACAATTATACTCACTTTTTGTTACGGCAAACGGATATGTAGGAATTGGAACATCTTCTCCGGAGTCTTCACTAGAAGTTAAGGGGATTAATGATTCAATAGGTTCATCTTCATTACATGTTAAAAACAATTCTGGTAATTCTCTTTTTTATGTTCAAAATAATGGATTCATTGGAATTGGAACAAGCACCCCTACCGAAAGTTTAGATGTCGCCGGAACAATTTCTGCAAATATAGGTTCATTTGGTGAAATATTAGGGACAACATTAAATATAACAAATTCAAACGGGAATCCATCATTCTTTGTTAACAGAGATGGGCAAGTTGGAATTGGTACAACAAATCCAGATGCGGCTCTTAACCTTAGCAAAACGTTTAGTACAGCACTTACAGCGCCTTATACACAGCAAAAAATGGATATTGAAATTGCTGGTTCAAGTGCAAGTAATAAATTTTATTTTCAACAAGACATTACAGGGTATGATATTAACTTTAAAGTTAATAATGCTGCTACTGACATACTTACCGGTACAGCCACCGGAATAAGCATAAATATGTCTCAATTAGAATTCGGAGACAATACAACCGCAATTGGTTTAAATGTAGACGTTTCCAGTAATGCGACTTCAAAGTACGCAGCATTACTATTAGGTGGTAATGTTGGAATAGGCACATCGACACCTGAATCAACTCTAGAAATAATTGGTACGCTTAATGCATCTAGCTTAATAATCACCGATACTTTAACGGCACAAAACGCAACCTTCAATGAACTAGTCGTTGAGTCCACAGCTTCATTTAATGGTTCAATTACAATTAACGCATTATATGCAAATACTATTTCGGCAAATACTATTTCAATGACAGGCGATTTCTTAGCAAACACCGGTTCATTTACTAATTTAACAGCACAAACGGCAACATTTAACTCGTTAGGTATCGGAGTAGATTCTCCAGCGGCATCATTAGATGTCTCCGGCGGATCAATTTTTACGGGTGGGGTTACAATTAATGGAAGTTTAGACGTTGCAATTATTTCTGGAAATTCGGGTATAACAATTAATCCAACGGGAATGGTAAATTTTGTAGGAATTACTTCATTTAATTCTGACGTAAAAATTGAAACGGCGTTGTATCTTAAGCCTGGTTCTACTCCAGCTACAGACGCTAATTACGGCATTCTCTTTACCGATGAAAACAATAGCAATTCATTGGTCTATAAATATCCAACGGGATCCACCGTAAATATATCAAGTATGTACTCAGGTACAGCGGGAGTTATACCTTATTTTGGAGACTCTGAATTCAAAGACGATGCTGATTTCACTTATGACTCTACAAACAAAATAATAAAAATAGGAAGTTCCGATAACCTGACATCCCTTGCCCATGAAATTGACATAGACGATAGTGTGACAGGAGAATTTATCGGTCAAAAAATCAATTTAGAATTCACTAGTGATATTACATCAGCTACAAAAACATTTTACGGTATGAATATTGAGTTATTAGGTCAAGATCCAGAATCACTGGATGACTTTGGACGGCTAGCTGCTGGTGAAACGGCAATCGGTCTAAAAGTTGACCTGACAACACTTAAAGCAGGTCAGTCCGATGCAGATGGGAACTCCGTTGGGGGAACAAAAATAGCAGCTCAATTCTTAGGAGGGTCCGTCGGTATCGGAACATCTCGACCAGAAGCTGCTCTTCATGTAAGAAATGACGATGCGAAACAACCTAACATCCCTGTATTCAAAGTAGATATGGAATCATCTGGCGTATATTCTGACGCCTTACTTGTCTCAGCAAATGGATACGTCGGAATTGGAATTTCAATGCCTGAAGCATCTTTAGATATTAAAGGAAAAACAGATACCGACACGACATACTCATTAATCGCTCAAAATAATTCAGGAAATCCCATACTGGCTATTAGAAATGATAAAAAGGTTGGAGTTCACACATTAGAGCCTTCTTCAAATTTACACATTGTTAGTAATGGAACCACTGAAATTCCTCTTATAATTAATTCGGGTACAGACTATTCATTAGTCGTAACTATGAATGGCTTTGTAGGTGTTGGAACTAGTTTACCTTTAGCTAACCTACATATTGAAAATATTGATAGTTCAACAGATCCCTTTCTAGTCGACGCTGCATCTGATTATGCATTTATCGTTAAAGCAGATGGTAAAGTAGGAATTGGTACGTCGACGCCAGAACATGGACTTCATGTAAACGGACTAATTGAATCAGCTGCAAATTCAGGAAGTCTCGTTACGTTACCTTCATTTTTCGACTGGACGTCCACAAGGGGATTTATTACAAGAACAGACTCTGACTTGGTCTATCTTGGTCTGAAAAATCAAGAAGAAGACGGTTCAGGAGACTTTGATTCACTTCTATTATGGGGAAACAACTCAAACCCAGTGAACGATCTCATTTTTGAGAATACAAATTCAGTTGGAACGTCCGAAAGACTGCGAATTACAGCCACTGGTAACATAGGTATAAACGAACCCGCACCCGAAGCGCTTGTTCACATCAGCAAAAAAGCAGCAACGAACCACATTTTCAAAGTAGACAAATTAGATGGAACGACGGCTCTAATTGTTTCTAACAATGGATTTATTGGAATTGGAACGGATGTCCCTTCTGCCAGTCTACATATAGCGGGTTCTCTTGAAGCAGAATCTATTTTATTAACCCAGGGTGGTATTTCAGTTTCAACTGTAAATATCTCCAACAGTTTATATATCGACAGAGCTATTCTCTTAGCGGACGAATTAGACGCATCCTCCATAACTGGACAAAAAATAAACTTATCTATTGGTAGAGACACACAAAAAGATGTTATTGGAATTGACATTAATATAAGTTCGGAAGAAAAAGGGGGCATTTATGACCCTGGCTTTAAATATGCCGTCTATGGCGACGCTGCAGCTTATGGAATTAAAATTGATATGAGAGATCTTGAAGTAAGGGATCCTGCAGGAGCTTCTATAGAGCCAGGAAACAATGGCGGAAAATATGCAGCTGTTTTCATGGGAGGATCTGTAGGAATTGGAACCACCCGTCCCGCTCACTTATTAGAAGTAAGACAACCTGACGCAGGCGCAATAGCCAGATTTAGTAGTGCCTACTCTGAAATGACCATTCACGATTACAAAAATGGAATTATTGGATTTGAAATGGAAGATGCTGCAGATGAAGCGACTCATAATGTTCTAACCTTAGCAAAAAATAAAGTAGGAATAGGAACAAGTAACCCAGATAAAACGTTAGTTGTTAACGGAGATGTGAGAGTTGGAGCTTTAAGAACGCCATCTGGAACCGACAGCGCAGAAACATCTGGAGACGGCAACAAGCTATTCTTTTCTGGAGCCCCTGATGTATCGCTAACATATGGAAATGACAACGGTGATCCAATGGCCATGTTCCGTCATAATGCAGCATCTGGAGAATCCGAATTGAGGGTTCAAGTTAGTTCTTATAATACGACTGCAGAAGCTGATGAAAACGATAAGTTTGTAGTTGGGTACATGAACCAAGATACATATAATCCAATCTTATCGGTTCAAATGGACGGCCATGTTGGAATCTATGACGGTCAATCTGGATCTGTGAGTCAAGCAGAGGCTAGACTACATGTAACAGGTAAAACGTCGTCTGATGCTGAAGACCTCGATGATCATATTATGGTCATCCAAAATACAGGCGGTTCATTAGCCGATAGTTTAGCCTTGCATCACGTAACCAACGGCACAGACATAGTTCCAAATGCAAAATATGTAACGTTTAAAACGAATCTAGCAACATTGGGTACAATAGAAGGTAATTCCAACGGTACAGGCGTTCGTTTTACAACATACGGAGCAGATTATGCTGAATATTTAGTTAAAGAAAACAAAATAGATTCGTTTGAAACTGGCGACATCGTAGGTGTCGTAAATGGAATCATTTCTAAAAAGACTGAAAATGCACAACAAGCATTAGTAAAAAGTTCTAACCCAGGTGTGGCGGGAAACTGGCCGGGCGATGATAAACTAGATGACTATGAACTTGTCGCCTTTTTTGGACAAATTTCTGTAAAAGTTCAGGGTAATGTTGAAAAGGGCCAATACATATTACCTTCAGGTAAAAACGATGGCGTAGGGATAGCCCTTTCAAAAGAAGAGATTCCTGCAGATATGTTACATCTAGTCGTTGGACGAGCTTGGGAAAGTGCAGACGGCGACGATATTAACCTTATAAAGGCAGCCGTTGGTTTTAATTTTAGTGTTCCAAATTACTATTCAGAGTTTAGTAAAGTTGAAGAGTTAGAAAAAAATGTAACATCTTTAAAAGAAGAGCAAAATAGTCAATTTGAAAAACTTTACGACCAGCTAAAAAATCAAGACAAAACAATAGAAACGCTTTTAAAGAAACTAAATCAAATTAAATAACAATAAATGAACTTTCAAGATTATTTAAAGTCTTCTAAAGGAAGTATTGTCTCCTTTTATTTCTGGTATTTTCTCCATATCATCAATGAAAAAACCCTAAAAAATAATAATTTTGAATCTTATATTTGGGAATTTTTAAAGTGTGACATTTTTTATATAGCAGGAAAGTGCCAAACCAGTGGAAATTGTTGTAAAAACTTAATGTTAGTTAAAAACGGAATTACACTTAATACAAAAGAAAAATTTGAAAAAATAAAAACCAAAGACAAAAAATACAACAGATTTGTCCCAAATTATCTAAGTGGAACGAAAATTAAAAACTTTTCATGTACATGTATAACACCCCAAAATATTTGCAGCGACTACCAAGGAAGACCTAAACTTTGTAGGAGCTACCCGTTCAGTATTTTTCTTAAAGATGATAAAATTCCAAACACCTGTGGCTACTATATAAATATAAAGACCAAGGTACCCAAAATTAAAAATAAATCAATTTCAAACAAAATCGATCATATTATAAATAATAACGATCGATGTCGGATATTAGAGGAGGAATTATAGTGTCATTTGGATCACCAATAGAAACAAGTAAAAAAAATTCAGGTAGGTTTCAAAACTTTATTGTATTTGAACAAAGTTCAAGTAGAATAAGCGAAACAGACGTTTATCTTAGAGGAGAACAAATCGTTCCATTCTTCAACGATTTGTACCAAAAAATTCAACAAAAAGAAACATTAAAAACACAAATATTAATCAACAAATTTGCCAAAATTCAACAAATGTTATCTCTTGTAAATAATATGGATAATATTATTGTTACAAAATTTTTTGACAGAATATGGAAAAGATATGGATACGTTAGCAACTTAGGCGAATCGTTCACAGATTTCGAAACATACAAAACATACAAAGAAGATGCTTTGTTAAACATTGAAGATCTAATTGCAACACGTGTTGATGCAATGGCTGCCCTTAAAAAAGAAGCAAATGCTGCTGCAGCTGCCGAAAATGCCAATAATAATCGAGAAAGTAATGAAGAAGAGGATGACGAAGATAATGATTCAGATAATGAAACTCAAGATCCTTCTGTCGTACTAGAAGAAGAGTCTGACGAAGAAGAATTGTCTGACTCAGAAGAATGAAATTAAAAATAGGATTAGTAGGTCTTCCTAACGTTGGAAAGTCTACGCTATTCAATGCAATTACAAACGCTGGAGTTGCGGCAGAAAATTATCCTTTCTGTACAATTGAACCAAATGTCGGAACAGTAGAAGTTCCAGATGAACGGCTAAATATTTTATCTAGCATTACAGGATCTGTAAAAACGATACATGCGACAATAGAGTTTGTTGACATTGCAGGGTTAGTAGAAGGCGCGTCTAAGGGAGAAGGCCTAGGAAATCAATTTCTTACCAATATTAGAGAAACATCCGCGATTGCACACGTTGTTCGTTGTTTCGAAAATGACGATATAATACACGTAAACGGAAAAATTGATCCTATTTCAGATATCGAAATTATCCATCTCGAACTTTTGTATGCGGATTTAGACCTAATTGATAAGTTAGTTCATGGACAATCAAAAAAAGTAAAATCTCAAAATAAAGAAGAAGTTAAAAAATTAAACGTCTACAAAAAAATTCAAGAACATCTCGCAAAAAACATTCCTGTTCGCCAAATTGATTTAGATGATGATGAGACACTTATAATTAAAGGTTTAAACTTTTTAACACAAAAAAAAGTTATTTTTGTACTAAATATTGACGACTCTCAAATCGATACGCCGTCAAAACACATTTCGGATGTTATAGCGTACGCAAAAAAAACTGGCGATATAGCACTTCCAATATGTGTAAAACTAGAAGAAGAGCTCTCCGAGCTAGATGCAGACGAAAAAGCTGACTTCTTAACCGAGTTAAATTTAGAGTCTGCAGGTTTAGATAAGCTAGCAAACGCAGGATTTTCACTTCTTGGGCTTGAAACATACCTTACATCTGGAGAAAAAGAAACGCGTGCCTGGACAATTCCAGTCAACTGCAAAGCGCCTCAGGCAGCAGGGGTTATTCATACGGATTTCGAAAAAGGATTTATTCGGGCTAACATAGTCTCGTTCAAAAATTTTGAACTAAATAAAGGATGGAAAGGCTGCAAAGAAAAAGGGCTCGTCCGTCAAGAAGGTAAAGATTATGTTATGGAAGATGGTGACGTTGTAGAGTTCCTTTTTAACAACTAGCAATATCCTGACTAACTAAAATAAATAATATGATACTAAGAGAAACACTTAAAACAATATTTCATGGATTTTGCATAGGTATTGCAAACATAATACCTGGAATAAGCGGAGGAACTTTAGCCGTAATTCTTGGTATTTATGAAAAATTAATAACTTCCATATATTCTGTTTTCACATTTTCATTCAAAGAAATTTCAAAAAACCTTGGATTTCTTATAAAAATTGGAATAGGCGTTCTTCTTGGCGTCGCTAGTTTTTCAAAATTTTTAGAGTATGCATTAACAGCATTCCCACAACCTGTCTTCATGTTTTTCTTTGGACTAATCCTTGGCTCCATTCCAATTGTATTCAAATTAAGTAAGATTAACAAAATACACTGGCCTGAAGCCATTGGAGGTATCATAACTCTATGTTCCATGATCGCTCTATTTTTTGTCACCCCTTCCTCAACAGTTAGCAATACCACGCCTGGTATTTTATTTTTCGGGGTTTCTGGATTTATCGCAGCAGGGACAATGGTAATTCCTGGAATAAGTGGATCTCTAATACTACTCTACTTAGGCGCATACAAACCAATTGTGCATGCAATTTCAAGTTTCAACCTTCCAATTATCGGAGCAGTGGGAATAGGTGCAATTTGCGGCATTTTATTCTTTTCTTCATTCATCCACTGGCTTTTTAAAAAGTATCACAATATCGCTTACATGTCGGTGATTGGGTTTCTAGCTGGCTCTCTTTTAAAACTTTGGCCTGGAATAAACATGAACATTTCTAGCCTGATTTCAGTATGTCTAGGAATTTCAGGATATTTCATAGCAACTCTTCTTCAAAAATCAACCACTCGTTAAAGAACTTCTTTGTTTTTGGATAAGTCTTCTTTAAGCAATATTTTTAATATGATCAAACACATGATCAAAATTTTTAATACAAATCAAATCAATCCGACACATCGCATCTAAATATTTCCCATTTTCAAATTTGTCTAAAAACACCAAAACCGTTTTTCTAATATTTCCAATCTTTTTTAAAGTAATAAGTTCGGCAGGATGTACGGATTGTCTCTTGTACGCTTTAACTTCATAAAAAACGAGGGTCTCGTCTTCCAATCCAATGATATCAATTTCACCATATCTTGAATGATAATTTGTTTCAATTATCTTCACACCTGCTTTTTCCAAATAGTCTCTGGCCACTATTTCCCCTAAACTCCCCTTCTGAGCGGCCCCCATCGCGGATATTAATTTAGACCCAGGTCTTTGGTTGTTCATCAAAAAAGAACCCCCTGACGAGTTAAATTAAAGCTTTTTCGATGTTCGTCTAATATGCCATTTTTCATGATTTCCTGATAATGCAATGACGTCCCATACCCCTTATGTAAATCAAACGAATAGTCTGGATACTTATTATGATATTTAAGCATTAATCGGTCCCTCACAACCTTCGCAACTATCGACGCGGCACTAATTTCAGGAATAAGAGAATCTCCCTTAACAAGGCACCCAACAGGAACACCTTCAATTTTAGGCACCTTATTTCCATCAATTAAAACAACATTTGGAGTCAATCTAAGTTTTTTAATCACCTTTCTCATTCCAAATAAAGTTGCTTCCAAAATATTTACTTTATCGATCATTTTAGGGGAGACTGCTACAACAGAATAGGCAAGAGCCAAAGTTTTGATAGATAAGAATAGCGATTCGCGTTTCTTGTGCCCTATTATTTTGGAATCTACGAAATCAACTTTTAATTCAGGGAAAGGAGGAAGAATTACTGACGCAACAACAAGGGGCCCAATCAGAGCCCCTCGTCCTGCTTCATCAACACCTGCTATTAGCAAGTATGCTTTTTAAATATTAATACCGCATTATGTCCACCAAATCCAAAAGAATTAGACATTGCATACGTAACATCTGCTTCAATTGCTTTATTCGGAACATAATCCAAATCACACTCATCACTTGTTTCATCACAATTAATAGTTGGAGGAATCTTTCCCTCAACAAATGTCTTGATACAAGCAATTGCTTCTATTGCACCAGCTGCTCCTAAAGGATGCCCTGTCATAGATTTTATCGAACTGACTTTTAATTTATACGCATGGTCTCCAAAAATTTCTTTTATCGCCATGGTCTCATTCTTATCATTAAGCTCTGTAGACGTACCGTGAGCGTTAATATAATCAATATCCGTGGTTTGGATTCCAGCGTCGGCAAGAGCTGCTGTCATTGCTCGAGTAGCCCCTTCGCCTTCCGGAGCTGGAGCTGTTATATGATAAGCATCTCCAGAACTTCCAAACCCAACAATTTCACCATAAATAGTCGCATTTCTAGCCTTAGCATGCTCGTAATCCTCAAACACAAGAATTC
>JABIPA010000067.1 GCA_018698675.1 bacterium | reverse complement strand
TATCCACGTCCTTCGTCGGCCTGTGTGCCAAGGAATCCACCATATGCCCTTTATATCTTGAAAAACGGCCCATGAGTAATAAATCATTTCAAATTGAAATAACTTCAAATTGGCAATTTTGTTTTTATAAAATTTCTAAATTTCGATATCAATTTCAAAGAACCAGGCACCTATTGATTAGTGCGAGATACAAATATATTAAATAAATTTTTATTTGTCAAACACCTTTTTTATTTTTTTTTATTATTCCTCACTTTCTCCCTATTACATACATAAGAACAAGCTTAAACTTGCAAATTTTTTACCAATCAATGTAGATTTAGTTTTATGAAAAATAGTCAGCAAGTAGCATCCAACAAAAAAGCATTCTTTAATTTTGAAATCGTAGAAAAAAATGAGGCAGGTATTGTATTAACAGGTTGTGAAATCAAATCTGTACGACAAGGGCATGTAACTATAAAGGAAAGTTATGTGCGAATAATCAACAATGAGCTTTGGTTGATAAATTGTAATATTCTCCCCTACTCTCAGGGAAATCGACACAATGGAAATCCAGCTAGAGATAGAAAACTCTTAATCAAAAAAACTGAAATTAAAAAGCTTATTGGAAAAACAACCCAAAAAGGCCTCGTTTTAGTTGCATTATCCCTATACTTTAAAGGCTCTAACTTAAAGGTCGGGTTTGCTCTTGCCCGTCCAAAAAAAACACATGACAAACGTCAAGTTCTAAAAGACAAAGCGCTCAACAGAGAAATTCAACGCTCATCAAAAATCAGATAAGGTCTTTCAAAGTATTTTATTGAATTAGATATAAATTATGTTGAAAAGTATTTTATCTTTTCTCATTAATATTTTCCTATTGTTAAAATAGGACTCTCAATGTACTAAACACTAAAGTGAATTTTAAGAAAATACGATTTATGTAGTTTGACCGGATATATACGTAAAACCAATAACTTTCTTAAGAAGTCGCATCAAACGTTTCTAAATTCATTTTCAACATATACATCTTAGGTTACAAAACTTGAAAAATGTGAAATATAAATAGTGAATTCAGATAGAGGTCGCCGAGTATATGAGAGGATCCGTTTTTCCGGCTTCCACAAATCCTTTCAACCTCAACGTGCATGATGGGCATTTCCCACAAGCAGGTCTCTTTCCATAATAACAAGTGTGCGTATCCTTTAATAAATCCAGGTAATTGAGACTATCCATCATTTTTATCGTGTCTGCCTTCGAAAGCCACATCAATGGAGCACAAATTACGAAAGGAAAAGAAAAAGCTAAGTTTAAAACCCGCTCCGCGCTATCTATAAATTCGTTCCTACAATCAGGATACCCCGAAAAATCAGTCTGGCATGCTCCTATAACCAAATTTGATATGTCATTTGCATGCGCATAAATAGCCGCGTGATTCAAAAAAACTAAATTTCTACCTGGCACAAATGAATTAGGGCACTCGGATGTTTCATCAGATACTATTTCGTTCTCATTTAACAAGGCGGAAGATGACCACTCCTCGTTAATGGCCAGTTTCATGATTGTTAATTTAACATTCAATTTGTCCGCAATTTTCTGGGCTTGAATAAGTTCAACATTATGTCTTTGTCCATAATTAAAGCCAATCGCCTCAACATTCTTAAACTTATGTAAGGCGTAGGCTAAGCATGTCGTACTATCCTGCCCTCCAGAAAAAAGAACAACTGCCTTTTCATATTTAGATAAAGCTTTACGAGTTTTCATACTTTCATCCTTTTTTTATCTAATTGCAAATTTTAAAACTTTCATTAATTCAAATCGACTTGAAACGTTTAGTTTTTTGTAAATAGACTTCAAATGTACTTTTACGGTTCCTTCTTCTATATAAAGAGCATCCCCAATCTCTTTATTAGTTGAGCCTTTTAGTAGTTGCTCCAAAATCTCAGACTCCCGTTTAGAAATTCCAAACGAGCTTACCTTTCTTAAAAGTCGTTGATTTCGAAGGGTATTAAAAACAGATAGCACCATTGGCCCGTATTTAAATCCTATATAAGACTCTACAAAAACCAACATATAACGGAAAAAATAGAACCCATCAATTTTTATGGCCTCCGAAAAATTAACTTCTACTAGATTAAGAGAAACGGCCGCGCCTATTCCAAATACAAAGATTTGCTCCAAGGTATGTTTATTCCACCTCAATCGAGTGAATGCCGCAACGGAAACTGTGCACATCAAATATATAACCGGTGCAAAATAAATGATAACTGTGTCCATGACCATGTAGAATGAATTAAGATTCATTGCTCCATTGTTTTTAAAGACATTTATGGTTGCGAAAATTGAAATAACAATAGAAACCCAAATAAAAGAGAAAAGTGTCGCTACACATCCCATTGCAAAGGATAAAAAATAAGAAGGTTTATTTGGATAATTATTTTGACTTCTAAAAATAGACATATTTGCAAAGCTCCATGTGTATTCTGTTATAGATAAGGCTGATTCAATATTATAAATCAGTTTTAAATTTCTAGGATAATTTTAAAAGAAGAATATTGGTAGCGGGGAGAGGATTCGAACCCCTGACCTTCGGGTTATGAGCCCGACAAGCTACCACTGCTCCACCCCGCGCCATTGTTCAAGAGTTTCAATTAATTTTAAATCTAATTTCAAAATTACCACTCTATCAGGTTGAGGCTTGTATACTACCAAAGAATTACTAATAGTAAAACCCTATGTTCTGAACCATTTCGCGTCTCCTTATATTCGGAAGGTAATTATATGTGTCAGCAACTCAAGATTTAAGTTATTCGTTTAAAAGTATCTTGGTCATCTTTCCTCTAGTTTGATGAACTTTCCAATTCAAATTATCTATATCTGGAAAATCCTCTCTAAAATGACCGCCTCTACTTTCTGTTCTATTTATTCCAAATTCTAGTATTAGCTTGGAAACACAATATATATGTTTTAACTCAAAATAAATAACATGACTGTATTCAGTCTCCAAGATAGCCGCTTTAGATTTTAAAAAAGCTAGCCCTTCTGTCATTAAACTCTTGTTTCTGACTATTCCGCCACACTTCCACATCATTTCTTTAATCTGGTATTTAAGAACCTGAAACTCGGCCAGCTTATCAGAATTAACTGGATTAAAATCCAAGCTTTCATCCCAATGTCTATCCAATTCGTTTTCATGTTTCCCGACATAATCAGCACATCTGTATCCGAAAACCAGTCCATCCAATAAAGAATTCGATGCCAATCGATTAGCACCGTGAATCCCCAAACATGCAGATTCTCCCGTAGAATAGAGTCCCTCGACAGACGATTTCCCCCATTCACTAACTTTGATTCCTCCCATCAAAAAATGGGCTGCGGGAGAAACTGGAACAAAATCTTTGGCTAAATCTATTTTTGCTATTAGACATCTCCGATAAATATTTGGGAATTTCACAGACAAATCTCCCGTAATTTGAGTTAAATCCAAATAAACGTGGTTGCTGCCAGACTTAATACATTCTTTTACAATTGCCCTTGAAACAATATCTCTAGGAGCAAGTTCTCCCAATTCATGATACTTTTTCATAAATCGAGTACCTTCAATGTTTCTTAAAACAGCACCTTCTCCCCGTACCGCTTCCGAAATCAAAAATATAGATATAGGCTTTTTATCTCCCGTATATAATGTTGTTGGGTGAAATTGTATGAATTCCATATCTTGAATTAAACACTCAGCTTCATAGGCCAAAGCTATTCCGTCTCCCGTTGTTCCTGATGGGTTTGTGCTATGACTAAAAACTTGTCCACATCCGCCGGTCGCAATTATAATTGCTTTTGCGGAAAGCCTTTCATATTCGTTTTCTCTTAAAACGATACATCCCACAGCCTTTTTATTCTTAATACACAGTTTAACCACCATCGTATTCTGTAAAAACGTTATATTTGGCTCTTTTAAAAGGCGTGTACCCAAGGCTCTCTCAATTTCTTTTCCAGTTTCATCTTTTGCATGTAAAATTCGTCGTCGGTGATGAGCTCCTTCTTGCCCCAAATCAAACTCACTACCTTTTTTATCAAACTCTGCCCCAATATCGATCAATTCTTTAACTCGCTCTAGACCTTCCTCTACTAAGACTTTTACAACATCTGAATCGCAAAGTCCGGCTCCTGCTTCTAATGTATCTTGATAATGAATCCCCGGAGCATCTGTTTTATCTAAGGCAACAGCTATTCCGCCTTGGGCATAATGGGTAGAACCCGATTTTAAGGAGTTTTTTGATATCATTACGGTTTTTCCGAATTTTGAAAGGCGTAATGCTGCTGACAAACCAGCTATTCCGCTTCCGATCACGACATAATCATAAATTGTAGATTTCATAAGTTAGTACTAGTTTACCAAATATCCTCAAAAACAAACTAGATCGTGGCAATTAAACATTTCTATCAAACAAAAAATATAACGTCAAAACACGTTGTTATTGCAGATCTTTAATCAATGGCTTGTCAAAAACTAGATTAATTTAAATCCGTACGAAACGTTACTCCAACTAAATGAAATAAAACCTAAGACATATAAGGAATAAAATGACTTTCCATTACGGGGCTAGAAAAAAATCAACATAAGGCAGTATAATTCGGCTGAAATTATGAAAAAAAATCAAACATGCTCTCCTATTTTAGTAATAGGAGCTGGAGCGGTTGGCTCCACATTTATAAAAAAAGCAAATTTATTGCCTTCCATATTCCCATCTATTCATTTAGCAAGTCGTTCAGTTGATAAGTGCATAGCACTTTCAAAGCAGTGTACATCAATTCATATCGTACCCCATCAATTAGACGCCGATAATTCAAATGATGTTTTACGGATAATAGAAAAATCAAAAGCAAGTCTTGTCGTGAACCTTGCTCTTCCATATCAAGACTTAACAATTATGGATGCGTGCATCCGGGCTAAAGTTAATTACTTGGATACTGCAAATTATGAGCCAAAAGATGAAGCAAAATTTTGTTATGAGTGGCAGTGGGACCTTCATCAATCCTTTGTCAAAAACAATATCCTTGCTTTATTGGGGTGCGGGTTTGACCCAGGCGTCACGAATATTTTTTGTAAATATGCCGAAAAACACCTATTTGATGTGATAGATACAATCGACATTCTAGACTGTAATGGTGGAGATCACGGACATCCATTTGCAACAAATTTTAATCCCGAAATTAATATTAGAGAAATAACCCAAAATGGAAAATACTATTCAAATAATAAATGGACTGAAACGAAACCCATGGAAATATCTCAAGTCTTTGACTTTCCCGAAATCGGAAAAAGAAACGCTTATTTGATGTATCATGAAGAACTTCAATCCCTGGTGAAAAACATCAATGGATTAAAAGAAATTCGATTTTGGATGACTTTTTCCGATGAGTATTTAAATCATTTAAAGGTACTTCAAAATGTAGGTCTAACAAGTATTAAGCCTATATCCTTCAAAGGAAAGTCCATTGTTCCACTTGAATTTTTGAAAACGTGTCTTCCAGACCCCTCTTCACTCTCGGAAAACTATTCGGGTAAAACATGTATTGGGTGCCTGATTTCAGGCACAAAAAATGGGATAAAGAAAAAGGTATTTATATATAACACCTGCTCACATGAAGAAAGTCACAAAGAATTAAGCTCGCAGGCCGTGTCGTATACAACCGCAATTCCTGCTTTAATTGGGTCGGCTCTTATAGCCAGAGGGGTTTGGTCCGGAACGGGTACTTTAAACGTCGAAGAAATGGATCCAGACCCATTTATGGAAGAACTTCCAATTATGGGTCTTCCATGGAAAATAAAAAATTATTAAAGGTAACTTCACAATGAGTACCCGTACCCCTAAATTAAGCACAACCAAAATTGCCGGCAAAAAGAAAGCAATACAAAACCCAGATGTACTAAATAAGATATCGACGCCTGCCTACGTAATCGATGAAGATTTATTAGAAAAAAATTTAAAAATTCTTTCATATATACAAAATGCTACAAACTGTGAAATATTGCTCGCCCTTAAGGCCTTTTCAACTTCCGCTTGCTTCCCCTTAATTAAAAGATACTTGTCCGGAGTCACCGCAAGCTCACTAAATGAAGCCAAATTGGGTTCAGAAGAATTTGGGAAAAATGTGCATGTTTACTCACCCGCTTATACTCCTGCAACTTTTAAAAAACTACTCAACTATTCAAGCCATATAGTCATGAACTCTTTCGCTCAATGGAAACGACTAAAACATCTTGCTTCCCTTAGCGAAACACTTAAAATAGGAATAAGAGTAAATCCTCACTATTCAGAGGTAAAAAACACCATGTACAATCCATGCTCTCTTAGTTCTAGGTTCGGGGTTAGTTCAGAAACGTTAAATAGCGAAAACCTAGACGGAATTTCAGGACTTCACTTTCATGCTCTGTGCCAACAACCATTCGAAGTTTTAGAGAGAGTATGGTCAGAAATAGAATCAAAATTTGAACAAGCTCTCTACCAACTAAGTTGGGTAAACTTGGGGGGTGGCCATTATTTAACGCACCCTGACTATGATATTAAAAAATTAATTACTTTTGTTAATAAGATTCAGAAAAAATACAATATTTCCGTATATATGGAACCAGGAGAAGCTGTCGTATATAAATCCGGATTTTTGGTAACATCCGTCCTAGATTTGGGAGATTCAAACCCGTCGTATGCGATAGTTGATGTGTCTGCTTCTGCGCATATGCCAGACATTCTAGAAATGCCATATAGACCGACGATACTCAATGAATGTTCGGAATCCAATAATAATTTCAAATACTCAATAGGTGGCCCAACCTGCTTATCTGGAGATATAATTGGGAACTATTCATTTTCTGATAAGCTAAAAATTGGAGACAAACTAGTTCTAACAGATATGGCACAATATACAATCGTCAAAAATACAACATTTAATGGAATAGATTTACCGTCAATTCTACTTCTAAAAAGTGATGGTGAATTAAAGCTTATTAAAAACTTTACTTACACTGACTTCAAATCAAGAGTTGGCTAATCGCATTTTCTTAGAAAACTCAAAAATGGCTTATTTCTTTTTTTTAAATTTTCCGAGGCAAGCCGATTTGCCAATACTGTTGAAAGATTAAATAGAAGTTGAATCGCCATATCTTTATTTTGACTTGAAATACGATCCAAAAAGTTTCTACTAAACATCAATAGTGTGCTCTTTTCAACGGCCACAATTGAAGCTGTCCTCTCTCCATTTTGGTTAAAAAATGCGACTTCTCCAAATACATCCCCCTTCTTCAATTCGGCGATTTTTCGTTTGTTCTTAGAAAACACAGTAAGAGAGCCGTTCAAAATGACGTATAGCTCTTTTTCCACGACTCCTTCTGAAAGAACAACTTCTCCCGAATTAACTATAATCAAAACGCCTTTCCTAAGTAGAAGCTTTAATTGTTTTAGGTCAATCCCATTAAAGATAGGCGCTTTTAAATTATTTTCCTTAATATCACGAAGGACCGTGTCGCATATAGCTTCCTCATCTACCATATATGGAGATTTTTCTTCTACCAACCTATCTTCAATTAACGAAACATCAAAAAAGTCTTTGGGAGATCTTTTATTTTTTTTTCGTACCAACCTTTTTAAAGGGGAACGAACACGACTATAGTAGGCATAGTCACTAAAAATATTAATCATTGGGAGCCTTACACCGTCCCTCGTCTTTACTATATCGGCTCTATACGGGCGATATCCAAATAATTTATAATATTTTGAAAGACCCGGAGCACAATACAGAAATCCAATTTCAATTTTCTTACGAACACAAAATAGGTAAACAAATATTGCCATAGATAACATAATTTGGCCTTTCCTACTATTCTGAGAAATCATTCCCCTACTCATTTCAACTATTCGAAAATCAGATACTTCTGGAAAATTCCCCAAAGAATACCGTTCCTTGATTGTCTTGGGAATATTTCCACTATCATAAATAGTTAATCTGAACGTTGCAAAAGGACGCCTTTCATCTCCCAAGTAAAACAAATAGGAATTATCTAGTTCGTCCTCATCATCAACTATAAAATCGCTATCCCTTCCTACTTTATCGCAATCTACATTTTTTTTATTTAATTCGCGTCGATATATCTCATATCTCAACCGATAAATAGACTCTTTCTCAAGCGTTGTGATAGCCTCTTTTATGGAATGCTTTTTTTGAATATAAGGGATCAGTAAATTAAACATTCCCAATTACTAGCGGTACCCCGGCCATCCCAAAGGGCGTTCGATCCAAGGAATCAATTTCGTTCTTAAGGTTTTCTAAAATATAGCTCTCTTTATCTCCCACAATTTGTGCTTTAAAAGAAACAACTATTTCAAAAAATGCATCAAACCCTATATCAAGAGTTGAAACACCACCAAAAACAAAGTCAATTGTATCAAACCCTACATCCTTCATTAAATGACTTAACTCGCGACCAATATGCCTGTTACCACCATTCATTTTCTGGGCATTTTTCGCACTTTCTTGAAGAAGAAGAAAACTAGGTAATTCTGGGTAAAACACCTGCAGCTGATCGTCTACATCCAATATGCAAAGCTTCCCCCCTGGCTTCAATATCCGTTTGGCCTCAGCCATCGCTTTTCTTGGATGCTCCAAATGTTGATATAAAAGCCTGGAGTAAACGACATCTGCGTAATTGTCTGGTAATCCGGTACTGTATGCATCACCTTCATTGAATTCTAAATTTTTATAGTTTGGCTTAACCATCATATTTGCTGCATTCAATAATTCTCGGCTCGTATCTAACCCAATAATTCGTAAATTAGAATAGTTTCCAGCGATATTTCCGGTCACAAACCCAGGACCACATCCAACATCCACGAAAATACCATCTTCCTTAAATCCTATTTCAGAAATTGCCTTCTGCTCGATATGAGAAACTAAATTTGCTTGCATCTTCAATCGCTTCAATTCTTTTATCCGATCATCGCCTTCAAACCTATCAAAATCGTATGTGTTATTGTACTCTGTCGTTTTTGCGTTCATTAAACTTCCCCTTTTTTTAACCTAACTAAATTAGACGCTGAGATCTCGCCATATAACCGCATAACTTATATAAAACCCGAGAAGCAACAATCATGTTTATAGTATTAGCCTTCCCTGATATTTCTACTAAATCTGCGCCTACAATTGTCTTTCCCTCTTTTACAAGCATTTCAACCAAATAAAAAATGTGTTCAACAGAAAGTCCACCTGGGACGGGAGTTCCTGTGTCTGGACATAGACCGGGTACCAACACGTCTATATCGAAAGTAATATATAACTTTTCTTTACATTGTTTTAAAATATCAAGACAGATATCATGCCACGTTTTTCCATTATAAAGAGAATGCTTAATTGTTCGATCAGAAAATATTGCAATATTTTTTTGAAATTTTTTAACATAATTAAATTCCTCTTCGGAAAAATCTCGAGCTCCAACTTGAACTAAATTCAATCCATCATTTTTTTGAAGACAATTAAACATAACTGAAGCATGAGACCGATGAAAACCTTCGTAGTTTTGTCTCAGATCTAAGTGTGCGTCCAAATGAAGAATAGAAAAAGTGTCTTGCATTTCGGCAGTCACATCTATAAATGCTTCTGAAACACTATGGTCACCACCTACTCCGACGACGCACTTACCATCTCGCTTAACATCCCTGATTCTCTTACTGATATCCGAAAAAAATATATCCGATATTTTATTAATATATTTTAAATCAGTTTTATGAACCGCTAAATCGTCCCCATTTTCTAGACCGGAAATCACCTTCGTTGAAATCTTAGACAGAGTATCGTTACGAGACGCCCATTCGATAGGAGCCTCTTCAAAATATATGCCTGCTCTCCATGCATTCCCTAAATACTCATCGAATATTTCAATCTGGCATGACGTGTTCTTTAACGCCTCGGGCCCCTTGGCTGCACCCCTTCTATAACTTGTAGTTACATCCCAGGGAACAGGCAAAATAATAATATTAGAAGAATCGTATTCAAAATCAAGTCCGAATATATTTGAATTAACTAATCCAACGTCACTAGGTGCACAGTTACCATTTACTGCCAAACTTCAAACCTCCCATAAGATTCCGAAACAGTAACTTTGACTAAAGACCGCTGCTTTCTTACGTCGTATTCCCCAGCCCATGATATTAGTTTTGGAATTCTTGAACTTCCTCCTGACACATTAGAATTAGGATTCGATTCAAAATTAAGTATGTAAAGGTCATGATTCTCTAATGATTGTGTAGATCCCCTAAATTCATGCCCATATCTCGCGTCACTTTTAAACCAAAACCAAAAATAATGACTATTTATAAATATATTCTCGTAACTGGGAAGCGACTTAACAACCTCCTTTTTTAGGCTATCATAGTCATCATTGCTTCGGTTCATCCAGAACAAATACACATTTCCCAGTAGGCTATAACCGGCGTACAGAAAGACCACCAAAATAAAAGTAGGCCTCTTTACCCTTGCTCTATCAACGAATAGTCCAATCAACAATACTATTGAAGGAATTAGCAACGTGTAATACGGTCTCAAATAGGGTTGAAATAACAACTGCGAAAAGACAAAGTAGAGAAGGGTAACGACTGAAAGAAAGAAAACAAAATGGTTTCGTTTGAACTGAGTAAGCCCCCACGCTACGACAAAAAATTCGATTGCTACGAGAAATGCCCTCTTAGTTCCCATGACATACCCCTTATATACCCAAACTAGATTGTCAAAAAATCCTAAAAAAATTGATCTCCCGGGAATCCGTCCGCTACCAATAACCGCATCTATCCACTCTTGGGGCGAATAAATAGACCAAAACTTAAAATATATTAAACTCAATATTAAAGTAGGAAGGTGCCCTAATACAAAGGGTGCTAGAGACTTTAGAAAGATTTTGTTTTTAATCAAAATCCAAAACCACGGAATAATAAAAGAAATATAAAAAACAACACATATAGGATGAACTAAAGAAAGTAATGACATGGTTAGACCCAAGAGAAAAACATCCTTATCTCTTAACAAAGCCAAATATGAGGTGCCATAAAATAAAGTAAACATGCAAAACATTAGAGCAAAGCTTTCTGGCCTCACGATTCTATGAGCGATGAATACAATATTGGAAAAAACAAAACAGGCAACGGTCCCAAATATAACGGCCCGGGATTTCAATAACTTGATGCATAAGTTAGAAAACAAAAAAACAGAGACTAGACCAAAAATCAAATTAATCTTACGAAATCCATATAGAGTTGATGGGATTCCTTTTAAAAAAACACTTACTATGCCGGGATAAAGAAAAAACTCCTGTCCACTGTATCCGGTGAGCGAATTAAAAAATTTGGAGTGCGTAGCAAAAAAATAAGCAGTATTAGCATACATTGGTTCGTCGTATAAAACAGTAGGAAAGGCACCTAATCTATAAAGTGATATGCTAGCAAAAACCAAAAGGAAAAAAGAAATTAAAACTTTTTTAAATCCTTCGTCTGAAAAACTTAGTATCATTATAAAAAGTTACCATATATCGCGACTATCAAAAAGAATAATATTTAGAAACGACATCTACCATTTGAATTTAGGGCCTATGAAAAAGTGGGAACCAAGGTTCTTAGCTCGTCTAAGAAAAAAGCCCCACTACAAATACATAAACAATCCTCAGGCCCTGCCAATTCAAGAAAAAACGTTATCTTTTTAAACGAATATAAAAGTCAGAAATTACCTATTTTTACGAATAGAATGATAAAGAGGTCCTGACACTTTAAACATTAACAATTCAGGATGATACAAATGATTAAACAAAGCAATCCAAAATGTAGTCTCTAGCCGAAGAAACCAAAATAGATAAAAATAAAAAACTGAACGGAAAAGTACTTATTCTAAATCGAGGCTATTACAAAAGTATGTATCTATGGCGGAAAGGGTGGGATTCGAACCCACGATGCCATTGCTGACATACACGCGTTCCAGGCGTGCTCCTTAAACCACTCGGACACCTTTCCTAACAAAAATATTCATAAAAAGAAGTATGTAAACAAAAGTATATAATTTTAAAAACCTTATTTTGGTGGAGGTAACCGGGATCGAACCGATGACCTTCTGCGTGCAAGGCAGACGCTCTCCCAACTGAGCTATACCCCCAAAAGGGAAGAAAATAAATGGTGGGCCTTCCTGGAGTTGAACCAGGGACCTCACGCTTATCAGGCGTGCGCTCTCACCAACTGAGCTAAAGGCCCAAAAACTTTCTAACTAAGATTCAAAGACCAAAAAAAAAACGCCAGGCGAACCATGACGTTTTTAATTAAAATACGTTTCTTTTGAAAACTTAATAACAAGCCTAGTTGCGCGAGAGTCCGACCTACTTTGAATTTGCATTAATGCAGTTCAAGTTAACTCCTTAGAAAGGAGGTGATCCAGCCGCACCTTCCGGTACGGCTACCTTGTTACGACTTCACCCCAATCGCCAAACCCACCTTCGACAACTGCCTCCTTGCGGTTAGCACGTTGGCTTCGGGTGTTTCTGACTCTCATGGTGTGACGGGCGGTGTGTACAAGGCCCGGGAACGTATTCAACGCGGCGTTGCTGATCCACGTTTACTAGCAATTCCTACTTCATGCAGTCGAGTTGCAGACTGCAATCCGAACTTGGACCGGTTTTTTGAGATTGGCTCCACCTCGCGGCTTCGCGACCCTTTGTACCGGCCATTGTAGCATGTGTGTAGCCCAGAACGTAAG
>JABIPA010000066.1 GCA_018698675.1 bacterium | reverse complement strand
ATACATGAACAATATAGTTGAACAGGATCATAGAACCGTTAAATGGAAGATAAATCATTCCATGGGTTATCACACGATGTTGCATGCGGCTACGACAATTACAGATGTTGAAACAATGCATATGCTTCGAAAAGGATAAGTACCATTTTATAACAAAAAAAATGCTCAATCATTACGGGACTTTATTCATCGTCTCTTTGATAGTACTGGGTTCATTTTTCCAATGTATTCTAATAGAAAAATGGCTTTTTAATTTAACAGATAGTTTGTTTTTTAAGCCGATTTTCTATTTTGGCTATTCTTTCACCACTACCTTTTTTCAAATCACGAACGTTTTCATCCCAATACCAATATTTACCCTCCAAGAAAATAGGGAATGAAATATAAAGATATACAAACGGAGAACCCAATGGATGCATCGCAAGAATCAAATTCAAGAATTTCAACCTATATTCACAAAAAACTAGATAAGCGGGACGAATTAAGTAAAATAAGTGTTAAAGATCTTCTCAACTTAGACTCAGTCAGAAAAGACGGCTCTACGATACTTTTAACATTATCAAACTCAGACAAAACAATATCATTAAAAGAAAGCTCCTTTGCCAAAGTTATAAATACACGACTTAAAGAAGGCCTCCGTAGTAAGGGAATCACCAAGGCAAGTCTCTCGGAAGCGAATGTACGTTCTGTTATAACAAAAATATTAAAAATGGAGTCGCACGACGACTCTCAACTGCCCGGTGACGCCCAAGTCGCTTTACTACAAAAAAAAAGCTCTTCAAAAAGTAAAACATATGATAGAAAAAGCGCATCAATTTTCGTAGGGGCAGGAAGTATAATTCCAGCATTTCTACTAGCAGGACCTACACTTGGAGGCTCTATGCTCGCCCCTATCGCAATTAATTTATTCACACTTAAAAATCAATATAAACGTGACAATCAAGAAAAATTGAGTAGGCTTTATTCGGAAAAAATCTGCTTTCACCACCCAAAGGAGGACCCTCTAAGCATAAATTTCAGCGACACCCACCCTCGGACAGTTCTTATAGACCTTCAAAGCACAATCCCTGAAATAAATTATGGAATTAATTATCATAATTTTAAAGATCCATCTTTTCGTTCAAATCAATCTAAATACTCAAATATTCTTAGTAACACGCAAACACTAATAAAGGACGCCATAGACTCAATTAATCATAAATGCACTCAAACAGAAGCCAACGATGAATTAAAAGAATATTTGATAAATAGTCTTCAACGGTTAGTAACTGAAAACATTCTAAATAATGCATCAGATACCAACCCCTATTATTTAGAAAACGAAGCAGAAAGGAATCAACTCATACGTGAAGTACTCTCCGATAACGGAGTTCAAAACCCATTAATAGGAATAATATCCTCAGTTGATCTTAACAATTTAGGAGACCAAACCCAGGGAAATTAGATAAACAGGGTAATGGTGCAAAAACAGTCACTTTAGAAGAGTATCTCCAGTTACTCATAAATATGGGATACACTCCTATAATAAAATTTATGCTAAAAACGAATTTTTAAATTTACTTCTATTTAGTTTTTTTGAGGTTATTTTTTATATTTACAGTTTTTGCGCCACTACCCCATTTAATTCGGAAAATATTTCAAACAAATTCTCGTGAACAGATTTACCATTTCGAAACAATCGAGAAAACATGGAATTATCTGTACCTCATAAATTTGAATGCGAAATATTATCCATTGAAACTCATTTTGAATTTAATCAAATAACCTACGCATCGGACTCTCCTCGAAATCCGCCTGATTTCCTTCATCTCCACCCAAAATATCCTCTTGAAATAAATTCAATAATTCGGTCTTATTCTCGCTATTTATCCACTGCTTAAGATGCGCATACTCCTCTTTTGTATAAATAATTTGTCCATTAAAAAACTTCACTTGAACAAGCATTTTCTGTATATCCATATCATCTTGAACCCACGTATTTGATGATGCTCCTCCATCTTCATTCAAATCACAGGCCTTCCCAGTCTTTACATTAAACACGCCAAACCTAGGGTTAAAGTCGGCAGAAGATTTTTCAGGGTCCTCAGCCTTTTTCTTTAAATAATCTTTATGGGACCTCGATAACGTAGAAACATCAAATTCATGAACCATAAACATACGTTTTGTATCAGATTCGTTCCCATCACCATAATCAATAGCAACAACGTAGTCACAATTTAGCTGTTTATCGGTTTTTATTCGTACCTGAGTTTTCTTAGGCTTACTGACTTCAGAAGAACTATTCGTCCTTTTTTGCTCTAATAAATAATCTACCGTAGTTCTCAAAGAATCCGAGGCTAAATTATTAGAAACTTTAAGATATTTTGAAAAACAAGAATTCAATTCGGATAACGCAAACTCGAAGTCATGGTCCAGGTTCTCCCAATAGTCCTTATCAAAAAAATTTACGTAATCCCAAACATCCATTTTCATAGGAGCCACATACCCGTTATAAACTTCAGTTACATTTTCTTGCTCATTTTCGTTTTCTGCTTCGTCTAAAGCCTCATCTAAAGCTTCATTTTGCGTATCTTCAGCATGAGATGGGTGGATAATGATTTCAGGTAAATGCGCGCCAACTTTTATCCGAATCCGTTCAATTATCTCTGTTAATTCACCTGGAACTTGATGATTAAACAGAACGTCTAGGTCATCAGAAAACTGACGAATTACATCTTCTTTCGTCACTTCTTTTTTAACACGATGATAAAGTTTAACAGGATCTATCGTTTTCCTTTTAACAAACGTTTCAACATTGTCAGAAGACACGTCAGAAACATCTTGTCCTAACATCTCCCGAAACACGCAATCTTTATACAGATGCTTAAACTGAGTTTCAGAGCTTTGTACCAATTGAGATTCCAACTGCTCCGTTTGATTTTTAGTACATAACTCGATAACCTGAGAAATTGATATCTCTTTTTGAGCCTCACTAGATTTTCCCTCAGTTTTATCGAGTCCTGTATCAATACAATCCATCACCTCTGGACTCACCATCAGTTTAATTGATTGAGACTTTGACAAGCCACGCATTCGCCACATTCCTTGAAATAAATCTCTGATTTTTACATTAATCCCAACACTCACAATCGCCTCAGAGGTCGGTCCTTGCTTAATATCACTTCCTGTTGTGTGATTATCATCATAATAAGTAAACCTGTTTTCTACAGGTACGGCTGAATCGCTATAAGGTTTACTAATATAGGAGTCTCCAACTTTAGTTAATAGTCGCCTCTGATCACCTTCGTAAAAGACAATCTCAGTTATTTTTTTGTTTTTTGAACCTATGCCTTCTAACAAGGCTATTGCTACGGACTCATTTGTCGCCCCTTTAAAAAAGGCACCGCAATCTATAAATGCTGCTGTATTTTCGTTAACATCTATCTGTCTAATAATGTCATCAACCGATTTCATATGTTCTACCGACAAAGGCTCAATAACAAGGCCCTCTTTAAGTAAAATAGACAACGATTCTCCATCTGTTCCAGCATGAATGTTAGCATCTAACCGATGATGAAACGTATCTGAATTCCATAATGTGCCCGTGAACCCTTGAACACGTTTAAACATACTTACCAAATCAAAACTATTTGAGTTAAACGTCTCATTATTCGTACCAACAAAGGGTAATGCATACGATGTTAAATAAGCATCCAACACATCAGTATTATCCTTAAATAAGGATTGAATCAGCGATACCAATTCAGGAATTTTATCGTCATTTAAAAGTAATTCAGGATCAATTTCAGGAAAAAATGTCTTAAATATTTTAACAGCACTCGTTTCAGAAAATGGAATATCCATTTTAAGTTCACGTTTTAACGAATTATACAGTTTCGTTGTATGTTCCGTTAAAATCCAATCTTCAATCCCAGTTTCCTGACACATTTGAATAGTGTAGTTTAATACTTCATGAATCTGGTCAAACCGACTCGTCTTACTTGGCGTATTATTGGCTACATAAGGAATAGCCTGAACATCTTTCGCATTCATAGCGGGACCAAAATTAACAAAGTTTTCTCTTTTATAGGTGATCTCTAATAAATCATTTATTTCTTGTCGTAATAAATATAATAAAGAATCAATACCGTCAGGAAAGGGTTCATCTAATTCATAAAATGGATCCGTTAAAAATTTAATAACCTTATCTTTGTTCTTAGATCCATCGGTCTCCATATAGCCATTCAACTCATCGCCAAAAACGGAGGCATGTTCATCAAACCGACGAATCAAGTTCTCCTTAATAACGTCATGAAAATTATCCTTAGTAACAGTCGTTCCTTTTTCTTCCATCTCTTTTTTAATATCAAGAACCTGGCGATGAACCTTAACCAATAAATTCAATTGTGAAACTGGCGGATATTCATGTTCTCCAATTGTAAAATTAACTTCATTTTTACAACTTAAAATAGAATCAGCTTCATCTATCACTGCATCTGCTTTTTCTAAAAACACATTTAATATCGTTTGTACTTTTGTCGCAGATCTAAGCAAGTTTTGAACATCTTTGTTGTGCTTTCCATATATTTTTAACTTTTTTTGATAATCTTTAACGGTATCTAGATATTTTAGCCTCAAACAATGCATGCTCTTACTAGTTGTAATTAAATAATTTTTATCTGTAATTGTAGATTCCAATTTATTTATCAATGCATCTAATTTTGAATCAGTTAAAACGGTGTTTCTATCAAAACTAAAAACAAAGGGTTTTTGTCCATAAATATCCGACGACATTTTATGAAGGTCTTCAACAACATCGCCAAGTAAAGCATCCGGCACAACAATCGTTGCCAATTTCTTACCGTCTGCTTTTTTGTACGCTAATAAAGGAAGCAATACTTTTGTTTTCCCAGCCCCCATTATCATCTGTAATACCTTCTGATTGTCAGGATCTGTATCATAAAGTTTTTCCAAATTTTCGAGCTGCGCCGCCTTAAGCCCAAATCCAGTTTTATGTTCAAATACCATAATTTCAGGATACTTCCGTAAATCGTACAGCTCTTGATATCTCAATACCTTTTCAGAACCAGTTGTTGATGGAACAAAAACCAAATTCAGCTCATCGAATATAGATGCCATACAGTCCCGAATCGACTTATTATCAGACCCTTCTTTAGAATTCATAGAGTGTCTATCCAATTCACCAAAAAGAACAGATACCCGCTCAACCTGGTTATATTTTCGAGATGCCTGTAAATAATTAAACACCAAATCATGCAAACGTTTACACTCATCATCCGATAAATTTGGATTCAACGCTCGGTATCCCATTGAATTTTGTTCTAAAAATGCAATCGTCAAATCATCAATTGATATCTGAGTTCGAGACTCTATTTGTGAAGGAGAATTTAATACAGGATGCATGCAAAGTTCCGTCGCCTGAACGGCGTAAGACACTTTTAATTTATCAAAACTACTTTTAGCCACTGTGCAATTAGTTCTTAACTTCGCGCACTTTGGATTAAACGATTCTTTCAAATACTCCAATTCAGCCTCTAAAATAGCTAGATTCTTAGCGTCATATTCACCAAAAACCCCAAATGCCATCTCTTGCCTTAACTCATCACGTTCAGCCTCTTTTTCTTGTATTTCTTTACGATATAGATCCCTAGATGAACCGCCATTCCGAACATACTCTTCAGACCTAAACTCAAGCATATCCGCCATAAATTGCTCTTGTTGTAAGTCCGTTTGTCTATAATAAACGTCCATATCTTTAGCCATATCATTTAATTTAGAGTTCAATAATTCACTCTTTGTATCAGCAGTTGGCATCGGCTTCCGCGAAGCATGATTATCAGGAAAATCGATATCCGAAAACAAAGAAATCACATCCTTCATCACCCTTTTTGCTAACGGAAATCTGTAGGTGTTTTTGGGTTGTTCCAGTGCTATTGAAGGTGGCATCAAAATTGATTTGGAAGGGAGTGAAGACGCTAAATCAGAGTTTTGCACAGGAGACTCTAAAACGACATCCTCATTCAAATTCGTGCACTCCGTCATAGACACCATTATTTCCTTAAATAATAAACCCAGCTTGTCTCTTTTAATAAAATAGTCATCGTCTTTTAGAGGAACCTTTCCAGAAAATTCTTCTACCGACATAAACTTATCAGGGTCCTGGCTAACCCCATTCAAAATCATTACAAATGCATGTTTTGGAAAAATATTTCTAATAACAGAAAGATACGCTAACGCCTCTTCCCTTTTATTTTTATCATGGTCTGATGAATCTGGCCCCAACGAAATAGATTTAAAAACACTAAAACACCAAAAGAAATTTTCTGGCAAATGCCCAACAACATTTTTTAATGGTTTATCACAATATTCTTTTAATCCTAGCTCAGTAAAATCAGCTGGCTTGTTACCTGGTAAAAAAGACTCAAATGCCTCCTTAAAGTCATGCTCACTACACGTAGTTTTTAATTTAGTTGATTTAAAATTTTTAGCTAAAACATGATCTTTGCCCCAATTTTCCATTTTCGATGTAAGTACATGAAATCGCCTATCTATCTCAATGGGTAACCCACTTTTTCCTGAAATTAAAGAACAAAATGATATCAATGCTTTTTCATCATTCACTGATAATTCGACATCTTCTCTAGCCTTTCTAAGATTAATGTACATAGAAAGAGCCGATTTAAGATGCTCTTCCAATCCTTCTTCAAAAAGCTTCTCTCCAATTTCAATTATTTTTTCATGAGAACAAACTGCTAACAAATTAGATATTATTTTTAAAAATACAGCGGCGCCTCTAGGACCCGATATAGATAATTGTTTCAAACTCGCTTTAAGTAATTTCCATTCACTATCGGACGGAGGTAAGGGATTCGTTTCTAACGTATCCAATATCTTAAACGCCTTATCATATTGTTCAATCGAAGAAAAAAAATAAATTGAAAATAAATTTCCAAGTCCATTTTTACTAGTCGTATCAACACTGCTAATAAGTGGTGTTCGCTTTCTAATCCGACGAGCCACTCGTGTATCTGAAGACAATATTTCGTCATCCAATAACATGAATTTAGGCAATTCATTATCCACAAATGACCCTTTAGACAAACCAAATTGAGTTCCAAACTTTATATTTTTCGGGTGTTCTTTTTTATATAAAAACGAACCTTCACTCCGAGACAAGGCCGATAGTTTATAAGTTGGAATCATAGTCAACGAATGTACTTCATTTGTTAATCGTAAATAGCCATTAAACCCATTCAATCCCCTTGAATATTGATTCTCATCAATCCAATATCCTTTTAAAGATTCTGGTATCGTACATTCGAACACATTTAATTTATTAGAGTATTTAAATTGCATTCCTAGTCTCAATAAATTAATTTCATTACACGTTTTTGTTTCAGAATCTCCCAAACATTCAATCCAAAACGGATCTTCAATTGTTGTTAATCTAGATAACGGCGTCTCTTTAATAGATAAAAATTCTTTACCATCCTCAGGGCGTCTAACATCCCCCATACGGAAAGTAATATCATATCTCGATTTCATATCATTAAAAGAAATATTACTTGTCGCGTTACATGTTCCTGATTCTTTATCTAAAAATAAAAAATTTGCATCGTCGCTATGTATTTTTGTCCACTCATTTTTTAATATTTCACTAGAGGTTATCGTAACTTTACTCAAAAACTGATACCTAAACTGCCACTTTTTCATAGTGTCCGTCCGTGTCATGAAAGTAGGTAATAATTTATCGGCACCCTTTACCAACTCAAATAAGTCGCCAATATTTTCTTCTGAAAATCGAAGTAGGTTCTTATAATCCGCATCGCTAAATTCCAAATCATGAGTATCTTGCAAATTCATTCCAATTCTTTCCACTAATTCGTTAACAATTTCAGGACTTAGATCGCCTTCATACTCTTCTTTTTGTTGCATTAATTTATTGTAAATGTCTCTCCTAAAAAAAATAAAATTCCCATTTAGTAGTCGATCAGAACCAAATTTCTTATCCTGATAATCAGAAATCAAACTATTACGATTTTCTTCAGGAACAAACTGATACCAATCCGTTAAATTATCATCATCCTTAGATCCCTTATTGAGCACAACATCAAACGTATTTCTGTCATTTTTTAAAAAACGCACCCGCTGACCATTCCACTTCAATTCATAAGCACCATTAATCTTATTAAACGACATCCCTGGAAAATCCTTCTCTGAAAAAAACAAATTGAAGGTCTTATCTGCTATTAAATCTTCAGGAACACCGGGTTGAAACCCATTCTCTGTTAGTCGTCCATTTTGGATATCAAATTCATATTTCCCAGAAACAACAATACCAGAAGCCTTTTTTGCCCATGGTTCGGTACTATTTGGACAAATTGCCGATAAATCACGTTGAAGACAACCATCATCGTTAGCCCATGTATTAACAACCTCACTAGCCAAATGAACCTTTGCAATTTCGCACAAAAACCCGGCGTCCGAGTCATAATGAGAATTCGATGGTAAATAATTACTAATACACTCCATTGATTTCAAATAAGATTTCCTATCACTTTCAGACAAGCAGTTTTCATTACAATAATCCAAATAATTTTGACCAAAATTTGCGACGGTCAATTGATGCGAAAAAACCAGAACCTCTTCTAGTTGCTTCTTTGAAGACTCACTTGAGCATTTACTTGCAGCCTCCGAAATAGACCCTCTTAAATCATCGAGTTTTTTAAAAATATTAAAAGAAAATGACTTACCATCTTTCTTTAACCGATACTCAGAAAAAATCATGGCTTTTGCAAAAAAACTAGCAGAATCAAAATGACCTTGCTTAATAGATTGTGAATAGCCCTCTTCCAGAAAATCAAAAATCAATTGAGGTAACTGATTAAAATTACTTATCGTCTGAGGATTTAACACGTCCGATACCAATAACAGTTTAAAAAATTCCTGATATTCGACCTTATCCGATTTTTCAATTAATAAGTGTTTATTTTTTGAAAAATAGGATAAAAGGTTAACAAGCTGAATACCTTCTTCATTTCCGGTTTCGTCGTCCAAATAACCTGTTACTAATTTAGACAATTGAACAATTTCATGCCTTGAATGAATATAGGTCGGTTTTGGATCGCGATATCTGGCAGCTTCTAAAGAATCTCGTTTTTTAAGTATTTCATTTTGAAAAACTGTCGTTTCAAGAGTTGGTTTCGTCTTTGTTCGTTTCAAGCCAATAACTTCTTGTAGCTCTATATCCGTTAATCCACCCCATGGATGAGTTGCTTCTTTTTTAAATCTTTTAAGTTCAAATAATCCAGCTTCTTTCTTATCATAGGTACTCCCCAAATTACTGATCAATTCACATCGTTCATTTTCATTTTTAATGTTAACCCTGGTAAACGTTATATCTAACGCATGAGCATCCACATCTCTAAAGCCATCTCTCGTCGAACCGTTTTCTCCCGACTCAACATATCGAATATTCAAACTCGATGAAAGAATCAACCGAACCTCTTCCGGAAGCTTTTCGGAAAACTGACCATCCTGAACTAATTGATTCATTAAGGACTCCCCATCTACACCTACAAAGTAAGTGCTCAATACCCGTAAAAATGGATGTGTCTGCTTCTTTAACGCTTCTTCTGAAAATGAAAGATTCTTATATAGACTACTTCCATGCACCCCCTCACTTCTTTCCCCTCCTTGAAATTCATCAAAAAAATCAATTAAATTTTGATACATTTCGTTTTGATAAGACGAATAAAACCCAAAATCACCATCAACACAACTATCTGAAAAAATTGATTTTAAGGTATTTTCAAACCGTATAGAATCAACCCAAGTCTTTACGGACTCATATTTTTTATTTTCTGGTGGCATTCGAGTCTGGTTCTTAACAAGACGTATAGTCAAAGCAAAAACAAAGTAATTAGACAAAACCGCATCAACTTGTACTTTGTGTCCAAACTGACATTCTTTAGAAAACGTCAAACTACGTGAAATCATTTCTATTAATTGGTTACAATCATTCAATACTTCGTAATCTGTTATGCCCTCCCAAAAAGAATCTTGAGGTAAAGGTAATTGCTGAAGGGCTTGGCTGGCTCGAACAAGTACACGTTTGTACCCATCTACTGTTTTATTGTTAGTAAAAATCAATTCACACTCCGTTTTAACATCACAAATGTAATGACGGACGTCTTCAACAGATCTAAGTTCAGGAAATGTTGGAACAGAAATATCTACAATATCCTGGGGACCACCACTATCTAAAGAACACCTTAGACTATATTGGCCAATATTTGAGCTAGCTGAGGTCATTTCTGAAATAGTGTTAAAAGAATTAATGGAGTGATCACATAGTTGATCATATTTCTGCTGATTGTCCTTAAGTAATTGCCGAACCGAGTCGATCATCACCCTGTCATCTTCGCTATAATAAGCCGCATTCGCGTCTGTTTCTTGTAAAAAACTCTCTATACATTTATTAAAAATATCCAAATTAGATAATGAATCAAGCTGTACATTTACCTGCAAGTGTTGATGAAAGGCATAAATAACATCTAAGCCAACTCTCATATAGTAATTAGCATATTCACTTTTCGAACATTTATCTTTAACCATCGCACTTAATGAATGCCACGCACATAGCCCAGAATGTTGCACGACTTGATAATCTGACACCGTCTCTTCCGATTTTTTAGACATTGGACCCAATACATTCAACAAAGAATAAATATCATTAGAATCAAATTTTTTCTCTCCATAGTCTGGACCATCCATTAAGTCATTGTACCCACCGACAAAAACGGGCTGGGCTAATTTAGAAATGGAAATATCTTTTTGTAAGGTGTAAGGAAAATAACAATATTGTCCTTTTTTACTATCATAAATTGAATTTTGATAATCGTTGCATCCGCCACCCAAGTTAAAATGTTTTACCGAAAACCCAGTTCCATCAGAACCATCTTTAACAAACTCTAAATAGGTAGCATGCCCAGGGTCGCCACTCCATCCATAAGGAATAATGACGGATTCTCCCGATTTCATTTCACTTAGAAATCTTTTAATTTCTTCTGGTTTTCTCTCTTTATAAAGGTCTCTCAATAATTGGCCCTTTATAGCGGATGATTGAATAGAAGCTACTCGCCCCTTCATATCTGCCCCCAAAGACTCCCCAATACGTTTTGTGGCTGTAGCCAAAAAGGGAAGCATAACTTCAGAAGTAGATCCTTCTAAATAACTATTTTTTGCAAAAGAATCGCCAAAAAAGTGAGTAATAATTGTAGATAAATTTTCTGAGTCATAAGGTTCACTCGTTTTGTCGTCTCGAATCGATTGAATAAATGATGGAATAGGCCATTTCCTGTCAGGAACAATAGCATTGGAAACCATATGTAAAACCTCTTTTGAGGCTTCCAATGTAGGTACTGGAGGCTCCAAAACTCCATTTAGAAACAAAGATAATCCTTCCGAATGTTTATATAGTTTATCTAAAAAAAACACAGCTGCTATTTCAGAAGAATCTCTTAGCTCACTTTCAATTTTCGTTTCAAAAGCACTACCACCCAAAAATAAACGCCCTGTATTAACACCACCCTGAAGCAATTTCTCATTATATACTTTTCCCGAAGGGCAACCTAATTTTCCCGCCCAAGTCCCAATAACAACGAGCTGTTCCTTTACATCAGAAACAAGAGAGTCGCTACTCTCCATTGTATCCAAATGATTAAAAATAGCATTAACTTTGGAATCAAAAGAACCGTTTCTCAACGCTGTTTTCTTCATCCGAATAAGGGTCTCAACATCCTTCGAATAGTTTTCAATAAAACCCATATTTTCTGGGGCCAAATCACGAAGTTGTTCGCGACTAATAGATTCCAAATCCTTAAACGTTTGAACCTCCACTGATAACTCTTTAAAATAAGGGGTAATTTCCTTTTCTATATATTTTTCTAGCTCATCAATGGTAGGTTTCTGTTTAATGAGTTCAGAAAAAGACTCAAACTTACTTTTAATTGTCTTAAATTCACCATAGTCCATGCCTTCAACCAATAGACGACTACAGTCCAAAAGACTTCTCATCCCTTTAAGATACTCTGCTTTGCACACTTCTAAATGCGTTTCTTCTTCATCTTCACATTCATCAAATTCAATTTCAGAATCAGAATCATACCCCATTTCTGTGCCAAATTTTTTAAACCCGATAAAGTTATCAACTTCACTCTTAAAGCTTTCAAAAAGATCAGGGTTTTTAGCTGGTACCCCCACAAATTTCATAAAAGAAAATTTATTCATTTTCTTAAGAACAACGGTTTCTAAAAACTGGCACTTATCTTCAATAGAATCCAAAACCATATCAGATAGTCCCTGAGTTAAATTAACAACTGGCGCTTCGGAACTTCCTAAAGAATAGCTTGTTAAAAAAATATACGTATCTACAAAAAAGTCTTGGCTAATTTGGTCACTGGGTTCTTTAAAAAGGTCAGTCTTAATTTTATTAATCAACTGTCCTAAAAATTCGAAAAAAGGAACCGAATCAAAATCGAAATCAGAAACAAATGTTAACGTTTCATCCAAAAGAATCCTATTATTTACAGTATCGCCACTTTGTTCCAACGACACATTAATAACTTCTTGAAGACCCTCTATTAATTTTTTACAGTTTTCACCATCTTTACGCAAAGAGTCCTTTCTTTCTCGTTCCCATTTCGACTCTACTTTACCTAGTTTTTTGCTAGTACCCGCCTCATTTTTACCAGATATTTTCAAGCGAACCTCGGAAAATAATCGATCACAAACTAAAGAAATTTTGGCTATATTAGACAAACCCATTTCCACGTAAACACTACGATCTTCCGATGACACCTCAGTTAAAATTTGACCCATTTTATCGTCAGACATATCGTCACAAAACTGCTTAAACGACCTTAACTTAAATTGACCTAAAAAAGAGTTACTCGAATCAATCAACAACAGATCCTGGCATTTTTTAAAGACAATTAATTTTGAATAAATAGCTTCTTGAACGACCATTTTTTTTTCGTCATTATCTATAGGGCCCGCTTCTTTTATTCGTTCCGATAAATAGTCAGAATTAATTCCATAGTTTCCAATAGTTGGGATACGTTCTTCAATATTTTTCACTATCTGCTTTACAAAAAAAGAATCTATCGCTGAACCAAGATTTTCTTTGAATCTACCCACTAATATTTTTAAACCAGGACCATATTTACTGTCGTCCATACTATCTTTTCGATCTACAAATAAACTCACATCAATTGAGTCCAATCTACTTTTTAAACCAATCCAATCTTTAACGCTTTCAATTTCGCATTTAATTTCATTTTGACAAACACCCTCTATAAAATCACATAAGTGTTCGAAGTTGGGGGGGGAGACGTTATTAAGTTTTAGACCAATATTAGATGGTTGAATTCGACCGACTTCTGAAAAAACTTCAATCAATTGGGTATGAAAAGTATTGCCACATTGATATTGATGTGAAAAGCCAAAATTATCTATAGGTCCTAACTTTGAATTCGAAATATTATCCATTGAAACTCCTTTGAAAATTTTACCTTATTATCGATTCCCAATTTTGAAAAAAATAAAACGCATATTCGTCAAAACGTATGAACAAAAACAAGTAATGTTCTGAGATTTAAATATTAATATATGCTTAAATCTAATTATCGTAAAATTCTCGAGAAAATTTCAAAAAGGTAGATGAATAAAACGTTGAGGCACATTGGCGCCATACCCTCCTAACGGGAGCATATAAGCACAAACTTAACCCTGATTTTCGAGCGAATCTAGTGAGTTAGAAAATGGGCGTCGTTCGGTTAAGTAAGAAGTTGGAGGGTGGTTTGTGTTTGACAGACAATGTGTATTTCGAACCAAATAATGAGGCACACCCTAAATGATGTATAGGATTAATTATTGTCACGAGGTAAATAATGAATAAACAAAAATCAAAAACAAAAAACAAATTTATCATTAAAAAAATAGTCTCCCTAATCGATAAAAAAAAAATTATTATCAGATTTGCATGAAATAATTAGACAATCTGAAGATACTCGTTTCAGAAAGAAACAAAATGTACAGACAGAGTCGCCTAAGATCGAAATTCCTAAGAAAATGATATCTTTAGAAATCATAAACAAAAGTAAACTCGAGCAAGAATTTTACTGCTGCTTCACGGCCGTGGATCAAGTCCTACTTAGTAAATTAGCCCCAAGAGGAGAGTTTCAGTATAACAACATCGCGCGGAGTAATTTGCTCCTCAAAGGAGAACTTTTAGATTATAGATTCAGTTTAGAAGAAATTGGGCGTTTTTCTTATACTAAAGAAAAAGGTCACCATTTAGAAACAGGCACAGAAACTTATACAGACATCTATAAACTATGTTAGGTAGTGGTGCAAAACTGTCGCATCGACTTAACTATATAGTGTAGATGATAGAGAAGGTAAAACCAATGATTTTTACTTAAGCCGCAAACAGGACTCTAATGCTTTCCTATCTAAAAGGTCATTAAAAATAGCCTCTACGAACTCACGAGCCTGAAGTACTATCATATGGCCCTTTGATTGCTCCCCAATATAATCACAAAAATGAGTCCTCTCCAAATTACATACCACCCTATTATAGTTAGATAAAACATGTGTTCTAATTTTAGATATTACCGTGGTTACGTAATTATTAGTGATATTCTTTCCCCAGTTATACTAACCGAGAACTGGCATTCTAATTTAACTTTTTAGTCGGAGCTTTAAAACTAATTTCTATTTTTAGAATTTTCACCCCGCTATCGACTAGGTTCTTCAACAAGAACATACTTAGCCACTCCGTTTTTCATTATCCCATTCTCTTCCATGTAGACAGAGAATACGGCCCACCCATCGGCTTTCTTCAACAATTTCATTTCTTTAGGTGAAACAGTACCTAAAAATTTCAACACACCTCCTATCTTGGTTTTTTTAAATTTTTCCGCTAGGTCGTTTTTCCAAGAGTCTTTATTATCTGAGTTAAATATCCATGGGAATTTTTTTGAAGCGATATCCACAGTCTTTAAATAACCTATAGTTTCTCCAAATGATGCAGAATATAGTTGCTCTACTCCCGTCCCTTTTGTCAGTTTTCCATAATTTACGATATTCAGCGCATTTTCACGTTCTTGTGCATATGTAAGTTCCCCTAAAACAGGACTCATTAGTGCAGATTTTTTAAAAACTTGATCAATCATAATATGAACGTTCTTTTTTGATTTTTGTACAACGTTTGAAGGGAAATACAAAGTAACGGCATTCGTTCCATCGCGCTTACGGCTATAAGATAATTCGGCTGGAAAAGAATCATGAATTTCAATGTTTAAGTTAAATGTTTTCTGAATATTTTTTTTATTAACAACTAAAATGTTTTCAAATGGATAGTCCGTCTTTAACTCATCTAATCTAGACGCGACAAGTTGACGCTTTATTGATTCTTTCTTAGCTCGATCATATGGTGATTTACCATAAATATCTAAACATGAAGGAGAATGTCCAGCTTCCAACAAAAGAGAAACCATATCTCCATGTCCATGTTCTGCCGCAATATGTAAAGGCGATGACATGGTAGTCTTTGTCTTTAAATCTAGATAAGAAAGATTGTCATCGATCGCGTCTGCAACCACTCCAAAATGTCCTTCTTTAATCGCTTCTAAAAAAAAGCGTCTATCTCCACTATTTATACTAAGGTCTCCGGACAAACCTCCTAAAAAATCCAATTCAACGCTTTTCTCCTCAGGAAGGGTCAACGCAGACGCAAAGATAAATAGAGCTGGCAACCGATCTGTTAAAGACAAAACTGCGCCTAAGACAAGAAAAAATAAGATGACGTTCTTATTTGAATGTTGACTATATTGACGGTCACTCTCTGGTATTGAAATTAGTTTCTTCATATACTATTATCGTAAAATTTATCAAGAAATTTCACTACATTTCAAGATACCCCATAAAAACAACGATTCTACTGCAAAAAAACCAAAATTGAAAATTGAAAATAGCCCTAAAAACTGACTAACCATTAAATTAAATGTTAATTTTAAACACAAACCCAATATATTGCCGTTTCCCGTATAATTTAACTAATACAGAACAATGTATAGTGAAACTTAACTATATTTTTATCGATAATTTAACACATGGCCAATAAAACATAACATTAGAATTACAATTATATTTTAGAAATGGGGGTTATTAACTATGGATTTATTTTATAAAATCATTTCTTTAAATAGCAATTTTTTGACTGAGATAGAGGGCGAATCTGGTGACGTTTTATTGATTACAAATCCAGAACCAATCGTGCTTAATTTATCAACAAATCTAAATGTAATACTTTCTTTTTTAACAAATGCAAAGGCGTTCGATAACGTGGAAGACTTAAAGACCAGTGTTTTAAAGCATTTAGAATGCGATATCGATGAGTCTAGCGAAAAATTGGCCAATTTTTCTAAGCAAAAGATAGAATTATTTTTAGTTTCGACCACTGTTGCTGATATTTGTGAGTTTTCTAGAGATGTCGTTGATTTATTTGATGATTCAATTGTTTCGAAAAATTTAAAGGAACCGATTAAACAAAAATTTGATGATTTAGAAAGTAGCACTACTCATTACTTTAGAGATGACTTTAAAACAATTGTTTTTAGTAATTAAAAAATCAGGAAGCTAGGACGTCCAAAACTTATATTTAAATAATGAAAAAAACATGTCGGATGTTGATGACTATGTTGTTAGATTGTTGAAATGGTATGGATACATTTCTGAAAAGGAAAATGGACATGTCTCGGTAACGGACTATGATAATTGGGCGCGCGAAAGTGACGTTGAAACTGACGATGATCTCAAGTCAAAAATATACACGCAAGATGTTTTTCCAGAATTTTTGGATAGATTAACAAAAAAGTCTATTACCTCATTATTCAACTTGATATCACCATCATTTTACTTATATGAAAAGACAGATAATTATTCAGAAAAATTAACCCAAGCTGTTCAAAAATCAAATTGGGCCAATTTTTCGGAAGCTCAAGTTACTAGATTATCCGTAGTCTCATATAACGATTTTTTTACTCCTGATACATCTGAAACAGTAATAAAAGAAATAACAGATTGTTTGTTTGATTATTCAAAAGGAGATTATGTGTCCGAAGATGATGTTGGTAAGTCTCTTTTTATATTACATGTTTTGTCCGAGCAATGTAGAGACAGCAGCCATGCGATAGCAATAGATATATTTCGTACGATAACTATGGACGTTTTGCATGATATAAAAAATAGAGCTAAGGAGTCGTTATTTATTCAGTCAAAGATTGACCATGTTAAAGAACGTCATACAGTTTTACATACATTAGATGGTTGTAATTTATGTCTTTGGTTTATTGATGGAACGATTAAAGTGGATGGTTCAAATAAAAGCGATTTATTAAATACTCTTATTCGATTAAACGCGCCCTCTCAGTTATTTGAGGAGTTTTGTGAACAAATCGTCATTTTTAACGAGATTCACGGGAGAGGATTTACTGAGAATAGTGTGTATCAAGAAATTATAGGAAGAAAAATTTCTAATATGTCTGTTTGTTTTTATTTGAATCCACGTACTTTAGATTTTTTAATGGATAAGGTGATGTCTTCAAAACATGCCTTTGTTATGTCTATCAATCGACATAATAAGAATGGCACAACCCCTATTTTTGGACTTCAAGAAATAAAGTATAGAGACCCAGATAAATTTCAACACTATATTCTCGATAAAGCATTTTTGGGGACAATGACACCCGAGAACTTTTCCGATATTTATTGTATTGCCCCAGGAAATGATGCCCTACTTAAGACTATTTTTGCTATGTCTGGAGAAAATATTCTTAAGTTTTTAAATTATAAAAATTATGTAACAAAAACTGACTATCCACTTTTATTTGCTTTAGAAAAAGAGAATATTCGAATTTTTCGTTATTTTCTCGATCCTGAAAATGTGAAGAAGATAGGTAATAATTACTATTTCGAACCTTTTTCTACACACTCTTTTGGGGGTTCAATGCATGCAAGTATTTTTTCTTCGTCCGATAATACGATGTTGAAAACAATTATGGAAGAAGATAATAATTCTGTTGTTAGGCTTCTTTTTTCTACGAAACTTCTTTATGCATTGAATTCTTTTTGTCTTGTGGGCCTGGGTGATTCGTGTGCCTCTCAATTTTTATCTCAATTTTCTGACATAATTATCGATTTTATATTAAATAAGGATACGATTGAGAACTATAAAGAAGGGAAGTATTTATTGGAATTGGTCCAAAACCCCTGGATTTTAACATTCTTATTGACGATAGATTCCAAAGGAATGTTGCCTATTTTTTACCTTTTATCCAATAATGAATTTGTTGAGGGCGTTGGACGAGATGAAACAAGCTCTCAACTTAATGCCTCCAGTAATGATTTATTTGAGAGCCTGTCTGTTGAAGAGCGTCGAAGGATTTTATCTTCATTATTATCGTTGAGTACTATTCGTAAAATTGGTTTTAAAAATGTTGATAAGATTTTGAGTTATATAGACAAACGAAGACTCATTAATTTTTTGTATGAAGGCGCTATTGGGAAGTCTTTAATAGAAACATGTCTAGGCGACTCTGATTTTATAGCTGAGGTGGGGAAGGACTGGATGTGCCAGTTAGTATATCCCCATGAAAATAGAGAACCCCCGGAAGTATTTGGGTTTAATGATGATTTGTATTTTTCTGTTCGACTTAATGTTTGCCAATTTTTGTTGGATAGTGAGGTTATTAATTATTTAGGTGCTGAATTTATTGTGTCATGTTTTGAGGAATATCAGCTTCGAAATTCTGAATATGATATTACCCCCAATTATAAGCTTACGAATGGGGATGGTGGGTATCATTTGTTTTTGGCAAATTTGATTAAACCATCAAGCATTAAAGCCTTGGGATTTGAAAATGTGTCATTGTTTATTGATTTTAGTGTTGTTTCATTGGAAATAATCAAAGTAGCCGATCATAGTCGATTTTTTATAGCAGAAAAACTTTTGGAGACAGATGTTATAAATAGTTTAGGCAGAGATGCGTCTACGACGTTAATAATTGGGCTTCAACTTTCAGATACAATTATGGATGAAGTTGGGAAAGTAAACTTTTTTACATTTTTATTTACCCTGTTGAACTCTAAAATGGTTGAAGCTTTGGGTGATTCTAATTTCATTAAAATTATTGCTAGCTGTGAAGGAGCACTAATTATTTCAATGTTTTGCGAATATACCAACGAAAAAACCTTGATTCAGGAGGTTGTTCAGTCCCTTGATAGTTCAATTAGCGTTTTAAGGACATTGGATAAAAAAGCAGCAGAAACGGTAATGCGATATTTGATGACTCCTAATTTTGCTGATTATATAAATGTCACGTTTCAATCGGATTCAGATTTTTTTTCGACAACAACCATTATTTTATTCTCATAAAGAGACGCCTCTAGCATTAGATATTTTGTGTGGAAGCCAAGTTATTGATTTTTTTGGTAGAGATTTTATCGTCGACCTTTTAAAAACAATGTGTAGCAATTTTCGGGATGGATTACTTGTTAATGTTAAGGACTTAGATTTAACGAGGCTGGGGTATCAAGATGTATTTGAACCTCGTGATGAATTGTCGTCCATTGAAAAAAATAGTTTTCGTAGGATTAAATCGTCTTATCCTTCTTTGGTTAAAAATTTATTAACTGACGACGTAATTGATAGCTTAGGTTCGGACGGAATTGTATCTATTTTGGAAACCCTTCAAGGCCAATTCCCTGAATTTAAATATTCAGGTCGTGGAAACTCAGAGAAAATAAATGTGTTTGCTGCATTGCTGAGACCTGGTGTTGTTAATAAATTGGGTAAAGAAAACAGTATTAAAATTTTTGACCTTAAGGAAAAGCCTGGGGACCGATTATGGCCGCCTAATTATTTAGAAAACTTGGAATGCGCTTCAATTTTTGAATTATTGTTAAATTCAGATGTTATTACTGTTTTAGGTGCAAATAAGGTGATTGAATTATTGAATTGTTCCGTCAAAAACTGAGAAAAGCCAGTTTTTTCTGAAGGAGAGTTAACAAATTCATCATCGAAAAAGTCCGAAGTAGATGAAAATGAAAATAGCTGTTTGGACTTTGGTAAAGAATGGTTTTATTTAAATGATTCTTTTTTAAAAAAAGTTTGTCGATATTATCCTCACTTTATAGAGAAAGTTTTAGAACCAAATATGATACCCTCGTTAGGGCCGACTAATGTTTTAAATTTGATAGTAGGTGAAAACGAACGGTTTGATTACAATGTTTTTTTTATAGGTGTTGAAGACTCTGATTTGCAAAATATAAACGGTAGAGCTATTTCTTGGTTGTTAAATGTAGAAACAATTGCCGCTATGGGTCCTGATAACGTTCAAGTTATTTTGGAATTGCATGCTAAATCCTTTAAGAAAGGGTTTAAGGAATCTGATTCTTATTTGAGGATGACTTCCATGATATGTTCTGAACCTTTTTATTTTTTTGACGACTATTTTAAATATTTCGAGTTTACCAATTTATACAATGTATTACTTTCTTCGGATGTTGTTTCTGCATTAGGGGCAGACAGAGCTTATAATTTTTTGATGGATAATTTGATTGTTCAAGAGTCCGATTATCAACCTACAAAAAGGTATGAAATCTTTGAGAATAAGTATACGTACACATTTTTTGACTGGTCTCGTAAGAATGATGATTTTTCGCCTATTCGTAAATTTTTAAGTGAAGAGACAAGGAACGTGTTAGGCGATGAAAATATTGTGGGTTTTTTTGTTAGGTATCCTAGATTTATTGTAGACCCGGATGTTGCACGTTGTTTGGCGCCTATTATTTTGGAGCTGATTCGAGACCGAACGTTACAATCATTTGGCCATACTCAGGAGTGGAATAGATATAAAGATTTGGGTTTAACTTCTCATTGGAGAGTTCAAAAAACCCCTTTTGATCGGCCTGTGTTTTTGACGTTTGATGTTGATAAAATCACCTATTCAATTCCAATTAACGAAGGCGTTTTTAATAACGAGCTTCGTAAATGGGTGGATGCTGGTTGTAATATTTCACCGAAACTTATTTTTACTTGTTTGGATCCTTTGGTTACGTTTTATGGGGGTAAGAATAAGCAAGTTTGGACAAAGAAGTTAATCGAAAATAGACCTGAAAATTTTGGGCAACACATAGAAGGCTATGGACAAAAAATGGCTGGTTAGACCCATTCTTCAATTTCATTGTTATTAGGTATAGTTAGTTCGACAAGAGTGATTTGTAGTGATACTAAAAATGAATTCATAAATTAACTTTTATTTTTGGCTTTTCAAGCATATTTTTTTGACCATTCTTGCACAAATACCAATTTAGTCGGGAGCAACAGGGACGTTTCTATTTATGCGAAGTTTAAAAGTAATTAATCGAGAAGCTCCCTTTCGAACAAGATGTCCTGCTTTTCTAATATTTTTTCCTAAGGAGTGACTACATCCTTGGGTTTTCATAAGGCGATATAACGAGCTATTTGGGAGTACAACATCTAACGGTTTTCTTTCGGACAAAGGTAGTTTTGTTCGAATCCGTTGCAATCCGACATCGTTTTTTATGTCTACCCCTCTATCGATGAAGGTTTGTATTATTTCTTCAGATTGTTTAGAAGCTGCGGTAAAAAGACAGGAATGATATGACATCACTTGTTCAGATTCATTATATTGCACTGTTCCAAAATCATTCTGAATGTCACAACCGCGTGTTAATAGGGCGTTGAACGATGCCACGTTATTTTGTTCGATGGCACCTGATAAACAGGACATTCGGAGCTGTTTATGTCCATTCCACCCAAAAAGCTCTTTTCCTTTATCGGTATTAGGGTTAACACGAATGGCGATTAATGCCTCAATAGCATCTAAACAACCCAGATGAGATGCAATAAATAATGATGAAACTTGAGTTCTACCAAGGCCTCGATTCCTACATATTTGCTCCCCTAAATCATACCGAATAAGAAACCCATTTGACTCCAAAGCGATAATTACTTCTGGAAAGTTATGATAAGAAGCTATATAAAAATTAGATGTCATTTTTAATACACTGCCATTTTGTCCATATTCTTGCATACCGTCGTCACCCTGAATATTATACCCAGCCTCTTTAAGCGCTTTTATCGACGTAAAAGAATTTGTCTGACACGCTGCAAATAAACATGAATCAGACGAAATAATGTCATTATTTTGTCCATAAATTTGTTTACCCCGGTCATTCGCAACGTTATAGCCATTTTGTTTTAAAAATGGGATGAAGGAATATAAGTTTTGCCTGACGACAATATAAAGGCTGCTAGCTTCAGTACGTAGACCCGATCTAGATATGTGATTTTCCGTATAACCTGTGTCTTCTGAAAAGTTATAGCCATGTTGTTCTAGTAGGTCGATACCTTTTTTAGACCGAAATACACAGGCTACCAATAAAAGAGAGTGTCCGTTGATTTTTATTTTATTTAGATTAAATTCTGATTGTACCAATTCTTCAATAAAAATTGTTGCCGCCGATGCTTGATCTGACTTTCTAACGTCATATAGGTAGTTTAGCGCTTCTTTAAATTTTGCTTTTTTAATGAAATCGTCCATTTTGTTCAGGCTAAATCGTTCAGCGCTATCTTCGAGTACCGACTCCGGTATATGTTTCTCCTTTTGGTGTGGAATTAAGATATCTTCTTTGTTTTCTGAATGGTTAACCAATAACCTGATAGACGTTTCGAGATACCATTTCTTTTCCATTAAATAGGCATCTTCAGGTTCAAAGCTTCCATCAACAATGGCAGCTGATTTTTGTGTATCGTCTATCAGTGCTTGAATTGGACCCTGCAAGTAAAAATCTTGAAGACTTACAAGATCGGTATGGTATGTTACATTCGAAATAATTTTTTTAGTAATATGCATTATTTTGGGATAGACAACCTAATTTTATTTATATGTAAAAAATGGACTAAAGTATCAATAGATTATCGCGAAAGATTAAAAATAATTTCATTTATTTTTATTTATATCGAAAAACTGCCCTTTGTTCAATTAAAAACACGCAATAATTCTTATAAACAAGATGTTTTTAAAAATCGAAAATACCGAGGCTCTTTGAAAAAGTAATGATAGTAGTTCAAAAACTATCACTTTAGAAGAATATCCTGAACTATTCATAAATAATGGGGGCGTGGCACAACAAAAAAAATGAATCTCGATATCAAATTCATCGATAACTATATAAGACGTCTATTTTTACAAAAAACAAAAGGATTCGGGAGGATTAAGAAATGATATACAATATTCAGACAAACACAGTTACTACCGCAACCAGTATAAACCCTATGCATCAAGATTCGGAGGGCAGGTCATTAACACGTCCTCTTCTTAGTGACGATCATCTTCAAGCATTGCCCCCTCACTTAGGCCCGAGAATGGAAATACCCATCGTAAGTATATTATCTATGAGCGAAATTATCTGCGAAAGCATTCTATCAAAGACGTCCTCCCTTAAAATAAACGTAAACAAAGAAATCTTAACAAGTTGTTTAGAAATCTATTTTCAAACCCACTCTAGTCCGGAAATTGAAGACATATCAATAAAAACCCCAATATTTTCTGAAACTAACCTTAAAATCAGTTTTAGCGACTTCACCTATAAAATCAATGTAACTGATGCCTATAGAAAAGAAGGTCTATTCATAGAAAATGATTTATTACACGGAGAAATTGCCCGTACAGATGGCACCGCTATAAAAGGAAAGTTTGAGCACATTCCAGAACTTGGTCGCAGGGAATTGGTAAACGGGGAAATTCGTTATTCAATGGGATCTATTCAAAGAGGCACGTTTGACTTTATTCCAAAACTTAATCGAATGGAACTAGTAGACGGTGAACTTATCTGGGTAGATGGTACCATTTCAAAAGGAAAATTCGAATTTATAAGACGTATGGAACAGGTAAGTGGTGAAATTATAAACGTCGATGGTTCGGTTCAATATGGCGAACATCAATATAATCCAGAATCCCAAATATGCGAATGGCGTCAGTTTCCACCAGCCGCTTAATTGATTAGGTAGTGGTGCAAAAACGATCTTTTTATTTTAGCCGGTCATTCACACCTTAAAAAAATAATATTTCAAATATTGTTCCATCCAAATTGAACAAGTGCTTTGAGTTTTTTGATATATATTTAGATAGGTCAGTTTTGAACAACTACCTTTTAAACATGTTTAAAGCTTTATCAAGTGATAGCCTAAGTTCTGGATTAGGCTCTAGTAACCCACGAAGTAATGATAATTGAATGGATGAAAATTGAATTGAAGATTTTTTTATATGAGATTCTAAAATGGTTCTTTCTTTTTGTTCGTCAACACTAACGGCATAGTAACCCTGATGGAATTGTCCATATTTGTTGTCTCCAGAATTCGTTAATTTCTCCCCTTTAGGGTTCTCAGTCGTTGATGTAAAAAGATTAAATAACGTAGCTCCTAAACTCCATGTATCACTTTTTTTTAAGTCATCAAATGTTCTTAGCTTTTTTTTATCAAGACTAACTCTAAGTTCAGGAGCGATATATAGCTTTGTTCCTGCCGTTGAAGCAACAGGTGTATTAATCTCATTGAAGTCGAATGATAAATTAAAATCAATTAACTTTGGAAGACTATTTTCAAAACATATTATATTCTCTGGTTTAATATCTCGATGAATAATTTTGTTTTGATGCAGATATAAAACAGACTCAATGAGATGAGACGCTATTAATAGAGCGTGAGATAAATTATCTGGAACAAATTCTTTCAAATCATGAGTACCTAAGTCGTATAAAACATGACACCGTCTATAAAAGACATTTATTTTTTTTCCATTTATTTTACTAATTTTTCTTTTTATTTCCATGAACACAAGTCTTGGAGTATTAATAAAACGTTCATCAGCTTTTCTTATCTTTTGTAACGTTTTAAATGTAATAAAATGTTTATTAGCAGAATAATCAATGATTTTATGTATGATTGGGTATTTTTTATTAAATCCTTTACAACTTTTTGATTTATTTTCGAAGACAGAGTTTGAAATAGGTGTGAATAAGGCGCCATATTGCATTTTAGGGACTGAAATTAAATCTGCATAATAAATCCCAGAGGATGTATCTAGTACGCGTCTTACTCTACTGCAAGCTCCCCAGTTCATTAAGTCCGTAGCAATTTCTATTCCCGAACCACCATTCCAGTATCTTCTTTTATTATTTCTGGTCTTATCATACTTCAACGTTATTGGACTCGGCTTACCATATCTATCTCGTAGGTATAAAACTTTTTCAGTTCCGGATCTAGATTTTCCCATAATTGAATATAGAAATAGGTCATTATCTTTTAGTGATGACACGTTTTTTTGATCGGGTTTAAGTATACCCTTTAGATCAAGAGGTATAATTTTTTTAAGAAAATAACAATGTACTATTTTAGTATGCACATGAGTCCTTTTTCTGACTTTGACCATTCTTGAACAACTGACTTATTGAGATAGCTCAAATAATTTACAGACAGACTTCCAGTTTCTAGTAGTAGCGCTTCTTTCTAATTTAGACTCAATAAAATTATTCGACAATTTACTCTTTCCATACCCATTTGGGCAAAAAAGATAAACAACGTCTTTCTTTACAATTAATTTTTCTGGCAAAGTGATAAATTTTTGAATAGCTAAAACCTTATCTGGAAATGGTCGGGAATCCAAAAAAGTCACTAAAATCTTAGTTCCTTCTTTTTCAATGTCAACCACACCAAAAGGATAATTATTGATAATGGAAGATAGTTCATCACTAGTTCGAACCTGTACTGGAACATGAAAATTATATTTTTTCTGGATTGCTTTCTCTATTTTTATCTTTAAATCTTTTATGTTCTTTACACGAGAAGTAAATATCACATTTCCACTTTGAATATAGGTTTTTATATTTTTCAACCCAAGTGATTCATATAAAAGTTTCAAGTCATCCATCTTTACTTTTTTCTGCCCACTAACATTTATCCCACGAAGAATTGATATATAATTCATATTATTTTGACTCCAAAAAAATACTAACCTTTTAATTTCTAGAACTTGGAAAGAATAACCGTAAATAAAGAAGCCCCGTTCCTATTATAGAGTAATTGTGCGAAAACTGTTCCATTAGAACAATATCTCCAAATTCTCATAAATACGGAATCCCCTTTTATAAGACTTGTGTTAAAAATAGGTTTGTAAATTAACTTTTATTTTGTGTTTTTCCGGTCTGCTTTTTATTTTCACCCTTTTTAGACCTCTACCTTCTAGAAAATCTTAGAAGAATTTTAAAGTTTTCAGATTAGTTTTCAAGAGAAACAAAACATATCATAGATAGGTAAGCGTCCCTCGAAGACCAACCTGAAAACGTTTAGGAATGCCCTATTATATTTTACTTTTCAAGTCTAACTGAAAAATGGATTGTGCATTTTTAGTTCCATCAATTACATCCATGTTGATATAAGTGATGCCAACCGCGGTTGCTTTAGACAAACCATAATTCACACCTACTTTTAGACCTTGAGTATTTGTCGCTCCACCATACGAATCTGCATCAGGAAAAATATCCAACCATGCATCTTTTTCTAAATATCGATAACTTAACATGGCTTGCCATTTACCAAGACCTTTTACTTTTTTATCTCCAAATTTAATTCCAACAATACCGCCTCTATTTGAATCATCCATTGCCGAATTTAATATCAATTCACCAAAAGATCTTACTAAAGGTAATCCCATAACATTGTTCATATCAAGTTGCCCGCTAAAAACTAAAGCCGAAAAATCATCAACTAATCCAGAATCAGCTCCCGTATTACTTCCTGAAGAATTATCAAGCGTGTTTCCAACTAAGTTTTGAGTAAAATAATAACCTAAAGAAAACTTAGACTTCATATTATCAGCAACACTAAAAGAAACAGCTGGTTGCAAAACAAAAAGACCAGGATCTTCTTCATCCGACTTCAATTCGTCCAATACAAAGTACCCAACTGTTGAGGAAAAAGAAAACTTCTCAATCATCGATTTCCCAACAACAGCAAACCCGTCTGGATTAATATCAGAGTCCCATAACAAATCTGAAGCTCTCCACAATGGATTCTTCATTTTTCCACCCATAACAGAAAAGTCTTCAGATAAACTATGCTTAATATATGCAAAGTCCAAACGAATATCTGGAGTTTGAAATGAATCCTGTAATGTCTGATTTGTCGAACGAGCATCTGTTCCACCAGTGGCTAATCCAAATTTAACGGTACTTTGTTCCGAAATAGCCCGTTCACCTTTTAATCGAAAACGTATTCTTGTTCGAGCTCTACTCGTTCCAGATTCTTTATCTTCTAATTGATAACGAAGTCTGTAATCCCCTTTTAAATTGAAATCATCTACACTCGTTGCTGCGTTTACCGACGCCGTTGAAAAAATCGCCGCTAAAGCGACTACCATTTTAATGGTTAATTTATTATTCATTTATTTCTCCTTATTAATTTATAACGTTAGGGTACAACGAACATATTAAAACAAAATGTGTATTACTGTTAACAATTCATTAACAGAATAAAAAATTTTATTCTTCGTAGAAAAGAGTAATTTTTTTACTAAGCAGTCGCTATATAAAGAACAAAGGATTTAGCTTAAATACTTTATAAGGTTAATTTCCCGCAACAAATAGTACCCAAATCATTTTTCTACACTAAAAACACCAAGTCCTATATTATTAAGAAAGATAAAGACGATAAGGATTAACAAACAAATATCATGATTAAGCTTAAATCAATTTCAGCTATATTTTTTTTTGGTACTGTAATGTGTTTAACATCAATCCTTTCTGCATTTGATCTTGAGTCAGAAGTGATCCACATTAAAAAAAAATACCCGGCCGTTAAACACGTCACCCAAAAAGACTTTCTTAAATGGAAAAATAATCCATCATCAAACATCACTATTTTTGATGTTCGGGAAAAAAAAGAATACGACATTAGCCACATTGAAAATGCAATTTATCTACGACCAAATTCTTCTATAAATAAAGTCTCAAAATCATTAAATAAAAATCAAAAAATCATCGTCTATTGTTCCGTCGGTTACAGGTCAGCAGAAATGGCAAAACAATTGATGAGAGTTGGATTTACAAACGTTTACAATTTAGAAGGCGCTTTATTTGAATGGGCGAACTCAGGGAATCACTTATATAGAAACGAAAAAAAAGTATCAACGATCCATCCCTACAATAAGAAATGGGGAACATTACTAAATGCAGATATAAACAAAGAATACCACCCTGGAAAAACAAAATAAAAGATACTAATCTTACTCATGCTTAAAATCTAAAGACGATACAAGGCATATGTCGAATTCTTATAAACCAAATTCAAAAGGTCGCTACTTTCCATACCATTTTCTTTAGTCTCCAAAACGACATGGGTAACGGGATACCCCTTAAAAAGATGTATCAATTCCTTATCCATAATCCCATTTTTATATAAGCGTTTAACCATGTGAATCCGTTTATTCCATTCGATAACGGCCCAAGATTCTGTTGGAAATCCCTTAAAATCTACAAACACAGGCACTTGAGCATGAAGTCGAAAATATCGTTTATTTGGAGGAATGATATAGACATCACCTTTTACTTTATGTTCACGAACGTAAACAGTTAAACGATCAAAATCATCACTATTTAATTTACTAGAAAAATGTTGAAATGTTCTCGTCACTCCCATCCACAGACAAAAGAACGTCATCAATAAAAGGAAAGCTGATGATAAAATAAGGACGAAGTTATTTTCCCTAAATTTTTGTTCAAAATATCGAACGCACCAAAACACGATTATCCCTGTTGATAAGGGTGTTAACACAGCCATTACCCGCCAAGGAGTCATCATAGAAAAAAACATGTCATCGAAAACCAAATGAAATAACGTAAATATAAAACTCACGCCAAAAACCATAATCATTATAAATCCTAACGACGTACGCCGAACCAATATAATTGCCACAAAAAACAATCCTAACCGGACAGTTCCTTGAGTATTCATCCACTCAGAAATCAACTGAGTTCCTGGCGACCTTATTTGACGATAAATTTCCATAGATTGATTGAGTAACTCCGAAGGCCCCGACGTAACGAGCCAAATTGAATAGGCGCCAGCAGGCAACGATAGTAATAAGGTTCCTCCTGCGAACAAAGCGACACTTTTTAAACTCGCCCCTTCCGTAAACTGCCTCACAATAAACGCCAAAGAAAAAACGACCCCAACAAACATCATCGCAGGATGAAACGAAACAGCACCTGCAATGCAAAACGATGTACCTATATAATTCCTTCTCAAAAAGAAAAAAATCGCCGCTAGAAAAAGAATCCCAAATGAACTCGGAATAAAATGAGAGTTAATAATGTACTGATTTGCCATGCCTCTTACCCAAGTAAATGAATGAAGAGGACTTCCCCACGACACATCTTGTCGGACATAATAAGAATGTAAAATAAGAAGAATCATGCTATTCAAAGCTAGACATGTGACACAACCTTTATTTTGAATAAGTTTGTACCAACCCCAGGGCCACTGTTTAAACCCATTTCGTATTATTTTATCTCTTTTTAGAATTTCTTGTGACGAACTAACTAAATCCGTTAACCCAATTCTAGGAATCTCTAGTAAAAAAAAGAAATACAATCCCATAAAAAATAAAATCACTACATAAAAACTACTCGTCCCAAATAGTTTAGTAAACCAAAAAACCAAGCCTGTAAATAATGGATATAATAACTTTAGATTAGAGATCCAGTCGTCTGAAAGAAACCCAATATTTGCCTTTGCCAATCCAGGTAAAAATTTAGTCAATTGATCATGCTCAAATAAGGGATCTACTGAATAAACAAGTCCAAATACACTTCCTAATCCTAAGATTAAAAAAAAGGCGCCTAACCATCGGCAAAGAAAAGATTTATAAAAGGAGAACGCTGCCAATCCACGAATTTTCATATCAATATGGTTAGTCCCCTTGTATCGTTACTGAAACTTTTTTCAGCCCACTATCCATATAATCTAAATTAATCATTTCTGTTATTCCTAAATAAAGAAAACCTAAAGCAAAAATAAGCAAGTACGCCAATTGAATAAATCTATTTTTACGCTGAACAAGCCGAATACGATGAAAAACGACGTACACAGTAACGTGTAAAAAAAACATAAAATAAAACACGGTCAAAATCGAATCCATTCCCAAATAATTCAACCAAAAACATAATAATAAATAACTCAACAAAAATACGGACCTCGCCAACAATTGAACAGATGAAAGACTCAATCGAACACGCCCCAACACGTCTTGGTCACTATCATAATCCGTAACCAAACCCCTAAAATACCCGGCCGTTGAAAACAAAGAAAAAATACTTGAAAAAACAATCATATTGAAAGACAGAGGGTACCAAATTTGCCATGCTACCAATTGTAAGAAAAACTGAGCGGCCCAATGCAAAAGACCTCCGATTATAGGTCTCAACTTCAACCGCCATCTAGAACTGCTATATACGTACCAAAAGAAAAGCGATAAACAAGCCCATATAAATAGTAAGGTGTTTGATAAAAATGAAAAAACAAATCCTGAAAAAATACAAAAAAAGATAAATAACCCCATAAAGAAACGAGAAGAATACAATGACTGTAATTTAAATCGAGGATTCTTTAAATCATCATCAAAGTTCAAAAAACTATTCAAACAATAGATAGACGCTAAAAAACAAAAAAAGCCAAAAAAATAAAATAAACTATCTCTAAAACTCAATTGCCTATCGTCTAATGTAAAAACAAACGGAATGAAAAATGAAAGACTTCTAACAAACGCACCAGGAACCCTAGACACAAGAAACGTTTGCCAACAAAGTTTAAGCACCTTCATAGTAATCATGGTAATGGAAAACTTTCAATCGAACTAGAAATAAAACGTACTCTTCATACAATTCAAATTACCCACACACTTAGATCTTCATATTCTAACTCTGCATCCAATCAAAATAGGTTTCAAGAAAATAACAGACAAATCATAAAAATTATTATTTTAAAAAAAATACGCACTAAAAACTAACGAATCACAATAAAAAAAATCAAAAATATAACTATTTTAATAATTTTTTAAGAAAACAACTAATCTATCTTGAAACATATCAAAAATTTGATATTCTTTTAAAGAATGAGAAAAGTTATATCGTTAAATCAACGTTCATGCACAAATCCTTTTCCACTCGCAATTTCATTACCGATAGCAACAGCTTCTTCGGCAATCCTCGCTCTGAGTCTAATTTCGAACTACAACAAAAAAGAAACGTGCCTGGTTATTGCAGGAGTCGGAATATTAGAAACAATTGGTGTAATTGCTCTACGAAAATTTAAAAGTCTTCCTTTATTAATCGCTCTAGGAGCCAAAAATCTTTCTGGCGCCCAATTAGAATTTTTAACAAATCAACTAACATCAAGCGTGAGTCCATTATTTCGAATCCCGCTCATTGCATCTGGAAAAATATCTAGCCAACTCATTGGAAAAGAATTAACAAAAGGACCCAATTGTCTGCCGGTAACATCTAAAACGATAGTCGCCGTAGTATCGACTTTATTTTTAGCATCTCTGATAGCAAAGGCATTCCTATCAGATCACCAAAGTAGTTCCAGGGACTTTGCATTGAAACAAGCAGTTGATACGAGCTTATATTTTGGACTAGCCTTGGCAAGCTTTTCTCAACCATTCGCTCTACGTGATTTATCTCCACAAACATATTCGCTATTCGCTATTTCGAGAGAAATAGGAGTTGTAGGCTTAACACTATTGCTTGCATCTCAAGAACAAAAGCTTTCTCAAAAAACAATGTCGACAATTGTCATTACACTTTCAAAATTGATGGGATGTACGTTAGGACAAAATATCGCCCACTCCCCCACTTTCAAAGACACACAAAAAACAAGCATATTAAATTTACGCGATATTGAAATGCCAGAAAAAGAAGAAGAAACAAGGTTCCTTGAGTCATCAATAGTCTGAAATAAAACAATCAGTTAAACTAGTAAAATAAAAAATCAATTAACGTAAAATTCCTAATCGGTAAGAAATGCTATAATCATTTCAGATTCAAATAATAGACCAAAAAGGAAAACTAAATTGAACGATTTATTTACAACGCCGCTTCTTCCAAGCCTACTATTTATAGGCCTAACCATCTTTCTTTTTTCATTTATTTCTTTTTGTCTAAAAATAGGCTTTAGAGCTCAGCCAAAACTAGCGCTCCTCCTAAAAACTGAACTACTTATCTGGATAACTACGATTGGAGCTCTCAGTATTTTTGGTTTCTTTAATAAGTTTGACACGGTTCCGCCCAGATTTTTCTTCATACTAGCACCTGTGATTCTTTTATTACTTTTTACTACAAAATCAAAAACCGTCCGACCAATTTTTTTAAGCGTTCCCCAAACCTGGTTAATAGGGATACAATCTTTTCGAATCGTGATGGAATTAATTTTATTTATACTTGCAAAACAACATGTCGCGCCCGAACTTATGACATGGGACGGTCGTAATTTTGATATTATTATTGGATTAACAGCCCCTCTAATCGTTTACAGCTGTTTTACCTTAAACATATTCAAACCATCCATTCGAAATGAGATTGTGTTAATTTGGAATTTTTTGGGAATAGCGTTGCTAGGAAATGTAGTTGTTAATGGCTTTTTGGCAACACCAACCATTTTTCAAACAATACAAACGGTTCCGGAAAATACATTTATAGGATCGTTTCCATATAGTTGGCTGCCAGGTTTTGTTGTGCCCACAGCCCTATTTTTTCATATCATGTCCATTAGAAAATGTTTAACGGATCAATCAACAAAAAATTAGAAAAAAGGTTTTTACTATCCATGCTTAATTATAAAGACATAACAAAATCACAATCATCAGACTCAGGACTCGCTCTTATATTTATATGTCTGCTCGCATCAACTCTATTTTGTAGAACAAATGAAATCGTCAAAGAAAACACAGCAATCGCTGCAACACTTTTAGTTTTTGCATTGATGATAAGACCGTCATTATTTAAGCCCTTTGCATTTATATGGCTAAACTTTTCGCTTGTATTGGGCGCTATTATGTCAAAAGTGATATTAACAATTGTCTTTTATAGTATCCTTTGTCCAATGGGCTTTTTTTTAAAGCTCGTTAAAAAAGATCCTCTAAAAATCAAACAATTTAAATCATCGACAGCCTCTGTATTTACAAATAAAAACCATAGTTTTACTCCCACAGATTTAAAGCATCCATTTTAAAAAATAGTAATTAAGGAAAACCATGTCAAAACCAACCGTAATATTAGGAATCTCCGCTTTTTACCACGACAGTGCCGCAGCTCTCTTAGTCGATGGACAAATAGTTGCAGCTGCACAAGAAGAGCGATTTACTCGCAAAAAACATGACCCGGCATTTCCATCACAGGCAATTCAATATGTTTTAGAAGAATCTGGATATTTATTAAACGACATTTCGGCGGTTTCTTTTTACGACAAACCTTTATTAAAATTCGAACGTTTATTGGAAACCTATCATATTTTTTCTCCACTAGGTCTAACCAGCTTTCTATCTGCAATTCCTGTTTGGATTAAAGAAAAACTATTCTTAAAAAAACTAATCAAAGACGAGTTAAAAAAAATTGGATCGTTCACGGGAAAATTATACTTTCCAGAACATCATTTATCTCACGCTGCCAGCGCGTTTTATCCGTCTCCATTCGAAAAAGCTGGTATTCTTACCTTAGACGGTGTTGGTGAATGGGCGACAACAACCATTGGTAAAGGAGAAAACAATTCAATTTCTCTAATCAAAGAAATTCAATTCCCTCATTCCTTAGGCCTTTTATATTCTGCGTTTACCTATTACTGCGGGTTTAAAGTAAATAGCGGCGAATACAAATTAATGGGTCTTGCCCCTTATGGCGACCCAACATCTATACAAACAAAAACGTTCAAACAAAAAATTGAAGAAACACTCATCGATATCAGAGAAGACGGGTCCTTTTTGTTAAACATGCCCTATTTTAACTATGCGACTGGGCTAACAATGACAAAGAATAAAAAATGGAACAAACTTTTCAACCTATCTAAACGCCAATCAGAAAGCGAGTTATCTCAAGACTACATGAATTTAGCATTAGCCATCCAACAGGTAACCGAAGAAATTGTTATTAAACTGGCAAAAACTACAAAAATGATAACTGGCTGTGACCATCTCGTCCTAGCGGGAGGAGTTGCCCTTAACTGTGTAGCGAATGGGAAATTATTAAAAGAAAAAATCTTCAAATCAATTTGGATCCAGCCTGCAGCAGGCGATGCAGGCGGTGCATTAGGTGCAGCCCAAGCGGTTTGGCATATTTCTTTAAATAAGCCTAGAACAATGACAGACACCAGCAACAAAAAAGACGCAAAAAACTCGTCTTTAAGTTCAAATAAATATACAGATTCAATGAATGGAAGTTATTTAGGGCCTTCCTTTTCTAACGAAACCGTTGAAAAAATGGCAAATCGTCTTCAAGCATCTTTTTCACAAGACAATAATTTCGGCACATTATGTAACAAAATTGCAGATTATTTAGATTCTGGTCAGATCGTCGGTTGGTTTCAAGGGCGAATGGAATTTGGACCCCGAGCTTTAGGAAGAAGAAGTATTCTAGCAGATCCGAGAAAAGCCGATATGCAAAAAAAATTAAACCTTAAAATCAAATACAGAGAAGGGTTTCGGCCATTTGCACCAGCTATTCTAGCATCTGACCTAAAAGAGTATTTCGAAATAGAACAAGAATCTCCGTATATGTTGCTCGTAGCGCCCGTTCACAAAAAAAGATTGACGCCTCTTCCTGATAATTATCAAAAACTATCATTATATGAACGTCTCTATCACACAAGATCAGAAATTCAGTCCATAACACACGTTGATAATTCAGCGAGAATTCAAACCGTTCACGAAGAAACCAATCCCGAATTTTCAGAGCTACTAGAAGCATTCAAAGCAAAAACAGGTTGTCCCATTCTTATCAACACAAGCTTTAATGTTCGCGGCGAACCAATTGTATGCACACCAGAAGATGCTTATCGATGTTTTATGCGAACAGAAATGGACGTGCTCGTCATTAATAATTGTGTATTTATTAAGTCAAACCAACCATCATGGGATGACGAATCAATTTGGCGAGAAGAGTTTATTCTAGATTAAGCTCACTATACCTAGAATCAATTTTTTTTACCTTTCGAAATGGGTTTTTCCATATATCCGGTGTAACTAAAATACCTCGAACAGAGGTTACTCCTAAAGCCTTAAGTCTTTTTGACAAAGCTAATGCATCTCTATAAGAAAATCGTCCAAAACTCGAAATAATAATCGGTCGTTGATTTAACTCTGATACAGGAACTGCTATCCCCTTATCAATTGGAATATGATGTGTCTCATTAAACTGAAAATCTATTTTTAGTTTTTGTGGCCTAGGATCTAGAAACAAAACATTAGACAAATCTCCCTCCATTTTCTTCACATCATTCGACGATAACAACGAAACTCCAACCTTCTTATTTTGAAAAGGATCTCGTTTAAGATCACAAAAATATATATTGGAAATATCAATATTAGCCTCTTTCAACTCGTTCAAAAGTATTGCGGTATAATAATTTTGATACTTACTAATCACGACCAACTTTTTATGCGATTCTAAATAATGACGTACTACTTTTTCTGCATTGAAAGGAGGAACCGCATAAATCAACTTATTATTAATAATTTCCGATTCGTCATATGGATCAATAAACACGACTGTCCAATCCTCGCTCTTAACAAGTGTCTCTAAACTCTCAACAGATACCCATTTATTTCGAGCACTATCATCTATTTCAAATTCAATCATAGTCTGTATATTTAACTCCGGCCGATTAATAGCAAAGTCAATAAGCTTAAGATTCTCCGTATGTGAAATTAGTTTCACAAAAAACATTGCCGCCCAGATTAAACAAATGCCGCTAAGAAAAATCCAAGCTACTTTTCTTAATAAAGAATGTTTTTCCATCATTTTTCCCTTTCAATGATTCCATTGGAATCCACGGAAACAGTTTCCCCTACTTTTAAAGTAGATACTGCATTGTGACAATTAATTAAACAGGAAACATATTGTTCTCTTGCAACAATAGCCCAATGACTCAAATAGTTCCCTGTTTCTGATATAACCCCATTCAGTATCGGAAGATATTTAATTAAAGAAGGGTCGAAAAACTGGGTTAGTAAAACCGCGTTATCAGGAAGAACCTCACCATCTAGTACCATTTTGGCGCTAACAAGGGTGCCTTTTAATGGAAATTCACCGGAAACAATTCGTCCCCTCAACAATTGGCCCTCAGTACGTTTGGTCAATTCAATCCTATATGTTTTTTTATCGTTTATTTCTTTTCGATATCGTATTATTCCAGATAATCTATCCGTAAAGGAATCTACCATCCCAAGTTCATCTATAGTCAAATAAACAATATCTCGATTTAACCCAGTATGTTGAGCCATGAAAACACATTTGTTTTTTAAAACCTTAAACAAAACGGATATATGTTTATTTAAATCATTTTTAATAAAAGACAAATCGTCCAATGTCCGACTATTATAGTCACTGCTATAGAAAGGCGTATCGGCTAAGTGATAGTCTGGAATCAAATCAAAATAGTTATCGTAACATTCGTATCCTTCTTCATATAAATTATATATATTTAACTCATCACAATCCGTATGAAACCCCAATTCAAAAGAATTCGTGCCATTATTAACCCGAGTGAACCCAAATTTTTCAAATAATTTATTACGTCCAGAAATAGAGCCAAATTCAATTTCAGCTTTCATTCCATACTCCAAAATTGTCGGGTATACGTTGACTAGAAAATACCGCCATATTAATTGAATAGACGTTTCTTTAGACCACCTCAAAAACTCATAATACTCTGGTAAAAGCTCAGAATAAATCCTCTTAAGTAAGGTAGTGCACGAAGTACTAGAATAACTCAAATTAGAAGCCAATAGATACGTTTCGACCAAACACTCGTTCTCAAAAACTAAAAAAGGCATACTCTCATAATTTTTCTTCACAACTTTTTTTGCCTCTAAAACACCTAATGAACCAGAATGACTCCATATATCTAAAAATACAGAAGCATTAAGAATAGTATTAGGTTTTAATTGTTCATTTAGTACGGAAATCCGATTCCCTGTTTTAAAAGAATCAAAAGTACAAACATCTATTTCCCCCGGTATGAGACACCCATTTATAATTTCTCTCGTTTGTAAAATAAATACCTTATTATTACTAATAACCCACTCTATATTTTGAGGCCTATTAAAATGTTGTTCAATTTTTTTAGATATTAGAACTAAGTCATAAAAATTTTCACATTGGTCTTTCGTTAATTCATTACGATTGAAAGATAAATCCAGCCTAGAAACATGTAAAAAATCAACATTCTTTCCAGACGTAACATCCATCGGGGTTTCACTATATTCAATGAGCATACAATCGGGGCGATTAGGCGATGACGTAAGCAAAACTCCAGAATAAGTTCCTTTTAAAAAAGCTTGGACAAAATAGCTGCCCTTAAAATTTCTTAAATTTCTTATTTT